>CACMKZ010000001.1 GCA_902614375.1 uncultured Alphaproteobacteria bacterium
TTTTGACACCAAAACTCCAGCATTTTCTAAAGATTTAATTTTGGAATGAGCTGTACCTTTTGAGCCTGAAACGATAGCGCCTGCATGACCCATACGTTTTCCTTTAGGGGCAGATTGTCCAGCTATAAATGCTGAAACTGGTTTTTTTCTTTTTGAATTTGAAATAAATTCTGCCGCATTTTCTTCCTCCTCACCACCAATTTCACCTATCATTAATATTCCCTCAGTCTCATCGTCTTCTAAAAATAACTTTATACAATCTACAAAATCCATACCATGTATTGGGTCTCCACCAATACCAACACATGTTGATTGACCTAATCCTACCTCTGTTGTTTGTGCAACAGCTTCATAAGTTAATGTTCCTGATCTACTCACTATACCTATTTTACCTTTTTTATGGATGAAACCAGGCATGATACCAATCTTGCATTCGGAAGGTGTTATTAAACCTGGGCAGTTTGGCCCAATCAAATATGTTTTATTGTTAATAATTCTTTTTTTTATATCAATCATATCTAAGACTGGAATACCTTCTGTAATACATACAATTAATTCAATGTTTGCATCTAAAGCTTCGTGGATTGCTTTAGCAGCAAACTTAGCAGGCACATAAATGACTGTTGCGTTTGCTTCAGTTTGTTTAACTGCATCAGCAACGGTATTAAACACCGGTAAATTTAAATGTGTCTGACCTCCTTTACCAGGCGTTACACCACCTACAAGGTTTGTACCATATGCTATAGCTTGTTCAGAATGATATGTTCCTTGTGAACCGGTAAAGCCTTGGCAAATAAGTCTTGTATTTTTATTAACTAAAATTGACACTATTCTGATAGCTCCACAGCTTTCTGAGCTGCATTTGAAAAATCATCAATTGAAATTAATCCTAATGATGAATTATTTATAATATCTCTTCCTTCTTTAGAATTTGTTCCTTGAAAACGTACAACAACAGGAAGTTTAAATTCTAATTCTTTAATTGCATCAATGATGCCATTAGCAATCATATCACAATGGATAATTCCTCCAAAAATATTTATGAAGACTGATTTCACGTTTTTATCTGATTGAATGATCTTGAAAGCTTTAATGGCTCTTTCTTTATTTGCTGTACCACCTAAATCTAGAAAATTGGCTGGCTCCATTCCAAATTGTTTAATAATATCCATAGTTGCCATTGCCAGTCCAGCTCCATTAACCATACAGCCTATTTTTCCATCTAGTTTAATGTAAACCATATCGTTTTCAGAAGCTTCAAGTTCTAAATCATTTTCTTCTGAAGTATCTTTTAATTTTTCAATGTCAGCCTGTCTATACAGAGCATTATCATCAATATTAATTTTAGCATCTAAAAGAATTAGTTTTTCATCTTTTGTCACAACAAGAGGATTAATTTCAATTAAAGAAGCATCTATTTCGACATAGGCCTTACATAAATTTGAGACAATTTCTTTAAATTGGTTAAACTCATTAATAGAAAAATTTAATTTATTTTGAAGACTATCACTAATTGTAAAATCTTCTAAGTTATCAAAATAAACATATTGAATTCTTTCTGGTGTTTTTTCAGCTACATCTTCTATGTCTACCCCGCCGGCATCAGATACCATCATCATTAATTTTGATTGATTCCTATCAAGAAGAATACTTAAATAATATTCCCTATCAATTTCACATCCAGCTTCTAAATAAATTCTATTTACTAACTTTCCCTCATTACCTGTTTGTTTTGTAATCAATATGTTACCCATCATTCCTTTTGCAATTTTTTGTGCATCATCAATTGATTCTGTTATTTGTACTCCACCTTTTGTATTAAATGGTTTTAAAAATTTCCCTGCTCCTCTTCCTCCAGCATGTATCTGTGATTTGATAACCCAAGGTGGTCCTTTTATATTTTGTAAATCTTTTTCTAAATCATCAACATTTTCAATGTAACTTTTGCCTTCAAGTAAAGGTAGATTGTACTTTCTTAGTAGATCTTTAGCTTGGTATTCATGCAAATTCATTTTGATAAAAAGGTAATAGTTAGATTAGATGAAAAATACAATTATTTTTTATTTTTCTTATTTAGAAGCTTGTTAGACAATGTAGTTAATGATTTTACTGCTTTAACGGAATGATTAAATTCTTTCTTTTCATTATTATTAAGTTTTAATTCAATAATTTTTTCAACACCTTTTTTACCAATAATAACTGGAACTCCAACATATAGTCCTTTTACTCCATATTCACCATTAAGATATGCAGCACATGGTAATAATCTTTTTTGATCTAACAAAAATGACTCTGCCATTTGTATAGCTGAAGAAGCTGGTGCATAATAGGCAGATGTGTTCATGAGTTTTACAATTTCAGCACCACCATCACGTGTTCTTTGAATAATTTTGTCGATATTTTTTTTTGTTGTCCACTTCATCTTTATTAATTCAGGTACAGGAATACCTGATACTGTTGAGTATCGCATAAGCGGAACCATCGTGTCTCCATGACCGCCTAAGACAAAAGCGCTGATATCATTAATTGACACATTAAACTCCTTGGATAAAAAATATTTTAATCTTGCACTATCCAAAACACCTGCCATACCAATACACATATTTGTTTTAAGGCCTGATGATTTCTGAAGGACACTTACCATTGCATCGAGTGGATTAGTAATGCATATAACAAATGCTTTTGGACAATATTTTTTAATATTTTTCCCTACATTTTGAATGATAATAGAATTTTTTTCTACAAGATCATCTCGGGACATGCCTGGTTTTCTTGGAAAACCTGCAGTAACTATTACTACATCAGAATTTTTGATATCTCTAAAACTTGAAGTACCTTTAAAATCTGCATGAAATCCCTCAATGGAAGATGACTGAGCAAGATCTAAAGATTTGCCCTTAGGCATCCCTTCAAAAATATCTAATAAAACTACATCACCTAATTCTTTTAAACTAACAAGTTGTGCTAAAGTCCCACCGATATTGCCTGCTCCAATAAGAGCAATTTTTTTTCTCATTTAAGTTTTATACTTTAATTACAATTCTGTAACAATAGCCTTTTTAAGTCCAGCAATTTCTTTGGCTGGATTTAGACCTTTAGGACAAGACCTAGTACAATTCATTATTGAATGACATCTATAAAGTTTTAATGAATCATTTATTGCTTTTAATCTCTCTTTTCTTTCTGCGTCTCTAGAGTCACTTACCCATCTTGCTGCTTGTAAAAGGACTGCAGGTCCTAGATATTCATCTCCATTCCACCAATAACTTGGACAAGAAGTAGTGCAGCAAAAACATAATACACACTCCCATTTACCATCTAGTTTTTCTCTATCTTTTGGTGATTGTTTTTTTTCGTCTCCTGAGTTTTTTTCTTCATTTGTTTTTTCACGTTGCAACCAAGGTTTAATGGAAGCCAGTTGCTCATAAGCCTTACTAAGATCTGGAACTAAATCTTTTACTACACGCATATGTGGAAGAGGGTAAATTTTTATTTCATTCTTAACATCAGACATACTTTTCAAACATGCTAATGTGTTAACACCATCAATATTCATAGCACAGGAACCACAAACTCCTTCTCTGCAAGATCTTCTAAATGTTAAAGTTGGATCAATTTCGTTTTTTATTTTCATAAGTGCATCTAATACCATTGGGCCACACTTTTCTTGATCTATCTCATAATTATCTATCCTAGGATTTTTATCATCTTCGGGATCCCATCTATAGATTGCAAGTTTCTTTGGATCGTTTGCAGGTTCTTTTAGTTGGTGGGTTTTCCCTCTAGTTATTTTTGAATTTGCAGGAAGTGTAAACTGAGCCATTAGTATACTCTTCTTTTAGGTGGTATTGGTTGAACATGATTAGTTAAAGTATTCATATGAACACCTCTGGAACCCATACTCACATCTCCCCTATCGTTTAACCAGGCTAAAGAGTGAACTAACCAATTATTATCATCTCTTTCTTTATAATCTTCTCTTGCATGTGCGCCTCTACTTTCAGTTCGATTTAACGCAGAATGAAGAGTAACTTTTGATTGTGCCATTAAATTGTGTAACTCTAGAGCTTCGACCAAGTCCGTATTAAAGATTAATGATTTGTCTTTAATATCTATGTCATCCATTGAGCTCTCAACTTTCGAATATTCTTCAATACCTTTTGTTATGAGATCATGTGTTCTAAATACTGCGCATTTTTGCTGCATTATATGTTGCATGGAAGTACGAAGTTCTCCAGTTGTAGAGTTTCCTTTGCTGTTTCTAATCTTATCAAATCGCTCAATAATATTATCTGTTTTTGATTTAGTAATTTCAATTTTTTTAGAATTTGGTTTTACTTTTTCTTTACATGTTAGACTAGCTGCTTTGCCAAAAACAACAAGATCGATTAATGAATTTGTTCCTAATCTATTAGCACCGTGTACAGAAACACATGCAGCCTCACCAACAGCCATTAAACCTTCACATACATTATCTGGATTTTCATTTGTTGGCCTTAGAACTTCTGTCCTATAATTTGTCGGTATACCACCCATATTGTAATGAACCGTTGGAAGAACTGGTATTGGATCTTTAGTCAGATCAACTCCGGCAAATATTTTTGCAGTTTCTGAAATACCAGGCAATCTTTTATGTAATGTATCAGCATCAATGTGCTCAAGATGAAGTAGCACATGATCGGCATTATCTCCACAACCTCTATTTTCACTAATTTCAATAGTCATTGCTCGGCTTACTACATCCCTTGATGCTAGATCTTTTGCATTTGGAGCATATCTTTCCATAAATCTTTCACCATCACTATTAGTTAAATATCCACCTTCCCCTCTTGCTCCCTCAGTGATTAACACTCCTGCACCGTAAACTCCTGTTGGATGAAACTGAATAAATTCCATATCAGAAAGAGGTAGGTTTTGTCTTAAAGCCATTGCACTACCGTCACCAGTACAAATGTGAGCACTCGTGGATGAGAAGTAAGCTCTTCCATATCCACCAGTAGCTAGAATTGTTTGATGAGATAAAAATCGATGGATTGATCCATCCTCTAAGCACCATGTTACCACACCAATGCAATTACCTTGATCATCAGAAATTAAATCTAAAACAAAATATTCAATATAAAATTCTACATTATTTTTAAGTGATTGCTGATAAAGTGTATGGAGTAAAGCATGTCCCGTTCTATCAGCTGCTGCACAAGCTCTCATAGCAGGAGCTCCCTCGCCATTATTGGTTAAGTGTCCACCAAAAGGTCTTTGATAGATCTTGCCATCATCTGTTCTACTAAAAGGCATGCCATATTCTTCAAGTTCAATTACTGCTTCAGGGGCTTTAGAACATAAGTATTCAATTGCATCTTGATCGCCAAGCCAGTCGGAACCCTTAACTGTATCATACATGTGCCACTTCCAATTATCTTCACCCATATTACCTAAAGCTGCTCCAATTCCACCTTGTGCTGCAACAGTATGACTTCTTGTCGGAAACACTTTTGATATACAGGCTGTTTTTAATCCAGCTTCAGCACATCCAAGCGTAGCTCTCAGTCCTGATCCTCCAGCTCCAACAACTACAACGTCATAATGGTGATCAATAATTTTGTATGAATTAGTCATCTAAAAAACCATTCTCGCTAAATTAACAGTAATTAAAATCATGATAAAATATATAAGATAATTTATTGATACTTTAATGAATTTGGCTGTCTTTTTCGATGTGACATAATCTTCAATAATTGTTTGCAGTCCTAATTTTGAATGCAGAAGCATAGATTGCATCATCACAAAAAATAAGAATGCATTAAAATAGGATTGAAAAAAAATTTCTATCTCAGAATAAGTCATCTTTGATAATGATATTGCAGAGTATATAAACCAAAACGTCAATGGTATTAAAATTGAAGCAGTAATTCTTTGGGTTAACCATTTAAAAGCATAATTTTTCATGCGAAGTACCAGACTACTAAACTAGAAATTAAAGTTAAACATATAACAGCATAACCAGATTTATATACTTGAGATAATTCCATTCCAATACCGAATGACCAATATAATTTTCTACATCCATTAAATAAATGGTAAAAAATACCGACAGTCCAAATCATTAGAACTAGTTTGAAAAAAATACTCTTAGAAAAAATTTCAAAATAAATATAAAATTCGGGACCAAAACTAATTAAGAAAAACCAGATTGAAATTAATAGTGCACCCACACTTAATCCTATTCCAGATATCCTATGAAAAATTGAAAATACTGCTGTAAGTACTCTTTTGTGAATAGATAGGTGAGGTGATAATGGTCTATTATCAGTCATTTTTTTCATTTTTTTTATGTTTCATAAGTAAGTATTTTTCTTCAAATTTCAAAATATTAATGGTTTAGTTATTTTTCTTACTATCACGGAAGTTTGTAAAATGTTGATAAAAAGTGCCAAATTTTATGAAAATCATCCAAATTTAATGCCAAATTTAACTAAAAATCTTGAATTTTAAATAGATAGATATTACTCTTAATAAGCCGGATAATACTCGTTTCTTAGCTTCGGAGGAACGCCAAGAATTTTTAATTATCTTACCCGCCGTTTGATAGTTAGTTGAGTTTCTTATTCTAGAGAAGTGTCTGCCAAGGTACAAACTAGTTTTAGAGTCCGGCCTACTTTAAATTTTTATTAAAAAATTCTTCCATCTTTTTAGAATATACTTCGGGATATTTGAACATAGCATCTACATGATAAGAGTTTTCAACTAACCAAAACTCAGCATTAATTTTATTTTGATTTGTATATTCTTTAAAATAATTAAAGTGTCTTGTTAAGATTCTTGTATCAGAGTCGCCATGAATAAAAAAATAATATTGGTTCTTTGATAATTTTTTAGCTGGAGATAATTCTCTTGGATCTGTTCCAGTTAAGATTCTTCCAGCTAAACTAACTACAGGTCCAAATTCTATAGAAAGACCATATCTTGCTATTTCATCTTTTAAAATCATATTAAATTCTGCAAGTGAACTATCTGCCCACACTGCACGTATTTCCGGTTCTGCATGTGCTGCAAAAATAGATGTGCTTGCGCCAAGAGATATTCCATGTAATCCAATGCTATTAGACTTGAAACCAATTTTTTTTAAAAAATCAAATGCACCAAGAATATCATTATATGACTTTAAACCTAAATCATCATAACTACTTACAGTATCACTTTGGCCGTAGTTTCTTAAATCTATCGTAAGAACATTAAATTTTTTATTAACTAAAAAACTTGCAATAAGATTTGCTTCAGACTTACATTTACCATTTGGGCTTATACCGTGTGTTATAATTATAATTGGTCTATTTGGAAAATAATTAAACAGCCATCCATTAATCTTAATGTCTGAGTCACGAGATTGAAAGTATACATCTTGCCATTCATCTAAATAATAGTCTTTAAAGTTAAAATTTTCTCTTACTTTTTGTCGTGCAAGAATAGAATATTCATGTGAGTCAACTGTTGTACTCCATGAATTAGGAAGAGATCCTTCGTGTAAGCCACAAGTTGGATCTATTTTTAAAATTTGATAAGCAACATAAAAACCTGCAGTAAAATAAACTACTGTTAATAAAACTACTGTGCTTACTAAAAATCTGATTATGTATTTCATCAATCTGGTTTTACTATAGTCATTTCATATAATCTGCTAGCAGTTCTTTTAAATTCTTCTGCTAGAGTATTTATATTATTTAATGAATTTATAGGTTTTGAAGCTAAAATTACTATTGAACAATTATTTTCATATAACATATCAATTAATCCAATAAATCTTCTGCACGCATCTTTTTTCTGATTATCAAATTCAGGAACATTTTTTAAAAATACCAACTTAAATTTATCTGCAATATTTTTGTAATCTTCATTACCAAAATTTACTTCACAAAGATTTTCAAAATCTATCATCATTAGATTTGATGTGCATTTATCAAACTCTAGTTCACGACTTTTAGATTTTATTTTTACAGTTGTTAAATGAGAGGGATCAACAAAGCGATTAAATAATTTTTCAAATTCATTTGACGTTTCAGTTGTTATAGGTGTGAAATATGTCTTTGATTGATTTAACGTTTGTCGACGAAAATCAGTTTTAATACTAATATCATAAAGAAAAAAATTTTTTTTAACTAAATCAATAAATGGCAGAAAGTCATTTCTCTGCAAACCGTCTTTATATAAATTATCTGGATGAAAATTTGACGACAGTAATACAAATATTTTATATTTAGAAAAATAATTAAATATCTTTTTTATTATTAGTGCGTCAACAATATTAAAAATATGTAATTCATCAATAAATATTATTTTGTAATCTCTACTTAAATTTTTTACATAGTTTTCGATTGCAAGTTCTTTATTTTCTGATTTTTTAACTTGTTCATGGATTTCATTCATTAAGTTATTAAAATGAATTTTTTTTCCAATCTTAGTATTTTGATAAAATAAATTTAATAAAAATGTTTTTCCTGTTCCAACTTGACCATAAAGATAAATTCCTTCGAAAATTTTATCCTTAAAAAATAACTTTGTTTTACTAAAAGATGACCATACATTATCTGCTTGTTTTAAAAATTCAATTTGATCTTTATTTTTTTTAATAAAATTATTTTCAACAAAACTATTGTATTGATCAATAACATTAAACATTATTTTTTACCTAAGTACTGTTCAAGTTGTTTTAAAGTTTCTAGTTCACCACTGCTGATGCTTCTATTTTCTTTTTTCTTTTTTAATCTTTTATATTCCTTGATTAGAAAATTAAGACTCTCCATTATTTGTTTATTCATGTTTTATAAATTATAGGTAAAATTGATGATACAACAATCATAATGGAGCTGATTAAAAATATAACTGATATTCCATAACCCCAATCAATAATATAACCAAAAACTACAGGCGATAAGGCACTCGCAAAAACCCCAACTGCGTGCAGTAAAGCTTTAGCAGTTCCAATACTTTTCACTCCGTAAATTTCTGCCCAGAGTGATCCCATAAACGGAGCTGATAAACCTAGGTTAAATCCAAATAAAGACATGTAAAGCACGAATGACCAAAAATTATTAAAGAAAAAAAGAATGGTGATGCAGAGTAACAAAGGTAATAGCACAAAAGGTATTGCTTTCTTTGTATTTATCTTATCTATTAAGGGTCCTCCTATTAATAAACCTAAAATAGAAAATAATCCAAAATATATATAACCGTTCCCAAGCATTTCCATTGTCCACCCTTTAGCATCAAAAATATAAATCTGATGAAACATTAGCCCAGTACCAATAAATGGAAAGGCTGCAGCTAATGGAAAATAAATGAAAAAAACTCGGTCTTTTAAAATTTCTGTAATGGTCCAACTTTTATGTGTTTTCTCATTATCAATATTTTTTTGAAGAGCAACATCCCTGCTTTTTTGATTATGAAGAATAAAGTATATTATTGGTATTAAGATTAAAAGAGTCAAAGTTGTTAAAAACCAAAGAGTTTTAAAATTAAAGTATGAGTCCAAATTAACGATAATCTTTGGTAAAAACATTATACCTAACATTCCTCCAAGTGTTGCAACAGATATTGCCTTACCTCTATCAATTAAAAAATATCTTGCCATTGAAGTTGAGCCGGCATGTGTCATAGCTCCCTGTCCAAAAAAACGTAATAAAAATAAAATAAGAAAAAGATGAAGGATATTATCGAAAATAAAATAAAAACCAATGCAAGCAAAAGCTAAACCAAGAATAATACCTATGGAGTATAATCTTAAATCAATTTTATCTATTAATTTAGCAAAGTTTATAAATAAAAATGAACTTACAAGCGTTGCTATGGCATAAACTAATCCAAACTCACCATCTGTTATTTTGTATAGATTTCGAATATCATCGTTAAATAATGCAATGTAAAAAGTCTGTCCAAAACTTGCAAAGAAGACCATGACAAATCCGTATACTAAGAGATTAGGATCATTTAAAAAAAAATTTTTCATTATAGTTTAAAGCAATTTTTTAATACTATTTAAAAGCTTTACCATTTTACTTTTATCTATTCTTCCTGTGTTAACATTTCGTGGACTTGGATGATAACTACCAACTAAAATTTTCTTATCGGGTAAAATATTCATAGATCCGTGAGAAAAAATAAAATCTTTATTTCGTATTTCATATTGTTGCTTATAATAATTTACACAGGCGTCATGACCAATTTTACCAAGGGCAACAATGACTTTTATTTTTTTTAAGAAAGCAATTTCTTTATTAAAAAAATTAAAACATGTTTTCAATTCTTGTGAAGTAGGTTTATCTTCTGGAGGTACACATTTAAGAGCAGTAGTTAAGTACATATTTTGAAGTTCCAAACCGTCACCTCTATCTACTGAATCTGGTTGGTTCGCAAATCCAGTTTTATATAAACAGGAAAATAAAAAATCTGCAGATTTATCTCCTGTAAAAACTCGACCTGTTCTATTTCCTCCATGTGCTGCTGGCGCAAGACCTACCATTAATAATTTAGCTTTTTCATCTCCATAACCAGTAATTGGCTTACCCCAATAACTTTGATCAATATATTGTTTTCTTTTTTCTTTAGCAATTTTTTCACGGAAGTTAACTAAGCGTTCACACTTTCTGCAATGAATAATGGATTTGTTTAAATTACTTAATGTCATTTGGAAGATATATATTTATATTACAGCTCTGTGATTAATGAAAGAGCTAAAGCTATTCTAGAATTTTGTTTCATCAAAACTCCACTTGAGCAGTGGTTTAAAAAAGATGATGAATTTGATAATATATTGAAAAGTAGTTTTATGGATGATTACATTAAGGCTATTAATAATGAGTATGATAATTGGAGAAATGATGCTGAGGAATGTGTAGCTTTGATTATATTACTTGATCAACTATCAAGAAATTTTTTCAGAAATAATTCAAAAGCTTATGACCAGGATAGTAAGTGTGTTTTAATTGTTAAAGAAGCAATAAATAAAAGATATTTAGATAGCCTAGAAATTGATAAAATACATTTTTTATTACTGCCATTAATTCATAGTGAGAATATCATGGATCATGAACTTGGTCATAAATTAGTCGATCAATATTTAAATAATCATTCAGAATATACTAATATTAAAAAAGCTTGGGACGACCATAGCGTGGCAATTAAAAAATTTGGAAGGTATCCGCATAGAAATAAAATACTAAATAGAAAGTCAACAAATGAAGAAGAAGTATTTTTAACACAACCGAATAGTTCTTGGTAAATTAAAATATGCTTTTAGAAAGAAATTTTTCAGATATTTTGAAACAACTTAAGTTTAAAAAAGGGAAAATTAAAGCAATTCTTGATACAGATACCTACAATGAAATTGATGATCAATTTGCTTTAGTGCAAATGTTGTTTTCAAAAGAAAAAATTGAAACGCAAAGTATAAATGCAGCTCCTTTTTCAATGAATAATCGTTCGGATAATCCAAAAAAGGGAATGGAGCTTAGTTATGATGAAATCTTTCGATTGTTAGAAAAAATAAATTTTAAAAAAAATAATTTTGTTTTTAAAGGCTCAACAAAATATGTAGGTTTTGAAAAAAAACCAATTAATTCACCTGCAGCAGATAATATCATAGAAAGTGCTTTAAAATGTTCTGAAGAAGATCCTCTATACGTATTAGCTATCGGCGCTATTTCAAATGTTGCGTCTGCAATATTAAAAGAGCCGAAAATTATAAAAAAACTTGTTGTAGTTTGGTTGGGAGGTAATGCGCTTTATTGGCCACAAAATTTGGAATTTAATTTGAAGCAAGATATTGGAGGTGCTCAAGTTTTATTTGATAGCGGTGTTTCTCTCGTTATGGTTCCTTGTAAAGGAGTAACTTCACATCTTATTTCAACAGTTCCAGAAATAGAAAAATACATCGAACCTCATGGTGAAATCGGTAAATTTCTAGCAATGCGATTTAAAGAGTATAATAGTATCCATAAAGGTTGGTCAAAAGAAATTTGGGATATGGCAGCAGTTGGTTATGTCTTAAACGAAGACTGGGCACCAACTAACACAATTCCATCTCCAATTCTTTTAGATGATATGAAATGGGCTTCAGATAAAAATAGGCACCCAATTAAAATTGTCTATGAAATAAAAAGAGATCCTATTCTCAAAGATTTCATTCAAAAATTAGAAAATTTCAATAATAAATAATTAAAATAAATGGTCTCGTGGTGAAATGGATATCACACGTGTCTTCGGAACATGGATTTGGGGTTCGAGTCCCTACGAGACCGCCAATTAAATATTTATTTTTTCTGAATACTTTGAAATTATTAACTCAGCAATTTGAACAGCATTAAGCGCTGCTCCTTTGCGCAAATTATCCGAGACCACCCACAAGTTCAAACCATTGTCTATTGATTGATCATTTCTAATTCTACTAATATAAACTTTATCCTCTCCTGCAATTTCAACAGGAGTCACATAACCTTCATTTTTTCGATGATCAATTACTGAAATACCTTCAGAGTTAGATAATATTTCGTTAGCTTCTTTTTCATCTAATGGTGAGTCAAACTCTATATTTACAGCTTCTGAATGGCCAATAAATACAGCTGTTCTAACACAAGTTGCAGAAACATTAATTCCCTCGTCTAGAATTTTTTTTGTTTCATCAATCATTTTTTGTTCTTCTTCAGTATTACCATTTTCTAAAAAAGCTCCAATGTGTGGAATGGCATTAAACGCAATTTGTTTTGTGAACTTTTCTTTTTTTAATTCTTGGTTTGCATAAACATTTTGAGTCTGATTAAATAATTCATCCATACCTGTTTTACCTGCTCCAGAAACAGCTTGATATGTTGATACAACAACTCTGTTTATAATTGCTTTTTCATGAAGTGGTTTTAATGCAACAACCATTTGTATAGTTGAACAGTTAGGATTTGAAATAATATTAGTTCTGTTTTCATCATCAAAAAATTCATCAAGTGCATTAGCGTTTACTTCAGGAACGATTAAAGGAATATTTTGTTGCATTCGAAAATGAGAGGTATTGTCTATAACAATACATCCTTTTTTAGCTGCTTTTGGTGCATATTCTGCAGAAATTTTACCACCAGGTGAAAATAAACCAATGTGTGCTTTTGAAAAATCAAATTCTGATAAGTCTTCTACAACAATTTCTTTATCTTTAAACTCTACTTTTTTGCCTTTTGATTTTGATGATGCAAGTAAATATAAATTGTCTATTGGAAAATCCCTTTGCTCTAATATTTGAACTATTTCTGTTCCTACCGCACCTGTTGCTCCTGCTACTGCTATGTTGTATTTTTGAGTCATTTAATTTCCAGATAGAATTTTTAATTCTTCAATAACAGCATTGCCCATTTCTTGAGTTGAGATAATTTTTTCTGCTCCGTCTTTTATATCAGCTGTTCTTAAACCTTTTAATAATACATTCTGTACAGCTTTCTCAATCATTTGACTATCTTCTTGCATATCAAAACTATATTTCAACATCATAGCAAAGCTCATGATCATTGCTAAAGGATTTGCTTTAGATTGCCCAGCTATATCTGGTGCACTACCATGAACGGGCTCATACATTGCTGCTCTAGTTCCATTTTCTTTAACTGGTCCAAGAGCTGCTGAAGGAAGCATTCCTAAAGATCCTGTTAGCATAGCCGCAGTGTCACTTAAAAGATCACCAAATAAGTTATCTGTAAGTATGACATCAAATTGTTTTGGATAACGAACTAACTGCATTGCACAATTATCTGCAAGCATGTGTTCTAAATTAACATCAGAGTATTCCTTTTTATGTAAATCTGTTACGGTTTGTTTCCAAAATAAACCTGTTTCCATTACATTTGATTTTTCTACTGATGTAACTTTATTATTACGCAACTTTGCTAAATCAAATGCCACTCGTGAAACTCTATTAACTTCTGATGTGGTATACAATTGAGTATCAACTGCCTTACTTTCAGTCTCACTAATTTTTGATATACCTCTTGGTTGTCCAAAATATACACCACTTGTTAACTCTCTAATTATCAAAATATCTAATCCTTTAACAAGATCAGATTTTAAAGATGATGAATCTGAAAGAGCATCCAAAACAACCGCTGGTCTTAGATTAGCAAAGAGATCAAGGTCTTTTCTTAATCTTAATAAGGCTGCTTCAGGTCTTTTATCTCTTTCTACGCTATCCCATTTAGCGCCTCCTACTGCACCAAATAATACTGCATCACAATCCATAGCTACTTGCATTGTTTCATCACTTATAGAATTACCTTCTTTATCGTATGCCGTACCACCAACTAATCTTTCAGAAATATCAAAAGATAAAGATTTAGTTTTTTCCATCCAATCAATGATTTTTAATACCTCAGCCATAACTTCATTGCCAATTCCATCACCAGGTAAAATTAAAATTTTTTTATTACTCATTTTTGACTACACTATCCAAGGTTGGATACTGTGTATTTTTTCTTCGTGAACATCAATTTTTTTATTTTTTTGGAGCGTCAAACCAATATCATCCAAACCCTCTAGCAAACATTTTTTTCTAAATGCATCAATTTCAAATTCTATTGTTTTATCATTTTGATAAGTGATTTTTTGATTTTCTAAATCAACTGAAACATCATTTTTATTTTCTGCTTCTCTCATTAATATATCTACCTTTTGTTGATCTAACTTAATTGGCAGTATTCCATTTTTAAAACAATTATTATAGAAAATATCTGCGAAGCTTGGGGCAATTATTGACTTAAAACCAAAATCTAAAAGTGACCATGGTGCATGCTCTCTACTTGATCCACAACCAAAATTTGCCCCAGCAATTAAAATTGTTGAAGTTTTATAGGGGTCCCAGTTAAGAACAAAATCATTCTTTATGTTACCTTGAATATCGTATCTTAATTCATGAAATAAGTTTTTTCCTAAACCAGATCTCTTTATTGTTTTCAAAAATTGTTTTGGAATAATCATATCGGTATCGACATTAATCATTGGTAATGGTGCAGGGATACCAATTATTGTTTTAAATGATTCCATTTATAAATCCTCTGCTGTTGCAAAAGAACCTTTGATTGCAGAAGCCGCAGCTATTGCAGGACTAACAAGATGTGTTCTACCTTCCCTACCTTGTCTACCTTCAAAATTTCTATTTGATGTTGATGCGCATCTTTCTTGCGGTTTTAATTGATCTGGATTCATAGCTAAACACATGGAGCAACCTGGCTCTCTCCAATCAAATCCTGCTTCAATAAAAATTTTATCTAAACCTTCTTCTTCAGCTTGTTTTTTTACTAGACCTGAACCAGGAACGATCATTGAGTCTACAGAAACTTTTTTACCCTCTACAACTTTGGCAACTTCTCTTAAATCCTCAATTCTTCCATTAGTGCAAGAGCCAATAAATACTTTATCAATTTTAATTTTTTGTATTTCTTGTTTGGGTTCTAAACCCATATATTCAAGAGAACGCTCCATAGCCTTCTTTCTATTTGGATTACTCTCTTCTTGAGGATTTGGTACTATACCATTTATAGCAACAACGTCTTGTGGGCTTGTTCCCCAAGTAATTTGTGGTGAAATATCTTCAGCATTAATTAAAATTTCTTCGTCATATTTTGCACCCTTATCAGAAGGAAGAGATTTCCAAAATTCTACCGCTTTGTCCCAATTATCTCCTGATGGAGCATACGGTCTACCTTTAATATATTCAAAAGTTTTTTCGTCAGGAGCGATTAAACCAGCTCTAGCACCTGCTTCGATACTCATGTTACAGATTGTCATTCTTCCTTCCATAGAAAGAGAGGAAATTGCATTACCAGCATATTCAATAACATAACCAGTTCCACCAGCTGTTCCTATTTTTCCTATTATATGAAGAATAATATCTTTTGCTGTAACACCTAAGTTTAATTTACCTTCAACAGAAATTCGCATATTCTTTGCAGGTTTTTGAATCAAGGTCTGAGTAGCTAATACATGTTCAACTTCACTTGTGCCGATACCAAAAGCTAAGGCACCAAATGCTCCGTGTGTTGCTGTATGACTATCACCACAAACTATTGTCATACCTGGCTGAGTAATACCTTGTTCTGGTCCAACTATATGAACTATACCTTGTCTGCTATCTAATAATGGAAAAAGTGTAACATCAAAATCTTTACAATTTTTTTCTAGTGTTTCAACCTGAATTCTACTTTCTTTATTTTCTATACCTTTAGATCTATCTGAAGTTGGGACATTATGATCAGCTACAGCAAAAGTACTTTGAGGCCTTCTAACTTTACGGTTATTATTTCTCAAACCTTCAAATGCTTGAGGGCTTGTAACTTCATGAACAAGGTGTCTATCAATATATATAAGACAAGTTCCATCTTCTTGTCTATCAACAAGATGATGTTCCCAAATTTTATCAAAAAGAGTTTTAGGATTATTTATTGTCATCCGATTTATTTTCGGCTGCTTTTTCCTCTTCTTTACTAGATTCCTCTGCAGCTTCTGCTTTAGATTCTTCTGCTGGTTTGGCTTCTGCTTCTTCTGCTTTTGTCTCTGCTTGTTTTGCTTCTACCTCTTCAGCTTTTGGTTCCTCTGCAGCATTTGTATCTGTATCTGCAGTTTTTGTTTCTTCTACCGGAGGAGCCTCCTCTATATATTCATATTGATCAGCTTCATCGCCCCTATCTTTATCTGCGATCCTTGCTTTCTTTCCAGATAATTCTCTTAGATAATATAGTTTAGCTCTTCTTACATCACCTTTTCTAACAACTTCAATTTTTTCTACTAATGGACTGAATAAAGGGAATACTCTTTCAACACCCTCTCCATGAGATATTTTTCTAACAGTAAAGTTAGAGTTTACTGAATTATTTTTTCTTGCAATACAAATACCTTCAAATGCTTGAAGTCTCGACTTACTTCCCTCTGTAATTCTTACAGTAACTTTTAGAGTATCACCTGGGCGAAAAGCAGGAACTCTTTTTTTTGAAGTTAACTTTTCAATCTGTTGTTTTTCAAATGTCTCTAATAAATTACTCATTTTATATTTCCTTTTTATAAAGATCTGGTCTTAATTCTTTAGTTTTTTCAACTGATTTTTCTTTTCTCCATTTATCAATTTTTTCATGATGACCTGATGTTAAAACATCTGGAACTTCATGTTTATTTCCCTGAATATCTTCCCAGGTTTGCGGTCTGGTATAATGAGGATATTCAAGCAGATTATTAGAAAAAGATTCTTCTAATAAACTTTGTGGCTGCCCTAATACTCCAGGAATGAGACGAATACAACCTTCAACTAACACCTGGGCAGCAATCTCACCACCAGAAAGGACGTAATCACCGATACTTATTTCCTGAAAATCAAGAATTTCTATAGCTCTTTGGTCAACCCCTTCAAATCTACCGCATAAAATAAGCATTTCATCATATTTTGATAAATTATTAAGTTTGGCTTGAGATAATTTCTGACCTGACGGTGTTAGAAAAATTTTACAGTAATTATCGGTTTTGAAAGTGATTGAATTTAGTGCTTTTTCAATCACATCTGGACGAATAACCATTCCAGGGCCTCCCCCAAAAGGTTCATCATCAACACTTCCTCTTTTGTCAATTCCAAAATTATGTAGATTGACTATCTCGAGAGAAAATTTTTTATTGTTTAATGCATTTCCGATTACAGAATATCCTAGTGAACCAGGGAATATTTCAGGATAACAGGTTAAAATTACTACTCTCATTTTAATCAAGAATACCAGGTATTGGATCAGCTATAATTTCTTTTTTATTAATATTAACTGATAAAATATTTGTTTTATCAAAAGGTATAAGAATAAGTTTGGTATTATATTTGACTTCTAATAAATCACCTGCCCCAAAATTTTGAACACTTAAAACTTTTCCAATACTAGTATTGTCTTTCAAGAAAATCATGCATTCGATTAGATCGTTTATGTAAAACTCATTATCTTTTGTTTTTGGAAAAAATTTCTTATTTGAAAAAATTTTTTGACCTTTAAGCTCTAAAACATCTTCTCTAGAAAAGTATTTTTCAACTTGAACAACACACTTATTATTTTTGAATAAAATATTTTTAAAATTCCAAGCAACTGAACCATCAAAATTATAATAGTTTTTTAAATTTTTAAAAACTTCAAAAGAGGTAGTCATCATATTAACTTTTATTTCACCTTTTAATCCTAAAGGAGATCCAAACTGACCAACAAGAATCATATCTTTATTACTCAAAGCAAAAATTGATTTTATTCTTTTTTAGCTTTTGGTTCTTCAGCAGGTTGCGCATCTTCAGCTGGCTTAGCTTCTGCTTCTTCTGCTTTTGGTTCTTCAGCAGGTTGCGCATCTTCAGCTGGCTTAGCTTCTGCTTCTTCTGCTTTTGGTTCTTCTGCTGCAGCTTGCGCAGCTTCTTCTTTTTCTTTAGCAGCAGCTAAACGTTCCTGTGCTTTTTTCTTAGGTAGATGTTTTTTTGTTTTTTCAGTAATAACTGGTTTTTCCATCACACCAAGATTGCTAAGAAAAATAGAAATTCTATCTGATGGTTTTGCTCCTTTTGCAATCCATTCTTTAGCTTTGTCTAAATCCATTTTAACTCTATCCGCGCTATCCTTTGGAAGCATTGGGTTATAAGTTCCAATTTGATCTATAAATTTTCCATCTCTAGCTCTTCTAGAATCAGCAACTACTATTCTATAAAATGGTCTTTTCTTTGCACCACCTCTTGATAATCTTATTCTTACTGGCATTTTATTTCCTTTCTAATTTAAGTTTGGAGGAAGATTTCCTTGTAATTTTTGCATTAGATCACTGGGAATTCCTCCTTTGCCCATTGATTTCATTCTCTTCATCATTTTTTGTGATTGGAGAAACTGTTTTAATAACCTGTTAACGTCTTGAACTTTTGTTCCAGATCCTTTTGAAATTCTAATTTTACGTGAAGCCTTTATAATATCTGGATCAGCCCTTTCTTTTTTTGTCATTGAACTGATTATAGCTATTTGTTTATCAATCATTGAATTAGAAATTTTATTTTCTGCCATTAACTTTTGTGCCTTTGAAACACCTGGCATCATAGAAAGTAAACCGGAGACTCCACCCATTTTACCCATTTGCTTTAGTTGATTGGCAAAATCTTCAAGATCAAATTTTCCTTTAGCAATCTTTTTTGCCATATCTTCCATCTCTTCTTTATCAATATTTTCAGCAGCTTTTTCGACAAGAGATACAATATCTCCCATACCTAAAATTCTTTGTGCAATTCTTTTGGGATGGAAAGGTTCAAAATTTTCTACTTTTTCACCTAGTCCTATAAATTTTATAGGAGAGTTTGTTATTGATTTAATTGATAGTGCTGCACCACCTCTGCTATCACCATCTATTCGAGTTAAAATTGATCCAGTGATATTTATTGCATCACTAAAACTTTTAGCTACATTTGCAGCGTCCTGTCCTGTTAGAGCATCTGCTACTAATAATGTTTCGTCAGGTTTAAACCTATTTTCAATTTCAATTAATTCACTCATTAACTTTTTATCTACAACTTGTCGTCCAGCAGTATCTAAAATAAGAATATCAAATAAATTTTTTTGAGCATAGTCTATAGAATTATCAACAATCTTACTTGCTGATGATAGATTATGACTAAAGAAATCTGAGCCAGTTTCTTCAGCTAATACTTTTAATTGTTCTTGTGCTGCTGGTCGATAAATGTCTGCTGATGCTAATAAAATTTTTTTCTTTGAAGACTTCTTTAACAAATAGGAAAGTTTGGCAATTGATGTTGTTTTACCAGATCCTTGTAATCCACAAAATAATATTTTAGTTAATTGAGAAGAAGATAAATTTAGAGATTTATTTTCTGATCCAAGAATTTTTACAAGCTCATCTTGCACAAGCTTTATGATCATTTGATCTGGCTTGACAGATTTGAGAATTTCTTTTCCTAAAATGTTTGACTTGATGGAATTTATAAATTCTTTTACTACAACTAAGGAAACATCTGCCTCTAAGAGAGCAATTCTAATTTCACGCAATGTAATTTCAAGATCTGTTTCTGATATAACAGCCTTACCCCGAATACTTTGAACAATTTTTTCAAATTTTGTGTTCAGTGTATCAAACATAAATCTCCAATAGCCTTTTAACTCCAGGGCACGAAACTCGTGGGCTAGAGTACCTATCACAATTGTAACAAGCTCAATTCGTTTACAAATATAGGATTTGTTGATGACCCTCTATTAGCTGAATAATTGAAAGTCAAGTATTCTTAAATTTCCCATATTTACTGAGATTTATCGATAAATTAGGTTATAAAACAAATATGCAAAAAGTAGACTTTATAAAGATGCATGGGCTAGGGAATGATTTTGTTATCATAGATAAAAGGTCTAACAATATCGCAATTACTGAAGATATTATTAAAAGACTTAGTGACAGAAGAACTGGAGCTGGATGTGATCAATTAATCACAATTAATAATACAAGTAATCAAAGTGCTGATGCTGAAATTGAAATTTTTAATCCTGGTGGTGATAGAGCCGAAGCTTGTGGTAATGGAACACGCTGTGTGGCAAAAATACTATTTGATGAAGATTCAAATAAAGAGATTTTAAAAATTCAATCTGATGCAGGTATATTAGAATCAAAAAAAATAGATAATAATATAAGTGTCAACATGGGTTCAATAAAAAATACTTGGGATAAAATTCCTTTAAGTAAAGAAGTCGATACAATGAATATACCAATTTCAATTGATGGATATAGTAATGGTGTTGCTGTTAATGTAGGTAATCCACATGTAGTTTTTTTTGGGAAATCGATCAAAGATACAGATCTTGAAAATATAGGTCCTAAAATAGAAAATCATGAGCTCTTTCCAAAAAAAACTAATGTTGAAATAGTTGAAGTTATTAATTCAAATTTAATTGAAATGAGAGTTTGGGAACGTGGAGTTGGAATCACTTTAGCTTGTGGTAGTGGTGCCTGCGCGGCTGTATATGCGGCGTGGAAAAAAGGATTAATTGAAAATAACGCTGAAGTGAAACTTGAAAAAGGATCACTGCATATAAATATAGTTAATAATGAATCTATTATGACAGGACCTGCAGAAATAAGTTATCGAGGTAGTTTAGAAATATAATTTATGAAAAATAAAAACTACGTAGTCAATCTAGGTTGTAGATTGAATATTTATGAAGGTGAAATTATTAAAAACCATCTTAAAACAAATAATTTAAATAATGTTACAGTCATAAATTCATGTGCAGTAACTGAAGAAGCTGAGAAAAAAGTTTCTTATGAAATTAGAAAGGCAAAAAAAAATTTTCCTAATAATAAAATAGTAGTTACAGGATGTGCGGCTCAAATCAATCCATTAAAATATAAAGATTTAAAAGAAGTAGACTCAGTAATTGGGAACACAGAAAAATTAGAAACTTTAACATGGAAAAACATCGATCAGTCTAAAAATTTTAAAGTAGGAAATATATTAGAAGAAAGTAAAACAGTACCTAATTCAATTGAAAAATTTGAAGGAAAATCGAGAGCTTATATTGAAATACAACAAGGTTGTAACCATCGCTGTACTTTTTGTATTATTCCATTTGGCAGGGGCAATAATAGAAGTGTACCTGCTGGAGAGATAGTACATAAAATAAAAAAAATTGTTAGCAATGGATATAATGAAGTAGTCTTAACAGGAGTAGATATAACTGATTATGGAAAAGATCTTCCAGCAAAACCGACTTTTTCTAACTTAATTAAAAGAATTCTAAAATTAGTACCTGAATTAAGACAGCTGCGTTTGTCTTCAATTGACTGCGCTGAAATAGACGAAGATTTTTGGGATGTTTTAAAAGACGAAAGATTGATGCCTCATTTTCATATAAGTTTACAAGCTGGAAACAATTTAATTTTGAAAAGAATGAAAAGAAGACATTCAAGGGAAAAGGCAATTAATTTTTGTAAGAAAGTTTTATCTATTAGGAAAGATGCAACATTTGGTGCTGATATAATTGCCGGTTTTCCAACAGAGACAGAAACAATGTTTCAAGATTCAATTAAACTAGTTGATGAGTGTAATTTAACTCATCTTCATATTTTTCCTTATTCACCAAGAGAAAACACTCCTGCATCTAGAATGCCTCAAGTTCAAAAAAATATTATCAGAGATAGAGCAAGAAGACTTAGAGAAAAAGGTATGGAAAAATTAAAACAACATTTAAAAAAAAATATTGGAAAGAAGGAACAAATTTTAATTGAAAGTAGAAAAGAAAATTTTTCACTTGGAAAAGATAAGCATTTTTTAAAAGTTAAACTTGAAGAAGAGTTTAAAGAGGGAAATATAATTTCCTGTATATACACAGGCGTAGAAAATGATACTTTATTAGCAAGAATAGCATGAGTTTGTTCTCAATATTTAAAGATAAGTTAAGTAAAACTTCAAATATACTTTCTTTTAATATTGTAGAGATTTTAAAAAACAAAAAAATAGACGATTTAACTTTAGAAGAATTAGAAAATGTTCTTATTTCATCTGATATTAGTTTGGATGTTGTAAATCAGCTAATAGATTCTATAAAAAAAATAAAAATTTCAAATAATGATGGAATAAAAAATGTACTAGAAATCTTAGCTCAAAATATAGAAAGTATATTACTTCCAAGAGAGCATATTCTGATAAATGAAAAAAATGATGAAAAAAAAATATTAATATTTGTTGGAGTAAACGGAAGTGGAAAGACAACCACTATTGGTAAAATTGCAAATAAACTTTTATCAAATAAAAAAATTCTGATTGCGGCTTGTGATACATTTAGGGCAGCAGCTGTTGAGCAGTTGGAAAATTGGGCAAAAAAAAATAATAATGGTTTTATCGCTGGAAAAAGTAATCAAGATCCTGCAAGCGTAGCGTATCAGGCAACTGAAAAATTTGGAAAAGAAAATTATGATTTTTTACTTATAGATACTGCTGGAAGATTATCAAATAATACTAACCTCATTAATCAGCTAATTAAATTGAAGAATGTTATCTCAAAAGTTAATTCCTCTTTTAATATTGAAACTGTGTTAGTTTTAGATGGAACGAATGGTTCGAACATGATTAAGCAAGTGGAAATCTTTGGAAATGAACTTAATGTATCAAGCCTTATAATAACTAAATTGGATGGAACAGCAAAAGGTGGAGCATTAATTTCAATTGCAAATAAATTTGAAATCCCTATAAGTTATGTTGGTCTAGGAGAAAGTATTGAGGACCTTGTTAGCTTTAATTCTCAAAACTTTGCTAGGTCTATTTTAAATCTAGAAGAACAAAAATGAAGTCAGTTTATAAATTATTAATTGATATAGGACCGCTTGCTGTATTCTTTATTTTTTATACAAGAAGTGGTCTTCAAGAGGCAATACTTCCTCTTATGATTGCAACAGTAATTTCAGTAATCATTTCATATATACTTGAGAAAAAAATACCAATTATGCCAACTCTTGGGGCTGCGATAGTATTAATATTTGGAGGTCTAACAATTTATTTTGACAATGAAATTTTTATTAAAATGAAACCAACAATAATAAATATGGTCTTCGCATTAATTTTATATGGAGGAGTGATTGTTAAAAAACCTCTTTTAAAGTATCTTTTAGGTGCTGCACTTAAACTAGAAGAAGATGGATGGAGAATATTAACTCAAAGGTGGATTGCTTTTTTTGTTGCACTTGCTGTTTTAAATGAAATTGTTTGGAGAACACAAAGTACTGATGTTTGGGTAAATTTTAAAGTTTTTGGTATCTTGCCAATTACGTTTATTTTTACGATGACACAATTCCCTTTAATTAAAAAATATCAAATTGAAGATTAAGTTAAAAATTGTTTTCTCTTAATGCTATAAATCCTGGTGATTTATTTCCCTCAAGCCACTCTAAAAATGCACCTCCAGCTGTAGATAAATATTTAAATGCATAATTGGCTTTAGCTTTTTTTATTGCTGCAAGTGTATCTCCTCCTCCTGCTAGAGCATCTAATTGAGACCTGCTTGAATAGTTTTGTATAATATTTGCAACTGAAAGTGTACTTTTATCAAATGGACTATACTCAAATGCGCCTAAAGGCCCATTCCATAAAATTGATTTAGATTTTAATATTTCATCTGAAATTAGTTTTGTTGTTTGTTCACCAACGTCTAGTATCATTTGGTCATTTGGAATATTATTGATTAAATAAGTCTTAACATTTAGTCTATCTTCTATTGTTTTTGAGCACACAGCATCAATTGGTAAAAGTATTTTGCAATTTTTTGATTCTGCTTTTTTTTGTATCTTTTTTGATAGTTCAATAAAATCATTTTCTACCAGAGAAGAGCCAACATTATAATTATTTGATAGCAAAAAAGTATTAGCCATTGCACCACCAATCACTAAAGAGTCAAAAATTTCAACTATATTTTCTAAAACTTTTATTTTTGTTGAAACCTTTGAGCCACCTATAATTGCTAAATTTGGTTTATTTGAATTTTCTAAAAATTTATCTAAATTTTCAATTTCTTTTGAGAAACTTAATCCAGCGTATGAAGGTAAGTATTTAGTAATACCTACTATAGATGCATGATTACGATGAGATGCAGAGAACGCGTCATTAATATATATGTCAAAACTAGAAGCTAATACTTTTGAAAAATTAAGATCATTTTTTTCTTCTTCAGCATTAAAACGAATATTTTCTAATAGACAAATTTCCCCCATGTCCATTTCAGCAATTTTTGTCTCAATTATTTTTTTTTCACAGTTAGCTAAAAAGTGAATTGTGTTTAAATTTAAAAATTTTTTTAATTCTGAACATAAAAACTCAATGGAATATGTTTTATTAACTTGACCTTTAGGTCGGCCAAAATGAGCAATTAAGAATATCTTATTTTTATTTTTAATTAGTTTTTCTAGTGTTGGTAAAATAGCATGAATTCTTGAATGATCTGTAATTGTCCCTTCCAAAACTGGCACGTTTAAGTCAACTCGAACAATTATTTTTTTATTTTTACAGTCTAGATCTCTTAATTCTTTCATTTCTATTCACATGTATATAAAAAAAATGCTGGAAATCATTGATTTTTTTTAAAAATTTGCAGTTTTATCTTTTTTAATACATATATTTAGTATATTAAACCTTTTTTAAGCTACTAAATGTAGTAATGGAGTTTGATTATGCCTTGGGATGATAATAATGTAGCAAAACTTAGAGATTTATGGGACCAAGGTCTACCAACAGCTCAAATTGGAAAATTATTAGGTTTCACCAAAAACGCAGTGGTTGGAAAAGCTCATAGAATTGGACTCGAGAGGAGACCATCACCTATAAGAAGAACAGCTGTTAAGCCTGATCGAAAAAAAGCTAGATCTCCAGTAATGCCAAAATTAAATTTTGAAAGCACTAAAGAACCAGAGATTGTCTCTTCAGAGCCTGCTGTTTTCCAACCGGTCGTTAAAAATATATTCACTGCAGCTCCAAAGAGAGGTTGTGAATGGCCTGAAGGTCATCCTGATGAAGCTGACTTTCGTTTTTGTGGTAAAGATAGATTTGAAGATAAGCCTTATTGTCTAGATCATTGTGCTGTTGCATATGTTGTTCCTGAAAAAGAAGAAAACGAAAAGACAGAATTAAATAATACGATTTAATAATAATAAAAATTCTAGAAATAAAAATTCTTCCTGTTATCTGATAAAATATGAAAGATGAGAAAATTAATTCTGTATTTACTCCTATTCTAATTGGAGGGAGTTTAATTCTTTTAATAAGTTTTGCAATTCGTTCAACATTTGGCCTATTTCAAATTCCTATTGCGTCTGATTTTTTATGGAACCGTTCAGAATTTTCTCTTGCCATTGCTATTCAAAATTTAGCTTGGGGGGTAGGCACTCCGCTATTTAGTGCTTTTGCCGAAAAATATGGTGATAGAAAAGCAATAGCGCTAGGCTTAATTCTTTATGCAATTGGAATTTTCATAAGTAGTACTGCTACGACTCCAGAGGCGCATCAAACTTTAAACCTATTAATTGGTTTTGGTATAGCTGGCAGTGGTTTTGGACCAATTTTAGCAGTAGTTGGAAGAGCCACATCTCCAGAAAAAAGATCTTTAGCACTAGGTATTACAACTGCTGCAGGATCGGCTGGACAAGTGGTTGGTCCACCACTTGCTTCTATTCTATTATCATTTTTGCCTTGGTCTTCAGTGTTTGAAATCTTTTCAATTATATTATTAATAACACTGATACTTGTTCCAATTTTAAAAACAGAATTATCAAATACAAATATTAATAATGAAAATGAAAAAATTACTGATGCTGTATTTGTTGCATTAAAAGATCCAACATACTCAATGTTGTTCTTTGGTTTTTTTTCTTGTGGCTTTCAGTTAGCATTTATTACTGCACATTTTCCAGCATTTATTGTTGAATCAAGTAGCCCAATTATAGAAGGAAGTTTAATAAGTTTGGTTTGTAGCTCTGTAGAAGGTTTAGGAGCATTATCTATGGCTCTTATAGGATTGTTTAATATAATTGGTTGTTTGATTGCTGGAGCCTTAGGAAAGGGTCATTATAAGAAATATCTTTTATCTTTAATTTATACTGGAAGGACTATTGCGGCAATTTTATTTATTTTACTACCTATTACACCAACATCTATTGCAATATTTTCAATAGTTATGGGTGCTTTATGGTTAGCAACAGTTCCTTTAACTTCTGGAATTATAGGCCATATTTATGGATTAAAATTTATGGGTACATTATATGGGATTGTATTTTTTTCTCATCAGCTAGGATCTTTTGTAGGTGTTTGGTTAGGTGGTCTATTTTATGATATCTATGGAAGTTATGATATTGTATGGTGGGTTGGCATAGGAGTAGGTACCTTTTCTGCAATAATCCATTTACCAATTAGAGAAAAACCATTATCTAATACAAATATACAAACAGCGTAATTTTATGGATGAAAAAAAGATTATACGAAACTTAGTTATAGTAATTTTTTTCTTAGTTATTATTTATTCATTAGCTAGAGTTGGTGTTGGGTTAGATCTTAGCTTTGGACCTTATTTAAAAAATTAGAAAAACTAGTTACACCATTCTCCTTGTTTAAATATTGGCGTAGCAGCGCCATCCTTATCAACACCCTCGACATCAATTTCACCTGAGCCAATCATCCAATCAATATGTATCATGCTTGAATTACCACCTCTTTGAGTAATCTCTTCTTTTGATAAGTCTTTTTTGGATTTGAAACATTTTGAGTAACACTGTCCTAAAGCAATATGTGAGGCAGCATTTTCATCAAAAAGAGTGTTATAAAAAGTTATTCCTAATTGCGAAATAGGTGAACTATTAGGGACTAAGGCTACTTCACCAAGTCTTCTTGAGCCTTCATCTGAATCAAGAACTTTTAATAAAACATCTTGTCCTTTAGAGGATTTTGCATCAACAATTTTACCATCTTCAAAGCGAACATTAATATCTTCAATTAGGGTTCCTTGATAAGATAGAGGTTTGGTTGAACAGACTTCACCACTTACACGAGCAGCGTGAGGAGTTGTGAACACTTCTTCAGATGGGATATTTGGATTACAAATAATACCATTCTGTGCCTCTGATGCGCCTCCCATCCACTCATGGTCATCAGCAAGACCTACGGTTAAAGATGTTCCAGGGCCAGAGTATTTTAACGAATGAAAATTTTTAGCATTTAACCAATCTGTTTTGTCTCTTAAATTTTTATTATGTTGATCCCATTCTCTTACAGGATCATCATTACTAACTCTTGATGCATGAAATATTGCATCTCCTAATTTTTTGATTGCTTCACTATCATCAAGATCTGGGAAGACTCTTTTTGCCCATGCTTTTCCTGGCCACGAAATTATATTCCAGTTAATTTTAAATTCAGTAATTCTTTCTCTAGCTGGTTTATATGCAACAGCATTAGCTTTATTTGCACGCGAAACTTTATCAGGATCAATTTCAGATAATAGCATGGGATCATCACCAGCAATAGCCATTCTAGCTGTGTTGTTATCAAAAGCTTCACCCATACCATTATAAAGCCAATTTGCTGCAACATTGAAAGATTCATCATTTCCATACTTAAATCGAGATAATGTAATATCAGAATCATTAAAAAGTGGAGTTACAAGTCCAGCCCCTTCTTTGTAAGCATATTCAACTATTTTTCTAACCAAAGGTAAGGACTCTAACGGTGCTGTTATTAAAAGGTTTTGACCTTTTTGAAGTGCAACACCTCTTTTAATGGATAGATGCGCAAGTTTATCAATTTTTATTGGATCTACATCGTAAAACATTAATTTTATAATTAGTTTTTATATTCTAAAAAGTCTAGAGATTTTGAGTTTAAAATTTATCTTTAATAATTTTTTAAAAAAATAGTTTAAATATTTCAAATTATTTAATAAAATCTTTCCACAAACTCTTGTTTTTTTTCAGATATAAAAATATCAAATCTAGGCAAAAGTAGTAAACTAAATTATGGATTATGAGCTTTTAGATAAAATTAATTTTCCATCTGACCTAAGAGAATTTAAAAAGAAAGATCTAAAGCAAATCTCAGAAGAATTAAGAGCTAAAACAATTGAGACTGTTTCAAAAACTGGCGGTCATCTGGGTGCTGGATTAGGTGTTGTTGAATTAACCGTGGCAATCCACTATGTCTTTAACACTCCACATGATAAATTAATCTGGGATGTGGGACATCAAGCTTACCCTCATAAAATCATTACAGGAAGGAAAAAAAATATAGATTCACTTAGAAAGAAAGATGGTGTTTATGGTTTTGTAAGAAGGTCAGAAAGTGAATATGATCCCTTTGGCACAGCCCATAGTTCAACAGCAGTATCTGCAGGGTTAGGAATTAAAGCAGCAAAAGATATAAATAAAGACAACTCAAAAGTTATATGCGTTGTAGGAGATGGTGCCTTAAGCGCAGGTTTAGCATATGAAGGATTAAACAATGCAGGCGCACAAAAAAAAGGTTTAATTGTTATTTTAAATGATAACAAAATGTCAATAGACAAACCAGTTGGTGCTATGAGTACATATCTAACTAGATTGCTTTCATCAAAATCTTACTCAAGCTTAAGAAATATTATTAAAAAAATTTCTAAAACATTACCATCAAATCTTTCAAAGACTCTTTATAGAACAGAAGAATATTCTAAAGGGCTTATCTCTGGAGGTACTTTATTTGAGGAATTGGGTTTTTATTATCTTGGCCCAATAGATGGTCACAATATAGACGATATGGTGTCAGTTCTTGAAAACATTAGAGATAATAAATTTGATAAACCAGTTTTTCTTCATTGTATAACAAAAAAAGGTAAAGGTTATAGTCCTGCTGAAAAGTCAGAAGATAAATTTCATGGTGTAGAAAAGTTTGATATTAATACAGGTAACTCAGTCAAAAAAACAAATCTAAAATCTTACTCAAATGTCTTTGGAGAAAAACTAACAAAACTTGCTGAAAATGACGAAAAAATTGTGGCAATAACTGCTGCTATGATGTCTGGAACTGGGTTAAAATTATTTCAACAAAATTTTGAAAAAAGATTTTTTGATGTTGGTATTGCTGAGCAACATGCTGTTACAATGGCAGCTGGATTGGCTACTGAGGGTTTCAAGCCATTTGTTGCAATTTATTCAACATTTTTACAAAGAGCTTACGATCAAATAGTACATGATGTAGCTATTCAAAAATTACCTGTTAGATTTGCGATTGATAGAGCAGGCTTAGTAGGATCAGATGGCCCTACTCATGCTGGTTCATTTGATATTACTTATTTAGCAACATTACCAAATTTTGTAGTTATGGCACCTAGCAACCAAAGAGAATTATCTAATATGATAGAGTTATCCTGCGATATTAATGACACACCATCTGCTTTTAGATTTCCAAGAGGAACAGGATCAGATGAACTATTTAATAATCAGCCTACAGATATCAGCATAGGTAAGGGATATATTCTAATTGAAGGTAATGATGTTGCAATTTTAAATCTAGGAACAAGACTTGAAAAATGTATTGAAGCTATTAGGTTTCTTAATCAAAATAATATTTATCCTACTATTGCAGATGCAAGATTTGCAAAACCATTAGACACACAATTAATAGATGAATTATTAAATAATCATAAGTATATTCTAACTATAGAAGAAGGTTCTATAGGTGGATTTTCATCTCATGTTTTACATTATGTCCATAATATAAGGTCTAAAAAGGATAATGTTGTAATAAAAAACTTAATTTTTCCAGATCGTTTTGTTGAACATATGACACCAGATGAACAATATCAAGATATTAAAATGGATACTGAATCAATAATAAGAGAAATTAATAATTTTTATGAAAATAAAATTGTTGATATAAAGAATTTTAAATCAAAAGTTTAATTCTTAAAAAAAGTTTAATTAAAATATAAAAATGAAGAAAATTAAAATTTTACACAAAACTTTTTCTAACCCTATAAGCTGTTTGGCTGCATACTCTCCATCAATAGCAAATATTTTAGATGGAAAAATTGATTTAATTCTAGTTGGAGACTCTCTTGGTTCAACACTCTATGGGATGAAGAATACTCAAGGAGTTACTATGGATATGATGAAAAATCATGGGGCAGCTGTAAATAAAACAATTAAGAAAAGTTTAAAAGTATTAGATATGCCTTTTAAAACATATGATAATAAAATTGATGCATATAAAAATGCTAAAATACTTTTAAATCACTGTAGGCCTGATTTATTAAAAATAGAAATTAGTGAAAAAAAATTAGTTGTTTTAAAATACTTAGTAGATAAAAAAGTAAATATTATTTCTCATATAGGAGTAACACCACAAAGTTATAAGAATTTTAATAAAATTAAAGTTTTAGGAAAAACTAATAAAGAAAAATATAATTTATTAGAGTTAGCAAAAGAATCTGAAAGACTTGGAGCTAAAGCTATATTGTTAGAATGTATAACAGCTGATACAGCTAAACTAATTACAGAAAATATTTCGATACCTACAATAGGCATAGGTGCCTCAAAGTATTGTGATGGCCAAGTTTTAGTATTTGATGATCTAATAAATTTAAGTTTAAATCATAAAAAACCAAAATTTGTAAAAAATTATTTTAATTTTAATAAAGTTGCCGGCAATGTAGTTAAGGAATATAATAGAGAAGTTAAACTTAAAAAATTTCCTAGTACTAAATTTACTTACAATTAATCTAAGTCAATAAAGTTATTATTATTATCTAAAAACTTGATTAAACCAGAATTAATTTGATACCACAAACCAATTACATTAAGTTTATTTTCTTTTATTAGCTTATCTATAAAATCATATTCACGTAAATTTTTAATTGATTGTTTAATACTTTCTTGCTCAAAAAAAGTTATTTTTTCAGTTTCTGAAAAATCATTTGGGATATTGTTATAAGAATTTTGTAAACAACTCACCCATTGATTAATGTATTCAAAATCATTAATATTTTTTTTATCTAATAATGTTTTGTAAAAATACTCGACTCCACCACAATTAGAATGGCCTAAAATAATTAAGTTTGGAATTTTTAAAACTTTTAATGCATATTCTATAGCTGATAATGTTTGTATATTTTGATCCTTATTATTTTTAGAAGGTACTATATTTGCGATATTTCTATGTATAAAATAATCTCCAACTCTTCCTCCAAATATAGTATTTTCAAGAATTCTAGAGTCACAGCAAGTAATAATCATAGCAATGGGTTTTTGTGGAGTTTTAGAAGCCTGCTGGTATATATCTTTATAATCCTCAAAGTTATTCTTTTTCCAGAATTGATATCTTTCAATTAAAAATTTTGGTATTTCCATAATGTTATTATTTTAGAATTTATTTATATACCAAAATTAAATGAAAAAGGAAATTAGTAGAAAATTCTGCGTGGCTCCGATGATGGGGTATACAACGCCTTATGCTAGGAAACTTTATAGAATTTTATCAAACAATAGTTTTTTATTTAGTGAAATGATAGCAACAAAATCATTGATTTATTCAAAAAGTAGAGAAAATATTATTGATAATGATTTTAATAACCCTGTTGCTCTACAAGTTGGTGGTTCTGAAATAGAAGATTTAATAAAGGCTTCAAAAATAGCAATAGATTATAATTATGATGAAATTAATTTAAATGTTGGTTGTCCAAGTAAAGCAGTACAAAAAGGAAGTTTTGGTGCATGTCTTATGAGAGATAAAATTCTTGTTAGAAATTGTATTGAAGCTTTACAAAATGATAAAATTGAAGCAACGTTAAAATGTAGATTGGGACTAGGTAAAGAATTAAATTATGAATTTTTCGAAGAGTTTATTGATGAGATATCAAAAACTGGAGTTAAATTTATTTATGTTCATGCTAGAAATGCAATCCTCAGCGGCATAAGTCCGCAAGGTAATAGAACGATACCTCCCCTAAGTTATGATTTTGTAAAAAAAATCAAAAATAAATATCCGAATATAACATTTATCCTCAACGGAGGTATAAATAATCTAGATGACGCAGAGAAACTATTAAAAGAATTCGATGGAGTAATGGTTGGAAGATTAATTAAGAATAACCCTTTTATATTAAAAGAGGTTGATAAAAAAATTTTTAAAGGAAAAGATAAACTAATTGATGAATTGATAATTAATAACTATTTTGAATATATAAAACCGAAATTAGGTTTTGAGTCAATATTTAGATTATTAAGCCCTCTACTTAGTATATTTTTTTCGGTTCCTCATAGCAAATCTTATAAATCTAAAATCAATGATTATATGAAAGATCAAAAGATTAATTTAATTGAAGATTTATTAATAAAATTTGTTAGTGAAAGAAATCTGAGTTAAATTTTTAGTAAGGTATATGATAAGAAAAACTTAGAACTTCAACACCTGGATTTTTGCTACCTAAATTTGCATTTGAAATGTGGCTTAATGAAATACCAATTCTATTTTTATTTTGTAATTCATAACTTATTTCAAGTGAAGTTCTAAACTGAAGATCGTTGCCTAATTTTTTTCCAGAACCATCATCATAAATACCAGCCCCAAAACTTGGCGTAAAGAAAAATTTACTTTTATCACCTTCAAATAATTCACCTAGGTTATCTTCAAAGTAAATTCCAGTTAAAAAGTATGATGCAGAGTCATTAGTAAATTCAATACCAAAGAAAGGTTTCAAGAAAAAAAAATTATCTTCTTTTGGTCCTATATTAAGCAGCGATTCATCGCTTCTATATTCATATCTTAAATCTGTAGCCTGATTTGTATCGGAACCATCGAACTTTATATCATAGATGCCTAATCCAAAAATGTTGGTTCCTTTTGAAAATAAACTGGTTGAGTATAAAAAAAAGAATGTTAAAAAAAATAACCTTATCACTAAAGCATCTTATAATTATTTGATTTAGCTATCAAACAAAAAATTCTCTATTTTGTTGTGAGATATCTAATAAGGATTTCTTCAATTTCTCCAATGCCTTGGTTTCTATTTGTCTAACTCTTTCTTTACTTATTTTTAGTTTTTGACCCAACTCATCTAAAGTGATACTTTTTTCTCTAAATTTTCTTAAACGTATAATTGTCTTTTCTCTATCATTTAAAGTTTCTAAAGCCTTATTAATGTAATCTTTTTTTATATTTATGTCATTTAATTCCTCAAAAGACTCTTCAGGATTTTTACGATCATCGGCCAACAAACTCATATGATCATTTTCTGATTCATTGTCTACTTTTTGATTAAGATGTAAGTCTCCACCTGTAAGTCTTGACTCCATATTTTGTATTTCAATAGACTTGACATTAAGCATATTTGAAACTTTATCTATTTCCTCTTGACCCATAAATTCTCTTGAAACATCATTAATTTGTTGTTTAATTTTTTTTAGATTGAAAAAGAGTGCTTTTTGAGATGCAGTGGAGCCAGTTCTTACTACAGACCAGTTTTTCAAAATGTAGTCTTGTATTGATGCTCTAATCCACCAAGATGCATATGTAGAAAGTCTGAAATCCTTAGATGTATCAAATTTATCAAGAGCATGCATAATACCCAGTACTCCTTCATGTATTAAATCATCAATTGGAAGACCATAACTAGAGTATTTTCTTGCGTATGAAATAGCTAGGCGAAGATACGAATTTAAAATTTTTTGAAGAGATCTTGGGGTTTTGTTATCTCTCCAGTCATTAATAAGCTTAAATTCAACATCTTTTTCAAGAATTTCAGCTTTTTTTGATATTTCTATAAGGTTATTAGAATAGAAGAAATTTTTTAATACCATATAAATATATACGTAAGATATTTAAATTGGATCAATTATTTTCAAACAAATCTAATATTTCTCCATTTTCTGTAAAAACACCGCATAATATACTATTATTTGATAATGGTTGTTTAAATAAAGTACAAACAACTTTATTTTTTGAGACTTTTAAATGATTTGTGTGCTTAGACTCATATCCTCTGACAATTCTTACAAAAGTTTTGTAAGGTTCATCTATTTTTGAAAAATTTTGGTAACCCCACCAAAAACAGTCATTTTGAGCAGATAAAGGCCTTGTTATATCAACACCTCTATTAACGAATAATATTTTTTTTGTATGTGAATAAGCTGCATGTTTTAGATTTAAAAAATATTGAGTATGTCCGGGATTCATTTGTAAAATTCTATTTAAATTCGATGTCCATTTTGAAATATTAATAGTGCCGGATGAAGCTATATTTCTTACTTCATTCTCAGAGAAACCATAAGATTTAATTGTTTTATTTACTCCATGCTCAAACATCCAATCAACAATTTCTCTTGGATTAGGCGCAAGTTGTAGTTGTAATAATTTACTAAACATTTCCTCTTGTGCTCCTCTTAAAAAAACAATTGAATCAGGTTTAATTTTAAATTTAGACATCAAATTAAATCTTAAATCAATAACACTACTCAAGGTTTCTTTTGGGCTATCACCAAGTCCAATGATATTGCCCAGAAAGACCAGTTTATCACCATAATCAAAATTTTTAAGTATGTATTTTTTTATTGAATCAAAAGATTTCAAACTTGAATGAATAGAACCAATAGCCCAAATTTTACCTGATTTTTTTAATTCGACAAAATTACCAATATTATTCAAGATTCTATTTTTTATTTAAAATATTTTCTATTTTTTCAGTTGATTGAAAATAATCTGTTTTTTCCACAGCTGCAACCTCTCTAGCTAAACGTTCAATTGCTACCTGAAACATTTGTCTTTCACTATATGATTGCTCAGCTTGACTAGATTTTCTAAATAAATCTCTTACGACTTCAGATATTTTAATTGGATCACCTGAAAAAATTTTTGCTTCATACTCTTGAGCTCTTCTACTCCACATTATTCTTCTTATTTTTGGTTTTAACTTCAAAGTTGAATATACTTCTTCTATAATTTTTTTTGAAGAAATTTTTCTCAAACCAACTTCATTTTTTTTATCCAAAGGTACTCTAATAACTAATTTTGATTGTTCCATTTTAACAACATAGAAATTAGTCTTAATATTTGACACTTCCATATTTTCAATATCTGTAATCTCACCTACGCCATGTTTAGGATAAACAACAACATCTCCTATTTTAAATTCAGAATTTTTTTTGGTACTCATTTACTTTCCTGGTTTTTCACTAAAGTGTTTTTTGAATTTATCACTAACATTTTGCCATTTTTCTGCATCTGCTGGAGGTTCTTTTTTTTGACTTATATTTGGCCAAATTTCTGAATATTTTCTATTAATTTCAGCCCATTTTTCAATTCCATCTTCTGTATCTGATAAAATTGCCTCAACAGGACATTCTGGTTCACATACCCCGCAATCAATACATTCATCGGGATGAATAACTAGCATATTTTCACCTTCATAGAAACAATCAACAGGACATACATCAACACAGTCCATGTGTTTGCATTTTATACATTTTTCATCTACTAAGTAAGTCATTTCAATTTGAAAGTTTATCTAGAGCTCTTTTTCTTGCATTTCCAGAGTTAACATCAGAAATATACAATAATCCAGCAAGTCTTCTAATTAAATTTGATTCAAAATCATGAACTTCTCCATCTGATAATACAATTTCCCACAAACTTTCAATAAGAAGCAGTTTCTTATCATCAGAAAAATTTTTATTAATATAAGATGTATAATGATGAAGGGATTTTGAATTGTTTTTATTTTTCATCGCATTTTTAAGGATTAACTCAACTTCATTAGAATTCTCTTTAAAAACTTCAACCAAACTAAATTTAATTTTCTTCAATTCAGAATCATCAATTTGGCCATCAGTATAGGCTGCTTCAATCATCAATCCACATAAAAATTCCAGATTTCTATTGTTTTCCCTTTCTTCTGAAGAGTTTTGATTGTTTAGAATTTTTTTTAGTAAATTTATCAACTTTTACCTATACATACCTAATTAAAGAAGTTTTTCTAATACTGCAAAGGGAGAATTAGGGTCAATTTTGATTTTTTCTTTACTTTTTTTAAAATTAATTTTTTTATTTGATGGTTTTTTTATAATTTTTTTTGGTTCTTTTTTCTTATCAGTAAGAAAAAATAGTTTTTTTTCATCAGAAATAGTTAAATATTCGTAGCCACAGAAAGTCATTATTTCTTTTAGTTGATTGCTGTTACAACCTATAGGATTCATAAGATCAGATGATTCTAAAAAAGGGCCTTTTTTTAATTTTTGTCTTGCTATAAAAAATATTTTTTCAAAAACATCTATTCTAAATATAAAATTATTTATATTAATATACCCGATAGATTGCCAATAATTATCTGGCATCTTTGTTTCAGATGTGAAAGATACCCTCCCATTTAAAGGCAACGGTAAAATATCTTCATTTTCATTTTGATAAAACGTTTTCCACAAAATCGCATTTAATTCTAAAGGTTTTTTCTTCAACAAATTTGGAATATAGAAATATTTAGCCCCTATCCTAATTCCCAATTTAGAAAGTTGAAGTTTACCATCTTGAGTGATTGTTTTAAGAGTATGTTTAAATTTTTCAATTGGATAATTTCCAAAGTTTTCAAAACAATTAAAGGCAATTGCTCTAATTTCTGAATTTATGTCTTCATCTAATTTTATGTTAAGTGGATAAAGAGTTTTATTAATTTCATCATCTAACCATTTTTGAAGTTTAGCAGAAATTAATAATTTATTTTCTGATGATAAATATTGAGAATTCAAAGCATCTGCATAAGGCCTATATATTGACTTGCCCTTTTTTAATTTACCAATAGGCTCTTCTCCCCAATAAATAAAGGTATCATTTTTTATTTTAATATTACTAATATCTCCAAAACTAATTGAGTCATTGGGGGCATTCAAAAAATTTTCTATTTGTTCATTAATCATATTTCTTACTGATTTTTTTATATTACTAATCGAAAAAAGAGATTGTGAAAATATTTTTTTATCTTCTACAAGATCAAAACCTTTAATAATTCCATACTTTTCCTTACCTAGAAATATTTGATTGTTATTTTTAATGAAAATATCACCAATATTGAACGGTTTTTTTTCTCCGATAAAAAATTTAGAAGAATAGTCTATAAATTTATTGGTAAGACTGTTGTGTAATTGATCAGATAATTCATTTTCTATTTGTTGAGTTTTTTCTTTCCAATAATATGTATTTTTAAGCCAATCATGATTATTTGAAATATATGTCCAAGTTCTGATTTGGGATATTTTGATTGAAAGCTCAGGTATACCTCCACCAAAGTTATTTAACTTACTAATCTTAGCATTAATCCATTCCTCAGGAATAAAATAATTATTTTTAATTAAGATTAAATATATTTCTTTTAACAATAATAAATAATTATCATTAAACAATTTTTCAAAATCTGGAATTTGGCAAATTTTCCATAATAACTTTAAATTTTTTTCTGATACTAGAAATCTTTTAATTTCATTATCAAGTAATAAATTGTGAAAATTAACTTCATCTAATGCGTTTTTTTTATGAATAAAATAACTTTGTATAGGGTATTTCTTTAGTGAAGATAATAATTTATCAATTGAGCTAAAATCTAAATCACTATTCCTCCAATATATTTTTTGAATATTATCAAAATTATGGTTTTCTATTTGTTGTATAATTAAAGGATCTAAATTTCCAGCTTCCTTAGTATAACTAAACGTTCCATCTTTTTTATATCTGCCAGCTCTACCTGCTATTTGACCTAATTCACTTGGAGTAAGATTACGGTTATATTTTCCATCAAATTTTTCTAAAGAAGAAAAACTCACATGATTGATATTTAGATTTAAACCCATACCAATTGCATCCGTAGCAACAAGATAATCAACATTTTTATTTTCATATACTTCAACTTGAGCATTTCTTGTTCTTGGACTAAGTGACCCTAAAACAACCGCAGTTCCACCTTTGTGAGTTCTAATATTTTCAGCTATTTCGTAAACTTTATTTATATTGAAAGCAATTATTGCAGATCTTGGTTCTAATTTAGAAAAATTTTGTTTTCTAAGAAATGTAAGTTGAGAGAAGCGATTTTTTTTTTCTATAGAAATATTTGGATACATTTTTTTTAATATATTTTCTATATTTAATGAGCCTAAAAAAATAGTTAGAAAATTTCCTCTTAAATTTAATATTCTGTCTGTAAAAATGTGGCCTCTTTCATAGTCAGATGCTAGTTGAATTTCATCAATGATTACACATTCTACAGAAATATTATTTGGCATTGACTCAACAGTGCAAAAAAAATATTTTGCTTCTTTAGGTAAAATTTTTTCTTCACCAGTAATTAATGCTACATTGGCCAGTCCAATTCTTTTGACTGCTTTATCGTAATTCTCTCTAGCCAATAATCTTAAAGGAAAACCAAAAATACCTGAAGAATAAGAGAATAATTTTTCAAATGCTGTGTAAGTTTTACCTGTATTAGTAGGCCCAAGTATAGCTAATAAATTCTCATTCTCATCGGCCATGCAATTAAGCAGCTTCTGATATTATTTCATTTAAGACGTAGTTTAAAATTCCTCCAGCTTTATAGTATTCTAGTTCTTTATTTGTGTCTATTCTACACTTTAGATTTACAGTTTTGATTGCTGAGGAATTAATATCACAATTAAGAATGATTCCTGGTTTAAGTTCAGTTAAACCATATATGGAAATAGTTTCCTCACCAATAATATTGAGGCTTTCTTTGTTGTCATTTTGGGTAAACTCAAGTGGCAAAACTCCCATTCCAATTAAATTCGATCTATGAATTCTCTCAAAGCTTTCTGCAATTACAGCTCTTACTCCTAACAGTCTTGTGCCTTTAGCTGCCCAGTCCCTAGATGATCCAGTACCATATTCTTTACCTGCTATTATCACTGTATCTATTTTACTTTTTATATACTCTTGTGCTGCATCATAAATTGACATTTGTTTATTTGATAGAAAAGATTTGGTATATCCCCCTTCGATATTATCTAAAATCTGGTTCTTTATTCTAATGTTTGCGAATGTACCCCTCATCATAATTTCATGATTACCACGTCTTGAACCATATGAATTGAAATTTCTAAAGTTAATTTGTCTGTCGGTTAAATAAATACCGGCTGGACTATCTTCCTTAATACTGCCTGCAGGTGAAATATGATCTGTAGTCACGCTATCACCTAGTAATGCCAATATTCTTGCGTCTTTAATATCTTTTAAATCGAATTTATTTTGGACGTCAAAAAAGGGAGGATGTTTTATATATGTACTTGTATCATTCCAATCGTAAGTTGTATTTCTAGAATTGTTAATTGATTTCCAGTTATCATCGCCTTTGTATATTTCTTTATATCTTTCTTTAAACATTTCTGGACTTAAGCACATACTAAGTGTTTGATTGATTTCAGTATTCGAAGGCCATAAGTCTTTTAAAAATATTTCTTTTCCAGATCTAGATTTACCTAGATAGTCAGTCGTAAGATTAATGTTTATATTTCCTGCAATAGCATATGCTACAACAAGAGGAGGTGATGCAAGAAAATTTGCTTTAACTTCTTGGTGAACTCTACCTTCAAAGTTTCTGTTTCCAGATAAAACTGAACAAACAGTTAAATTATTTTTTTTTACTTCATTAGATACCCATTTATCTAAGGGGCCAGAATTACCTATACAAGTAGTACATCCGTAACCAACTGTATTGAAACCAAGAAGATCAAGATATTCTGTTAATCCTGCTTTGTCGAGATAATCACTTACAACTTTACTACCTGGAGCTAAACTTGTTTTAACCCAAGGTTTTACCTGTAAACCAAAATCTATTGCCTTTTTTGCAATTAAACCAGCTGCAATCATAACATTAGGATTAGATGTATTTGTGCAGCTAGTAATTGCTGCTATTACGATATCGCCTGTATTTAATTTATTTTTATTTGAGATTTTTTTATTGTCTATTTTGCTAAACTCATTTGGAACTTCTTTTAAAAGAATTTTATCTTGAGGTCTTTTGGGACCAGCAAGCGTAGGCTCTACAGTATATAAATCTAATAGAATTTTATCAGAAAAATCAGGCTCATAATTTTCATCTACCCAAAGAGTCTGTGTTTTTGAATATTCTTCAACTATTTTTAGATGTTTATTTTCTTTGCCAGTTAATTTAAGATAGTTAATAGTTTCTTCATCTGTTGGAAAAAAACCACAAGTTGCACCATACTCTGGCGCCATATTAGAAATTGTTGCTCTGTCAGCTAATGATAAATTCTGTAAACCCTCTCCGTAAAATTCTACAAATTTACCAACGACACCTTTGTCACGAAGAATTTTAGTGATAGATAAAACTAAATCAGTTGCTGTAATCCCTTCTTTAAGAGATCCTTTAAGCTCAAAACCAATTACTTCTGGAATATTCATTGAAATAGCTTGGCCTAGCATAGCAGCTTCTGCTTCTATTCCTCCAACTCCCCATCCTAAGACTGAAAGAGAGTTAACCATTGTTGTATGACTATCTGTTCCTACCACTGAGTCTGGAAACAAATAGTTGTGATTATTAATTTCTTTTAGCCATATAGTCTTGGCAATATTTTCTAGATTAACTTGATGGCATATTCCTGCTCCTGGAGGCACTAGATAGAAGTTATCAAATGAATTTTGCCCCCATTTTAAAAATTCATATCTCTCCTTATTTCTATCAAATTCCTTTTTAACGTTTTCTTTCAAAGCGTTATTGTCCTTATAATTGTCTACCATGACTGAGTGATCGATAACTAGATCTACTCTGGATAATGGATTTATTTTTTTTGGTTCAATACCTCTTAATTTTAATGCATTTCTCATAGCAGCAAGGTCGGCAACAGCAGGCACACCTGTAAAGTCTTGCATTAAAACGCGGGTTGGAAAAAAAGCTATTTCAACTTTTTCTTCTTTTCTGTTAGTTTGTTTTAAAGAAGAAAAAACGTTAGAAATCATTTGTTTAGTAATATTCTCACCATCCTCATTTCTAAGAAGATTTTCGATTATTATTTTAATTGAAATTGGAATTTTATTAAGATCAATATTAAAATACTTAGCTGCTTTATTTAAATCAAAATATTTAAACTTTTGTTCATTTATTTTGATAATATCTTCTGAATTGAAAGAATTTGTATTTTTCATGTAAAAATTGATAAATAATTATAATAATTAAATAGTATGAAGATAAATTTTTGTATAGCAAAATGTTTATTTATTATTAGTTTTCTGCGAAAAAATAAAAGGTAAATTAAAATTTTTTACATAAATTTTTTTAAAAACTTATAAATTAAATATATAATCAGATTATTTTTAAAATATTGGTATATTGTTGACTTTGAGCGTAAGTTTTGGGAATAAATGCATAGCCTTTTATAATTATCACTTAAGTGATGATGGAGGGAGGTTCCTCCGGGGTAACAAAATACAAGGAGTATTTTATGGCTAAGAAGAAAAAGAAAGCTGCTCCAAAGAAAAAGAAGAAAGCAGCTACTAAGAAAAAGAAGAAAGCAGCTCCTAAGAAGAAAAAGAAAAAAGCTGCTCCTAAGAAAAAGAAAAAAGCAGCTCCTAAAAAGAAAAAGAAAAAAGCTGCTAAAAAGAAGAAGAAAAGAAGATAGTAATACTTCGATCTTTCATGAAAACTTTAATTTAAAGTTTTCTTTTTCTTATCTTTTTCAAAAAGATAAAACGGGGTTCTGCCCCGTTTTTTTTATTGTTTTATATCAAAAAGTAATTAGATTTTAATAATGTTAATTGTTCAGGATTTATCGATAGAAAGACTGGATAAAAAAATATTTGAAAATATTAGTTTATCTCTAGTACCAGGAAATATTACTATTTTAAAAGGTAAAAATGGTTCTGGTAAAACTACCTTGCTTAAAGCAATATTAAATATAATAGAGCCCTCTTTTGGATCGATATATTGGAAAGGAAAATTGTTGCAAAAAAATTTATATGATTTTTATAATCATGTTACATACATAGGTGACTCAACATCGAGTTTAAAAAAATTAACACTGAGAGACAATATAAATATTTGGAAAAAATTTTTTATTTCAAATGTTAATGATGCGCAAATTGAAATAGCATTAAAAACCTTAAGATTAGATAATTATTTAAATAAAAAAGTTGGAACATTATCATTTGGTGAAACTAAAAAATTAGAATTTTTAAGATTAATAATGGAGAACAAAAAAGTTTGGATTTTAGATGAACCTCTTTCTAACTTGGATGAAGATTCAATTGAACTAATGAAACAAACTTTTGAAGATCATTGTGGTAAAGAAGGATCTATAATTTTTAGCTCACATCAAAATCCAGGGATTTATGTGACAGAAGAAATAAACTTATAAAATAATGAACTTTTTAAATAAAATAATTTTTTTTTATTACAGAGAATACAAATTAAATATGAGTGGCATTCAAGATATTTTAACCAATATCATTTTCTTTTTCATATCAATATTTATTTTTATTTTCTCTATTGGCTCAGATAAGGAAACAATTTCTCTGATTGGAGTTGGTATATTGTGGACTTTATTACTATTAAGTTCAACTTTATCTCTAAGAAAATTTTATCAAGATGACTTTGAGAATGGCAATTTATTGATCATACATTTAAATGGGTTTAGTTTTGGCTTTATTTCTATTTTAAAAACTTTTTCACATTTTTTATTTGTGCAGGTACCTTTTCTATTATCAATACCGATTGCATGCATCTTACTAAATATTTCTAATGATAAACTCTTCTACTTATTTGCTAGTTTTAGCATAGGATCACTTATTTTGTCCTGTTTAGGTTCAATTTCATCTTCTATGAACCTTATGAATCAGCGAAACTTTCTGCTGGGTAGTGTCATTGTTATGATATTTAGTGTTCCAGTAATTATTTTTTCAGTAGGTATAATTAATATGGAAGAAAGCTTTAATTCTCTTATAAATATATTATTTGGAATATTGTTAATTGTTTTTGCTATAAATCCCTGGGCAAGTGGGTTGTGTCTTAAACTTTCATTAGAAAATAATTAATATGAAGTTTTTAGTTAATCCTAGTAAATTTAATGAGATGGCTGATTATTTATTTAGACCATTGCTGATCTTATCTATCATATTATTTGCAATAGGATTATTGTTTTCCTTTTATCTATCACCAGATGATTATCAACAAGGATCAACAGTAAGAATAATGTATGTACATGTTCCAAGTGCATGGTTAGCTTTACTAACTTATACAATAATGACTCTTTATAGTATTTTGGCACTTGCTTTTAGAATACCCTTTGGTTTTATTTTTAATACTGCAGTGGCTCCAATAGGAGCAGTTTTTACTTTAATATGTATAATAAGCGGATCTTTATGGGGGAAACCAATGTGGGGTACTTGGTGGGTATGGGATGCGCGTTTAACATCTGTTGCAATATTATTTATTATCTATCTAATTATTATTTTTATGAATTTATCTTTTGAAAATAGAATTGTTAGAGAAAAAGTTATTGCTATATTTATTCTTGTTGGTTCAGTAAATCTGCCGATAGTTAAATTTTCTGTAGATTGGTGGAATACCTTACATCAACCTGCAACAATAAGTAAATTATCTAAACCCAGCATTGATCCTTCAATGATGGCGCCTTTAATTATTATGACATTTGCATTTATAATGATTGGAGTAGCGATAGCCATTTTAAGAATAAAAACAGAGATAATTTCAAGAAAATCTTATTTAAGTTAATTTGTGACTTTTAGTCCATTGGATTAAGTATCATTCCTAAGTATTTTTGTTATTAGAAGCTATGTATTTTTGGTATATTTTAGGATCCTACATCACTGCCTTTCTTTTAATTTTTTTGTTATTATTTTTTAGTTACTTAAAACTTAGAAGAATAAAAAATAAATGAGCCTACGATTTCAAAGATTACTATTTATATTGCTTACTTTGGTAATTATACTAAGTGCAGTATTACTTATTTTATTTAATACAAGAGAAAATGTGTCGTATTTTTATACACCTTCGGAAATTGATAAATCAGATATCATAATAAATAAAATAATAAGAATAGGCGGTTTTGTAGAAAATAATAGTTTTAATAAAATTTCTTCAAGTTCATTTAAATTTAAAATTACTGATGAAAAAGCATCTATACTTGTTACTTTCAAAGGCATTCTGCCTGATTTATTTAGAGAGGGGCAAGGTGCAGTGATAGAGGGTGCATTTATTGATAAAAATATTTTTAATGCAACCAATGTTTTTGCAAAACATGATGAAAATTATATGCCAGCATCAATAAAAGAAGATCTGAAAGATACAGGTTATTGGAATAAAAAATATAAATGAGTTCATTAGTTGGTTTTTTAAGCTTAGTTTTTGCGATAGGTATTAATTTTTACTTATTTTTATCGAGATACATATTTAAATTTCAAAAACAGAAATTTAATTTATTCATCCGCTTTTCGTCATTATTAACTTTGTTATCTTTTTTTTCGTTAATGTATGCCTATGTGGTATCTGATTTCTCCAATTATAATGTCTTTCAAAACTCTCACTCAAATAAACCATTAATATATAAAATTTCAGGTACTTGGGGAAATCATGAGGGTTCGATGCTTTTGTGGCTAAGTATATTATCTATTTTTAGTTTCTTTTTTTCTTTTACAAAAAATATAGATGAAAGATTTCAAAGATTAACATTAATTATCCAATCTTTACTTCATATTTTATTTGGTCTCTTTATTGTCTTTACATCAAATCCATTTCTAGTTAATTCAATTTTAGTAAATGAAGGTTTGGGTTTAAATCCAATTTTACAAGATCCAGGTTTGGCAGTTCACCCACCTATTTTATATGGAGGCTACGTTGGCTACTCCATAGTTTTCAGTATTGCAATCGCTGGTTTATTTCAAAATACAGATGATGAATGGCTTTATGTTGCAAAAAAATGGTCATTGATTAGTTGGACTTTTTTAACCGGCGGAATAGCTCTAGGTTCATATTGGGCATATTATGAATTAGGATGGGGTGGTTGGTGGTTTTGGGATCCAGTCGAAAATATTTCACTGATGCCTTGGATTGCTGGACTTGCATTAGTTCATTCACTCATGATGGTAAGAGGTGAGCAAGCTATTAAAAAATGGATAGTTTTTTTATCGATTCTTTGCTTTTCATTAAGTGTTTTTGGAACATTTTTGGTAAGATCTGGAATATTAACAAGTGTACATTCATTTGCCGCAGATGCATCCAGAGGCATATTTATATTACTAATTTTTTTTATTGTAACTGGATTTGGTTTTTTAGTTTTCTTGTTAAAAGAACCAAAAAAATCAAATTCTTTAAATTTGTTATTTATCAATAAGGTTTCAGCTCTTGTTATAAATAATATTTTAATGATTATAGCAACCTTAACTATTCTTTTAGGAACTATATACCCAATTATAATTGAAGTTTTGTATAATAAGAGAATATCGGTTGGAGGCCCTTATTTTAATTCAACAGTAATTCCTATAATGATACCTGGTTTTTTATTAATGAGTATTGCACCAATTTTATCCTGGCAAACAAATAAGATAAATAATTCAAAAAAATATGTTCTAGCTTTTATTATCTTAAGTGTTTTAGTTCTAATTCAATCATATTTTTTGGATTTTAATACATGGGGTTTTGTTGGGTTACTTTTAGGTTTTTGGATAATATTGGCTTCAATTATTGCTATATTTTCTTCGTATAAAATTAAAATTAACATTAAGTTTTTTAAAAAAATTAATCCTCATGTAGCGCATATTGGTGTTGGTATTGCTATAATTGGTATCACTTGTTCTAGTGTTTTTCAAAATGAGCTAGATTTTAACCTTAATGAGGGAGATAAGTTTGATGTAAATGGAAAAACAGTTTTGTTTGAAGAAATAGAAACAACTAATCAAATTAATTTTCAATCATTAAGAGGAAAATTTTTGTTTGATATTGAAAAAAATCAATCAAAAGAAATAGAGGCTGGAAAAAATTATTATCCAGTGTCAAAGATGATTACATCTGAAGCTGGTATTTTACATCAATGGAATAAGGATATATATTTTATCCTTGGTGATCAAAAAAATAATGAGTGGTTTGTAAAAGTTTTAATAAATCCATTTGTTAGCTTTATATGGCTTGGAGTGATAATAATGATTTATTCTGGTTTAATAGCAGTTACAAGAAGATGAATAGAATAATAATTTTAACACCTTTAATCATACTTTTAATAATATGTATTTTTTCACTTACTTATTTATTAAGTGGTAAAGATCCAAATAAGCCACCTAGTGCACTCTTAAATAAAAATGTTCCTAGTTTTGAAAGCACTTCTTTATACGATACAAAGGAAAAAATTAGAACAACAGACATAAAAAATAAAAAGACCTTAATTAATTTTTTTGCTTCTTGGTGTAGTCCTTGTAAAATAGAGCATCCACTTTTTTTTGAAATAGGTAAAAAATATCCTGAGCTATATTTGTTGGGATTTAATCACAAAGATTCAAATTCTGACGCAAAAAAATATTTGGAGGATGATGGAAATCCATATGATTTTGTTGGTGTAGATGCTGATGGATTGATTGCTTTAGAGTTTGGTGTTTTTGGACTGCCAGAAACATACTTAATTAATGAAGAAGGTAAGATTATATTTAAATTTATGGGCCCAATAACGAAGGATGTTTTAAAAAATGAAATCGAGCCACTTCTTTAGAATTTTAAATATAACAATTTTAGGTTTTATGTTTTTTACTTTCAAAATATATGCACTAGAAACTATCGATGAAAGAGTAAAAAAATTAACTCTAGAGTTACGATGTATGACTTGTCAAAACCAAAGTATTTATGACTCGGATGCTGAATTCTCAAATGATATCAAAAAAATAGTTAAACAAAAATTACAGGAAGGTGAAAGTGAGAAAGATATAAAGAAATTTTTAGCTGAAAGATATGGTGAATACATTCTTTTTAGACCGCTTATGAATTATAATAATATTTTTCTTTGGAGTTTTCCTTTTATATTACTAATAATTGGCTTATTTTTTGTATTAATTAAGACCAAAACAAAAAAGGCTTGAACAATTTATTTTGTTTTTTTTTATTTAGCTTATATGGTTTCCTTATAATTTAGAAATACTTCTTCAAGGAGGAAACGTGAAAAAATTTATAATATATTTATTATCAATTGGTATTTTTGGAGTTGCATCAATTGCAAACTCGCAGACAATAAGAATTGGTACAGAAGGTGCTTATCCACCATGGAATAATTTAAACTCTGCCGGTGAACTAGAGGGTGCTGAAATAGACTTTGGTAACGAAGCTTGTGAACGAATGGGTGTTACATGCGAATGGGTAACTCAAGATTGGGATGGTATAATACCTGCCCTTCTTCAAGGTAAATATGACATTATTATTGCTGGAATGTCTATTACCGAAGAAAGAAAAGAAAAAGTTAATTTTACAACTGGATATATGACTGATGGTGCAAGATTTGCTGTTTTAAAAAACAGTGGTTTAGCTAATTTAAATATTGCTGGTATGGCTAAAGTTAATCTTAATAATGCAGGAGGAAAAGAACAAGCTGCGATAGGTCAATTAATTGCTGCAATGGATGGTAAAACTGTCTGTGTTCAATCTTCAACAATTCACCAAAATTTTTTAGAAAAACACATGTCTGGCGCAGTAGATGTAAAACTATATCAAGCGGTTGATGATCATAATTTAGATTTAGCTGCTGGAAGATGTGATGCAGTTCTAGCTGATGTAGGATCAATTATTGATTTTATGGAATCCGATGGTGGTGTTGATGTTGCATTTACTGGTCCAACTTTTTCTGGTGGTGTCTTCGGTGATGGTGTCGGCGGAGCAGTTAGAAAAGAAGATACAGATATCTTAGAGATGTGGAATGCTGCAATTGCAGAAATGTCTAAAGATGGAACTACTGCTGAAATAACTAAAGAGTGGTTTGGCAGAGATATCTCAATGTAAATTAAATATTAATTAATTTAAAAGCGGTCTAATGACCGCTTTTTTTTATGACTAAAAATTACCCCTCAAAAGAATATTACAAAAATCTGAACTACTACAAAGATATGCATAAAAATGGCTATCATTTAATAGATGGTAGAAAAAGAGAGGCAAAAAATGCATATGATGGAAAAAGTACATTAGCATACGCAGAAATAATTAAAAAAATTATAAATAATGAAAATATTTCTAATATGATTGATTATGGCTGTGGAAAAGGAAATTTTTATATGAATGATTTCAAGCTTGGAAACAAGCTCATTCCACCTCTTAGTAAATTTTGGAATATTGATATAAAACTTTATGATCCGTGTTACGAAAAATATTCAAAATTTGTTAAAGATGAACAATTCGATTTAACAATTTGCATTGATGTTCTAGAGCATGTTCCTGTAACTGATATAGATTGGATACTAGAAAGATTTTTTGACATATCAAAAAAATTTATTTTTATAAATGTAGCATGTTATGAAGCGATTGCTCTATTACCCGATGGTTCAAATGCACATATAAATATTCAAAAACCAATCTGGTGGTCAAATAAAATTGAAAAGTTAATAAAAACTAGAAAAGAAGTGAAAGTAATTTGTATATGTACTACTAAAGATGATGGTAAAATAAAACATATTCCTTTAGAATATGGATGTAAAATCAAAGACTATTTATAAATGAATTCACTATTATATTTAATAATTCAAATTATAAACTTATTTCAGTTTGTTCTTATAGTTTACATAATTTTAACTTGGCTAGTAAGCTTTAATATAATTAATACTGGTAATAGATTTGTTTATAGTATTCTTGATGCCTTATACCGATTATGTGAGCCAAGTTTAAATTTTGTAAGAAGATACTTGCCTACTTTTGGTGCAATAGATTTATCTCCAATAGTTGTTTATCTTGGTTTGTGGTTTATAAAAAGTTTATTAATTGAATATTGGCCTAGATAATTATGCCACATATATTAGATGGAAAAAAAATAGCACAAAATTTGAAAGATAAATTAAAAATTGAAATTGAAAATATAAAAATAAAATCCAATCGTGTACCTGGGCTTGCAGTTATACAAGTAGGAAATGTTGCTGCAAGTAGTGTATATGTAAAAGCTAAAACAAAAGCTGCAAAAGAAGTTGGAATTAATGTAATTGATCATCACCTGGAAGAATCCACAAATCAAAATGATTTAATCAATTTGATTAATCAATTAAACAACAATGATCATGTTAATGGTATTCTTGTCCAACTGCCTTTACCTAAAACCATAAATGAAGAAGTGGTTTTAAATAGTATATCACCTGAAAAAGATGCTGATGGATTTCATCCTTTAAATGTTGGTAAACTATCAATAAGCCAAAAGAATGATGAAAGTCTGATGATACCATGTACTCCTTATGGTTGTTTATTGCTTCTAAGAGAACTTAAAATAAATTTAGCTGGGAAAAATGCTGTTGTAATTGGGAGATCAAATATAGTTGGAAAGCCTATGGCACAATTATTATTAAAAGAGTCTTGTACTGTTACGACAGTTCATTCAAAAACTATAAATATTGAGAGTATTTGCAAGAGTGCGGATATTTTAATAGTAGCAATTGGTAAACCTGAGTTTGTAAATAAAGATTGGGTTAAAGAAGGAGCCATTATTATCGATGTTGGTATAAATAGGATCAAAATAAATGAAGAGAAGTCAAAATTAGTAGGTGATGTTTTGTATAGTGACGTGGAACATAAAGTAAGTGCAATTTCTCCAGTGCCTGGAGGGGTGGGACCGATGACAATTACATGCCTTTTAAGAAACACAACCACAGCATTCAAATTAAAATTTTTAGACTAAGAATAGCTAATTTTATAAATATGTTCTAAAAAAAGATCGACGGTTATCACTTCTCTTGCTTTAGAACAGTGGTCACAAAGTTTTAATTTTACTCCACATGGCGATTCTTTGTCTTTGTAATATATATTTTCATGAAAATCATAACCAATTACATCAGGTGATATCCATCCTCCAAAATATAGAACCGCTTTCTTATTTAATGCTGCTGCCACATGCCCAAAACCTCCTTCAGGACCAACATAAAAATCAACTTCTTCTAATATTGCACAAGCAAGTCTAAAATCCATTTCTTGGGGTATAAATATTCCGTCAATTTTTTTTGTTTGAGTATGATTTGATTGAATAATCAAATAATCATTCTTTAATTTGTTTATTAAACTAATCCAATTCTGAATACCCCAATCTTTGTTTTGATGTTTAAAATTGAATTGTGCATTGTTAATTTTAGTTGATGAAGTTTCAAGAAAAATCATATTCCTAAATTTTTTATTGTTATTTTTATTCCAAAATTCTTTAGCTGCAGAAATAATTTTTTTTGCTTCTATTTTTTCTTGATCTGAAAAAAATATTTCACCTGGTGTAGGTTTAAAATTTCTCCAAACAAAATTATTTGGGATACTTTTTTCGTAATCTATATAAGGTCTATTCAATTCATGGAAGTCAATTAGATGGATAGGTTTATCATTATCTAAATTTCTACAGTCTGCTATATTTGGATTATTCTCATAAATTGGAGAATGAAATGCATGATTTTTTTCTGCAATACCAATAACAATTTGTCTTTCTGGAAACTGTTTTTTAATTTTAGCTGCTAAGGAAGTTACAAGTAAATCATCACCGTAACCCATAAAATATTAATTATTTTTACGAAGTCTTATTGAGTTTATTTTAATAAAACCTTCGGCATCTTTTTGATTATATTCACCAACTTCATCAAAAGAAACTAATGAATTGTCATAAAGAGAGTTACTTGATCTTCTACCCAATATAATTACGTTACCTTTAAATACTTTAATTTTGACATCACCGTTAACTTTGTGTGACATTGAATCTATCAATTTCTGCATTGATACTCTCTCAGAAGAAAACCAAAAACCATTATAAATTGTTTCAGCATATTTTGGCATCAATTCATCTTTAAGATGAGCTTCGCCTTTATCCAAAGTAATACTCTCTATTGCTCTTCTTGCATCTAATAAAATCGTTCCACCTGGTGTTTCATAAACTCCTCTGGATTTCATTCCAACAAATCTATTTTCTACAATATCTATTCTTCCTACTCCGTGATTACCGGCTATAGAATTTAATTTTGTAAGAATTTCGTGAGGTTTTAGTTTCTCTTCATTTATAGAAACTGGATCGCCGTTTTCAAATCCAATTATTATAACCTCTGCTTTATTTGGAGTATCTTCAACAGATTTTGTTCTAGAAAAAATATGTTCGGGTGGTTCAAGCCAAGGATCTTCTAGTAACTTACCTTCAGATGAAGTATGAAGAAGATTTGCATCTGTACTAAATGGAGGCTCACCCATTTTATCTTTAGGTACTGTTATTTGATTTTTTTCTGCATAATCTAATAAATCATTTCTTGATTCAAATTCCCAATCTCGCCAGGGTGCTATAACTTCAATTTTTGGATTATTTGCATAGTATCCAAGTTCAAATCTAACTTGATCATTACCCTTGCCAGTAGCTCCATGTGCCACAGCATCTGCTCCTACAATTTTAGCAATTTCAATTTGCCTCTTTGCAATTAAGGGTCTGGCTATAGCTGTACCTAACAAGTATGTTCCTTCGTAAAGAGCGTTAGCTCTAAACATTGGAAAAACATAATCTTTAACAAATTCTTCTTGTAAATTTTCAATAAATATTTCTTCGACACCTAAGCTTTTTGCTTTTTTTTCAACTGGTGAAAGTTCCTCTCCTTGACCAATATCTGCTGTGAAAGTAACTACAGGGCATTCATATTTATTTTGGAGCCACTTGAGAATTACACTTGTATCTAATCCGCCTGAGTAAGCTAAAACAATTTTCTTAGGCATTTAACAATCGTTTATTAACTGATTATACGCCGCAGTAAATCCATTAAGAGTATAACTATCATTGGTAATTGTACCTCGTGAAGACTCGCCAGTAACCTTAAGCTCTAATCCTTTTTTCATAGCAAAAATTACTTTTGCATCTTCTTCTGTCCAAGCTGCAGTTGGTAAATCCTCAGTTGTATAAAATTTGTACTCTCCATTATCTATATTTATAATAATATCAGAGGGGACTTTGTAGCTATAACCAGCCTCTATTTGAACTACGGTCTCTGGATTGCCTATATTTTTATAGACTAAGACATAGAAATCACCTCTTTTTTTATCACTAGGTAAATCTGTTTCTGTAGCTAAACTACCAATATAACAATACTCATCAGTCTCCTCAAAAGACCATTTACCTACTTCTAAAGCATTAAGACCGCTAGAAAGTGCTACATATAGCACAAGTAAAAACTTAAGAAAAATTTTCATCAATTACTTCTTTTAGTATATCTTATGCAATTAGTTAAGAGCGTTTAAGCAATGTTGGAATCTTTTTAAATTATGGAAAAATCAGACCTAAATAACTTAATGAACAGGATTCAAAAAGACCGCGACGAAATAGCTTTTTCGGAAATCTTTGATTTTTTTGCCCCTAAAATAAATGCTTATTTTATTCAAAATAGAATCAAAATTGAGAGTTCTGAGGAATTAACACAAGAGGTCTTAAGTACTGTTTGGGTAAAATCAAACCTATATGATTCAACAAAATCAGCTCTTTCAACGTGGATATTTACTATTGCAAGAAACAAAAAAATAGACTTTTTAAGGAAAAATTCAAAAATAGATTTCCAAGAAGAAGATATACGAGAGTTTTTATACCAAGATAGAGAAGTTGACCCAATTGAAGAAAATGAGGCAAAAAAACAAATAGAAAGAATAAATAATGAGCTCGATGAACAGCAAAAAATAATGATAAAAATGAACTTTTTCGAAAATAAAAGTCATAAAAAAATTGCTGATGAGCTTGAAATTCCTTTGGGGACAGTTAAATCTAAAATAAGGCATATTTTAACTAAAATACAGGGATTTTTGAGATGAACGGAACAGTAGTAAAAAATCAACTTATCTTTGATTTTGCTTCAGGAATACTAGGCCCTGCAAAGTCGCTATTTGCTTCAACATATTTACAATTAAATTCAAATGCTTCTAAAATTAGTAATACATTTGAAAATATGTTGGGTGAAAATCTTATGGATAACGAGAACATTCATCCTAAAAACTTGAGGTATACAGACTGTATCAATAATGAGAATATTCAATCTGCTTCAAATCCTAAAGATCCTGTAACTAGTTTCTTTGGTAACCTAAATAATTTAGATTGGAAGCAAGTTTATAAAGGTTTCAAAGAGTATACCGCATCAATTGATGATAAAGACGAACTAAAATTAATAAAAATGGACCCTGGAGTTTCTGTGCCACTACACTCACATGGTGGAAAAGAGTATATATTAGTTTTAGAAGGTAGTTTCTGCGATGAATATGGTGAATATTCAAAAGGCGATGTTCAAATTAATGACCAAAAGATTAAGCATACTCCAATAGCTTCAAAAGACACAGGCTGTGTATGTTTGAGTATTACTGAAAAAGATGTAATATTCTTTGGTAAATATGGATCTTTTTTGAATTTATTTACATTTATCAAATCTTTTTTTAAGCAAAAATAAACTCATTATTGTATAACTTCATACGTGTCTAAATTTCACGTAGATTTTATTAGGGGTAAAAAAGTTGAAAGTACCCATCAAGTTAAAGCGTTAGTTACAAACATTGATGGCAAAATTTTATTATCTACAAATAATGATAATGAATTTTTTTTTCCTCGATCATCAATTAAAATATTTCAAGCTATTCCTTTTGCAATGTCAAATGCCATAAAAAATTATAAATTAAACAATAAACATATAGCCTTAGCCTGTGCATCACATAAAGGAGAAAAAATTCATATAAATGAATTAAAAAAATGGATTTCAAAAATTAATTTGAAAACAAAAAATTTAAAATGTGGTATACATGGACCATTAGATAAAAAAGCTTCTGAAAAAATAATATATTCTAGAAAAAAATTTAACGAATTACATAATAATTGTGCTGGAAAGCACTTAGCTATGTTAACAAGCTGTTTGGTCAATAATCAGAATATCAATAACTATCTAGATTACAATCACACTCATCAAAAAAATATCAGACAAGTTTTCAACAAATTTACAGAAACTAAATTATCAAAAAAAAATTTCTCTTTAGATGGATGTAGCGCACCACAATATTCATTTAAAATTAAATCTATATCAAAGGCATTAAATAATTTAATTAAAAGTTATAAAAACTGTTATGATTATAGCGAAGAAGTCAAAACTTTAATTAATTCAGTTTTAGAAAATCCTGAATTTATAGGAGGAACTGAAAGTTTTGATACTAAAGTTATGAAAGCTTCAAAAGGAAAAATATTTTGTAAAAGTGGAGCTGAGGGTGTTTTTTTATTTATTGATATTCATAATGAAATTAGCGGAGTAGTTAAAATTACTGATGGAAATGAAAGAGCTATTCCAATATCTATACTTAATATATTTAAAAAATTAAAAGTTATGACTAGAGTAGAGCTAAATAATTTAGAAAAAAAAGAAAAATTTGATCTAAAAAATCATGCAGGTAGAAGTATTGGTCATATCAGCCTTACAATGAAATAAGAAATAAAAATATGATAATTAAAACGGTTAAAGGTAGTCTTAGATAGTTAAATGCCTGTTTATTTGATTCGTTTGCAAATAAAATAATATAGTCAAAAAATAACTGAGTTAACAATAGTAAAATTATTAAAATAAAAATTATTATTAAATTAATGTTAAGAAGACTTAATATAATAATTATAACAGAAAATAAGCTAGGCAAAAAACCGTACACAACTATGTGAGTTGGCGGATTATTTTTTAAATTCCAGTTTATTGATCCAATAAAAACAATTATAATTAAACTATAGTAAATAACAAAATTAAGAAGAACTTCTTCCTCAACTATTAAAAAATAGTATTTATCTAAAAAAGTTAAAACATATGGTATTAATCCTAAATATGAAATTAGAAATTGAAAATTAATTTTTTTGGGCATTTGATATGATTGAACAAAGTATCATTTTAGAAATTGAAAAACTTTTAGATAATAAAAAAATTATAGATAGCAAGTTATTATCAGACTCTTTTGGGATTAATTGCTTAAAAATTGTCACAAGTGATAGTAAAGAGTTTATTGTCAAATATTATTACAAAAATAATGATGAATTTAATGCTATAAAATCTGAGACAGATAACCTTCTTTTTTTTAATAGACAAAAATTTGATCAATTTCCAAGTATTATAAACTATAATGATAATTTATTAATAATGTCATACATAAATAATGATGACGATCAACCAAATCAAACTAATGATGATTTATTAAATAGTATAATTTCTCTTCACTCAAATAATAATAAAAATTATGGTTTTAGTTTTGATACGCAAATTGGTGGTTTGAAACAGATTAATTCTAGTTCTAAAAATTGGTTAGAGTTTTATAGAGATAAAAGACTGACTTATATATTTGACTTAGTTAATAAATATCAACCTATGGATAAAACTATTAACACTAAAATTGATTTATTAATTAAAAAGATGGATAATTTTATTCCCAACAAACCTATATCATCTTTATTACATGGTGACTTATGGGAAGGAAATATACTTTTTAAAAATAAAAAGTTTGTAGGATTTATTGATCCAGGATCTTTTTATGGTCATAATGAATTAGAAATATCTTATTTGAGGTGGTTTAACCCTAAATTTATTGATGAAAGTTTTTTAGATAAGTATAACGATCACATCAAGATTGATAAATATTACTTAGAATATGAACCAATTTATCAATTATATTATTCACTGTTAAATGTTTATTTATGGGATAGAAGGTATATTGAAGATGTGCGTAAATTGCTGAAAAAAATTAAATTATAATGTGTGGAATTAATGGGATAATTTTTAAAACATCTAAAACAGATGTTTCAAAAATTCTTAAAATGAATGCGCTGCTAGATCATAGAGGGCCAGACGATAGTGGATTTATTAATCACAAAAATCTTTTACTTGGTCATACTAGGTTATCTATTATTGACACATCAAATCTTGGCTCTCAACCAATGTCTGTAGATGGAAGATATTGGATTATTTATAATGGAGAAATTTATAATTATAAAACTTTAAGAGAAGAACTAATACTAAAGAAATATAAATTTTATTCAAATTCGGACACTGAGGTTGTACTTAATGCATATAAAGAGTGGGGTGTAGACTCATTTCAAAAGTTTAATGGAGAATGGTCTTTTGCAATACTTGATAAAAAGAATAATGAGGTAATTATTTGTAGGGATGGTATTGGATACAAGCCTTGTTATATTTTTGAAAATAATAATTTTTTTGCATTCAGTTCTGAGATAAAAACATTTTATACATTAGAAAATACTATAGAGTTTGATAATGATAATTTAGGTATAAGTTTTACTACACTGAATAATTGCTCTAAAACAATATTTAAAAATGTTAATCAACTTACCCAAGGAAGATATTTAAAAGTAAATTTAAATAACCTAGATAAAAAAATAGTGAGATGGGACTATCCACTTAAAAATCTACCAAAAATCAATTCAGGATTTAAAGAAAATGTTAACGATTTTTTTAATCTTCTCTATAAATCTACAAATTTAAGATTAAACAGCGATGTTAAGACTGGAACTTCACTAAGTGGTGGATTGGATTCCTCCTCTATTTTCACATTAATGAATTTAATAGAGAAAAATGAAAAATTAGGTGAAAATGATTTAGATTTGAACCCAATTATAATGAATTATGAAGAGATGAAAACTAAAGAGGATGCGGTTCTATTATCAAAAAAATTTAAAAGAGATTACCAAATAGTTAATTTTAAAAAAATGACAGCTGATAACACAATGGATCTAGTTTCATCTCTTGAAGTAGTAGAAGAGTATTTTATTCAGTTTGAACTTTATAAAAGACAAAAAGAAAAAGGTATTAAAGTTAGTCTAGATGGTCATGGAGCTGATGAGTTTTTAGGGTATCCAAATTGGATACCGGAATTGTCCGTAGATATTTATAATAATATTGCTAATAATTTTAAAACAATAAATAAATTTGGCAACACTCAGAATATTAATAAATTTAAAAGATTATTTGGATTGGGTGAGCAGGAGATTGCCCCAATATCTTTCAAAGCAACGCCAGACTTAAATTATGGCTTTAAAAGCTATCTATATACGGGTAATTTTGATGGGGGTTATCAAATTATTAGTGACGATTTAGAAGATTTAGAAAACTTTTCTTATGAATTATGTTTTACTTATTTGATGTCTTATTGTGGTTGGTTTCAGTTTTTTTTAAGTAAGTGGGACAGAGCGTCAATGTCAAATTCAGTCGAGGTCAGAATGCCTTTTTTAGATAATGATGTAAGATTGTTTGGCTTAGCTTTAAGTGGATCTAATAAGTTAAAAAGAAGTTTTACAAAATCAGTATTAAGAGAAGCTTTTAAAGAATATTTTCCTAAGAGTATGTATACGCAACAATTTAAACAAGGCCTAAAAATACAAAATATTGATTATGATGAAAAGACTATAAATTTGATTTCTGAAATAATTAATGAAACTGAATTTAGAGAAAGTAATATTTTCAATTTTAAGAATATCAATGATGATTTTATTAATAAACAAAATTTAGATAAAATATGGTTACTTTGTAAGTATTTCTTAATGACAAAAGGTTTCAAAAATAGATATGAATCTATTGATATCGATTTGAAAGCTAAAGAGAAAAGTAATTTATTAAATTCTTAAACGCATGGGTTAGGATCTGACAAATGAATATCTTCTATTTCTTTTAAAACCTCTTTTGATAAAGTAATTTCAATACTATCTATATTTTCTTTGAGCTGATCCATTGTTGTTGCCCCAATTATATTACTAGTTACAAAAGGACGATCATTCACAAAAGCATTGGCAAATGTTGAGGGAGCTATTCCATGCTTATCGGCAAGGTTAACATATTTCTCAATTGCATTTTCTCCTCTTTTCGTATTATGTCTATCAAAGCGGTTAGCCCATAATGTAAATCTTGTATTAGGTGGATTTTTACCTCCTACATATTTTCCACTCAGTCTACCTCCTGCTAAAGGGGAGTAAGCTAACAAACCACAATTTTCTCTAATTGAAACTTCTGAGTTATGGATATCAAATACTCGGTTAACCAAACTATAGACATTTTGAATAGACATCATACGTGGTAGATTTTTTTCTTTCGATAATTGAAGATATTTCATAACACCCCACGGTGTCTCGTTAGATAAACCTGCATATCTAATCTTACCTGCTTTAACAAGTTGGTCTAAATTATATAGAACCTCTTCAATGGTGGTCCAATCATTATCACTAGCATCGTATTCAAAATCTAAAATCCCAAATTTTGGAACTTTTCTTTCAGGCCAATGTAATTGGTATAGATCAATATAATCAGTCTTTAATCTTTTAAGACTTTCATCTATTGCAGCATTCATATTTTTTTTATCAAAACCAAGAGTTTTCGACCCTTCTCTAATCCATTCAAGACCATCAGATTTTGATGCTATTTTTGATGCTAGAATTATTTTATCTCTATTTTTCTTTTCTTGAAACCAATTACCAACTATCTCTTCGGTTTTACCATAAGTTTCTTTTCTAGGCATGACTGCATATAGTTCTGCAGTATCAAAAAAATTTACACCTCTTTCAAAAGCATAGTCCATTTGATCGAAACCATCTTGTTGACTGTTTTGTTCACCAAAAGTCATTGTACCTAAACAAATAACGCTTACATCAATATCTGTATTGCCTAATTTTCTATATTTCATTTTTTAATTTCATAATTATTACACGCAAGGGTTAGGATCATAAAGATGAATATCTTCAATCTCTTTTAAAATATCATCGGTTAAGGTTATATCAATACTATCTATATTTTCTTTGAGCTGATCCATTGTTGTTGCCCCAATTATATTACTAGTTACAAAAGGACGATCATTCACAAAAGCATTGGCAAATGTTGAGGGAGCTATTCCATGCTTATCGGCAAGGTTAACATATTTCTCAATTGCATTTTCTCCTCTCTTCGTATTATGTCTATCAAAGCGGTTAGCCCATAATGTAAATCTTGTATTAGGTGGATTTTTACCGCCAATATATTTACCACTCAGTCTACCTCCTGCTAAAGGGGAGTAAGCTAACAAACCACAATTTTCTCTAATTGAAACTTCTGAGTTATGGATATCAAATACTCGGTTAACCAAACTATAGACATTTTGAATAGACATCATTCTTGGAAGGTTTTTTTCCTCTGATAATTTCATATATTTCATTACACCCCATGGTGTTTCATTAGATACGCCTATGTGCCTTACTTTTCCCTGCTTAATTAAATCTTGAAGAGAAGATAAAACTTCTTCTAATTCAACCCATGAGTCTTTAGGATCATATTCAAAATCTAATTTTCCAAACTTTGGTACTTTTCTCTCTGGAGCATGAAGTTGGTATAGATCAATATAATCAGTCTTTAATCTTTTAAGACTACCGTCAATTGCGGCGTTAATATTTTTTTTATCAAAGATAAGATTTGGTCCTCCGTCTCTTATCCAGGTATTGCCTTCACTTTTAGCACAAATTTTAGTTGCTAAAATCACATCTTTTCTTTTATTATTTTGACCAAACCAATTACCGATAATTTCTTCTGTTTTGCCATACGTTTCAGCTCTAGTTGGTATAGAATAAACCTCAGCTGTATCAAAAAAATTCACTCCTCTTTCAAAAGCATAATCCATCTGCTCAAAGCCATCATGTTGATTGTTTTGTTCTCCCCAAGTCATAGTACCAAGACAAATGACGCTCACATCTAAATCTGTTGTTCCTAGTTTTCTATACTTCATACTATTTTTACAAAATGCCTTGAAATTGACGGATTTATAGCGATATTAGTAATAATTAAAAGGAGAAATTATGGCTTTAGACTTTAATCAACGATCATACTCTAAATCAGTGGATCAGGCGGCAATTGATGAAGGCTTGAGAGCGTATATGCTTAAAGTCTACAATTACATGACAATTGGCTTGTTACTTACTGGATTTATTGCTTACTTTTTCGGAAAAGCTTCAATAGTTACTAATGAAATGGGTCAGATAGTAGGAGTAACTCAAGTGGGTGCATTACTTTTTGGATCTCCACTAAAATGGGTTGTTATGCTAGCTCCATTAGGATTTGTATTTTATTTAAGCGCCAGAATCAATAGGATGTCAGTTTCGGCTGCACAGATAACCTTCTGGTTATTTGCAAGTATAATGGGCTTATCTCTTGCCTCAGTATTTATTGAATTTACTCAAACATCTATTGCTAGAGTATTTTTTATTACCGCAAGTACATTCGGCGCAATGAGCTTGTATGGATACACAACAAAAAGAGACTTAACAAAACTTGGTGGTTTCTTATTTATGGGACTAATTGGTATTATTATTGCAAGCGTTGTTAATATTTTTGTTGGCTCAACAGCATTGCAGTTCGCAATCTCGGTTATTGGTGTTCTGGTATTTGTTGGACTAACAGCATACGATACACAAAACATAAAAAATATGTATTATGGTGGTGATAGTGAAGAAATAGGATCAAAAAAAGCATTGATGGGTGCATTAAAATTGTATTTGGACTTCATCAATCTATTCATTTTATTGCTACAATTATTTGGTCAAAGAAGATAATTCTTTTAAAACCCAAATATCTTTTTATTATACCCAGTCTTTTAAAGACTGGGTTTTTTTATGTCTAACTTAGAAAATAAACTTAAAAAAATTGTTCATACTTTCAACAATATAAGCAAGGAAGTTGCTTTTAAAGATATAAAAAAATTATCAGAAAAATATAATAAAAATATTAGTGTTCAAAATGTTTTGTTTCAAATAGCGATGAAAATAGGTGACATAGACACATCAATTCATGCTCTAAAAAAAATTTTGTTTGTGGAAAAAAATAATACTACATTACTTTCTCATTTATATAAATTACTTTTAGAAAAAGGTTTGCTTAATGAAGCGCTAGAAAAAATTAATAATATTCTTGAAATAGATTATAAAAATTATGATGCTTTGCGAGACAAATCTTATATTTATTTTTTAAAGAATGATTATGTTGAGGCAAAGAAATGGATTGAAGATATTTCAAATTTAAAAGATAATGATTACTTTGGATACAATATTAAAGGCTTAATATATCTTAAAAATAATTTTTTTGAAGAAGCAAAAAATATCTTTAATACAGCTATAAAGATAAACGATCGATATATAGATAGCTATAATAATTTAGGAGCCTGTTTGCTTGAATTAGAAGAACTTGATGAAGCAAAAAAAGTATTTAATGCAGCTTATTATATAGATAAAAAAAACGTATCAACTCTTATTAACTTAGCTAATGTTTTAAGTCTTCAAGATGATATTGTAAGAGCTATAGCACATTATAATGAAGCTTTGGATTTAGATCCAAATAACCAAGAAATTCTTTCAAATTTAGCAATATGCTATTGTAGAGATAATAGAGAAGAAGAAGCAAAAATATTTTATGAGAAGGCTCTAAAAATTAATCCATATGATTACAAATTAATGTACGCTTATTGTGCGTTACAATTAAAATTAAATAAATTCGAAAAATCTTGGGAATTATTTGACTCAAGATTATTAATACAAAAAAATAAGGATAAGTTAAATAATTTTGATTTGGTTAAAAATAATTTATTTAACAATTTAAAAATTAATTCAAAAGACAAGTTACTTGTTTTGAGAGAACAAGGAATAGGGGATGAAATTTTATTTAGCTCCATATATTCAGAGCTTATAAATAAATTTGAGAATCTTAAAGTAGAAGCTGATAAAAGATTAGTATCTATTTTTAATCGATCATTTGTTAAAAAAATATTTGTTGAAGATGGGCATTATTCAAATAATTTGAACAAATATGATTTTGATAAAATAATATATGCGGGAAGTTTAATTAAATTTTTTAGAAAAAGTATAAATGATTTTGATTATGATCATTATTTAACTGCAAGAAAAGATATTATTTATAAATACAAAGAAAAACTAAAAAACTACAAAGATAAAATTAAGGTAGGTATATCATGGAAAAGTCTAGTGAGTATTTACGGTAGTTTGAAATCACTATCAATTAGAGATTTTGAACCTTTATTTACAGATGATAGAATAATTATTAATCTACAATATGGTGATATTGACTCAGACAAAAAATACATATTAAATCAAGGTAAATACTTGGAAGTCTTTAATGATCTAGATTTATATAATGATATTGAATCGTGTATGGGATTGTTAAAAAATTTAGATTTATTCATTACTGTAAGTAATGCAACTGCACACCTTGCTGGCGCATTAGGTGTACCAACTATACTCATCTGTCCAAGAAAATCGTCTACTTATTACTATTGGAATACGCAAAGTGGTTCTTCTGTTTGGTATAAGAATGTAAAAGTCTTAGGTGTAGATAAAACAATTAATCAAACTGTAGAATTGATAAATAATATTTTAAAGAAAAATAATGAATTTAAGTTTACAAATTAATAAGCTTCTTAAAAATTTTGAGTCAGGAAATAAATTTGAGATTTACAAAGAATTAGAAAAAATTTTTAAAAAAAATAAAGATAACAATCTACTTCGTTATAATTTAGCAGTAATACAACAAAAACTTAATTTACACACAGAAGCTAAGTCAAATTACAAATATTTAATTAAGATAGAAAAAAATCTTAAAGCAATGATTAATCTCTATAATATTTATTTTGTTGAAGAAAGTTATTATGAAGCATTAAATCTAATTGATAATATTTTAAATATACAACAAATTGAGAGCATACATAAAGATAAGGCGTTTGCTTGTTTAAAATTAAATAATATTAAAACTTGTAAAGAAATATGTTATCATTATTTGAGTAAAAATAGTAAAGATATAATTTGTCTTAACATTTTAGGTCAATGCTACTTTGCTGAAGCAAAACACAATGAAGCTATAAAAGTTTTCAATGATATTCTAACGGTTGATGCTAAAAATTTATCTGCACTAAATTCTTTAGGAAGAATTTATCATGAAAAAAGAGATGCAGAAAAAGCTGAAAAGTTTTTTTTGGATGCATTAGAAATAAATGATTTATCTTACCACGTTATAAATAATATAGCAGGATTTTATAGGGAAGAAGGGAAAAGTTATGAAGCAATTAAGTATTATAAAAAAGCAATTTCACTAAACCCAAACAATTCATTCATTTATAATAATTTATCAAAAACTTATTTTGATTTAAATAATCATAAGGATGCACTAGCTAATAGCTTCAAAGCTTTAAAATTAAATCCAGATAATGGTGATATAAAAAAAACATTATCATTTATTTATTTAAAAGATCATGATTATAAAAATGGTTGGGATTATTTCGAGGGAAGACTCAGCTTAGATGAATATACAAAAAAGAACAAGAAGGTTGAACAATTAAATAAAAAATTGTTTAGGAAGAAAATATTAAATGATTCAAAAAAAAATTTTTTAGTTATTCGAGAACAAGGTGTTGGAGATGAAATTCTTTATTCTTCTATGTATATTGATATATTAAAAAAATTTGAAAATATTACCATAGAATGTGATCCAAGATTAATAAATTTATTTAAAAGATCATTTACAAAATATAGTAATAGTTTCATTGAACTGGGTACTATTTCAGATAACAAATATAAATTTGATAAAATTGATTATGTTGTTTACGCTGGGAGCTTAGGAAAATATTACCGTAAAAACTTAAATAATTTTACAGGTGAACCGTATTTAAAAGTAGATGAAAAAAAATTTATAGAAATAAAAAATAAATTATCAACTTATAAGAAAAAATTTAATATTGGAATTTCTTGGAAAAGTTTTAAAAATAGATACTCTTCTGACAAATCATTAGCTTTAAATGATTTTCAGAATATATTTGAAATGCCAGATTGCAATGTTTTTAATTTACAGTACGGTGATGTTCTAGATGAAATTAAAGAATTTAATAATAAACAAGAGAGACTTCTAAGTATAAAAAATCTAGATCTGTATAATGATTTTGAAGGTTTGGCTGCACTATTAAAATCATTAGATTTGTTTGTGACTGTTAGTAATAGTACCGCACATCTTGCGGGTTCTTTAGGCGTCAAAACTATACTTATAAAACCTAATAATTACGCTCTTTTTCATTACTGGAACCAGAAAACAAATGAAACACCCTGGTATAATTCTATTAAGCTTATTGAAAGAAAAGGATTTTTAAATGATTCCGAAATTTTGAAAAATTATCTAAGTCTATGATTTAAATTTTTTAGAAAGATATTCATCTCTTTCTGTTAACCATTCTTTTGCAAATTCAACATCCTGCCATTCGGAAAACCATGGTCCTCCTCGAGTATAATGAACTGCATAAGGTTTTTCTTTATTATGCCCTGAAGTCCAACCTTCTAACCAATTCCATCTCTCATCTAAAGATCCAATTTCATTATCTGCACACCATTTAAGTTGATGAAGATATGCGCCTGTTTCGTTATTAACTTTCTCAATAGTTAATTTTTTTGTACTAGGATGAGAACAATTATATAAAATAAAACTAGACCAATTCTTTCTTGGATATATTGTCTGTTTCTGCCCATCCATTTTATGTTTCTCTTTAGGTGTATATTCATGCTTTACACAGTAAACAGCTTTATTTTTATCAAGATTTTTAAATAAATTGGCAACATCACCTAAAAAAATAAAATCACAATCACAGAAAACGGCCCAACCCTCATAATTCATAAGTTTTGGTACTAGGAATCTAGAATAAGTAAATTGAGTGGATGCTAATGGATCAATATTTCTTGTATATAAGTTTTTAGCAATAAGTTCATCAAGTTTTAAAGATACGACACTTACATCTGCATTGGTACGCTTTAAAAGTGAATGTTTACAAACTCTATATGCAATATCTTCTTTAGAGTCATATCCTATAAAAAATTTTAATTTCATACTAATTACGATTTTGTCTTATCATCATTGGAGATGACCAAACAAGTGAATTATAATTACCAGATTTTGATAAAGAGCTCCATTCATCTTGAGTTTGATTAGTAATTCTACATATCCAGGTACTTTCTAATTTGGCATTTGCAGCACGCATGATCCAAGCATCACTTTTCTGTTTATCATTATTTTCTCCAATTTCTATATCAGACATAAAATAACAAATATCTTTTGAAGGATTAGAACCAATCATTCCAATAATGTTTTCTCTCGCAATATCCCATTTTAAATTTTTAATAGCAAAATAAATTAAAAGTTTTTTAGATTCTTCTTCAGTAGCATTATTCTTAATTATTTCATTTATGAATTTTATATCAGTAAGACCATTATCATTAAGTATTTTTGTTATGATAGAACGAAGAAGGGAGGTTGGATTTAAAATCCAATATTTCTTGATTAATTTTTTAAGATTTCTTTTATCGTTTAAATTAACAATAATTTCCAAATGAAGTTTTACATATGGAGCAAAGTTTTTTTTCAATTCTAAAGCTTTTAAAATATTTTTAAGAGCATCTTTAATATCACTATCAAATTTTATTTTAGCTATTTCATAAAAACCTATGGATTTATTTTCATTTAAATCATTTTTACTTATTAATTTATTTCTGAAAGCTTTATCTGATAATAAAATTATTTGATTCCAGTTTTTTGTTTTTGCAGCAATAAATATTAGTGTTTCATAAAGTTTTTCAATATTTGGATTAATTGAAAATAATTTTTCTCCATATAAGAAAGCGTGATGATAATCTTGATTTCTTAAATTTTGTTCCATTAAACCTCTATATCCTAATGTTTCCGTCTTTTTTGATTTAATCATATCTTCATAGACATTGTTTAGTTCTGGAAATTTCTTTTCTATCTTTAAAACTTCAGACTTAAGTAATAGAGATAATGATGGGTCATCTTTGAGATAACTAATCATTTTTTTATGTGATTTTAAAGCTGTCTTATTATCTTTGTTTGCGACAGCTATCATTGCGTCGACGAAGTGTAAGTAGCCTTTTTCAATTTTATTGTATTTATTTTTTAGCATATATTGACCAAGTGAAAGTCTTGATCGAAAAAATATATAAAACACCAGATATAATAGAAAAATAAAAGATATAAAAACAACAGCAAATAAATTTGAGGAAAAAGTATATTTTAAATTTCCTATGTCTAAGGAAAGTATAAATGGATTTGTAAAAATAAAAGTGAGCGCTACAATTAATAATAAAAACTGCAACACAAAAATTGAAAATCTATACATTATTTAATTTTGATATCTCTGTTATAAAACTGTTATAGTTTTGCATTTCATTTAAAGAAACCTTAAAAAAAATTTTATAATTTTCTATCTTACTAATACTGTCATAAGCCTTAGTTATGTTTCTGACTTTGATAAAAAATTTAGTTTCCTCTAATATTAGAATATTTTCATCTAAAATAATATTTTCTGAAGATGGAGAAAGATTTATATAAGGTAAAAAAATTTTATTAAATAAACTATTATTTTCATTTACAATATTCTTCAAATATAAATTAACTTCATCATTAAATTGGTCTTCTAAAAATATATGACCTTTATATTTATTTTTTTTAAGAATTGATATTTTTTCCAAGATAGGGTTTTTGTTATCTTCTAAAATTATTTCAAGATATTTAAGTTCTCTATCAAAATTTATGTTGTTTTCGTATTTAATTTTTATTAACTCAACTACTTCATTGATAGACTGATTTACTATTTCAGGGTTATTTTTAGACTTATCTTCAATATTATTATTTTTTATAGAAGAAATCTCATAACTTAGAGAATTGAAATTCTTATTTAATATCTCTATACTTTCATTGATTGAGGTTAGATCAACTTTTGATTCTTTATTTGAATTTTCTTTAATTAGTTTTTCTATATTTATTAAAGCTGTTTTTGTTTCTAATATTTCTTTAGATATATTTTTTATAAATTCAGAATTTTCATTAATATTTTCTCTCAGTTCATTTTCTAGTTCAGTCTGAAGTTTGGATACCTCGTCTTCATTTTGATAATTAGTATAGAGAATATAAATTAAGAAAAAAACACATAATAAAAGAATAAAGCTTAATGAAAATTTAGAAAAAACATAAAAACTATCAAAAACCTTTTTCATACTCTTTTTTTAGCATTATTAGTTTGTTGTTTAACAGTGTAAAATACTGTACCAAAAAAAATATGCTTGTATTTGCTGTAGAAACTTCATGCGACGAAACATCAATATGCCTAATGGAAAACAGAGCTATTATTGAACATATTACTTTTTCTCAGGAAATTCATAAAATACATGGTGGTGTTGTCCCAGAGTTAGCTTCCAGGTCACATTTAGAAAAAATTCAAATTATGACTAATGAATTGTTTTTTAAGAAAAATATAAATCCAAATGAAATAGATGTATTTGCAGCTACTTGTGGGCCAGGGCTTATAGGAAGTTTATTAGTTGGATCAACTTTCACAAAATCTTTAGCAATTTCTTTTCAAAAACCATTCATTCCAATTAATCATCTTGAGGGTCATATCCTTTCCACAAGTTTTAACAACGATATTAAATACCCAAGTCTGGTCTTTCTTTTAACAGGAGGACATACTCAAGTATACCTTATGAAAAATGAGAGCAAAATTGAACTTTTAGGAGAGAGTATTGATGATGCAATTGGAGAAGCTTTTGATAAAACTGCCAAGTTAATAGGATTGCCATATCCAGGTGGCCCTGAAATTGAAAGAGAAGCATTGGATGGAGATGAAGACAGATTTATTTTACCAAAACCATTGGTAAAAGAACAAAACTTCAACTTTTCATTTTCTGGTATTAAAACACATATAAACCTGTTAACAAAAAAAAATAAAATTGATAAAAAATTTGTAAAAGATTTATCTGCATCCTTTCAAAAAAATATTACAGAACTACTAATACAAAAACTTGATAAGGGATTGCAAAGGTTAAATTTAGATAAAGAAAATGTAAGATCACTTTCAGTTGTTGGTGGTGTTTCTAATAATAAATATATAAAAAATAAATTAGAGAATTTTTTTATTAATAAAAAAATTGAAATATACTATCCTTTAAAGGAAATGATGATTGATAATGCTGCTATGATTGCTTGGGCATGTTATAAAAATTATCATAAAAGTAAAGACAATATATATTTTAAACCTCAGCCAAGAATGGGTATTAAAAATAAATTAATTTAATTAAGGTGTAATGAATAAAAAAATTACTTATGCTATCTTTCAAAATAGAAACACGGGTAAAAAGCTTGTATATTACCCAGTAGCGAAAAACGCAAATTCATCTGCAAAATTATTTTTTTTAAAACATTTAAAAATAGATAAAAATTATTATTTTCTTTCTGACAAAGTTCCAGAATATAAAATTAATCAAGACTCTAAATATAAAAACTTAGATAAAAAATATAATTTAGTCAATTTTCTTCCTAGTTATACTCCATTTCAAAAAATGGATGTTGATGAAAAATGCTGTATAGTCAGAGATCCATTAAAGAGGTTTATATCCGCTTATAAGAATAGAGTTTTATTTCATAAGGATGTTGGTTTCCAAAATTTAAACATAAATGAAATAATAGAGAAAATGGAAAATAATTCATTTGATAATAGACATTTTCTTCCTCAAACTTATTGGTTAGGTAATAATTTAAAATATTTTACAATAGTTTCTAATATTTCAAAAATTGAAATTTTTATAAATGGGGTAAACAACTTTTTTCAGAACAAGGTTGAATTTCCTAGGATTCAAATAGGTGGTACTGTTGAAAATATTGAATTAAATAATAATCAAATAACTAAATTAAAAAAAATTTATTCTTCAGATTATGATTTAATAGGAGATTTATTATAATTTATGTTTTAAATTATTTACAAATATATATGAAAAACGAAAGATTAGAAAATTTTAGAGTCAAGACCGCAAATGATGAACAAACATTTGGTGGGCATTGGTTCAGGGGCAGAAATTGTAACTTTATTCCTTCCAAAAAACATTTTAAGCAAGATAACTTTATTTCTGAATACATTCTAAAAGGATATTCTCCAAAAAAACCATTTATTGATAAGAATAAAAAAATTATTGCCTTTGGAAGTTGCTTTGCATCTAGTGTTTCAGAATACTTATCGATTAAAAATTATTTAGTTTTTAATAAAAAATATGGTCTTAATTCACATATAATTAGATATGGTGAAGGTATGGCTAATACTTTTACTGTGTTAGAGCAATTATTATGGGCTTTTGAAAATAAAGATATAGAAAAAAATACTTGGTATTATTCACCAGACAATTTTGCAAGAAAAGATAGTGAAATAAGAGAAGAGACTTTAAAATTATTAAATCAAATAGATATTTTTATAATAACCGTAGGTCTTTCTGAAGTTTGGTATAATAAAGAAAATAATCAGGTGTTTTGGAAAGCTATACCTACTTCAGAATTTGATGAGAAAAAACATGGCTTTAAGTTATCTACTGTAGATGAGAATACAAGAAATCTAGAAGATATTTGTCAAATAATTAGAAAAAATGTTCCATCAGCAAAAATTATTTTTACTTTATCCCCAATACCTTTAATGGCAACATTTAGAAATCAATCTTGTATTACAGCTAACTCTGTGTCAAAGTCAATTTTAAGAGTGTCTCTTGATAATGTTTTAACAAAATATAAAGAAGATAATCAAATTTACTATTTTCCCTCTTATGAAATTACTAAAGATTATTTAGTAGATCCATTTAAAGATGACAACAGGCATATGAAAGATGAAAATGTATCTTTTATAATGAAAGTCTTTGAGAAAAATTATTGCTTATAAAATAAAATTAAATGAATATTAAATACTGGCTTTTAAAATCTGAACCAAATGCCTGGTCCTGGGAAAATCAAGTTAAAGAGGGGTCATCAATGTGGGATGGAGTGAGAAATTATCAGGCAAGAAATAATTTAAAAAAAATGAAAAAAAATGATTTATGTTTTTTTTATCATTCAGTTACAGAAAGAAGTATTGTTGGTATTGTTAAAGTTGTAAAAGAACATTATCCAGATCCAACTGATAAAACAGAGCGTTTTGTAGTTGTTGATGTTAAAGCAATGAAAAAATTGAATAACCCTGTCTCACTTGATCAAATAAAAGAAAATAATAAGTTAAAAGATATAGGACTTGTTAAACAAAGTAGACTTTCAGTGATGCCATTAAAAAAAACTGAATGGGATATGATAATAAAAATGTCAAATTAACATAAAAAAAAAATTATTTGTTGATATTATAATAAATTAGAATTACTCTCCCAATATGGAAATCAAAAAAAATTGGCTTGATAATGCAAAGGTTAATGAAGAAAGGTATTCTTCAATGTATAATCAGTCTCTTCAAAATAATGATGAATTTTGGACTGAGCATGCAAACAGAATTAATTGGTTTAAAAAATTTACAAAAATCAAAAGTATAAAATATTCTAAGGACGATGTAAGTATTAAATGGTTTGAAGATGGTAATCTTAATGTATCTTATAATTGTATAGATAGGCATGCTAAAAATTATCCTGATAGAATTGCAATAATTTGGGAAGGAGATGACCCAAATGAAACAAAAAAAATAACATACAACGACCTATTAATAAATGTATCAAAAGCAGCAAATGTATTAAAAAAAATTGGTGTAAAAAAGGGTGATCGAGTAACAATATACTTAACGATGATACCTGAGTTAGCTTACATTATGTTAGCATGTGCAAGAATTGGAGCAGTTCACTCAATTATATTTGGAGGCTTTTCTGCAGAGTCGATAGCAGGTAGAATAAAAGATTGTAAATCAGAATATGTAATAACCGCAGATGAAGGAGTTAGAGGTGGAAAAACTATTCCTTTGAAATTAACAACGGATAAAGCTTTGGAATCATGTCCGAATGTAAAAAAATGTTTAGTTGTTAAGAGGACAAATAAGGATATAGATTTAAAAAAAGATAGAGATATATTTTATGATGATATTTTAAAAGATGTTGATAGTTTTTGTGAACCAGAAATCTTAAACGCTGAAGATCCATTGTTCATTTTATATACCTCAGGGTCAACTGGCAAACCAAAGGGTGTAATGCATACAACAGGCGGATATATAGTTTATGCATCAATGACTCATGAATATATCTTTAATTACAAAGATGAAGATATATACTGGTGTACTGCAGACATAGGCTGGATTACTGGTCATAGTTATATAATTTATGGACCGCTTGCTAATGGCGCTACAACTTTGATGTTCGAAGGCGTCCCTAATTATCCTGACTTCTCAAGATTTTGGCAAATAGTTGATAAACATAAAGTAAATATATTTTACACTGCACCAACTGCTATTAGAGCTTTGATGAGAGAAGGTGATGATTATGTTACAAAAACTAGCAGATCATCCTTAAAACTATTAGGAACGGTTGGTGAGCCTATTAATCCAGAAGCATGGAAGTGGTACTTTGAAGTACCAGGTAATTCAAAATGTCCAATTGTAGACACATGGTGGCAAACTGAGACAGGTGGGATACTAATATCACCTCAGACTGGTGCTATAAAATTAAAACCAGGTTCTGCCTCAAAACCTTTTTATGGAATAGAACCATGTATTGTTGATAAAGATGGCAATGAATTAGAAGGTGAATGTGAAGGAATGTTATGTATGAAACGTTCATGGCCTGGTCAAATGCGAACCGTTTATGGAGATCATAAAAGATTTATTGATACTTATTTTTCACAATTTGATGGAAAATATTTTACTGGAGATGGATGTAAAAGAGATAAAGATGGATATTATTGGATTACAGGAAGAGTAGATGATGTGATAATTGTATCTGGGCATAATTTAGGAACTGCTGAAATAGAAAGTGCATTTGTATCACATAAAGATGTTTCTGAAGCTGCTGTTGTGGGTTATCCTCATGATATAAAAGGTAATGGTTTATATTGTTATGTTTCACTGAAAGTTGGTGTGGAAAAATCAGAAGAATTAGTTTTGAATTTGAAAAAAACTATAAGGGAAAAAATTGGACCTATCGCCACTCCTGATTTTATACATGTTACTGCAGGATTACCAAAGACTAGATCAGGAAAAATTATGAGAAGAATATTAAGAAAAATAGCTTCAAATGATTTTGAAAACTTAGGAGATACCTCAACGTTAGCAGACCCTTCTGTTGTAAATAATTTGATTGAAAATAGAGAAAATAAATAAATTTACCTTGGCTCCCAATGTTTTAAACATCTAGGTTCATAAATATTTGCTGCACCAACTTGAGTCCTTTCACCGCCCTGTGTTTTTCTATATGTTTTTGTAGCTTCAATGCCACAAACGTTACAAAAGCCATAAATTTTGATTATTTTATCTGATAAACCTAAAAGCATTGAGGATGTTTCCCAAGGTTTCCCTCTTGAGTCTTGATCGAGACCAGCACAAACCACATCTATACCTTTGCTTAAAATAACCTCTACATTGTTAAGTGTATCATGTGTATCCATAAATTGAATTTCATCAAGAAAAACCATATCAACATTTTTTTTTTCAAAAGAAAATTTTTTTAGTACTGCATCCCAGTGACTCATAGCAAAACATTCATGGCTTAAATCATTATGAGTAATGATTTTTTCATTAGAATATCTATTATCTATACTAGGTTTAATAACTATAATTTTTTTATTTTGATGTTTAGCCCAAAGAATTCTTTTTAGTAGTTCGCTTGTTTTGCCAGCAAACATTGCTCCCACTATAGTTTCAAGATTACCTCGCATAACTCAGTATATTTTATTTATAATTAATATTATATAATTAATTTAAAAAAATTATAGATTATTTTCGGATATGATCAAAGGTGAAAAAATTAGATTTGATATACATAATATTTTATATTCAATTTACAAGTTAAACAAAACTTTAAATAGCTCAAGCATAAAAAAAATAATCGATAAGCATGATAAAAAAGACATTTCCTTTTTAAATAATGTAACTCTCAACTCTATGCGTTTCCATCTACATTCATCAAGAATAATTGGTAAATATATAAAAAAAAAAATAAGAGATAAAGAAAAGATATTATTAATCAGTGCAATAACTCAAATTGTATTCTTAGGTTTCAAAGACTACGCGGTGGTTAATTGTTCAGTAGAAATTGCAAAAAAATTAAATTTACATCATGGTTTAATTAATGCCGTCTTAAAAAGTATATCAAAAAATAAAGAGGATTTAAAAAAAATTAATATACAATTTGATGAGTTGCCTGAATGGTTTAAAAATAAAACAATTTCATTAACAGATAATGAAAAAAATAATTTTATAAAAAATTTTTATAAAGAACCTAGTCTTCACATAGTTTTTAAAAGTGAACAAAAATTAAAAGAATTTGAGGAAGACTTACTAAAAACCTCTGAAATATCAGGATTTTTAAAAAATAAAAAAGATTTAAAAAAAATAGAATCTTTTAGAAAAGGAGATTGGTGGGTACAAGATTTTTCATCGTTTTTTCCTTTATTTAGTTTGCAAATCAAAAAGAGTAATAAAAAATTTTTAGATGCCTGTGCTGCACCAGGGGGTAAAGCTTTTCAAATATTATCACATAATAATCAAATTATTTTAAATGATAAGAGCAAAAAAAGAATAAAAATTCTTGAGGAAAACTTAAATCGTTTAAACTTTAAATCAAAAATATCAAATCAGGATTTCATAAAATTTAATAATGAACAAAAATTTGATTTTATAATCATTGATGCTCCTTGTTCCTCGGTAGGAACTATAAGGAAAAATCCAGAAATTTTTTTTAAAAATAAAGGTCCAAATTTTAAAAACTTAGAAATAATTCAAGGAAATTTATTAAAAAAGGCATCAGTTTTATTAAATAACAAAGGTTATATACTTTATATGACTTGTTCTTTTTTAGAGGTTGAGACTATTAATCAAATTAATATTTTTTTAAAAAAAAATAGTGACTTTGAATTATTTAATTTTAATTTAGATAAAAAATTTATTAAATACTCTAAGTTTATAAAAGAGGGCTTGATGATTACTTTTCCAGATAAAATATTAGAATATAATATTGATGGATATTTTGCTGCTTGTTTAAAAAAAATTAAATGATTTTATTTTTAAGAAAATGTTTTTTTATATTTGTAATCTTTAATTTCAAATCAAAAAAAAATATAACATTTAATAACTTAAATTTTAAAAGAATTGATTTTACAAATGATCAACAAGTAAAATCTTATATCTTTAAAAAAGATTTTTATAAAAACAAAAATAAAAATATACACAGTTTTGATTTCTTAAATTTTTCAAAAAAATTAGGAGGTAAACTAGGTATTAATCTTTCAAAAGAGTCTATATTTGGATGGTACAAAATTAACAAAAATAAAATTAACTTTCCATGGTCAGAAGACTTATGTTCAAGAAGATTAATTAATCTATTATACAATTATGAATATATTAATTCATCACTATCTATAAATGATAAAAAAAAATTAGACTCAATAATTTTTTTTCATATGCAAAGAGTTTTATATGATTACAAAACGAAAAAAAGTAATGATATCACCTCTTTTGATCTTTTAGCATTTTTACTCAGTTCATTAATATTAAAACAAATTAATCTAAATAAAATAAATTTTATTAAATTTATACTTGAATCGCAAATTGATAAACTTGGAATGCATAAAAGTTATAATATTTTAGAGCATTCCAAATTTATTAATAATCAAAACGAAATTAGAAATATCTTTCTTTTTTTTGATGTAAAAAATATTGAAAATTTTGATAATTTAATTTTAAAAACAACTTCAGTTTTAAACCAATACTTCCACGACGATGGTAGCTTCCCTCTTTTTAATGGTACGAATAATATCTATACAAAAATTATAAATGAATCATTAAATAAAGACACATATTTAAAAAGAAGAAATTTTGCAAATATTGATAATGGTATAGCATTTTATACTGATAAAAATAAAAGAGTTTTTTTTGATGTAGTTCAACCTACAAAAAATAGAATGAGCTCTAATTTAAGTGCTGGTACGCTAGCTTTCGAACTTAGTGGTTTTGGAGAAAAAGTGATCACTAATTGTGGTGCATCTGAAAACTTTGGTAAAAATCCAGAATACTTAAGGTATAGTGCAGCACATAGTACGATTATATTAGAAAATACAAATATTAGTGAAATTAAAGAAGGAAATCCTCATATAAAATTTCCACAGTCGGTAAGTTTTAGAAATGAGTCTAGTGATGATGATGAAATCTTCGAAGGATCTCATAATGGGTATCTTAAAAAATTTAATAAAATTATTAAAAGAAAATTAATTATAAATAAAAGTAATACTAAGTTAATAGGTGAAGATAGTTTAATTTCATTTAAAGATAATAACAATAGATTAATTTATCATATAAGATTTCATCTTGCTGCCGAAATGACTTATAATTTTACAAATAATAAAAAAAATATAATTTTAAGAACAAAATTAAACAATATTTGGTTATTTAAAAGTGATGTAGAATTAATTATAGAGGATAGTATTTTTGTTGATAATAACATTACAAAACCAACAAAACAAATAGTGATAAAAGGTATAATGTCTGAAAAAAAAATATTGAAAAAATGGTCAATAGAAAAAATTTAAAAAAAAAATATGCTTTAATTTCAGTATATGACAAAAAAAATTTAAATTACCTTTGTAAAAATTTAACCAGGCACAATTATAATTTTATATCAAGCGGTTCTACAGGAAATAAGATTCGTGATATTGGATATGAGTGTATGGATTTAGCAAAATTAACAAATTTCAAAGAAATGTTTGATGGTAGAGTGAAGACATTAAATTCATTAATCTATAGCTCATTACTCTATATCCGAGATAATGATTTGCATAAAAAAGAATTTTTATCATTAAAAATACCAGAAATCGATATTGTGATCGTAAATTTATATCCATTTGAAAAATATTATAAAAAAAATACTAATAAAGAAATTATTGAAATGATTGATATAGGAGGGCCAAGTTTATTAAGGGCTGCTAGTAAAAATTTTAAATATATAACACCAATAATTGACATAAATGATTATAAAAAATTGATCATAAATTTAGATAAATTTAGAGGCAATACAGATATAAGTTTTAGAAAAAATATGGCTGGGAAGGTTTTTAAAAAGATAAGTGATTATGATAAGTTAATATTTAAATGGTTTAATGAATAAAAAGGAAAACAAAATTAAGCTAAGATATGGAGAAAATCCAAATCAAGATGCTTATTTGATTAAAAACTCAAGAAAATCAGTTTTTGATTATCAAATAAGTGGAAAAAAAATAAGTTACAACAACTTAATTGATATTGATAGTGGTTTAAGATGTTTGCAAGAATTTAATGAACCTACTTCAATAATTATAAAACATACCAATCCTTGCGGTGTTGCATCAGCTAAAAAAATTGAAACTGCTTTTATTAAATCGTATCAAAGTGATCCAAAAAGTGCCTTTGGTGGTATTATTTTTTTGAATAGAAAAGTTAATTTTCATTTAGCAAAAAAAATTTTCAAATATTTTTTTGAGATGATTGTGGCACCAAGTTTTGATAAAAATGCAATTAGTCTTTTAAATCAAAAAAAAAACTTAATTTTGTTAAAGACTCCCAATATCAAAAGACAAATCACAGAAAATAAATCTACACTGTTTGGAGAATTATACCAAACAAAGGATTTAACACCTATTAATAAAAATTTTCTTAGTCTGGTATCAAAATTGAAAGCGTCATCAAGCTTAATAGAAGATTTAATTTTTTCTCTAAAAGTAGCAAAACATTTAAAATCAAATGCAATTGTTTTATCAAGAAATAAACAAACTCTTGGCTTAGGCAATGGACAAACAAATAGAGTTGATGCTCTAAATTTTGCAATTAATAATAAAAATTTATATTTTAAAAATAAAAAATTTGTTTGTGCTTCTGATGGATTTTTTCCATTTACTGATAGTATAGATATTCTTAATAAAAATGGGTGTCGTGTCGTTGCACAACCAAGTGGTTCAATTAATGATAAAAAAATAGTTTTATTTTCTATCAAAAATAAAATTTCATTATACTTTATCAAAAACAGGTTATTTAAACATTGAATTATAAAAACAAAATTCCAAGATATGTTAAAGATCTTATAAAAAATAATCCAAAAATTACTTCAGGGAGAAAAAACTTTACTGAACACCATTTTAGAATTGTTGACACTATAAAGCTAATAAAAAAATATATTAATAGTAAATCAAAATAGCTATTAATTACATTAGTTTTTTTTGATTTGTTTACTGTAACAATAAATTGCTATAAAATATAAATGTATGACCAAGCCTAACTTACTTTTTCCAACGCCTGTTTGGACTATACAACTTGATAATTATAAAGATATTAATGAGGAAATGTATAATTTTATAAAATCTGAACAATCAAGAGATAAAGTTGGTATTAATAAAAGTAATGTTAAAGGTTGGCACTCAAAAGATTTTGAGCTTGAAATGGATAAACCACAAAAATTTATTTCATTTATATTACCCGCAATACAACAAGTAATGACAGATATGAATTGGGAAAAAGAAAAACAAGTAGTTAAAATAAATAATATGTGGGCAATAATAAATACTGGTGGAGCAGCCAACCTAAGACATCAGCATGGAAATAGTACTATTAGTGGTGCGTATTATGTAAGAGCACCAAAAAGTTGTGGTGATATAGTTTTTTATGATCCAAGGCCTGCCCCAGTATATTCACATCCTAATGTAAAAGCGCCGAATTTTTTAAATGCTCAAGTAAATGGAATAAGTCCAAAAGAAGGTGCTTTAGTTTTATTTCCTAGTTTCTTAGATCACTCAGTCAATGAAAACGAATCAAATGAAGAACGTATTGTTATTAGCTTTAATATTAGATTGGGTATGAAGTCTTGATTTAAAAAATCCTAAAATTTTGTCCAATTACTAAAGTTAGGCATTAAGTGTTCAAAACCCTTACTATCCTTTAACATTATGGAAATATCTCCAGAAATTGAAATACGTGGTAAACCAGATTTATTTGGTACGGTTGCATGTGGAGTTTTGGAAGGGAATATTATTATTGAATCTTGATCCAAATCAAACATAGATCTATCAGAATTATATGGATTTGCTTTATTAATAAGAGATTTTTCTAATTTACTGTTAGTAAATATATTTTTTGCAACTTCATTTTGTAATTCATTAGATCTAAAAATTATACCACCTGATTTTGGTGGTTTAATTAAATAGTATGCAAAACTTATATTTGATTGAGAGTGTGTATGGAAATTTATACTTTGTTCATGTTCAGTATATGTTGCCCAAGATCTTTGATAATAAATATCAAGATGATTTGTATTTATTTCAAGTAAATTTAAGTATTCAATAATAATAGATGATATTTTTTTAGATAAATTTTTAAATAAACTATTGGAAAATAAAAATTCATGACCCTTAGTATCTCCTGTCCAAGCATATGAAGATTTAGTATTTTCTGAACTCTGTAATTGCATTTTTTTAATCTCATTGACCAAAATAGTTCGCTCTTCTTCTTCAATATGAATTTTATTTTGCAAAATAGTAAGAGGAAATAAATTAAAAACTTTCATATTTATATTTTTACCATTTTTAAAATATACTTAAAAGGAAATTTTCAAATGTAATAATTTGCAAAAATTATTTGAGCTCTATTTTTTTTACCTCTTGCAGAAAATCTAATATGTCTATTCTGCTATCCTGTAATTTATTTATAATTTGCTTTCCTATAATCCCTACAAAATGAAAAAAGTTTGGTTTTAATATTTTCTTTGAATTTTGAAGAAATGGCATATAATTCCACTCACTTCCTAACTCTTGAAAGATATTTTTATTTTCAATTATAAATTCATTTAATAGCATATTGTCAGAGTTTTTACCCTTTGATCTAATTTTATTTTTTAATCTATGTAACATATAAGTAGAAAGCTTATTTGCTGTTTTGCTATCACACAATGTAACCCCTGAGTTAAAATATTTGATATTACTGTTTAGATTATTAACTTCTCGAAAAATTTTAGCGCTATTTCCTTCGGGCTCCATAACATTCATTAAGCCATTAATTTCTGGAAGTTGTTGTGCATCTGGATAAATGTACACATCATTATCAATATAAATTGTGAAATCATAATCGTTTTTAAAATGAAAGTATCTTTCAAATGAATAATGTTTGTTTTTAGTTTCTAAAAAATCAAATTTAGTATAATTTTTTTCATAAACGCTTTCCGTTACTAATAAATAATCATAATTAAATTTACTACAATATTCTTTAACTGAGGGAATAAATATTTCCCTTATGGGGTTAATTGTCTGATTATTTCCCCATTGTGTGCCTTGACCAATGTCGACCTGAATAACTATATGTTTAGATTGCATTTTGCTTTTTAAACAATTCTTTAATATCTTCTTCATTATATAACCTATCTTCTGTTTTATAATATGGAGATACTACGCATATTTTTTTATTATATTTATCATCCTTATTAATTTCAAATTCATTTTTAAACTCTAAAATCTTGGAATATATTACAAAATCATAATAAAAATACTTTTTGATAAGGCTTACATCTTCGTCTCTAGGTGAATAAGAAAAGTTATATTGGTGTTGTTGAAATCTAGAATATAATATTGAAGGAAATCCAAAAGTACTAAGTATTTCAGACAAAAATTTATTCCAGTTTTCTAATGTGTGGATTAGATCAAAAGAATTAATGTTATTTATAGCTATTTTGGAATCTTTATCTTCAATTAGTCGTTTTTTATTTAATAGACCGGCAAAGTGCCTGGTTATTAAATTGTCTCTATTATTTTTGACTTCTTCATTAATAAACATTTCAAAGGTGTATTTTTCTGGTGTTGTACTTAGCTTAAACACCATAAATTTATAATGTGAAATTACTCTGCTAAATGGGTCTCTAACTACTGAACATTTATATATATTATTAAAATTATTACAAAAATCATAATCTAGGTGACCAGAGATAAAATATTTTTTTGAAAAATCGATATCACTCATAATTAGCTTATTTTTTTTGTTTTCTTCATTATATTTGAACCTTTTAAAATGATAGTTTTTCAAAATTGAAAAGAGTTTTAAAAAAATATGATCAATAGTTGTTCCACCACTTTTTGGTATATGCATAAAATAAATTGATTTATGTAAAATATTTTTTACATTAAGTTTGCTTGGTACAAATTGGAAATTTACTTTCATCGAAGATAAATAAAATTTTAAATTAATTATTTAATATAGTTTATATTTATTTATACTTTTTTTTAAATATAAATTCAGCATGGAAAATATTCCCAAACATTATCAAAGGTTATTAAATCTAGAACATATTAACAATAATTCAATAATATTAGATATTGGAGCAAATATTGGAGATGTAACCGATGTAATAATGAAAAACTATAGCCCAAACATATATTGCTATGAGCCTAATATAATTTGTTATAACTATATGCGTAAAAGATTTAAAAAAAATTCAAAAATCAAAATATTTAACGTTGCTGTTTCAAACTTTTCAGGAAAAACTTTTTTGTACTTTCATAAAAAAGCTACCAACATTAGTGAGTTTAATGAAAGATCATCTCTCAAAAAAGAAAAGGATGGATTAGATGTAAATAAAAAGATTGAAGTAAACTGTATAAATATAAAGGAAATTTTAGAAAAATATAATCAAATAGATTTAATTAAAATAGATATAGAGGGATCAGAATATGAAGTTATGCCTGAAATAATTAAAAACAAAGATAAAATAAAAATGGTTCTTTGTGAGACACATGGAAACCCATATGGTAAAAAAATACCAAGCGAAGATGGTTCCAAGCTTGTAGTTAAGAATAAAATTTGGATTAAAGATTATAAAAAACTTATATCAGAATTAAAAGAAATGAACTTGTACGAAAACTGGTTTTATGAATGGTATTAAATATCTATAGTAAAATTGCGAATAGGAAAATTACTTAATGATAATATCATTCAAATATAAATTTATATTTATTAAAACTTATAAAACAGCAGGATCCTCTATTGAAAGTTACTTGTATCAATTTCTGAACACTAATGATGTTTATGCTCATACCGGTGATAATGATGGAATTAACTGCTGGGGGGACTTCGATCCAGAAAACAAATTATCAAATTTTTTTGATAAAGATACTTATAATGAAAGGGTTAGTAAAAAATTAAGATTTTATGCTCATATGCCCGCATGGCTAATAAAAGATAGATTAGATAATTACAGTAAGAAATTAAAATTTGATATTTTTGATAATTTTTATAAATTTGCAGTTATACGAAATCCTTTTGATTTAATTGTATCAGATTACTTTTGGAGAAAAAATTCAAATTTTATGAAGGAAAAATCTTTTTATGAAATACTTCAAGAATTAAAAGATAATAAATACCAAACCTACGGCTTATTAAACCTAAATAAGCTTATGGATATGAAACAAGAAAACATATTATGTGATTATATTATTAAATACGAGGATCTCAATCAAGGATTATTAAAAGTATTTAATAAACTGAAAATACCTTTTAATGGGAAGCTTGAAATCTTTAAAAAAAGATTTGATAGAGATAGAGATTATCAAAAGTTTTATAATAAAAACTCAAGAAAATTAGTTGAAGATATATTTTTTAGAGAAATTGATATGTTTAAATATAAATTTTAACTCAAATTGAAATTATATTAGAAATCAATCTTTCTCAAACTTAAAACTTAGAGCAAGCATTTTTTTTACAAATCTGATGATTTAATTTTTATATGGTTATTTTTAAATTCTTTAAGTGCAAATTCAATCATTTCTGAAAGCAATTCCTCTTCAACTTCCCTTAAGTAATTAATTGTCTTAAGTTCAATTTCAATTTGTTGTTTATCCTCTCTACAAAAAATTGTAACAATCTTATGTCTATCAATAAAATTTAAAAAAAAATTATTATTATTTATTATCTCCAAATATGTTTCATATTTTTCCGTAATTTCTCCTTCTAATAGAGATTCTTTATTTTTTGCGAAAGCGCTAAAGTAATAGTTAACACCTGAATATTTATTGTTAAAATCATTATAAAAGTTGTCAAAAGACAAAAAATAAATGTCACAGTAACCGTCTAAGCAAGAAGGTTCTGAATAACTAAAGTAATCTTTGTTATCATCATGAATTATATATGCAATTTCTTCAGCTTTTGTTTTGCATTCATTAAAGTCACTTAATTTTCCTGTTCCAAAGATTTTTGTTACCCTTTTGCTTAATGGTGATAAAGAAACATATATATGGGTAAAAATATTTTTTCTTTCTTTAACAAAGTATAAATGTGGAGATTGTCCTTTTCTATCAAGTTTCTCTAACTCATTTATGTTATCTATTTTAAATAAATAAGGAAAATCAATTGTTGGAATGTCAGATAATTTCTCAATTTCAATAAGATTTTTTGCCTCCTCTCCAACTTTTATTCCAAATAATTCATTCAATCCATTTGAATGTAAGTTTGGTGATATCAGAAGTAAAAAAAAGACTATTAAGTGAAACTTTTTCATAAATATATAGAAGTTACATAGATTTTAAAAATTGTCGAGAGAGGATTTAAAACAATTAGTTTTGGAGCGGGCGAAGGGATTCGAACCCTCGACTTCAACCTTGGCAAGGTTGCCAAGTACGATTGAGTTATTGATTTTCTTAATAAATATTCTGTCGCAGCTTAGAAATTTTAAATCAAGTGGGACGTAAGTGGGACGCGAAAATGAGATGGCTGAGCGGTTGAAAGCACCGGTCTTGAAAACCGGCAACGGGGCAACTCGTTCGTGAGTTCGAATCTCACTCTCTCCGCCATTATCTTCTAAAGATAATTAAAATACCTCATCATTGATTTTAAGTTTTTCTCAATAAGATTAATCTGTGTATTAGTTAGTGCATCTTTCCATTGATTAGATGTCCCTGATCTAAAAAATTTTGAATGCTTAGATGCTTCATCAAAACCATTTAAGGCTTCTTGAAATTGTAATGTTTTAAAGTTGGTATTTTTTGCAATTTCATCAATATTTTTTTTATTATTTAAAATATTTTTATTCGTAATTATATTTATAAAAGTAATAATTTTTAATATTGTGTTATTTGATTTAAATAATAGATCTTCATATCTAATAAATAAACTTGGGACACTTTTGTATTCTAACCAAGATTTTATATTTAAATCCCAATTGGAAACCAATTCTCTAGCACCATTTGCATTCGTCATTAGTTGTTTATTAAAAACAATTTGATTTATAGCTTCATCCAAATTTATTCCTGTAAAATTACTTAATGATACAACTATATCTCTAGGATCTCGGACAATATAAATAAAACCTGCATTTACAGTTTTATTTGTAAAACTTTTGTGCCTCACACTATGAGTTTTGAAAAAAAAATTATATTTAGTTTTTTCATTAAGTTTTTTCTGACATAAAATAAGGTTTTTTGACATCCAATCATAATCTATCAATCCTTTTTTATCATAAATCTTATTTTTAAATGAAGTGAAGTTCATTTTATCTGATAACAATCTTATTTTTGATAAATCTTTTATATTGATAATATTGTTTTGTTGTAGTGAGGAAAGAATTATTGATCTAAGCCAAGTATTTCCAGATTTAGGATATGAAGCCAAAAAAATATTTTTAAACACTAAAAAATTTTTAGAAAAATAATTTTAATTTAATATTACAAATTTAAATATTTATTTTTTTTAATAAATTTAATTAGTATTTTTAAAAGTTTATATCTGGTAACAAAATTAGGTATAATTTTTTTATAAGATTGATGCGTTGTGTCATTTTATATATAAAGTGTCCCCAGCTTGCCCCAAAGCGTTCTAAGTGGGACATATGTGGGACGTAAAAAGACTAAAAAAGAAAAAAAATTATTTTTTTGGGAGATTTATTGGAGCGGGCGAAGGGATTCGAATTCATCACTTGCTTAAAATATTCCAAGTAATACAACAAATTCTAAGCAAACTCTATTGGAACTCTATTGAAGATATAAGTAGATTGGTTAATATTAAATGAATGATTAGTTTTTTTAAATTTTTTTTAGTTTACATTTTCTTATTGTCTATGAATATTTCATCATACGCAATAGAATTTGATAATTATACAAAAGTTGAAACAAATGAATTACTTAATCAGTGTTTTGTGTGGAAAGATAAAGAAGATAAACTTCTTGAAAAAAAATTTACCATTAATGATAAATACATAATTACTACATTTATTTGTGGTGAAGAAGATGAAGCATTTGGTTGGTTGTCACCTGATGGTCCAAATCCAAAAAAAATAATTGGTACAAACGGAATAGAAATTACAAAAGAATGTAATGATTTTTTTCATGATTGGAATGATGATAAAAAAATACAGTTTTTAAATGTTAAAAATTTAAGTAATAATCAAGAATTAATAGTTTGTGGTCGGGAATATGCCGATGGATATTTTGTTATAGATCAAGATATTACAGATAGTAAAAATTTCTTGGAAATAAAATTTAAAGGTACCACTCATGAGTACCATATTTTCTTACTTGAAAACTTTAGTGCTGAACCTGTTATCTTTAACTATTCTAAATCAAGTTACACATTAAAAACTAAAAATGGAGTTATAGAATTACAAGGTGGAGAAGAATATAATTTATCTGAAATCCTAGAAGAACATTTTAATATTCAGTTAGAAGATAAAAATATAACCTTTGTTCCGTGGATATAAGTTTATATTTTAAATTATTTTGGAGTAAAATTAAAAAATGAAATATGTTTATCTCTTAATAACTATTATCGGAGTTATATATCTTCTAGGAAACTATATTGGTTATAACTATGCAAACCAAAATGGTGTTGGTATTGAATTGGATCTTTTTTATAAAATTGTTTTTCTTGGAGTTCCAATATGTGTAACATTCATATGTGGATATTTGAGTTATACTAAATTTAAATCTAAAAACTAGTTGATTATATTGGTTCTCCCTTAGCACAACCTGCTCTGTAGGGTTCAGTTTTATTTATACTATGAAACCACGTTATTTTATTTCTTGAGATTTCATATCTTATCCTATCATCATCACTTTTGTATCGACTTTCCCACTCAAAGATAATTATAGATGAATCAATCTGTACAATTTTACTTTTTGTCCACTCCCAATCCGAGTCAACCCCTCTCCAATAAACAAATTTTCTATTATTTCTGTTATATTTTATTTCAAAACTCTCACCAGGATAGTAACATACTACAAGCATGTCATTGTCTAAATTGTCATTTTCATTTTTAATAAATTTAATTTCACACGCTTCTTTAATTGCATTAGCAGCAGCATCATTCTCAGCATCTTTCATATTTTCTAAAATACAATTGGCATAATCTTCTTCACTACCTTGTATGGTGTGTGAAAAAAATGAAGCAAAGATGAATAAAGTTAATGTAAATATAATTTTCACAGTTTCTTATAACATAAAACTCTATTGAAACTCTATTGAAGTCGATATCTAATTTTAGAGAGGATATATTATTTTTGGAGCGGGCGAAGGGATTCGAACCCTCGACTTCAACCTTGGCAAGGTTGCCATTACCAAAATCAAAGCGCCTTTTCTTAATGAATCTATAACATTTATCGACGCAAAAATAAAATAATTCAATTGAAAGGCTACATAAAGGCTACTTAATTTTTAATTAATTAAATAGAAATATTTATGCATTGAAGGTTTAATGTAGTAAAATATAAATTAATCTAATGAAATTTTTTATAAATATAACTTTTGAAATCTTAATTTTTTTATTTTTAATTTTATTTACTATTTCTTTAAACGCTCATGAAAATGATCATGTGGACGACATAATTCATTTAGCTTGTGAATGTAAAAAGGGTGAAATAAATATTGGTAAAAGCACTCGTATAGGTGATTGTTATGGTAAAAGCACAACGCTAGTTATTAATTTGGAGGAGCATAAATTAATAAACTTAGGTTGGGGCGATAGCTTTGAGGATATCTTTATTGTTCCAAATAATATTTCATTAAATTATGAATATAAATTCAAAACCGAAGATGGTACGAAATATGTAAATTATTTTCTAGATAATTACACCGGAAAATTAAAAATTATCACTTCAGTTATAAAAGATAAAGTAGAAGATTGGACTAACTCGGAATATCTATTTAAATGCGAGCCGGCTAAAAGACTATTTTAGAAAATAATAATTTTTGAGGGCTACAATAGGGCTACTTTTTTCTCGGGAAATTTAATTTTTGGAGCGGGCGAAGGGATTCGAACCCTCGACTTCAACCTTGGCAAGGTTGCGCTCTACCCCTGAGCTACGCCCGCATTATTTACACAATTACCATTTTGAATTTATAAGTCAATATTTGAGAAAACGATTTATTTAAATCTTCTTCTATAGACAATATCAACAAGTAACATATGAGGAAGCGTTAAAGCAGCAAGTCCAATGAAAATTACTTTTAATATAGACTCATATAATGATATATTTTGAACTAGATAAAAAACAATTCCTAAACCTCCAATCCAAGAGATTACTGTAAAAATTATTGTGGAGTAAATAACAAAGTATTTATTTTTTAAATTTAAATAAATATTTTTAATCAAATGTTTTAAATGTTTATAAGTGTGAAAAAAACAGAAATATATTGCGAAGCTTAGTAATGGATCAAAAAAATAAAAAATAAATAAAAGAAATAGAATCTCAAAAATTCCTTTTCGTAATGTCTTTTCGATGAAGGATAGATAAATAAAATATATTATAGATAATAATGTTAAAAAATATGGGATGAAAAAATATTTTTGGATTGAGTAAATGTTATTATTTGTCAGATATTCAAATATCAAAAAAGATTGATCTTCGTTGAAAAATATTATTCCGAAAATAATAGTCATTCCATAAGTAAAGCTTATTGAATACTTATATTTATTTATTTTAAAATTTGTCCAATCACACAACCCAAAATGGGCAATAGTCATTATAATAAAGATCGTTAGCGCAATAATAGGAAAATATAACCAAAATAAAATGACTAGAAAAAATAAAACTAGGTAATAAAATATAAATTTTAGAAATTGAATTCTAGTACTGAAACCTACTAAGGAAGCAATTGCACCATCAAATGAGCCATGTGGAAGGCCAATGAAAAAAATTAATAAAAAAGAAATAATATTTAAAATTGTAAGATCGACTAACATATTATTTAAATAATTCTTTTATAAAGGGAAGCTTGGGCATACTATTTATAATTTTTAACTTAGTTATTAAATTTGATTCACCCATCATAAAACTTTGAAATTCATTTCCACTTAGATTAGATGCGAGCTTTATAAATGACCTTCCATCTTCTCTGTTATTTTTTAAAAAATTAATAAAAACTTTATCCATTTTTCTTTCTAAAAAATTATGGATATTTACATAGTTTTTATTTGAATTTTTTAAAAATTGGATTTGTTTTATAAGAAATGAAAAGGCATATCCAGTAGAGGGCTTGCACGCACCTCCTCTAATACCAATATTGAAGATATTAGAATTAACTGATCTTTTTTCACCTGCAAAAAACATTGGTATTACTCCTTTTTCTGAGCTCTGTTCTTTAAATTTATTAATATTATTTTTCTTCAAGTAATCATTTATTTTTTCTCTATACCAGGAGCTGTGAAAAACATCTTTTGAAAAGACTGTAGATTCAACAAGTGCTTTATTGTGACTAAATGGCAGGATGTAGATAAAATGTAAAACATTGTTTTCTTCTGTAAAGTGCATCAGGGTTAATTTATTTTCATTAAAAGTATTATCTTCCACAGTAATATTAATTCCAAAAAAATGTTGTAATAATTCACCTTTTTTTTCTTTTGCCGATCGTGAATCATAAATGTTTTCAGCGTAATATATTTTGTCATCAGCAGTGATTATTTTAAAATAATTTTGTTCGGGAAAATATTGGATAACTTTTTTATTTATGATTTCTAATTTGTTTTTTGTTTCTAAACAAAATTTTTTCCAAGCTTTAAAACTAATAACACAATAAGGTTTATCTAAACTTGTATGTGTTATATTAGTATTATTGTTACCAATAGTCCATTTGTACCATTTTTTTTCAATAATTTTTTCAAAAGGCTTCATCCAATCTGCTAACCAAAAACCAAAAATATTATCTCTTTTGTTTATATCTCCACTTTCAAATGCAATGATTTCGTTATAGCTATCTCCGTAAAGAATTTTATTTACAGCTAAACCACTAGGGCCTAATCCAATTATTGCAGCTTTATAAATTTTCATTTGGGAGATTATCTCTAATTTTATGATACTGATATTTCATAAAAGGGATTAAAATAAAAAGTAAAATTGATTTAACTGTAATTAAAGATTTTTCTAATAAGTTTAAATATACCCTTTCTCTTAAATATTTTTTTTTATTTGATTTTATCTTAATGCCGATACCTCTATAAATATTAGCTGCAATGAATATGCCTAGTCTGCTAGGTAGGGGGATATATTTTAAACCAGCAAAACCATTTTCATAAAACTTATCTGAAAGACCTATTACTTCATGAATTGCGTTTGATATTTTTTCATCTTTTTCTAAACTTTTGTTATGAAGATCAGTTAAATTTTCTAATGATATACCAGGTATCCAATTGGCAGGTAAATATATTCTTTTCATTTTAGAATCTTCATAAACATCTCTTGCTATATTTGTTAGCTGCATTCCAATACCTAAATCGATTGCCGATTTTGCTGCCTTTTCATTTTTTACACCTATAATTTTAGACATCATTAATCCAACAGTACCAGCAACATGATAAGAGTATTTTATAAGTTCTTTCTTGTTTTGAATTCTTATTTTTTTCTGATCTAAGATTAATCCCTCAATTAAATCTATAAAAATTAAATTGTTAATTTTATTTTTTTGCAAAAAAATATTTACTTTATTATTTTTATTGGTCCTTATTTCTTCAATTGAATTTTTAAGATATGTAGTTTGGTCTTCACTATATTTATCAGCAATATCATCAAAATATCTACAAATTGAATAAAGAGTGCCAGCATTTTTTTTGTAACTTTTTGGTAAAAAAAAACTTGCCCAATAAAAACTTTTGCCTTCTCTTTTAAGATCTGTCGAAGAATTAAGATCTAAATCAATCATTGTTATTTTAATTCAGATTTAATTATATTTTCAACGACTTTAGCTGAAGAAAGGACGCCTGGTATTCCTGCACCTGGGTGAGAACCTGCAGCTGAAAAATATAGATTTTTAATTTTTTTGTCTTTGTTGTGATATCTAAACCAAGCTGACTGTGTAAAAATTGGAGCTATGGAAAAACCAGCTCCGTGCATAGAATTATAATCATTTTTAAAATCTTTAGGATTCATCCAAAAAACATCTGTGATACTATTTTCTAAATCTGGCATAATTGTTTTAGACAATTCTTTAACTATTTTATTTTTAAGATTTTCTGATTCGACATCCCAGTCAATTTTTCCTTGTAAATTAGGTACTGGACATAAAACATAGAAGCTATCACAACCTTCTGGTGCAAAAGATTTATCAGTAGCAGTAGGTCTATGAATATATAAAGAAAAATCTTCAGATAAAATTTTATTTTTGAATATATCATGAAGCAAAGACTTAAATCTTTCAGTCATCCAAATAGTGTGGTGAGCGACTTTATGATATTGTTTTTTTGTTCCAAAAAAAAGCACAAATAGACCCATTGAATATAATAAGTTTTTTTCTCTTAATATAGGCCTGTTTAAATTTTGTTTTTTCAAAAGTTTGGAATAAACCATTGGTGGGTCAGCATTGCACACAACCAGATCAAGATCTGTAATTTCTTCATTATTTGTTAATATTTTTGTAATCTTATTATTCTCAACAATAAACTCTTTAGCTTCTGTATTAGTTTTAATTTTAACACCAGAATCAATCATTAATTTTTTTAATTCAGATACAATCTTACCAGTACCACCCATACAAAAATATACCCCCCATTTTCTCTCTAAATAGTGAATTAAAGCATAAATCGACGTTGTTGTATGTGGATCACCTCCAACTAAAAGAGGATGAATTGAAAATGCTTTTCTAAGATAGGGGTTTTTTAGATAACTGTTTACAAGTTGAGATACTGTGAAATAACTTTTTAAAATAATTAAATTGGGAATAACACCTAACATTTTAAAAAAAGAAATGAATGGTTTGTCAGCTAGTTTTGTAAAGCCCACATCAAATATTTTTTTTGATTGATTTAAAAGTTTATAATATCCTTTTATATCTCTTTTATCAAATTTACCTATCTCACTATTTGTTTTTTCAACTGTAGAACAATAATCAAAAGTCTTACCGTCATGAAAATAATATCTATACCAGGGTTCAAGAGGGACAAAATTCAAATAATCTTTTCTTTTTTTTCCAAATAAACTAAACAATTCATCAAAAAGAAATGGTGCTGTTATGACAGTAGGTCCAGCATCATGTTTAAAACCATTTACTTCAAAAACTCTTGCTCTTCCTCCAAGCTTATCTAGTTTTTCAATAATTGTTGTATCATAGCCTAATTTTTTTAATCTTAAACTAATCGCAATACCTCCAAAACCACTTCCTATAACTACTGCTTTTTTTCCCATTGTTAATTTTGTAATTTTATTTAAATACCTTATTTCTTAATAAATATAATATTATTTATGCTTTCAAAGACAGATTTATTTGAATTACTTAGTGTAAAAAATAAAGAATTTCAAATTCATGATCACGATCCTTTGTTTACAGTTGAAGATTCTGAAAATCTCAGAGGTGAAATTAAAGGGGCGCATACAAAAAATTTATTTTTAAAAAATAAAAAAAACAATTTTTTTCTTTTTAGTTGTGATGAAAATGCAAAGATTGATTTAAAGCTATTTTCTAAATCTATTGATGCTAAGAATTTATCATTTGCTAATGCTGAATATTTAGAACAACTTTTGGGCATAAAGCCTGGGTCAGTCTCACCATTTGCCCTTCTTAACGACATCGATAATGTTGTTAAATTTTACTTAGATGAAAAACTTTTTGATAGTGATATAATTAACTTCCACCCTCTAATAAATACCACAACTATAAGTATTAAGACTTCAGAGTTTATAAACTTCCTCCTTGAAAATAATAAAAAAATTCATATTTTTTCTTTGGATAGTTATAGTATAGTCAAATCTTTATGAGTGAAAATACAAATATAATAGATGTTACTGAAACAGATTTTAATGATCAGGTTATTGAAGCAAGTGAGAATAAATTAATTATTGTTGATTTTTGGGCTCCTTGGTGTGGTCCTTGTAAACAATTAACGCCAATTTTAGAAAAAATAATATCAAAAACAGGAGATAAAATTATTTTAGTAAAAATTAATATTGATGAAAATCAACAAATTGCTGCGCAATTAAGAATTCAATCAATTCCTACGGTATATGCATTTAAAAATAAACAAATTGTTAATGCGTTTCAGGGTGTTATTCCAGAAGGTCAGATTATTGAATTTATTGAAAAATGTTTAGGATCTAAAATTAATGAAGATTTCACTGAATTTTATAATGAAATAGAAAGCGCTATGGCTGAAAATAAGTTTGAAGAAACTAAAGACACTCTTTTGGACTTTATTTCTAAAAACTCAGACGAAATTAAGGGTATTTGTTTTTATTTAGAATGCTTGATCGAGCTTAAACAATTTGAAGAGGTTGAAGCGTTCATTAGTTCATTAGAAAAAGATGTGCAAGAAAAGAATGAGGTTAAACAAGTTTTAAAAAAATTGAAAATTGTGAAAAATAATTCATCTGGACCAAATATTAATGAGTTGGTTAGTAAACTTGAGAGTGAACCAGATAATGTCGATTTAATTTTAGAAATATCAGATAAGTATTTTTCAATAAAAGAGTATGAAAATGGAATGAACTTACTGTTAAATAATTATCCAAAAAACAAAGAAGTGGTAAAAAATAAAATGGTAGAATTTTTTGGTGTGCTAGGAAATACCAATCAAATTACTATTGAATATAGAAAAAAACTTTCACAAATAATGTTTTCATAACATGGAAGTTCCTATTTTTCCGCTTAACGGTGCTGTTCTTTTTCCAGGAACAAGCTTGCCTTTGAATATATTTGAAGAAAGATACATTGAAATGGTTGACTATGCGCTTTCAAAAGAACGGTGTATAGGCATGATACAATCTGATGAAAAAAATAAGCTCTATAATATTGGTTGTATTGGAAAAATTCATAGTTTTAGTGAAACAACTGACGGAAGATATTTGATTAGTTTACAAGGAACAAGCTGCTTTAAAGTTAAGAAGGAATTAAAAAAAAAATATAAGTTTCGATTAATAGAAGCTGAAATTTTAAATTTTGAGGAAGATAAAAAGCTTATTAATGAAAAACAAAAAAATAATCTTTTAGAAAAATATAGCCAATACATAAAAGTTAAAAAAATTAATTTAAACCTAGAAGAAATTCAAAATATTGATTTTAATCAAATAATAAAGTTCATTGCAATGATTTCACCTTTTAGTAATATTGAGAAACAAGTTCTATTGGAAACAAAGAATCTGAGTGATTTTTATAAAAAACTTCAATCAATTCTAGAGCTTGAGATTGTTGAAAATGATGATGATGATAAAACTATTAATTAACTCCCATAGCAAAATCACTTATCTGATTTTTTAATTTTTTACTTTTCTCTATTAAATTGATAGCTGAAAATCTTGCATGATTAAAAATGGTATTATCTAATTTAAAGATACTATCAACTTTATCAGTGATTTGATACAGTCTAAAAGCTTTGTAAAAATTATTTTTCTGAAATTCTTTACAAAATATTTCATCTCCCATTTCCAAACCTAAAGAATTATATTTTTTAGCAAGATTGTATATACTTTCTACATCTTGCATACCTAGATTCCATCCCTGTCCTGCAATTGGATGAAATGAGTGGGCTGAGTCACCTAAATAAATAATTCTATTCTCAAAAAATTTAGAGTTTAGATGAGCTTTTAAAGGAAAAGTTTGTTTGGTGATTATTTTTTTTATCTCACCAACACTTCCTTGTGTCTTTTCATTAAGAATGGAAATAATATTATTATCATCTAAAGAAAGTAGCGAATTTATATATTTATTAGTGTTTGTCCAAACTATTGAACTTTGAAACTCACTTTTATTTTTTTGCATTGGTAAGATTGCAAGAGGTCCGTCTTTAAAGAAGAACTCGTAAGCAGTGCTGTTGTGATTCTTTGAGTGATAAAAATTTATTACAATTGCTTTTTTTTTATAATCTTTTCTATAAATTGGTGTTTTAAAAATTTTTCTTATTGAGCTGTTTTTTCCATCACAAGCAAATAGAATATTTGTTTTAAGATAAAAATTATTTTGCTTAGTTACAATTTTGTCGCCTTGATAAAAAATATCTTTTACAGAAGCATTGTTAAAAATATCTACATTTTTTTGTTCTTGTAATTTTTTATAAAGGCAACCAAGTATGAACTCGTTTTTAACTATATATCCAAGATTAGATTTTCTTCTTTGGTTGTCAAAATAAATTTTGTTTGATTGATTTCTGTCTATTATTTGAATACTCTTTATTGGCTCTGCATAATTACCAATTTCATTCCAAATATTAATTTCTTCAAGAAATTTTTTTGTACCTTCTGAAATTGCTGTCGTCCTTTTGTCTAAAATATTTTTATGATTAAATTTAGCATTTTGCTCTAAAACCACTACTTTATTGCCAAGTTTAGATAGTGAATATGCTGTAACAGCACCTATCAGCCCTCCTCCTATTATATTAATATTTGATTGAATTTCTTTCATAATTTTCTTCGAATTACCATAATCTAAATGTATTACAATCTAACTATATGTTCAAGTATGGTTCATTTAGAAATTTTGTAATTAAATTTTTTTTAGGAATAGTTTTATTTGTATTCGGCCTAATTTATCTCATTAGTCTTTATTCGTTTTCTCCAAATGATCCAGGATTTAATCAATTTAATTACAATATAAATAACATTGAGATTAGCAATCTTTTGGGATTTTTTGGTGCACATCTATCAAGTTATTCGTTGGTTTTTATTGGCACACTGAGCTATTTATTGGCATTTTTTATTACAACAGAAGGAGGTAAGTTATTTTTAGGAATAGCTAATCGATTTGTAGTTTTAAAATTTTTCTCAAATCTGACAGGAATAATAATAATTAATGTTTCTCTAAGATCAGTTGATATAGAATATTTAAATGCAGGTCTAATTTCTCAATTCTTAGTGGATTTTTTTACAAGTATTAATTTAAGTCTTGCAGAAAATATTTTCATTTATTTTATAATAAATTTTTTACTTTTAATATTTGGTATAGTTTTAATATTGTTGTCTTTTAAAATAAATTTATCCTGGGTAAATAAAATTGCTTCTTTTTTAAAATTTTTTAAATACTTTAAAGTTTTGTTTTCAATATTTAAGTTGCTAAAATATGTAAATTTCAAAAATAAATCAAAAAAGAAAACATTAAGAAGTGAACCTACGATAAAGAAAAGAAACTATGTTAATTTAGTAAGAATAAGCAATACTAAATCAAAACCTAAAAAACAACTTGAGTTGGACAGTTTTAGCTTTAATCTTCCATCAAAAGAACTGCTTTCAAAATCAAATTTAAAAAATATTAAAAATAAGGAGTTAGATAGAACAAATAAGGATGCTGCTATAAAGTTGGAAAAAACACTTTCTGAATATGGTGTTGATGGAAAAATAATTGGTTATAGTAGTGGTCCAATTGTAACTTTATTTGAATTTGTGCCAAATGCAGGTATCAAGTCTAGTAAAGTGATAGGTTTGTCTGATGATATTGCTAGAGCAATGTCGTCTATTTCAGCTAGAATTTCTACGCAACCAGGAAAAACGAGTTTAGGAATAGAGATACCAAATATTCAAAGAGATAGTGTCTTATTTGGTGATTTAATTGAGGAAGAAGAATTTGAAATGCAAAGTGAGTCTATCACATTAGCTCTTGGTAAAGATATATCAGGTAAAAGTATCTTTGCAAATTTAGAAAGAATGCCTCATTTATTAATTGCTGGAACAACTGGTTCCGGAAAATCAGTAGGTATTAATACTATGATATTAAGTATGCTTTACAAATTTAAACCCAATGAATGTAAGTTAATATTAATTGATCCTAAGATGTTAGAATTAAGTATTTATGAAGATATTCCTCATCTATTAACTCCAGTTGTTACAGATCCAAAAAAAGCAGTATTTGCACTGAAGTGGGTAGTGAGAGAAATGGAGAATAGATATAGGTTAATGAGCTCTATGAATGTAAAAAATATAGACTCTTATAATAAAAAAGTTTTAAGAACCATTTCTTCAGGTAGAAAATTATTTAGAGAAGTTCAAACAGGCATAGATGATGATACTAGAATGCCTATTGTTGAGAAACAAGAAATTCCTCTAGAAAAAATGCCCTTCATTGTTGTTGTAATTGATGAAATGGCAGACTTAATGATGGTAGCTGGCAAAGAAGTTGAATCATTAGTTCAAAGATTAGCACAAATGGCAAGGGCTTCTGGTATTCATTTGATTACAGCAACTCAGAGACCAAGTGTCGACGTAATTACAGGCACAATCAAAGCAAACTTTCCAAGTCGAATTAGTTACAAAGTTTCTAGTAAGTTTGATAGTAGAACTATACTAAACGAAATGGGCGCAGAACAATTATTAGGAAGTGGAGATATGTTGTTCCTTGAGAATGGCGGAATTATTAAAAGACTTCATGGTGGATATGTATCTGAAAATGAAGTTGAGAGAGTTGTTAATTTTATAAAAAATCAAGCTACCTTTGATTATAAAAAAGAAATCTCATTATCTGAAGAAGAACTTAGTTTTTCAAACAAAGATGACCTCATATCGAATAATATTGATGATCTCTATAGTAAGGCTGTTGATATAGTAATTAAACAACAAAAAATTTCAACTAGTTATATTCAGAGGTATTTACAAATTGGATATAATAGAGCCGCAAGAATAGTAGAGAAAATGGAAGAAGATGGAATAATAAGCGAAGCAAACAATGCAGGCAAAAGACATGTTCTTAAAAAATGAAAATTATTTATTTAGTTTTTTTATAATTGTATTTTTATTATTCCCTCATAATGTTTTTTCTAATGAAAAAGACATGACTAAGGTCTTTGATTATTTAAACTCATTAAAGAATTTTTCTGCTTCTTTTTTACAAAACGATGGAGCTAGTTTAAGTGAAGGCAAGGTATACATTGGGAAAAACAGAGTAAGAGCCGAATATTCTTCTCCAACAAATATTTTAATAATTTTGGATAAAAACAAGGCTATGTATTATAATTATGAACTAGAAGAAGATGAGTTTTTTAATCCAAAAAATACAAATGCTTGGTTCTTTTATGATATATTTATGAACCCTCTTTTTTTTGAGGATGGTTTTATAAAAATAAAAAAAAATGAACTAATAATTGTTAAAAGAGGTATTAACAATGAAGAACAAAGTTATGATATTAAGCTTTACTTTGAAAATGATCCTTTGGTTATTAGAAATATAGAAGTTATAATTAATGATGACAGACTCAAATTATCAATTTTTAATCACAGTTATAATGAGGAATATGACAAAGATTTCTTTAAACTTATTAATCCTAAACTTTTAAATTAAATTGTAATTAACAGCTTTTCATTTTTTGTTTTTATTTTTATATTTGTTTTTATCTTATTCATTTTTTTTCGAATTCTAGTGAGATGACTTTCTAAAGAGTTAGTTTCAATATTTGATTTAATCTTTAGGATATTTTCTTTTATAAAATCTTTAGTCGTTTCTCTTTCTTTTATTAAATAGCTTAAAATCTCTAACTCTGCTTTTGTTAAATAACAAAAATAATTATTATTTAAGTTTATTAGTTTTTCATTATCAATGGAAATGTCATGAAATTGGATTGTTAGGTTTTGTATAAAGTTTACAATAGTATTTTTAAAATAATTTATAGAAATTGGGCTGCTTATAACTTTTATATTTTGATTTGTGTTTAAATAATCATTTTTTAATTTAGAAATTATTAAAAAATTATTGTCTAGTTTTTTAAAATTAATCAATTTAGCTTCTTCAATATTATTTATAAAAATAATTTTTGCTTGAGATTTATGTGCATCGTAATCAATGCTTTTTAAGTTCATGAAGATTAATTCAAATTCCTTAAAAAACGTTTTAAGGAATTTATTTAAATTTTCGTTTGAATATATTTTTAATGTACTTTTCATTATCTTTTTCCAAAAAGAATAGTACCAAGTCTTATATATGTGGGGTTAAATTCTAATGCTTTTTGATAATCATTGCTCATGCCAATACTTAGTTCGTCTATATTATTTTCATTTGCTAGTATATTTAACTTAGCAAAATGACTGATTGGATCTTCTTCAATTGGTGGTATACACATCAAGCCATGAATCTTTAACTTCATTTCACTTATTAAAAAAATTATAAAGTCTTTTGTGTCTTCTGGAAAAATTCCACTCTTTGTCTTTTCTCTACCAGTGTTGATTTGTAGAAAAATTTTTTTGTTAACAAGTAAATCTTTATATTTTGAAAATTCCCTAGCTATTTTTTCTCTATCTAGTGTGTGAAAAACATCAAATAGCGTTATTGCAGATTTTACCTTATTAGACTGTAAAGGGCCTGTGAGATGTAGTTCTATTTTAGGGTTCTTCATTTTAAGTTGTTGAAATTTTTCTTGTGCTTCTTGAACTCTATTTTCACCAAAAATGCATACACCGTGGCTTATCGCTTCTAATATACTCTCAAGGGGGTGGTTTTTTGAAATAGCAACAATTTTAGCAGAATTACTTGTTTTTTTAAGAAAATCGTTGATTTCTTTGTATTTTTTAATATTAAACATAGTTCGTTATGTTGTAAAAAAACAACATTGTTTCAGAAAACATAATAAATCATTAAGCTTTTTTTGTAATTTATTCAATTTTTAAATAATACACTTCCTTAATACAAGTAGGTTGCTTGTATTTAATGAATATTCATTAACTCAAAAGGAGTAATTATGAAAAAAGAACTATTAATGGGAACTGCTCTTGTTTCTACGCTTGGTGCTGCTTCAGTTGCTGAAGCTGTAACAGCTACAATGAGTGGTAACCACCAAACTGGTATTGAGTTTGATTCACCAACAGGTGGAACTGACACAAATGCTCAGATCAATGACAACAACTTTACTGTGTCACTTTCTGAAACTACTGATGGTGGTATGACTATTTCATCTAGTTTTAAAGTAATGGATGAAAACACTAAAGAAGATTATGATGCTGGATTTACTTTAGCATTTACTGATGGCTCTAAGCTTGATGTAATTGCTGCTGGTAACGCTGCTGGTTCACACGCTGTATCTATTCCAGGTTCAGCAGGTGCTGAAGGTGTAACTACTACTTCATCAAACGTAGCTCCAACTGGTCTAGACTTTATGACTGGTTCAACTGCGTTAGGTGTTGAGTATCACACTGCTGCAGATTTCTTAGCTGATGGTCTAAAACTATCTATCTCAGCTTCAACTGATAATGGTGCTGTAAACACAGCTACTTACAGAACAGACAGTCATTATGCGATTGGTGCAACTTATGTAACTGATCTAGGTGATACTGCTGTAACTGTTGGTGCTGGTTATTCAACAACTGATGGTTCAAGAGATGGAACAGGTATCGATAATGATCCAGCTGGTATACACGTAGGTGTAAGTGCAGTAACTGGTGACTTAACTGTTGCTCTTGGAATAGCTGATGGTGAATCAACTGCAGGTGATAAAGTTGGTGCAGAATACACTGCTGATGTTGTAAAAGCTGGTGTAAAGTATGTAACTGGTGATCTAACATTTAATGTTGGAATTGCTTCAGGTGCAGCAACTGATAACACTATGGGATCTACTTCAACTGGTGGAAGTGAAGATTCAAAAGATGTTGCTTCAGCAAGTATTTCTTATGCTGTTGCTTCAGGTGTTACTGCAATCCTTGGTTATACAGATGTTGACTCAAGTGATGAAGGTGTGAATGATACTACTGATGGATCTGCATGGTACATCGGTGCTAACATGGCATTTTAATTAAAGATTTAATATCTTTGAAAACGGCACTTTAATTAGTGCCGTTTTTTTTTATGTTTTACATTTTGGCTTCTATACAATAATTAACGTCTTATGTTTTTGCTAAAGCTTTTGGTTACTTTTCTTTTAATTTTTATTTATTCATGCAATAGTAATAAAAGTGAGGAAGAGATGGAAGAGTTGTGGTCTAAATCTCAAACCAGGCAATCAATTCTTGACAGATCTGGAACTAAATTTAATTCAGCAATGGATATGGAGTTAGCAATGAGAGATGCGGAGACTAGACTTCAAAGTGGTGGTGGTTTGTTGGGTAAAGGTGGTTTATCTTTTGAGGGTATATTAGGAAGTCAAAAAACAAAAGATGTTGTAAGCAGCCCTACAAGCATGTCAGTAAATGTTTTTTTATGGAGAGGCGCCCTTGAAACAATAAGTTTTATGCCTTTAAGCTCTGCTGATCAAATTGGTGGGACAATTATTACAGACTGGTATACGACTGAAGCAAATCAAAATGAAAGGTGTAAAATTAATATTTTTATAACGGGAAAAAAACTAAACACAGAGAATTTAAAGGTTACATCTTTTTGTCAAGAATTAAAAAATGAAATATGGGTGAACAAAAAAATAGAAATAGAAAACAATATAAAGATTGAAAATGCTATTCTAAATAAAGCTAAAAAATTAAGACTTCAATCAAGTTAAAAAGTGTCATCGCGATACAATCATAAAATAGTCGAAAAAAAGTGGCAAGAAGCCTGGTCAAAAAATAAAATATTTAAAACTAGAAAAGATAAAAGCAAAAAAAAATATTATGTTTTAGAGATGTTTCCATATCCATCAGGTAAAATACATATGGGGCATGTAAGAAATTATACTTTAGGTGATGTGGTGGCAAGATATAAAATAATGAAAGGTTTTAACGTATTACATCCAATGGGATGGGATGCTTTTGGACTTCCTGCTGAAAACGCCGCGTTAACAGAAAAAAAACATCCAGAAAGCTGGACATATCAAAATATTAAAACAATGAAAAACCAGTTGTTGCAAATGGGGTTGTCTTTAGATTGGGATAGAGAAATTGCTACATGTCACCCAGAGTATTACAAACATGAGCAAAAGTTTTTTATTGATATGTTTAAGGCTGGTCTGGCTTATAAAAAAGAGGCTGAGGTAAACTGGGACCCAGTTGACAAAACTGTTCTAGCTAATGAGCAGGTAATAGATGGAAGAGGTTGGAGATCTGGAGCACTTGTTGAAAAAAAGAAGCTTTCACAATGGTTTTTAAAAATAAGCAAATACTCAGATGAGCTTTTAAGTGGCCTTGATGAATTAAATAATTGGCCTAACAAGGTAAAAATTATGCAATCAAATTGGATTGGTAAGTCAACAGGAGCAGAAATAGACTTTAAAATTTTTAATGAAAATAAAAAAATTACTATATTTACAACAAGGCCTGATACTATTTTTGGAGCTACTTTTATAGCCATATCTATGGAACATGAATTAGCAATAAATATTTCAAATAAAAATAATGATTTAAAAAAATTTATTAAAGATTGTAAAAACTTAAATTATGAAAAGGAAAAGCGAGGTTTTAATACTGGTTTATCAGTTGAGCATCCGTTTATAAGTGGAAAAAGATTACCAATCTTTATAGCGAATTTTGTTTTAAAAGAATACGGGTTAGGAGCAATTTTTGGTTGCCCAGCTCATGATCAACGAGATTTAGATTTTGCGATAGAATATAATCTTGAGGTAATTCCTGTTGTAAAGCCTAGTAATTTCGATGGGGCTTCTTTTAAAATTAATGACGAGGCGTTTACTAATGATGGAATAATTATAAATTCTGATTTTTTGAATGGTTTAGGTGTAGAAGAAGCTAAAGATAAAATTATAGATGAAATTGAAAAGAAAAAAATTGGAAGAAAAAAAATAAACTTTAAGCTTAGGGATTGGGGTATTTCTAGACAAAGGTTTTGGGGTTGTCCAATACCTATTATTTATAGAGAGGATGGAGAGGTATTACCAGTCGAAGAAGCAGAGCTTCCTGTCAAACTTCCTGATATTGAGAAATTTAATGAGTCATCAACTGCCTTAAATAACATTTCTGGTTGGAAAGAAACAATTTGTCCTAAAACAGGCATGAAAGCTCAAAGAGAAACAGATACGTTTGATACATTTTTTGAGTCTTCTTGGTATTACTTTAGGTATTGTAATGCAAGATTAGATAAGCCTTTTGAAGAAGGGGATATAGATTATTGGTTGCCAGTAGACCAATATATTGGAGGTATCGAACATGCTATACTACACCTATTGTATTCAAGGTTTTTTACTAAAGTTTTGAGAGACCTTGGGTATTTTAGTTTAAATGAACCTTTTGAAGGATTGTTTACCCAGGGTATGGTTACACACAGGACATATAAGAACTCTAATCAAGAATGGGTGGAACCAAAAGAAGTTGAAGAGGTTGACGATATCTTAGTAGATAGTAATAAGTTGAAAGTTGAGGTTGGAAAGATTGAGAAAATGAGTAAGTCTAAAAAAAATGTTGTGGACCCAAATGATATAATTAATTCTTATGGAGCAGATACCGCCCGTTGGTTTATGTTATCTGATAGCCCCCCTGAAAGAGACTTACAATGGACAAACACTGGGATAGCCGCATCTTTTAAATTTATAAATAGATTATATGAGTTTGTTGAAAAATTTAAAAATTATGTTTCGGATAACGCTAATGATTCCGATGTAATAGAAGACCTTAAGAGCAGAGTTAATCAGGTTTCAGAAAACATAGAAGCATTTCAATTCAATAAATCAATTGCTAAAATATATGAGTTTGTAAATATTTTGAATGATTCAGTTTCAAAAAAAACAATTTCTAAAAACAATTTTGAGTGGTCATTAAAGAAATTGTCAATAATTTTACAACCTTTTGTACCACATATTAGTGAAGAAATTTGGTCAAGTCTTGGAAACGAAACACTATGTATTAGTGAAGTTTGGCCTGAAGAGGAAACACAAAAAAAAATAAAGTTAAATATTGCTATTCAAATTAATGGTAAAACCAGACAAATTATTAAAATAGATGAGGAGTTAACAAAGGAAAGTATCCTAGACATAATAAAAAACAATGAAAAAATTAAGAAAAATTTGAGTGGGAAAAAAATTATTAGAGAAATATATGTACCTGGTAAAATAGTAAATTTAGTTGTTGGATGAAAAAATTAATTTACTTATTGTTGAGTATTTTTATTACATCTTGTAGTGAGATTGAATTTGTATACAAGGATAATAAAAATCTTATAAACCCGCTTTTTGAAAAAACTGAAGTAAATGCTTCAGGTCTTGATGTAGCTTACATTAGTTCTTATATTCCTATGGTTTTTGGTGAGAATAGAGATAATGATTTCATCCTGTCAATTAATATTGAAGAAAAGAAAACCAAAAGATCTGTCGAGACAAACCAAGCCACATCAAACCTAAGGTATGAGCTTAGGTTTTATTATAGTTTAAAATCAAACATTAAAAATTGTGTAACATACGAGAAAGAAATTTTGTCCTATTTTTCAATTATTCCTAAATCAGAAGGCTATAATTATGGGGCTGACAGCTCTTTAGAAAAAAAATATGAACTGGCAATAAATGATAATTTAAATCAGTTTGTATCTTTTTTATCGAACGTAAATGTCAATATTTGTAAATGAGAGTTGATCCACTTAATATAGTTCTAGATCAAGATATTAAGAGCCTAAAGAGATTTTATTTTATAAGCGGTAATGAGAAAACACTTATTGAGAAAATTATAACAAAAATTATTGAAAGACATAAAGATAATGAAAATACTTCAATTACCAATATTGATTCTATTAAGGATTATGTTGAGGAGGTAGGATTATTTGAAAATAAAAGAATTATACTAGTAAAGAATTGTAAAGAAATAAAAGAACAAACTTTAAATCAGCTGGGCAATACAAATGATGTATTTATTTTTGCTCAAGAAAATTCACAGAAAATTAAAAAAATAAAAAACATGTTTTTAAAAGATAAAGATTCTTATTTAATAGATTGTTATGAGTTAGACAAGAATTCAAAAGTGAGAGTTGTAAATGAGTTTATTAAATTATCAGGTAAAAACCTAGATGAAGACCTATACTGGTTTTTAATTGAAAAACTAAACAACAAGTACGCATTTCTAGAAAATAACCTAAGTGTTATATTGGGTTTAGATGAGAAAGATATTAATCTTTATAATGTTAAGAGGTTATTAACTCCAAATATCTCTGGAAAAGAAAAAGTTTTTTTTAGCTTATTTAAAAAGAACAGAGAAATAATTGAAATCTATAGAGAAAAAATAACATCAACATCTGATGTAAATGAATTTTATTATTATTTAAAATCCTTTTGTCAGTTAATTATAGACAGTAAAAATGAACAAGAATACAACAAAAGAATACCTGTGTATTTGTTCAGAGAAAAAAGTTTTTTAATTGATATTTATAGGAAATATAATTCAAAAAAGAAAAAAGCTCTCTTAACACTACTGTCTGCTACTGAAACAATGTTAAGAAAAGAAAGTGATTTATCTTTAATCTCAGGTCTTCGTTTTGTTTTAAATATAAAGAAAATTACTATTTCTTAAGCCTTTTCATTAAGTCATCTAGTTGATTTAAATCTGAATAATATAATGTAAGAGATCCAGATGATCCGTTCTCATTAAATTGGATTGAGGTTTTAAGGCCTATTTTATCTGAAAGCTCCTTTTCAAGATCAATAATATTTGGGTCTTTTAAAATTTTTTTCGATTTGTTTTTTTTAAATTCTGAGGTTATTTTCTCAACTTGTCTAACACTAAGTTTTTTTGCAACTATTTCATTTGCTTTATTTACAGCATCCGGAACACCGATGAGAGCTCGGGCATGGCCCATTGATAAGCTTCCATTTATTACCATCTGTTGTATTCTTTCATCAAGCTCCAAGAGGCGTAAAATATTTGATACATGACTTGAACTTTTACCTATAAGTTTAGCTAAGGTCTCATTATTAATTTTTTTTATATCTATTAAACCTTTATATGCGCTAGCTTCCTCAATCACATTCAGATCTTCTCTTTGAATATTTTCAATTAAAGCAGCCTCTAAAACATTTGTATCATCAAGATCTTTAACTACGCAATCGATTTCGTGTGCCCCTATCAATTGACTTGCCCTCCACCTTCTTTCACCGGCTATAATTTGATACTGATTGTCATTTGTTGGTTTTACAATTATGGGCTGAATTAAGCCTTGGTTTTTAATTGAAGACGAAAGCTCCTTAAGATCCTCGTCTTTAAATTTTTTACGCGGTTGAGATGGGTTAGGGATTATTTGAGATATATTGATTTTTTGAATTCCTGTGTTGCTTTCACTGTTATTGTTTTTTGTTGATAAAAGAGCTCCTAGGCCCATACCTAGCTTGTTTTCTTTATTCATAATTTTTATTTTGATTTAAAATGACTTCTTTTGCAAGCTCAATATAAGCTAAAGAGCCTGCAGCTTGTGTATCGTATACTAATGCTGGTTTACCATGACTTGGGGCTTCAGATATTTTAACATTTCTAGGAATTGTAGTTTTGTACACTTGATTTCCAAAATGTTGCCTTACGTCTTTCTCTACAAGTGAGCTTAATGAATTTCTTTTGTCTAACATTGTAAGTAATATTCCCTCAATTTTTAAGTCATTGTTATAATTTTTTTGAATTAGTTTAATCGTGTTCATTAAAGCTGAAAGACCCTCAAGAGCAAAAAACTCTGACTGAAGAGGAATAAGTGTAGTATCAGATGCAACTAATGAATTGATTGTTAGAAGTCCAAGTGCAGGTGGGCAATCAACAAAGATGAAATCAAAATCATTAATTTCAGAAAATATAGACTTGAATATAAACTCTCTTTTTTCAAAATTTGTCAATTCTACCTCAGCCGCCGCTAGATCTGTGTTTGCTCCAATTATTTTAAGACCTGGAATTAGTGTTTCTTTAATTCCTTCAACCAAAAGTTTCTTTTCGTGAATCATTTCATAAATTGTTGGTTTTCTTGAATCATAGGTTAGGCCTAGTCCTGTGCTTGCATTTCCTTGTGGATCAGCGTCAACAATTAAAACATTTTTTTTTACTGCAGCTAATGAAGTAGCAAGATTTATAGTGGTTGTGGTTTTGCCAACCCCGCCCTTTTGATTGGAAATAGAAATAATTTTTTTCACAGTTTTTTGAATTTATTTATTTTAAACACAAAGCCATCACCCTCACTTTGACTTGGATAAAGATCGTATTCAAAGCTAAAGTATTTTTTTGCATCCTGTATTTCTTTCTTAACACTTCTTCCTTTTAGAAAAAGTAGTGATGTATTTTTTTTAGTAAAAAAACGTGAATAATCTAATAATTTTGTTAATGGAGCAAAGGCTCGGCAGATAATAAAGTCAAATTTTTGATTTTTGATTTTTTCAACTCTTGTACAAATAGTTTTTATTTCTAAGTTCTGCTCGTGTGCAAATTCTTTAATAAAGTTTATTTTTTTCATCTTTGAGTCAATCAATAATATATTTGAATGCCCAAAAATATATAAGATCACCCCTGGTAACCCAGCACCGGTGCCAAGGTCTATTATTGACGCATTTTTTTTCAAAATAAATTTAGACAATTGTAACGAATCATTAATATGCCTGTCCCAAACAACATCAATTGTGGAAGGCCCAACCAAATTATGTATTTGGTTACTTTTTGTTAACTTTAGTATGTAGCTATCAATTAAATCAATTTGCTTTCTGCTAAGACTATATTTTTTTATTACAGCGATTTTATCCAAATTATGCTGCTTTTTTATTTTTATTTTTTTTAATATATCTAAGAAGGGCTATAGTAGCTGCTGGCGTTACACCTGATATTCTTGAGGCCGCTCCAAGGGTTGGTGGTTTAATTTTTGATAATTTTTCAACTATCTCATTAGACAGACTTCCAACTAATTTATAGTTAGTTGATTTAGGAATTACCAAATTTTCCTCTTTTTCAGAATCTTCTATGTCCATCCTTTGTCTGTCAAGATAACCTGCATACTTAGCTTCAATTTCAATTTGTTCTATTACATCATCTTCTAAATCATTAAGCTTAGGAAGGATTTTTTTTAACTTAGGCGTTGTAATATTAGAAAATGATAAAAGATCTATGATATTTCTTTTCTTTCCATCTTTGTTTATTTTTATCCCCTTTTTAAAAAGAGCGTCTGGTGAGAATTTGTGATTTTTTACAAACTTAAACCCTTCTTTTATCCTTTTGGATTTTTTTTCAAACTCTCTTTGCCTATCTATATCAACACAACCTATATCAATTCCAAGAGGTGTAAGTCTTAAATCTGCATTATCAGCCCGAAGTAAAAGTCTATATTCTGACCTTGAAGTGAACATTCTATATGGCTCCTTAGTTCCTTTTGTAACCAAATCGTCTATCAAAACACCTATATATCCGGAAGACCTAGGTATTATAAATTCTTTATTAGATGTTGTTTTAAGTGATGCATTTATTCCGGCCATTATACCTTGTGCAGCTGCTTCTTCGTATCCAGTTGTTCCATTTATCTGCCCTGCAAAAAATAAATTTTTAATTTTTTTTGTTTCAAGTGTGTGTGTTAGTTCTTGTGGGTCAACAAAGTCATATTCGATTGCATAAGCAGGCTGTGTAATTGTAACATTCTCTAAACCTTTAATCGTTTTAACAAATTGCTCTTGAATTTCAGTTGGAAGTGAAGAGGATATTCCGTTTGGATATATTAAATCGCTATCTAATCCTTCTGGCTCAAGAAATATCTGGTGTGATGACTTATTTTTGAATTTATGAATTTTATCTTCAATAGATGGGCAATACCTAGCCCCCATTGATTGTATTTCTCCCGAATACATTGGTGATAGGTTTAGGTTCTGAGCTATTATTTCATGGGTATTTTTATTAGTATGAGTAATAAAACAAGATATTTGAGGAATGTGGATATCTCTGTTGATAAAAGAAAAAGGAACGGGCTTTTTATCTGGGTGTTGTTCATCTAAGTCATTGAAATTTATAGTTTTTTTAAGTAATCTTGGGGGTGTTCCTGTTTTCAATCTGCCTATTGAAAACTTTAGCTCTTTAAGCCTTTTTGCTAGCTTTATTGAGGGCTTATCACCAACTCTCCCAGCTTCTTGCTTTTCGGATCCTATTCTTATTAACCCTTGTAAAAAAGTTCCTGTAGTTAAAACGACAGTTTTGGATGATATCTTTTTGTTATCTCCTAAAAGAACTCCTAATACCTGATTTTTTGATATAATTAAATCTTCTACTGAACCCTCAATAATTTGAAGATTTTTTTGCTCAGATACAAGCTCATTTATTGCATTTTTATATAAAATACGGTCTGTTTGCGCCCTTGGGCCTCTTACAGCAGCGCCTCTGCTGGAGTTTAACATTCTAAATTGTATACAGGATCTGTCTGTAGCTTTTGCCATAATTCCATCTAAAGCATCTATTTCCTTTACAAGGTGTCCTTTTCCAAGACCTCCAATTGCAGGATTGCATGACATTTCTCCTATTTTATTAACTTTATGAGTAATTAAAGCTGTTTTTGATCCAGTTCTTGCAGATGAGCATGCTGCTTCTACGCCTGCATGCCCCCCACCAATTACAATTACATCAAATTTATTGTCCATGTCTCTTTTCACGTGAAATTACTTACCTATACAAAAATCACTAAATATTATATCTAAAATTTTCTCAATATCAAATTTTTGATTAATTCCATCAATATACATAATTGACCTTCTAACATTTTCAGCAGCAATATCTATTTCTTTTAAATCTAAACTTTTAAGTAGTACAAGGGATTTCTTTAGGCTTTCCATATGTCTTTCACGTGAAAAGACTGGTCCAGAAATTGATTTTTTCTTTAATTTTGAAGATATTGTTTTAATAAGAGGCTCAATTCCATAACCAGATACTGATGAAATACTATGTACACCGCTAATTTTCTTTTTATTTCTATCATATTTTGATTTAACAAATATTTTTGATTTAATTTTAATGTAGTTTTTCTTTTCATTGTTTTTGAGAAAAACTATATTTAAATCAGACTTTTCAGCACTCTCTAAGGATCTTTCAATACCTATTTTTTCAATTAAATTCTTATATTTTCTTATTCCAGCCGTATCAATAAATGTGTATTTATCTCCTTGTATGTCTAACGTGGAGCTTACTAAATCTGTTGTGGTTCCCGGTATATTGGTAACTATAGAAACCTTCCTGTTATTAATATAATTAATAAAAGAAGATTTACCTGTGTTTGGCTTTCCAATAATTGTTATTTTAAAACCGTTATGAATTTGTCTAGATAAAGTTGATCTTTTGATAATATTTTCAATTTGTTTATATATGTTCTTATTTTGTTCTCTTATATTTTTATAAATTTCTTTAGGAAGATCTTCATCAGCAAAATCAATTATGGCTTCTATATCTGCTAGAAGTTTTTTTTGTTTATTTGATATTTCAGCAACTAATTTATCTAAATTTCCACTTAAATTACCAATGGCTATTTTTCTCTGATTTTCAGTTTCTGCATTAACTAGATCATTAATTGTTTCAGCTTCTAAAACACTAAGCTTATCATTCATTAGAGCTCTTTTGGTAAACTCTCCAGGCTCAGCAAGTCTGATCTTTTTTTTTAATAGGGTTTTAGTTATTTTGTTAATTACAGAAATACTTCCATGACAAGATATTTCCACCATATCTTCCCCTGTATAGCTTTTTGGTGATTTAAAAAAAGTTGTTAGCGTCTGATCTACAACGCTCTTTCCGTCTAATAAATCGTTTAATGTAGCAAAGTTTGTTTTAAATTTTTTTTTAGAAGATATTGATTTAATTATTGTATGAGAGCCTTTTCCCGAAACCCTAAAAACAGCTATACCTGATTTACCTCTTTGAGTAGCAAGAGCAAAAATTGTATCTTTGGAAACTTTCATTTTTTGGGAATTAAACCCAAGATGATATTAAGTAAATAAGTAAATAAGAAAGATTATAAAAAAATTTATATTTATTTAGTTCCCATGCTTTGGAAGAATTCGTTGTTAGTTTTTGTATTTTTCATTTTATCTAACAAGAACTCCATGGCTTCTGTGCTTCCCATTGGGGCTAGTATTTTTCTTAAAATAAAGATTTTTCCAAGCTCGTCTTTATCAAGCAATAATTCTTCTTTTCTTGTTCCCGACTTACCAATATCAAAAGCTGGATAGGTTCTTTTTTGACTTAGCTTTCTATCTAGAACCATTTCACTATTACCAGTACCTTTAAATTCTTCAAATATAACTTCATCCATTCTACTTCCTGTATCTATTAAAGCAGTAGCAATAATTGTAAGCGATCCGCCTTTTTCTACATTTCTTGCAGCTCCGAAAAATCTTTTTGGTCTTTGTAGAGCATTGGCATCTACACCGCCTGTTAATACCTTTCCACTAGAAGGTACAACAGTATTATATGCTCTTCCAAGTCTGGTGATTGAATCAAGAAGGATCACAACATCATGTTTATATTCAACAAGTCTTTTAGCTTTTTCAATTACCATTTCAGCGACCTGGACGTGACGTGAAGCAGGCTCATCAAAGGTTGAGCTAATTACCTCACCCTTAACTGATCTTTGCATGTCTGTAACTTCTTCTGGTCTTTCATCAATTAGCAGAACAATCAGTTTAGCGTCTGGACTATTAGCAGTTATAGCATTAGCAATTTTTTGCATAATTATTGTTTTGCCTGTGAAAGGTTGCGCAACAATTAATTGTCTTTGTCCTTTTCCAAGAGGAGCAATAATATCAATTATTCTTTCTGTATTATCCGGCATAGGTTTTTCTTGTTCAAGTTTGAACCTTGCTTCAGGATACAATGGTGTTAAATCTTCAAAGTTAACCCTGTTCTTAACTAAGTCAGTTTCTTGACCGTTTATTTTGTTAATTTTAGTTATAGCAAAATATCTTTCTCCTTGCTTTGGAGATCTAATTTCACCTTCAACACTATCACCCGTTCTTAAGCTAAATTTTTTAATTTGAGATGGAGAAATATAAATATCATCTGGTCCTGGAAGATAATTTGACTCTGAAGACCTTAAAAAACCAAAACCATCTTGCATAATTTCAATAACCCCTAAACCAGTAATAATCTCACCTTCTTCAGCAATTGTTTTTAGAATTGCAAACATCAAATCTTGCTTTCTAAGAGACGAAGGGTTTTCTATACCAAGCTTGTCAGCCTGTTTTAAAAGCTCTTGTGGTTCTTTTCCTTTTAATTCCTGTAAATTCATAATGTTGTTGGGGTAATTTAGAAATGAAATATTTTATTAATCAAAATTGAAGTTAATGTCAAAATAATAATAAAAATATAATTTATATAGTTAGTTGTAGTAATAGTTGTAAGGTTAAAAAGCTTAATTACTGCTTTATTATCACATCATTCTTTACTTACCAACATATGAACAACAACCCTAACAAATATGTTAATTTAAAGAATATTGATAAAAAATTATTATTTTTAAATAATTTGCAATGCTATAAATTTCTAATAACTTGTTATTAATTTTGTATAATAAATATAATAACACCCACCTTATAATATTTAGACAAGTTATTAAGTTGTTGACAACACATTTTTAAAACAAAAGAACTATTTCTTAAATTCAAATTATATTTAATAGTGTTTATAACTATAATTATTATTAACACACTTATGCACCAAAAATTTATATTAGCTAGCTCAAGTCAATCTAGATACAAAATTTTAAAAAATGCTGGACTAAATTTCAAACAAAAAAAACCAAACTGCAACGAGGAAGATATAAAAAAAACTATGAATAGAAATACAAGACCCGAGATTTTTGCAAAAAAACTTTCTTATGAAAAAGCAAGAAGTGTAAGTGAACAAAAACCATATACCAACAAGATTGTTTTGGGATGTGATACTGTAATTTATCATAATGGAAAAATTTTAGATAAAGTAAACACTATCGAGAAAGCCAAAAAAAAAATTAAGTCCTTATCTGGAAAAGAACACTTAATTGTATCAGGTTTAACTATTTGTTTAAATGGCTCAAAGATTTGGGAAAATTATGAAAAAACTCGCGTTAAAATTAGAAAGCTTAATAACAATGAAATAAACACATACCTAAAAAAAACAGGTAAACAAATTTTAAGCTCCGTAGGGTGTTACCAAATAGAAAGCTTAGGACCAAATATTATTGAAAGCATAAAAGGAGATTATTTTAATGTTATGGGATTGCCTTTATTTAATTTGATAGATTATTTATATTCAAAAAAATGAAAAAACTTTACGTAGTTGGGAACAAGGTATCTAAAAGTCTTTCGCCAACAATATTTAACTATTGGTTTAAAAAATATAACATTAAAGCAAGTTATGGATATTTAGAGCTTACAGAAAAAAACTTTCATAAAAAAATAAAAGAGGTTTTGGAAAAAAAAGATACGCTTGGCCTAAATGTAACCATCCCATTTAAAAATAAAATTATCAAACACCTTGGCAAAATAGACGCTCATGCAAAAAAAATTGGTGCCGTAAACTGTGTAACAAATAAAAAAACTATAAATGGAACTAATACTGATTGGACAGGATATTACAAAACCCTACCAAATATAAAAAAAACCAAAAACAGAAAAGTTATTATTCTGGGTTATGGAGGCGCATCACACGCTATTCACTATGTTTTAAAGAAAAGGGGGTTTAAGGACATTTTAATTTTCAACAGATCTAAGAAAAAAATTAAGTATTCAAAAAACACTAAGTATACAAAAAAATATAGTGATCTTGAAACACAGCTTGAAGGAGTTTTTTTAATAATTAATACTACACCAATAAACCCTATGTTGAAAAAACACCTAAAACTTATTACCAAATCCACAATTGTAAGCGACATTGTTTACAGCCCAAAAAACACCTCATTTCTCAAACAGTTTCCGAAGAATAAAAAGATTTATGGAATATCAATGTTGATAGAACAGGCCAAACCATGTTTTAAAATGTGGTTTGGTAAAAGCCCATCTGTAGATGAAAAAATGCTTAACGCTATTTATAAAAAAATTTAATGACAAAAACTATAGCAATAACAGGCGGCATAGGGTCGGGTAAATCCACCTTTTGTAGCAAATTAAAAGAAAAAGGTTTTAAAGTTCATAGTTCAGATGAGCAGGTGGCCAAAATATATAACAACCCTGAAAAAAAATTTTTTACTTATTTACGTACCATAGGTTTGTCTAAGTCCATTTCAAAAAAAAATATAGATAAAAAAATTATATCAAAAATTATTTTTGAAAATAAACAGATAAGAAAAAAGCTCGAGCTATACATATTTAAAATAGTTAGAAAAAAGAGGTCTGATTTTATAAAAAAAGAAAAACAAAAAAAAACAAAATTAATTTTTATTGATATACCATTATTGTTTGAAAACAATTTAGAGAAACGGTTCAACAAAATAATATCGATAATAGCCTCCAAACGAGTAAGATTAAAAAGATTAAAAAAAACGAGAAAAATGACTGAAAACCAATTTAAGAATATAACTCGATCTCAAACATCAGATGTTATAAGAAAAAAGAAATCTGATTATGTTATTTATAACAACTCGACATTAAAGGATTATAAAATTAAGATTAATAAGCTAATAAGTAAACTTTAGTTAAAACAATGAGAGAAATTGTAATTGATACAGAAACCACGGGCCTTGATTATAAGACCGGTGATAGAATAATAGAGGTTGGTTGTGTGGAACTTAAAAACTATGTTCCCACAGGAAACACACTCCAATTTTATTGCAAACCAGACAGAAGTATAAGCGAAGGGGCAAAAAATATCGTGGGTCTTTCAGATGATTTTCTTAATCAACAAAAACCATTTGAAAAAAACCATAAAGAGCTCCTAAATTTTTTGAAAAACGACACATTGATAATTCACAACGCATCATTTGATTTAGGTTTTATAAATAATGAGTTGTCAATCTTAGGATTACCTCATTTAGATAATCCTGTAGTTGATACAGTTTTTCTTGCAAGAGAAGTTCTAAATACAAGAATAGCTAACCTCGACTATTTGTGTAGAAGATTTAATATTGATTTATCAGATAGATCATTTCACGGAGCCTTACTTGACTCCCAACTTTTAGCCGCAGTTTATTTAGAGTTAAGAGGGGGTAAGCAATTTTCTATGGAGCTGAATTCAAACATTAACGAAAAAAACACACAAATTAACAACAAAAATGAAACAAAAACCAAAATAATAGAAGTTAATAAAGAAGATTATCTTGCTCATAAAGAAATGTTAAAAAAATTAAAAAACCCCCTTTGGAAAAAATTTAACTATTAATATTTAAAAAAGTTATTATATTAAAATCAAATGATTTACGGCGACCTTCAGTTTTTTGATATTCTAATATTTGCAGCTATTGCTGGATTTATTATTTATAGACTGAGGAGTGTTCTAGGGAAAAGAACAGGATTTCAAAAAAATATCTCAGAGCCAAAAAAGCAAGAAACCAAAAAACAAGAAGATGTTCAAAAAATACCATCACTAATGGATAATGAGACAAAGCTTGAGGCTGTATATAAAAAAATAAATAATTTTAATCACAGAGAGTTTCTTGATGGTGCCAAAAAAGCTTTTGAAATTATAATTTCATCTTTCAACAATGGTGATAAAAAAACACTGAAAAACCTTGTGTCTAAAGATGTTTATTCTGCTTTTGAAAAAGCGATTGATGAAAAAACAAACAATCCTGAATCACAATTTTATTCACTTATCGTAGAGGGCATCGCAGATGCAAAAGTAGAAAATGACACAATATCAATATCGGTCAATTTTATTAGTGAACAGATGTTAAATAATGATGAGGGTTCTATTGTTAAAAATAAAGACACATGGACTTTTGAAAAACCAGTAAATTCTTCCAGTCCTATATGGATATTAACCCAAACTTAATATTTGTCCTTTAAAGAACTCAAAGACCGAATTAAAAAAAACGAGGGTTATTCTGACAAGCCTTATCAAGATCAATTAGGGTTTTATACTATTGGTTATGGTCATCTTATTAGAGAAAAAGAAAATAAATATTACAATAAAAAATTTAAAAAAAAATATTTTGAAGAATTGTTTGAGATAGACTTTAAAAAAGCACACGAACAATACAAAAAAAATTTTTTTAAAAAAATTCACACAACTTCAGAAAAGGAATTATTAATAGAAATGATTTTTCAACTTGGAGCAAAAGGCGTCTCTAAATTTAAGAAAATGCTTTATTTTCTAAACAAAAAACAAAAATTCATGGCATCACTAGAGATGTTAGACAGTTTGTGGTATTTGCAAACACCCGAAAGAGTAAAGAATTTAATTAAAAACTATACAAAAAAATAATGGAAGAAGATTTTTTTCTAAAAAATATGAAAGGTGTAAGACCTTTTAAAAAAGATACCTCCATAGTTAAAACGAAAACAACTAATAAAAAAAATGTAAAATTAGACAAAAAAACTAATACTAAAAATACCAGCAAAAAAACAATAACTGAACATAAAGTTAGTAGCTCAGAGTTTAAAATATCATTTGGTGAAGTTAATAAAGAGCTTAAGCGGGGAAAAATTAATATAGATAGAAAAATTGATCTTCACGGGTATGGTTTAGTCGAAGCGCACGAAAAATTTATAAGTGAGGTGAAAAAAAATTATAACAAGAATAAAAGATGTTTGCTTATAATTACTGGAAAGGGTGTTCATAAAAAAATTCAAAATGAGCAAGACACTAACCCTAAACTTTTCTACGGAAAGATTAAAAACTCAATAATAAACTGGATAAACGAAGACGATCTTAAGAAATATATCCTAACATATCAAGATGCGGGTTTTGAACATGGGGGTGACGGAGCTCTTTTTGTCTATTTAAGAAAAAAAAAGTTTTAAATTCTTTCCAACTTAAATACCCTTTTTTTGAAATGAATAATAATTTCATACGGAAGTAAATCATCTTTAACTAAGAATTCAATTTTTCTTAGATCATTTCTTTTATGGTCAGCCCAAATATTTACATAGTCTTCAATTTCTAAAATTATATTTCCATCCTCACCTTTGTTTTGTTTAAGTGTGTAAATTCTTCTCCCATCAATTGTTTTTGCCTCATTTTCTCCATTTAAAATATTTATAAAAGAGGTAATTGGGTCAAAATATAAATATAAGTTTTCTAGGTCTACTCTAGCCATTTCTTCTTCTATAGGCTCTTGTTTTAATTCAATTAAATAATCATCAAAAGACATTTTAACTATTTTTGTTTTCTTTTTAGTTTTCCAAAACTGTTTATAATTTTGTGTCTTAAATATATTGTTTTCAATAACCCCAGCTGAAAGATAGTTTCCTTCAAATTTATATAAGGGTGAAAAAATGCCAGAATTTGTCAAATTAATTTCTGTTTGATAAATATTATCATTAATATTTAATGACCAACTAAAATTACCAATTTTAATTCCTGTTGTGCTGACTTTATATTCTGCACTAAAATTATTTGCATAGGATGTATTAATTACAAATAAAATAAAAAATACTAAAAATTTATTCAAACACAACCTCGTAAACATCAAGTTTTCTTTTTGTAAATTTCTGATCAGGTGAATTTATTTCTAACACCTTATATTCATTCTCTAAATAATTTATATCTGAGGGGCTTCCAATTAAAGTAAACTTTTCATTTATATTTTTATTAAGAGGAGACACTATTTTAAAGTGGTTTGTTATTTCATCTCCTTCTTTATGCGGCATATAGAAATTTATATCCTTATCTCTTAATTCAAAACTAACGCTTGAAAATAAAAGTCGATCTGAAACCACTATATTTTTTACGACCCCATTTGAAGAATTGTTGTAAATTTTTAGAGCATAATCATTTATACCACTTATTCGGTCAAAAATTTTAGAGGGATAGCTGATTCCTATCATTACAAAAAAAATAAAACAGACAATAAAATTAAACATGTAATTAACCATCTTTAAAAAGGAATTATTAATTCTAATATATAAAAGAGCAAACAAAGAAATTAAAGCTGGAGCAGCCCAGTTTGCATTAGCTCTAACAATAATGGCTTCTATCAAAACAATTAGAATTATAGGTATTGAAAATATTAAAAAAATTTTTTGAATATAGTTCCATTTATTAAATCCAAATAACCCACCCAAAACTATAAATGGCCCTAACATTAAAACCTGAATTAACAAAAATTCTAAACCTCTAATCAGATCTATTTCAATATTTCCAAAATTTGCATTATCCGAAGTATGTTGAAGTGTTATCCAGTCATTATTAAAGTTCCAAATAATATTTGGTACGATAATTACAAATACGCATAAAAAAGTAAGACAAAAACCTAATAAATTATCCAAAAAAATTTTTCTAAATTTTTTGTCAAATAAAATTAGAACAATTAAACAAATTACAAAATATATAGCTGCATATTTTGATAAAAAAGCCAACCCCAGAAAAATACCTAATAATATAAAATTTTTTAAAGCTTGTTCATTGTTGATCTTAATTAATTCATTAAGTGAAAGCGTCCAAAATAATAATAAAAAAAGATCAGTACTAATTATAAAAGATGAAAAAGAAACAGCAGGTATAAATAAAAAAACTAAACATCCCGCAAACGAATCTTTTTTATTTAGTCCAGAGTTGAGTAAAAGATTATAAATACTCCAGGCAATCAATAAATAAACAAAAGACGGGAGCAATTTTAATGAAACAAAACTACTACCTAATATTTCCGTATAAACTCTTATTACCCAGGACAAAAATGGTGGTTTCGAAAAATAACCAAAGTCAATATTTTTTGACCATAACCAATACTGTGCTTCATCTCCAAACAAATTAAAAGTAGTAAAATTTAAGGCGCCTATTTTTAATAAAAGCAAAACAATAAATGATGGCAATAGAATTTTATTTAGCATAATATTTTTTATAAAATTCAAATAAAATTATATTTAAAATTACAATAAAAAAGCCAGCAAAAAAAATGTCACTTAAAAAATGACCTCCAGCCATTATTCTAATTAAACCAAGTACTAAACCAGCAACAAAGCTTCCATATAGAAAAATTATTTTTTTTGTAATTAAATATAAAACTATAATTGAAAACCCAACAGAAGCATCACCTGAAACAAAGGAGCAGTTTGTTTCACAAGCATTGGTTATTTCAAACCAAGGGGAAAAGGATTCTTTGCCATTAAACTCCACTACATCATTTGGTCTTGCCCTACCCCAAAAATTTTTTAGTATAAGATTTACAAATATTAAAACGCTAATAATTTGAGAAATCCATAACAAAGCTATTTCCTTAATAGAAAATTTATAATTAAAAAAAATTTTATTAATTTTAAAGAAACACCCAACTATTGGTAAAATTAAAATATAAATAAGTATTAGTGGCAATAAAATATCTCGAAACAATATTGAAGTTAAATCAAAACTTTGTAGTTCAAATTGTGATGCACCCTTATTAAACAAAGATGATACATATAAATCTAAGGATGGACCAGCAGTCACAAACACACAACAAAAGAACAAAATTAGAATGTAATAAAAAATCTCAGAGTTTTTTTCAGGAATTAAATTTGATAATTTGTATTTATTATATTTGTTTTCTATTAATTTATTTAAAATCTTAAATAATATTAAAGCTAAAATTGCCCCAGCAACAATGTCTGTAAAAAAATGTGCGCTTACAATAACTCGACTAAAAGCAACAATTGAAGCTAAAAAATAAAAAAAATATTTTAATTTTGGAAGAATAGAAACCAAAATAAAGCAAACGATAAATATCGTAGAAGAGTGTCCAGAGGGGAAAGAATGAAAATTTGATTCCATTGTAAAATATTTAAAACTAAAAACATCTTCGAAATCAGTATGATTTGGTCTGGGTCTGCCCACAACATGTTTTATAATTTGAGTAATTATCCCAACTGTCAAAATATACACAAAAGAAGAAATAAAAAAATTATAAAGATTTTTTGCTGATTTAGTTTTTATGATTTGAAGTCTGTTGTTTATATAAAAAACAACAAAGCCTATTATTGTAATAGAAAAATACCAAGACGAACTACCAAGTTTCGTTATTTCTGAAAAAAATTCTTTTAGAAAAACTCCATTTGCCCAATCACTTAGGTTTGTAAAATAACTATAAAAAAAAAGATCTAAATTAAAAGAAGCAAAAATACTTAATGTAATTAATATTAAAATAAGTAATTCAAATTTGATGCTTTTTAAAATGCTCATTATACAACTATTAAAAAATTTAATGAGCTTTACAATATAAACTTTGACAAGTCCTGACTTTTAATTAGCTCTCCTAAGCTATTTTCAACGTATTCTTTATTAATTATTATTTCTGTAGGGCCTATATCTGAGGCTGTATAACTAATCTCTTCAAGTAGTTTTTCCATTACAGTATGGAGCCTTCTGGCGCCTATATTTTCTACATTCTGATTTATCTCTGTAGATAAAGAGGCGATGGTATCAATTCCATCTTCTTCAAATTTCAAATCAACCTTCTCTGTTCCAAGAAGTCCTTGATACTGCTTAATCAAACTGTTTTGTGTTTCAGTAAGAATAAGTTTAAAATCTTTTTTACTAAGACTATCAAGCTCGACTCTAATTGGCAATCTACCTTGAAGTTCAGGCAGCATGTCTGAAGGTTTTGATAAGTGAAATGCCCCAGAGGCAATGAACAAAATATAATCTGTTTTAACAACACCATATTTTGTGGTAACCGCAGTTCCCTCAATAAGTGGTAATAAATCTCTTTGAACACCCTCTCTTGAAACATCCGCACCACTTCTATCAGCCCTAGAAGTAATTTTATCTATTTCATCTATAAAAACGATACCATTTTGCTCTACATCATCCAATGCTCTTGAGTTTATTTTATCTTTATCTAAAAGCTTATCAGTTTCCTCATTTAACAAATATGCATGAGAATCTTTAACACTCATTTTTTTCATTTTCTTTTGATTGCCAAAACCTTTTCCAAATACGTCGCCTAAATTAATCATACCCATTTGAGAACCAGGCATTCCAGGTATATCCATAGTTGGTAAACTTAAATTTGCATTAGCTGAAACTGGAATTTCAACCTCATTATCATTTAATTCACCTGATCTTAGTTTTTTTCTAAAATTGTCTCGAGTTGCTGGAGTAGAGCTTTTAGAAACCAAAACATCTAAAATTCTTTCTTCTGCATTTTTTTCTGCTTTTGCCTTCACTTCTTGACCCATTTGTATTTTTGTTTTTGTAATACTTATTTCAACTAGATCTCTTATTATTTGCTCAACATCCCTTCCAACATATCCAACCTCTGTAAACTTAGTCGCCTCAACTTTTACAAAAGGTGCATTTGCTAACTTAGCAAGCCTTCTAGATATTTCTGTTTTGCCACAGCCTGTTGGACCAACCATTAAAATATTTTTTGGTACTATTTCCTCTTTTAAGGAGTCATCAAGCTGTTTTCTTCTCCATCTATTTCTTAAGGCAACTGCAACAGCCTTTTTTGCTTTATTCTGACCAATGATAAATTTATCTAATTCAGAAACAATTTCTCTTGGGCTAAAACTAGATTCCATTCTACAGCTCAATAGTTTCTGAAATAATATTGTGGTTTGTATAAATACAAATATCTGCAGCTATATTAAGTGACTCTAAAGCAATTTCTTTTGCATTCATTTTTGTGTTTTTCATCAATGCTTTAGCAGCACTATTTGCGTATGGGCCTCCAGACCCTATTGCAAGTATTCCGTCGTCAGATTCAATTACATCGCCAGTACCTGATAACAACAAACTTACATCCTTATCAGCTACGATCATCATTGCTTCCAATCTTCTTAAATATCTATCTGTTCTCCAATCTTTAGCTAATTCTACACATGCTCTTTTGAGTTGGTTTTTATATTGATCTAACTTTCCCTCTAATCTTTCAAATAAAGCGAACGCATCTGCAGTAGATCCTGCAAAACCAGATATAACAGTTTCATCAACACCAAGTCTTCTAATTTTTTTAACATTTGATTTCATTACGGTATTACCAAGGCTAGCCTGACCATCACCCGCAATTACGACAAGATTGTCTTTTCTAATTCCTACAATAGTTGTTGATTTAATAATATTTTTTTCCATTAATTCTTAAGATGGCTATTTAATTATTTTTATCAAGTAATTTACCTAGAATAAATCATATTTCACTGATATTAGGCAAAAATGCGAAAAGGCAAAGTAGAGAGAAACACTAAGGAAACCAAGATAAGCTGTGAAGTTAACTTAGATGGTGCTGGCCAATCTAATATTTCAACACAAATTGGTTTTTTTGATCACATGCTTGAATTATTATCTCATCACAGCTTAATAGATATAGATTTAAAATGTGAAGGAGATACCAATGTTGATCTTCATCATTCAGTTGAAGATACAGCTTATGCAATTGCATTAGCTATAAACAAAGCACTGGATGATAAGAAGGGAATAAACAGATATGGTTTTTCATATGTTCCTATGGATGAATGTTTATCAAGATGTGTTATAGATTTAAGCGGAAGACCAGAGCTTGTGTGGAATGTTAATCTTGGTTTAAAAAAAATTGGTGAAATGGATACAGAACTATTCAATGAATTTTTCAAAGCCTTTTCAAATGAATCAAAATGTAATTTACATATTGAAAATCTGTATGGAAAAAACAATCATCATATCATTGAATCATGCTTTAAGGCCTTTGCTAAAAGCTTAAGATTTGCAGTTGAAATAGATATAAGAAGAAAAGACAGCATACCATCATCAAAAGGTACTCTTTAATTTTTAATGAAAAAAATCACTATTGTCGATTACGGCTCAGGCAATGTTTTGTCTGCACAAAAATCTTTTGTTAAAATAACAAAAGACAATAACATTGAGGCTGATGTTATAATTTCAAAAAAACTGAATGATATAAAAAACTCAACTCATATTGTGTTGCCTGGCCAAGGAGCCTTTTATACATGTATGAACGGTTTAAAAAAAACTGATGGCTTGATAGATGAGCTTTGTGAATTTGCATTAATAAAAAAGAAACCATTTTTAGGTATTTGTGTTGGTATGCAAATGTTAGCTAACATGAGTATAGAAAACGGAGTTCATGAAGGACTAGGTTGGATAGACGGGCAAATTAAACTATTACCTGGAAATAATTTAAAACTTCCTCATATGGGATGGAATTTGGCAATACCAACAAATTCAAAATATAATAACTTAATCTCTAATAAAAATGATTATTACTTTGTTCATTCTTATTATTTTGATTGTGCTAATAAAGATAATATTTTGGCGGAAACTAAGTACGGAACAAATTTTGCTTCAATTGTTGGAAAAGAAAATATATATGGCGTGCAGTTTCATCCTGAAAAAAGCTCCTCCCAAGGATTAAACTTACTAAAAGAATTTATTAGAGTATGAACATGTCTACACAACTAAAAGAAAAAATTAATATTTCAGTCGACAGCATTGAAACACTTACGGATGTAGATTTAGCAGATCTTTGTAATATTACAGAACAAGCAATAAAAGCTGGAGGTGGGTTTGGTTGGTTAAGAGTTCCCACAAGAGATATTTTAATAGATTACTGGACTAAAAGAACTAATGATAAATACATTAAACTTATTGTTGGTAGATTAAACGGTGTTATAGCTGGAACCCTTCAACTTGCATATGAAGCACCCAATATTGAGTCTAGGAAAAATATCGCACGTATAAGAAGACAGTTTGTTGCTCCATGGGCAAGGGGTTATGGTTTGGCTAAAACAATGATTGATCACACTGAACAAATTGCAAAAGAAGATAATATTAAATCATTGCAATTAGCTGTAAGAGAAACACAAGATGCAGCAATAAAACTATTTACAGGTAAAAATTATATAAAATGGGGTGAAAACCCATACTATGCTTACATTAATGGAAGTTTTATTAAGGGTTACTATTACTATAAAAATCTGTAGTGCAAATTATACCAGCCATTGATTTAAAAGATAATAAATGTGTTAGACTTTCTAAAGGTAAAGATAACACTAGTGTTGTTTACAATGAAGAACCAGAAAAACAAGCTATCTACTTTGAACAAATTGGTTGTAAAAAACTACACTTGGTTGATCTCGATGCTGCTTTTGGTAGACCAAATGTTAATTTTGAAACAATAAAGAAAATTAGAAAATCAATTTCAATACCAATACAATTAGGGGGAGGAGTTAGAAATTTAGATTTAGCCAAAAAATATTTTGAAGTTGGAATAAATAATTTGATTATTGGATCAATGTCTGTTGAAAAACCAAATGAAGTTATAATTTTATCAAATATTTATGCGGATAAAGTATATATATCATTAGATATTCTTGAAGATAACATAATGATAAAAGGGTGGGATAAAAATTCAGGAAAAAAAATTCAAGATATTCTTGATATTTATACTAACTCAAAAATTAAAGGATATGTAATTACAGATATTCAAAATGATGGAATGCTAAAAGGTTTAAATTTAGATTTTGTTAGTAATTTTATAAAAAAAATAAGCTTAATTAAAAAATTTAATAAAAAAATTATAATTGCAGGTGGTTTAACAGATTACTCTGATCTAATAAATTTAAAAAAACTAAACACAAAAAATATCGAAGGAATAATTTCAGGTAAATCTTTCTATGAAGGAAAGATTGATCTAGTAGAAGCGCAAAAAATTCTAAACTAACATGGTAAAAATAAGAATCATCCCGTGCTTAGACGTTAAAGATGGAAGGGTTGTAAAGGGTATCAATTTTTTAAATTTAATTGATGCAGGAGATCCTGTTGAACAAGCAAAACACTATTCTGATAATGGGGCTGATGAAATATGTTTTTTAGATATTAGCGCATCATTAGAAAATAGAGATACTATGATCAATGTAGTTAAAAAAACTGCAAACGAGGTTTTCATCCCCCTTACAGTTGGTGGTGGAATTTCATCAATAGAAAACATACAAGCTTTACTTAAGGCTGGCGCCGACAAAGTTTCTATAAACTCTGCAGCAATTAAAAATCCTAATATCATTAAAGAGGCTTCTGAATATTTTGGAAACCAATGCATTGTTGTGGCAGTTGATGCAAAAAAACACAATAATGATTGGTTTGTTTATTCTCATGGTGGGACTAAGAAAACTGATTTACTTGCTTTAAGCTGGATAGAAAAAGTTCAAAAACTTGGAGCTGGTGAAATTCTTTTAACATCAATGGATAAGGATGGTACAAAATCTGGCTTTGATAATGAACTATTGGGTAAAGTATCAGAATTTATAAAGATACCAGTTATAGCTAGCGGAGGAGTTGGAACTCTAGATCATTTCTATGATGGTGTAGTTAAAGGCAAAGCAGATGCATTATTAGCAGCCTCAGTCTTTCATTTTAATGAAATTAGCATTAAAGAAGTAAAGAAATACTTAAAGGATAAAAACATACATATTAGAGATTAAACTTTATGAAAATTGAAGACTTAAATGAAATTATAAACAATAGAGTAAAAACAAGAAAAAAAAATTCATATACAAATCAATTGTTAAAGTTGGGCCCAAAAAAAATAGCTCAAAAATTTGGAGAGGAAGCTTCTGAGTTAATCATAGATTTTTTAAAAGGATCAAAAAAAAGAACTACAGAAGAAGCTGTAGATGTAATCTATCATCTCCTTGTTTTGTTAAAGTCAAAAAAAATTACCATTAAAGAGATTCACAAAGAAATAGATAAAAGAAATTAAATTATCATGTACGATGAAAATAATATATTTGCTAAAATATTAAGAAAAGAAATACCTTGTGATAAAATTTATGAAGATGAGTTTAGTTTATTTTTCAAAGACATAAACCCTCAAGCCAAAATTCATATTTTAGGCATACCAAAATATCCATGCGCTACTTTTTCAGAATTTTTGAAAAACGTAGATAGTAAAACTATCTCATCTTTTTTTAAAAGTGTTCAAATTGTTATAAAAGATTTAAATATAGAAGAAAATGGATATAGATTAATCACAAACTCAGGACATGATGGTGGGCAAGAAGTGCCCCATTTTCATATCCATATTTTAGCAGGTGAAAAAATTGGAAGACTAAGATAATTATTTTTCTTCTTTTATTATTACATAATTAACGATTTCATTTACACCCTTAATATTTTTAAGTGCAGAAACCATATCTTCTAAAAGATCTGGGCGAGAAGATATACCGGCGATATAGATTTTGCCCTGAATTGTTTCAAAATTAAATGTAATTGCTTTTAGACCAACAGTTTTTGCAGCTACTGCCCTTGCTTGAGTATTTATCCATAGATCACTAGCATAATCTTTAAGTGTTGATCTGTTGCCTATCTCTATTTCATTTATAATTTCTTTTACTCCTTCAACTTCCCACACTAATCTTACAGCATCTATTCTTATTTCTTGATTATCTACAAGACCTGTTAATAAAACCCTTCCTTCTAGAACACTAGTATTGATATTAACGAATATATTATTTCCAGCATTTAGAAATTTAGCTGCAATATTGACTTTTATTGTTGCATCATCAATAACTGCTCCCATTGACCTTTCACCTTCAGCAACTACCAAAGCACCGCTTCCACCGGTAGCCAATATACCTGTTGGTGAACAACCTTGATTTAACAAAGTCAGCATTAAGGCAATTGGTATAAGTATAATTTTTATATTTTTTTTAAATCTAACAACCATTTGTAAATTTTACTTTTATTAATTTTTGTAAATTTATGTACTATTTGGACGATGTCGGTCAAAGAAAATTTTGTAGCTAATTTTTTTAGCTCCCTTCTATATAATTCAATATCCTCAAAATCTTGATTTTTCTGTTTCATTCCATCAACGACAGCAACAAACTCACCTTTTAAATTTTCATTTTTTTGTAATATATCGTTTTTGACTTTAAGGATTGTCCCTCTAAAAACAAATTCATTAATTTTTGTAAGTTCTTTACATATCGAAATTGATCTCTCTGGCATAAATTTTTCTAACATTTCAATAAAGTTTATTAATTTGTGACTTGAAACAAAAAGCACAGAGGTTCTTTTTTCTTGTGATAATTTTTTAATAAGCTCTTCTAATTTTTTATTTGATTTTGGTACAAATCCAAAAAAAGTAAATTCTGATAATGGCAAACCAGATAGCTGCAAACTGGATATAATGGAGGAGGGCCCAGGTATTGAAGTAAGTCTGATTTTATTTTTGATACAATACTGTATTAAATTATAACCAGGATCTGAAATTAATGGTGACCCTGCATCTGAAATCAGCACACAATTTTTATTTTCTAAAAAACTCTCAATTTGAACTATTATTTTTTCTTCATTATAATCATGTAAGGCAAATAACTTCTTTTTAATGCCTAATTTATTTAGTAATTTAAGTGAATGTTTAGGATTTTCACAAATAATAATATCACATTCTTTAAGAACACTTACAGCTCTGTAACTTATGTCTTCTAAATTACCAATAGGGGTTGCAACTATTGAAAGACTATTAGTAGCATTATTCATTTTATTTTTATTTAAATTTATATTTTCTTGTACTCCAGTTAACCCTTCCAAACAAGCTCCAATAAACTCTCAGGAAACTTCTTCATCTAAGCAAATATCATCTATAAAGGTCACCGCCAATATAGATAAAAAAATTGAAAAAAAAGAAGATAATTTTTCAAATAAAATTGTTTTAAACAAAAATATTATTGTTTTATTTGCAAAAGATAATGATCAAAAAATTACAAAACAATTTATAAATACTTTTGAATTAGCAATTTATAATCTAGGTATAATGGATATTGATTTGCAAATTAAATTTTTCGAAAATGAGAATGATCTTAAAAATATTATTGAAAATAATCTATCTTCAGGAAGAGTATTTTTAGGACCTATTCAATCAAAATATGCAACTCATTTAAATGACTATTGTGAAAACAATGTAATTTTTTTCACATTTTCATCTCAATCTTCATTAGGAAAAAACTGTGTTTATTTATTAAATTTCTTCCCAAGAAATGAGCTTACAGAACTTATGTCACATTTAGACGAGAGTGCAAAAGTTGCACTACTTTATCCAGAAAATGAATATGGATATTTGATTAACAGCTTTATTGATGATTCGATTTTTGAAAGTCGTGCAGTTCTTGTAAATAGATCTTCTTATCGAGATGATTTATCTAATGTTAGAGATGCAATAAAAGAATTAGGTAAGTATGAACTTAGAAAATATGAACTAAACAGACAAAAGCAAATTTTATCTCTGAAGTCTGATGAAAAATCTAAAAAAAGATTGAAAAAATTAGAGAAATTTAAAACAACCAACGATTATGATTTCACTCATGTATTGATTGCTGATTATAGTTTAAATCTTTTACAAGTTGCACCTCTTTTACCTTACTATGACATAGATCCAAACATTGTTCAGTTTATGGGAACAGGAGTAATTGATGACAAAACTTTTTTTTATGAACCTGCTTTGCAGGGAGCAATATTTCCCGGAGTTCCTGAGGAAAGTCGTATAAATTTAATAAATAATTACAAAGAAATCTATGATGATGAATTTTTAAGAGTTTCAACACTACCTTATGACCTAATGGGTTTAATTAATTTTATTTATAAAAACAAATATAATTTAGATGAGGTAATTAATTTATTAAATAATCCATACAAAAAATTTGATGGGGTTGATGGAAATTTTTATTTTAAAGATAATATTATTGAAAGAGACTTAGATATTTTAATAATTAATAATGGTAATTCTTTCCTAGTTAATTAGATAAAAAATTAATTAATTTTGTCACAGCTATAGATCTATGACTAATTTCATTTTTTTCTCTTGTACTTAATTCAGCTAATGTTCTTTTATAATTTTTGGGAATAAATATTGGATCATAACCAAAACCAAAACCACCTTTAATTTCATTTGATATTATACCATCTATTTTTCCATTAAATACTATGTTTTGATCGTTATGAATTGAAAGACTGATTGAGGTTTTAAAGTAGGCATTAAGTTTACTTTTTTTTTTAATACTTTTAATAATGTTTTTAAAACAAGTTTTATTATTTTTAAAACCATTCAAAAATCTTTTTGAACGAACACCTGGTTTCCAATTTAAGGCTTCAATACATATGCCTGAATCATCTGCAAAACATGGAATACCGGTTTTGTTAAAACCAAAGTCCGATTTTATCTTTGCATTTTCTTCAAAAGTTTGACCATTTTCTTTTGGTTCCTCTCTTAAGTTCACATCATTTAATGACAAAAGTTTGAGATCAAATTTTCTAAAAATTTTTTCTATTTCAATTATTTTATTTTTATTATTTGAAAAAAATAATAATTGCTTCAATTTATTTCAACGCCTCTTTTTGTTTAGATATTATTTGTTTAACACCAATTTTTGCTAAAGAAAACAATTCTGAAAATTGATTATCATTAAAAAAAAATTCCTCACCAGTAACTTGTATCTCTGAAATTTCATTAGAATCACAAATTACGAAATTTGCATCTACTTGAGCTTCTGAGTCCTCTTTATAATCTAAATCTAATATTGCTTTATTTTCAACTATTCCTGTTGAGACAGCCCCTATAAAATTTTTGATAATCGGTTTTTGTAGATTATAATTATTCTTCAATTTTTCTATTGCTATGTATAAAGAAATAAAGCCACCACTGATAGCAGCAGTTCTTGTTCCACCATCTGCCTGGATTACATCACAGTCTATTTTAATTTGACGTTCTCCAAGGTTAGAAAGGTCGACAATAGATCTTAAGCTACGACCAATTAATCTTTGTATTTCTTGTGTTCTACCCGATTGTTTTCCTCTTGCTGCCTCTCTATCCATTCTTGTATTTGTTGACCTTGGCAGCATACCGTATTCTGCTGTTACCCAACCCTTACCAGTATTCTTTAGCCAATGAGGAACTTTCTCATCAATTGTTGCAAGACAAAGTACATGTGTATTTCCAAATTTTACTAAACATGATCCATCCGCATGAATATTCACGTTTTTCTCAAATGATATTTCGCGCATTTGATTGAAGGATCTATCTTTTCTCATATAAATTTAATAATAGTAGATAAATATTATTTTTAAATAAATATCTTATGTCTGATAATGTATATGCACAAATAAATGATAGATCCAAATTAATTTTCAAAAAATTAGTTGAGTCATATCTTAAAACTGGGTCTCCAGCAGGATCAGAAACAATTATGAAGATGGGAGGCTTAAATCTTTCTTCTGCATCAATTAGATCTATTTTATCAAATTTACAAAAAGAAGGGCTTTTGTATGCTCCGCATAGATCAGCAGGAAGAATGCCCACTGAGAAAGGTATGAGATTTTTTGTTGATGGACTTTTAGAGTTTGGAAGAATTTCAAAAATAGATAAAGAAAATATAAAACAACAATGTTTAGCAAAAGGCAAATCTTATGAGGAGGTTCTAGATGTTGCTTCTAAGGCTATTTCAGGATTATCAAGTTATGCGGGAATAGTTATTGCCCCAAAATTTCAAAAAAACTTAAAGCACGTTGAGTTTATAAGATTAAATAGTAGTCAATTAATGCTTATTCTTGCTTATGAAAATGGAGAAGTAGAAAATCGCATCATCGAAGATAATGGAAAATATAATAGTTCGTTACTTATACAGGCTTCTAATTACCTTACATCAAAGTTTACTAATAAAAATATTTCACAAATTAAAAGACTAATTCAAACAGAAATAAAAAATTCACAAAATGAGTTAGAGTCAATCTCTTCAAAATTAATTCAACAAGGTATTATTGAAACTCAGCCTAATAGCAAAAATCCTTATATTTTTTTACATGGCCAATCAAATTTATTAAAAGATGAAATAGTTTCAAAAGATTTAGATCAAATTCGAAATCTTTTTGATGAAATTGAGAAAAAATCCAGTTTTGTAGATATATTAGAAACTGCAGGAAAGGCAAAAGGTGTTCAAATTTTTATCGGATCTAAAAATTTTTTGTTTAAACACTCTGGTCTTTCTATGGTAATGGCCCCATATAAAAATAATGATCAAGAAATTATTGGGGCTATAGGCGTAGTTGGTCCAACAAGGTTAAACTATTCCAAAATTGTTCCACTTGTTGATTATACGTCAAAAATTATTGGAAAGGTGATTGATTAATGGTTGAGAAAAAAGAAGAAGATAACCAACAAGAAGATATTAAAGAACCTGATTCTGAGAATATTGAAAAGGAAGAAGATAATAATGATAATAAAGAAAACACAGATACAGAAGAGACAAGTGAAGATGAAAACACTGAAGAAGATAGTTTAGAAAAGGAAATTGAAACACTAAAAGAAGAAAAAATCCGATTACTCGCTGAAATGGAAAATCTAAGAAAAAGATTTGAACGAGAAAAGGTTGAAACGATAAAGTTTGGTAGCATAAATTTAGCAAGAGATATTCTATCGCCAGGAGATAATCTAGAAAGAGCGCTAGATGCTTTACCAGAAGATGAAAATCATCCAGAAAGTATAAAAAATCTTATCGATGGTTTAAAAATGGTACTTAAAGAATATAAAAGTACTCTTGAAAAACACGGGGTTAAAAAAATTGAAACTTTAAATCAAAAATTTGATCATAATTTTCATCAAGCTATGATGGAAGTTGAAAATAATGATGTAGAAGAAGGAACAGTAGTACAAGAAGTCCAATCTGGCTATACAATGCACGATCGTTTATTAAGAGCAGCAATGGTTGGGGTTTCCAAAAAACCAGTCGCTAAAACAGAAGAACCCACAGAAGAACAAGAAGAAGACAATCCTGAAAATGAGAGTAAAGAAAAGTCATAAAAAGCGCTAAATTACTTGTTTTTTTTAATATTAATCGGGAACATCCTTGTATTTTAAAACTTTTTTCCCATATCTAATGTAGCCAATGTTGATTGGTAAATAATTAAGTAAAGAGGATATAAAATATGGCAAAAGTAATCGGTATTGATTTAGGTACTACAAACTCCTGCGTTGCAGTAATGGACGGTAAGGAAGCAAAAGTAATTGAAAACTCTGAAGGCGGAAGAACAACACCATCAATGGTAGCATTCAGTGACACAAAAGAAAAACTTGTTGGACAATCAGCAAAAAGACAAGCAGTAACTAATTCTGAAAATACTTTATTTGCCATAAAAAGATTAATCGGAAGAACATTTGAGGATGAAGCGGTTAAGTCTGATAGCGGATTAGTTCCTTATAAAATAGTTAAAGGTGATAACGGTGATGCTTGGGTAGAAGCACGCGGAGATAAATATAGCCCTAGTCAAATAAGTGCATTTATTTTACAAAAAATGAAAGAGACTGCAGAGTCTTATTTAGGAGATACTGTTACGCAGGCCGTTATTACAGTTCCTGCATATTTTAATGACGCTCAAAGACAAGCAACAAAAGATGCTGGAAAAATAGCTGGACTAGAAGTCTTAAGAATTATTAACGAGCCCACTGCTGCAGCGTTAGCATATGGTTTAGATAAAAAGAAAACGGGTACTGTTGCTGTTTACGATTTAGGTGGAGGTACATTTGATATTTCTATTTTAGAAATAGGTGATGGTGTTTTTGAAGTTAAATCAACCAATGGTGATACGCATCTTGGCGGTGAAGATTTTGATCTTAAAATTATTGATTATCTTGCTGACGAATTCAAAAAAGATAATGGTATTGATTTGCGTTCAGATAAACTTGCACTTCAGCGTTTGAAAGAAGCTGCTGAGAAAGCAAAGATTGAATTATCAAGCTCAACTGAAACAGAAGTTAACTTGCCATTTATAACAGCTGATCAATCTGGCCCTAAACATTTAACGATTAAATTATCAAGAGCAAAACTCGAAGCTATAGTAGGTGAACTTTTAAATCAAAGTTTAAAACCTTGTGAAATGGCACTTAAAGATGCTGGATTACAAGCTGCAGAAATCGATGATGTTATTTTAGTTGGTGGTATGACAAGAATGCCTAAAGTAACGGAGATAGTAAAAAACTTTTTTGGTAAAGAGCCTAATAAAGGTGTTAACCCAGATGAGGTTGTAGCATCTGGTGCTGCCATTCAAGCAGGAGTATTACAAGGTGATGTCAAAGATGTTTTATTGCTTGATGTTACTCCTTTATCACTCGGTATTGAAACACTCGGCGGTGTATTTACAAAACTTATCGATAAAAATACAACTATTCCAACAAAGAAGAGCCAGGTGTTTTCTACAGCTGAAGATAATCAGAGTGCAGTTACTATTAGAGTTTTCCAAGGTGAAAGAGAGATGGCTGCTGATAATAAATTATTAGGTCAGTTTGATCTAGTAGGTATTCCACCAGCCGCAAGAGGCATGCCTCAAATTGAAGTAACTTTTGATATTGATGCAAATGGTATTGTAAATGTTTCTGCTAAAGACAAATCAACTGGCAAAGAACAACAAATTAAGATCCAGGCTTCTGGTGGATTATCAGATGAAGAGATTGAAAAGATGGTTAAAGAGGCAGAAGAAAACGCTGAGGCTGATAAGAAGAAAAGAGAAGCTGTTGATACTAGAAACCATGCTGATAGTTTAATTAATGAAACTGAAAAGAATTTAAAAGAGCACGGAGATAAAATTCCTGAAGCTGATAAAAACAAAATCACAAAAGATATTGAAGAGCTTAAGAAAGTTAAAGACAGTGAGGATTTAGAAGCTATAAAATCTAAAACTGAAGCACTTGTTCAGTCATCTCTTAAAATGGGTGAAGCAATTTATAAACAAAACCCACAAGGCGCTGCACCTCAACCTGATCCATCTGGTGCTGAACCATCAGCTGATAATACAAAAGATGAAAAGGTTGTAGATGCAGAATTTGAAGAAGTAGACGAAGATAAAAAAGATTAACGCTCCATAATTTTTATAAGGAGGAGATGTGGCTGATAAAGATTTCTATGAGATACTAGGTGTTCAACGAAATGCCAGTGAAGATGAAATAAAAAAAGCTTATAGAAAACAAGCCATGAAATATCATCCTGATCGTAACAAGGATGACAAAACAGCTGAAAGAAAATTCAAAGAAGCAGCTGCTGCTTACGAAGTTCTAAAAGACTCAGAAAAAAGATCAGCTTACGATCAATATGGACATGATGCGTTCAAACAAGGCGGCATGGGTGGAGCTCAAGGCTTTGGAGATTTTGCAGGTGGCTTTTCTGATATCTTTGAAGAGTTCTTTGGTGGGGGTTTTGGAGGACAATCATCAAGAAGACGAGGACCTCAAAGAGGAAGTGATCTTCGTTATAATATGTCCGTTTCACTATTTGAAGCTTTCACTGGAAAGAAACCACAAATAAGAATACCTACATACGTTGGCTGTGATGCTTGTGCAGCAACTGGAAGTGCAGATAAATCTGGACCAAGTACTTGTTCTACTTGTGGTGGCGCAGGAAAAGTTCGATCTCAACAGGGATTCTTTTCAATTGAAAGACCATGCCCTACATGTGGCGGAGAAGGTTCAAGCATAAAAAATCCGTGTCTTAAATGTTCTGGAACTGGAAACATAAAAAAGCAAAAAACAATTTCTGTTACTATTCCTGCTGGTGTTGATACAGGTACAAGAATTCGAATAGCCGGTGAAGGTGAGCCTGGTGAAAGAGGTGCAGGAAATGGGGATCTATATATTTTTGTTGAAGTTCAAAAAGACAAACTCTTTGAAAGAGAAGAAGAAAATTTATTTTGTGAAATACCAATTTCAATCACTACTGCTATTTTAGGCGGTGAAATAGAAGTACCAACAATAGAGGGAAAAAAAGCCAGACTTAATATTCCAGCTGGAACTCAATCTGAAACGCAATTTAGACTACGCGGCAAAGGAATGAGTATACTTCGACAAAGCAGACGCGGAGATATGTATGTGCAGGCAAATGTTGAAATACCAGTTAACCTAAATAGCAAACAAAAAGATATTTTGAGAGAGTTCGAAAATGAAGGAGGAACCTCAAAAAAACACAGTCCAAAATCACAAGGTTTTTTCTCAAAATTAAAAGAAGTCTGGGAAGATTTAACTTAATTTCTTTTCAACTTACAATCACCAAAGTATAAGAAGTTTTTATGGCAAAAATTAAAATAGCAGTTGCAGGTTGTCTTGGCAGAATGGGCCAGGAAATATCGAAACAAATTTTACAAAATAAAAATTTAGAATTTGTTGGTGGTTTTGAATACAAAAAACATAAAGATATAAACAAACCTTTAAACAAAGTTTCAAGTATACATTCTGCAAAATTAGTTACAGCTAATGCAGCTCAGTTAATCAAAGAAGCAAATGTCATAATTGATTTTACAACACCTGAGTCCACTTTAGATAATCTTAAGATCGCTTCTGCAAATAATACAGCAGTTGTTATTGGTACAACCGGAATGACGGATGCACAAAAAAAGAAAGTAAAAAGTTATTCTAAAAAAATACCTATACTAATGTCGTCTAACATGAGTTTGGGTGTTAACTTACTATTTAACTTAGTAAAACAAACAGCATCAGCTCTAAAAGATACTGATTATGATATTGAAATTGCTGAGACTCACCATAAACATAAAAAAGATGCCCCTTCTGGAACTGCATTATCTTTGGGTGATTATGCTGCTGAAGGTAGAAAAACTAAATTAAATAAATCAAAAGTTTTAGATCGTACAAAAAAACTAACATCTAGAAAAAAAGGCGACATTGGTTTTTCTGTCACAAGAGGCGGTGAAATTGCAGGTGAGCACACAGTAAGTTTTATAGGATCAAATGACAGAATAGATTTGGTGCATAAGGCTAATAACAGATCAATTTTTGTAACAGGCGCTATTGATGCTGCAGTATTTGTATCAAAGAAAAAAATGGGATTTTTTTCTATGAATGATTTGATTTCTTTAAAATAAATATCTTGAAATTTTAATGTATGAGTAAAGATATTCCATACTTTCCTAATAGAGAAATTGAGGGCGGCTGGAGACTCATATCAGCTGATCACGCATCAGAATTACTAAATATTAATTTTAATTTAATTGAACTAGAAATAAAACGCCAACAATTGTTTTTTGGAAACCATCCTCAAAGTACAGTCATTATTAAAGATGGCTATTTAGTTTATGAAAATCATAGTTTCATGACATTGCCGCAAAGTCGTTTTGATATATGGTCTTGTACAAAATCATTCACTGGAATTGCATGGATGTTTTTATTAGAAGAAATAAAAAAAAATAAATCTAAAAAAAATTTAGACATAAATTTACAAACTCCTATATATAATTTTCTTCCAAAAGATTTTATAAAAAACGACTCAAGAAAAAAAAATATAAATTTACACCATTTATTGTCTATGACTTCAGGTTTAAAAGGAGAAAATAATGATATTTATGGCTTAGTGACTGGACCTCAAAATGGTCCATTTGAATTTGCTATTGGAAAATGTGAGAATAGATATGGAAAGTCAGTCGATATTTTATCTTCTGAACCTGGAAAACAATGGGGATATTCTGATCCAGCAGTAGCTTTACTTTCATTTGTTTTTTTTGAAATAACAAAAAAAAATATTCATGAATATTTATATGAAAAACTTTTTAGAATAATTGGTATAGAGAACGCTAGTTGGGATATTCATGGCGGTGGAAATTTTTTAGGTCCATTTACCTCATCGCATGTTGGTCTTCACATTTCAGCCAGAGATTTATCACGCTTTGGATATTTCATGCTAAAAAAAGGACAATGGAATAACATTAATATATTGTCTTCAGATTATATAGACCGAGCAACTACAAAATCACAAAATTTAAATTCATCGTACGGATATCAATTTTGGATAAATTCAGACGGCCTTCGATGGCCATCTTTACCAAGAGACACTTATGCTTTGGAAGGATACAACTCTAATAGATGTTATATTATACCATCTTATGATTTAATAATAACGAGAATTGGATCTGGGCCATCAGAATGGAATGAACAAAATTTTGTAAATAATATTTTTAAAAGTTTTAAAAAAAATTAATATAAATTTAATTGTTTTTTAATTCTTAAATATAAACCCTCTTTTAAATCAGCATGCAAGAAAGTTGCAACTTCAGTTTCTTTATCTGATTCTCTTATTGATAACTTGGAAGTATTTTTAAATTTTGTAAAAAAAACTTTGGACCAATAAGTGCTGAATTTAGATGAATGTAAAAGTTTATCACCTTTATATTTTCTTATAGATATTTCTTTTTGATTAATGTTTATTTCATCCTTAATATTTTTTTCTTTGAAATATAAACGAATTAAATAAAAAATTATCAGATATTCAAGTCCAAGAAATATAGATACTGGCCAAGCACCTTGTATAATTAGAAAAATAGAGAACAATGAAATCCAACTTATAAATATAATTCCTAAAATTAAGAAGACTGATTTGGAACAACTTTGATAAGGTCTTATATTTTCATTCATTGAATTCATATTCTCACAATAATATAAAAAAACCTTTGTGATAAAGAGACATATGTGCACAGATATTAAATCTATAATTTGTATGTTATTATCAATTTATAACTGCTTTCAAATCCTAAAAAATGGCTAAATTCCTTTGATCTCTTGCTAATTTAGTAAGGAACATATAGATGCATCCCCGAAAAAATATTAAGTAATAATCCTTATTTAATGGTGGCTTGATGAAAAAGATTAGTAAAATTTTAGCAGCAAACAGAAGTGAAATTGCTATTCGAATTTTTAGAGCTGCCGAAGAGTCTGGTATTAAAACAGCTGCTATTTATTCTAAAGAAGATCGTTTTGCTATTCACCGATTTAAAACGGATGAAAGTTATTTAGTAGGTGAAGGCAAAGGTCCAATTCAAGCATATTTGGACATAGACTCGATTATTAAAATTGCTAAAGATGCAAAGGTTGATGCTATCCATCCAGGTTATGGATTTTTATCTGAGAGTCCTGAACTAGCTGAGCAGTGTGAAAAAAATGACATAACATTTATTGGGCCTAGTAAAGAAATACTAAAAAGATTTGGAAATAAAACAGAGGCTAAAAAAGTTGCTGAAGAAGCAAAGGTAGGCACCGTTCCGTCTGTTCTTGTAACAAAAGAAAATTTAAAAAGTGTTGAAAAAGAAGTTGAGAAAATTGGTTACCCAGTAATTGTTAAAGCTAGTTGGGGTGGCGGCGGTCGAGGAATGCGCGTTGTTAGATCAAGTAATGAATTAATAGATCAAATTACAACTGCTCAAAGCGAGTCACTTAAAGCTTTTGGAAAAGATGAAGTATTTATAGAAAAATTTTTAGAAGATGCTGCGCACATTGAAGTTCAAATTTTAGGTGACAAACACGGAAATATCATACATCTTTTTGAAAGAGATTGTTCTCTTCAAAGAAGGCATCAAAAGATTATTGAAAGAGCACCTGCACATTTTCTTGAAAATAAAACTCGAGAAGAAATTTGTAACGCCGCTATTAAAATTGCAAAAGAAGTTAAATACTTTGGTGCAGGAACTGTTGAATTTTTGTTTGATAAAAAATCTGGCGAATTTTATTTCATTGAAGTTAACCCAAGAATTCAAGTTGAACATACAGTAACAGAAGAAGTAACTGGTATTGATATTGTAAAAGCCCAAATTAAAATTGCAGAAGGTCAAAAAATTGGAAGTCACCCAGCTCTTCCTAAACAAGAAGAAATTCATCTAAATGGATTTGCTATTCAATGTAGAGTTACTACCGAAGATCCGCTTAATAATTTTATGCCAGATTATGGGAAGATAATGACTTACCGATCAGCTGCTGGTTTTGGAGTGAGGCTAGATGCAGCAAATGCTTCTTCAGGTTCGATCATCACACCGTATTATGATTCTTTACTTGTAAAAGTAACAACTTGGGCAAAGCATCAAGACGACTGTATTAAAAGAATGGATAGGGCTTTACGAGAATTTAGAATTAGAGGTGTTAAAACAAATTTAGTATTTCTTGAGTCTCTTATAAACAATAAAGATTTCCTTGAAGGAAATTACAATACCAATTTTGTGGATACTAAAAAAGAGCTCTATGCTTATAATCCTCAAAAAGATCGAGCATCAAAAATCGTATCTTATCTTGGAAATATAATTGTAAATGGACACAATGATGTATCTGGAAGAGTCAGTAATAATTCGACTGTAGAAGTTCAAATTCCTATTTCAAACACTAAAGGTGAAAAAAATAATTATGTAAAGGATTTACAAACTTTAGGTCCAGAGAAATTTGCAAAAAAAATAAAAGAAACACCCTACACCCTAATTACTGACACAACGATGCGTGATGCACACCAATCGCTTCTTGCTACAAGAATGAGAACAGATGATCTTATTAACATTGCTGAATATTATAGTGAAAATCTAAGCAACTTGTTCTCATTAGAATGTTGGGGCGGTGCAACGTTTGATACATCGATGCGTTTTTTAAAAGAAGATCCTTGGGATAGATTAGCAAGATTAAACAAAAGGGCCCCTAACCTTCTTAAACAAATGCTCTTTAGGGGATCGAATGCTGTTGGATACAAAAATTATCCAGATAACGTTGTTAAACACTTCATTCAACAGTCAGCCCAAGCTGGAATTGATGTATTCCGAGTTTTTGATTCATTAAACCTAATTGATAATATGCGTGTTGCAATTGATGAAGTCCGCAATCAAAATAAAATTTGTGAAGGAACTATCTGTTATACAAATGATGTAACTGATCCAAATGAGAAAAAATATACATTAAAATATTATATTGATCTTGTTAAAGATTTAGAAAAAGCAGGAGCACATATTATTGCCATTAAAGATATGGCGGGATTAGCAAAACCTAATGCTATAAAAAAATTAGTTAACGAAATTAAACAAACAACCGATCTTCCAATTCATTTTCATACTCACGATACATCTGGTACTTCATCAGCTTCAGTTCTTGCTGCTATTGAGGAAAAGGTCGATATCGTTGATCTTGCAATTGACTCGATGAGTGGATTAACATCACAACCTGCGCTTGGTTCAATCGTATCTATAATGAAACAAAATCATCAAGACCCAAAACTTGATGAAGAATCAATAAGAATATTATCTTTATATTGGGAGCAGGTTCGTCAAAATTATCATGCTTTTGAAACTGATTTCAAAGGTGGTAGTTCTGATGTGTATCTTCACCAAATGCCTGGTGGTCAGTTTACAAATTTAAAAGAACAAGCGAGATCATTGGGAATTACAACTGATAAGTGGGGAATGGTTGCTAATAAATATGCAGAGGTAAACCAACTTTTTGGTGATATTGTTAAAGTTACACCTTCTTCTAAAATTGTAGGTGATATGGCGCTCTATATGATCGCTAATGATTTATCCAAAGAAGATGTGTTAGACCCAAAAAAAGAAATTTCTTTTCCTGCTTCAGTCATCGAATTTTTTAAAGGGGAGATTGGTATACCTCAAGGAGGCTTTCCAAAAGAACTACAAAAGAAAGTTCTTGGTGATACTAAACCTTTAACAAGAAGACCTGGGGAAATTTTAGAATCAATTGATTTAGATAAAGAAGCCAAAAATTTAGAAGATGAAATAGGGATGCAAATTAATCAAACACATCTAGCGTCTTACTTAATGTATCCAAAAGTTTTTAAAGATTATGTTGATCACTTTAAGGAGTTTAGTGATACATCAATTCTTTCAACAGAATTATTTTTTTATGGTCCTCAACAAGATAAAGAATACACGATAGAAATTGATAAAGGAAAAAACCTTATCTTAAGATATTTAGCGAAAAGTGAAGTTAATAGTAATGGAAAGTGCTCCGTGTTTTTTGAAATTAACGGACAACCAAGAACAATAGATATAGAAAATAAAGAATTTTCAAAAAATATTACTCAAAGAGCTAAAGCAGATGATAATAATTTGGATCATGTTGGATCTCCTTTGCCAGGCCAAGTTGCTAAAATATTTGTTCAATCAGGTAGTAAGGTGATTAAAGGTGATAAGTTACTAGTGATCGAGGCTATGAAGATGGAAACTACTATTAATGCTGATAAAAGCGGAACCATCAAATCAATTAATGTTGCATCCGGTGATAATGTGGAAACCAAAGATTTGCTTGTTGAAATTAGCTAGTAAAGTCGTATTCTTTATAACATTCTTCTATCGAGTTTTTTGTATTTATAAGCTCTCCTAAAGAGTCTCGAAATTCAAAATATTCTACTCTCTTAATATTTGAGTTTATATTAAAGAAGATAAACAACCTACATGAACTACTATCATATCGCATCATATGCACTGAGCCATCAGATCGTGCTAAATTAGGGTCTCCTAGTTTTTGTTTAATCTCAGCAAATTGTTTTCCCATGAAATTTATTTCTGCGATTTTTTGCTGCTCCTTAACTATAGTTTTTTCCTCTTCTTTTTCTTCAGTGATAATTTGTTGTTCTTCAACAATAGTTTTATCTTCAATAATTTCTGGCTCTTTTTTTGAAATAGTTTCTTCAACTTTATCTTTTACTACGGCCCCAACTTTAACGACTTCTCTTCCAACTTCAATAGTCGTACAGCTAGATAAAAACACTAATGTTAAAAAATAAATTGATAACCGCATTGCTCTTAGTGGGATTTCTATATATGTAATCGCTTATGATTACAGTAATTAAATCACCATTCGTTCAATACAAATTAACAATTTTACGAAATAAAAAAACATCAAATACTGTTTTTAGACAAACTATGAATGAAATAAGCTACCTCATTGCTTCTGATGTTCTTCAATACGTTCCATTTAAAAAACAAACAATTGAAACACCTCTAAAAAAAATGAGTGGTACAGCCTTGGGTCAACCCATAATTTTGGTCCCAATTTTACGTGCCGGCCTAGGATTACTGGAGGGCTTTGCAAAATTTTTACCCGAAGCTGAAAAAGGTCACATAGGTTTATACCGTGATGAACAAACTTATGAGCCTGTAGAATACCTCTTTAAACTTCCAAGAGTTAAAAATAAAAAAGTGTTAATTCTAGACCCAATGTTGGCCACAGGTAATTCTTCAATTGCTGCAATCAATTTAATAAAAAATAAAGGCGTTAATATTAAAGATATATTTTTGGTATCTTTGCTAGCTGCTCCTGAGGGTATAAAAAATATCCAAAAAAAGCAAAAAGGCATTCATATATTTACATGTAATATCGATGCAAAGTTGAATAAAAATAAGTTCATTGTACCGGGCTTAGGTGACGCAGGCGATAGGTACATGGGTACTTGAAGTTATCCATAAAAAATCCTATTATTTATCCATAATCTCATTTTTTAATGCATTTTTTTATCAAGAAAATGTTATCAATGAGATATCTATAATTCATATTTAAGGGGGATTTTTGGTATGAAGAAAATTTTAAGTATTTTTACAGTTTCTTTCGCTCTTGTCTTCTCTTCAAGTGCGTTTGCAAACAAAATTGGAGTTGTATATGACTCAGGAGGAAAGTTCGATAAATCATTTAACGAACTAGCTTACGAAAGCGCATTAAGAGTTCAAAATGAACTTGGTTGGGACATGGTTGAATTTGAAGCTTCAAATAACACTCAAATTGAACAAGGTATGCGTAAGATAGCAGATAGAGGTGCATCACTAATCGTAGCAATGGGATTTGCGCAAGCAGATGCAGTTGCAGCAGTTGCTCCAGATTATCCGGATACAAACTTTGTTGCAGTTGATGTTTGTTGGGTGGATGATCCAGCTAGCAACATTTATCAAGCTTGTTATAAGGAACACGAAGGTTCATTCCTAGTTGGTATGATTGCGGCTATGGCATCTGAAAGTGGAACAATTGGATTTGTTGGAGGAATGGATATTCCTTTAATTAGAAAGTTCCAAGGAGGCTATGAGCAAGGTGCTCAATATGTTAATCCTAACATCACAGTTTTAGCTAATATGACTGGAACAACACCAGAAGCATGGAACAATCCAACTAAAGGTGCTGAATTAACAAAAGCACAAATTGATGGTGGTGCAGATGTTGTTTATCAAGCAGCAGGTGGAACAGGTATTGGTGTTCTTCAAGCAGCAGCTGATGCAGGCATAATGGGTATTGGCGTTGATACAAATCAAAACTGGATGCACCCAGGTAACATGCTTACTTCTATGTTAAAGCGTTTGGACTTAACAATTTTTGAACAAGCTCAAAAAACAGATGCTGGTACTTTCGAGTCAGGAATTCACATTCTTGGTTTAGCAGAAGGTATGGTTGGTTATGCTACTGAAGACGGCATGGTAACTTCTGCAATGGAAGCAGCTGTTCAAGCAGCAGCAGCAGATATTGTAAGTGGCTCTATGGAAGTAGCTGACTGGTCGCAAGAGTAAAACTACTATAAAATAATCTGGTGAGACCTAAGATTTAAAATTTTATGGTCTCACCTATCCTAGAACTAACTAATATAAATAAATCTTTTGGCCACGTTCATGCCAACAAGAATATTAATCTTACAATTAACAAAGGGACAATCCATGGAATAATTGGAGAAAACGGTGCAGGTAAGTCAACGTTAATGAGTATCGTTTTTGGCCTCTATCAAGCTAACTCAGGAACAATAAAAGTAAATGGTAAAAAAATAAATCTTAGATCACCAAAAGATTCAATTATCAATGGCATTGGTATGGTGCACCAACATTTTATGTTGGTAGAAAATTTTACAGTTTTAGAAAATATTATTCTAGGATTTGAAGGTGAGCTCGTATTTGGAAAAAATTTAGAAAAAGCAAAAAAAGATTTAAAAGATTTATGTGACACATATAAATTAAACATAGATCTTAACTCTACAATTTCTGATTTATCAGTTGGCTTCCGTCAAAGAGTCGAAATTTTAAAGTCACTTTATAGAGGCGCAGAGATTCTTATACTTGATGAACCAACAGGTGTTTTAACACCTCAAGAAGTTGATGAACTTTTCAAAATATTACGATCTTTAAAAGCAGAAGGTAAAACAATAGTTCTAATTACACATAAATTAATTGAGATAATGGATTTAACAAGTGAAGTTTCTGTAATGCGCCAGGGTGAAATGGTGGGTCACACCAAAACAGAAAATACAAATAAAGAACAATTGGCTGAGATGATGGTTGGGAGAAGTGTGTTGTTAAGACTTGATAAATCAGAAGTAAAAGCAGGAGAGGTTTTATTTAGTGTTAAGAATCTTACAGTTAAAGATGATCTTGATGTAACAAGAGTAAAAAATGTTGATTTAGAAATTCGTTCAGGAGAAATATTAGGCTTAGCGGGTGTTACTGGAAACGGACAAACAGAATTATTAGAAGCGCTTTCTGGTATAAGAAAAGTTGAGTCTGGAGAAATATATTTAGAAGGAAAAAAAGTATCGGATAGTCAAAATTTCTTGGACCCAAGAGAGTTAAAAGATAAGGGGCTAGCTCATGTTCCTGAGGATAGACAGAGGATGGGTCTAGTTACAGATTTTAAAGCCTATGAAAATTTAATTTTTGGTTACCACGATCAGCAACCTTTTTCAAAGTCATCAGTTTTAAATCATAGAGATATTATTTCTCATTCTAAGAAAATAATGGAAGAGTATGATGTAAGGCCTCAATCACCAAACTTAATTACATCCAATTTTTCTGGAGGTAATCAACAAAAGATAATTTTAAGTAGAGAACTAAATGAAAATCCAAAAGTATTATTAGTTGGTCAGCCAACTAGAGGTGTAGACATTGGTGCAATTGAATTTATTCATCAAAGATTGATAGACATGAGAGATAGAGGGGCAGCGATACTTTTGGTATCTGTTGAATTAGATGAAGTGCTTTCATTATCGGATAGAATTGTTGTAATGTTTGATGGAAAGATTGTAGGTGAAAAAGATAATAAAAATGTAACTGACCGTGAGTTAGGTTTGTTGATGGCAGGTGTAGTGTAATGGCGCCAGTAGATAAATCCAAAGTACCTTGGTGGGTTTCAAATCTTATTGTTCCACTTGTAAACTTAACTTTAGCATTACTTGTTTCGGGCCTGTTTATATTCATCGCAGGAGAAAATCCTTATGAAGCAGTAAGATTAATCATTTATGGTTCTTTTGGTTATATTGAAGGTTTTGCTTATACACTTTACTACACTACAAATTTTGTATTTACGGGTTTAGCATTTGCTGTCGCATTTCATTGTAGGCTTTTCAATATAGGTGGAGAAGGTCAAGCATATATTGGTGGACTTGGCGTTTTCTTAGTTGCGATAAATTTTAGTTTTTTACCTGTGCCAATAGTGTGGTTATTATCTATCGTCGGCGCTGTTGTTTTTGGTGCAGCTTGGGCATTTATACCTGCATACCTCCAGGCAACTAGAGGTAGTCACGTAGTAATTACCACCATCATGTTTAATTTTATAGCAGCATCATTAATGGTATTCTTACTAGTCGATGTAATAAGAGACACGGCACAAATGGGACCACATACCGTTGCTTTACCAAAAGAACAATGGTTTCCAAGTTTTAAAGATTTTGCTGGTCTGTTTGGAATTAAGATAAGGTACTCTCCATTAAACATTTCTTTTTTACTAGCAATTGCAGCTTCAGTTTTTGTATGGTTCTTAGTTTGGAAAACAAGATGGGGTTATGAAATGAGGGCTGTAGGGCACAATACGCAAGCAGCAATTTATGCCGGCATTTCTCCATATAAAAATGTAATTATAGCAATGTGTATTTCTGGAGGCTTGGCGGGTTTACTAGGTGTTAATGAAATATTAGGGGTTCACCATAAAATAGTAGCAGGATTTCCTGCTGGTTATGGATTCACTGGGATTGCAGTTGCATTAATGGGAAGAAATCATCCAATAGGAATTTTCCCAGCTGCATTTTTATTTGGTATTTTATACCAAGGAGGGTCTGAAGTTACTTTTGATATGCCAAACATAACTAGATATATGTTTGTTGCTGTTCAGGGAGTGATTATTTTATTCAGTGGAGCTTTAGAAAATTTATTTAGACCACAAATTGAAAGCTTTTTTGTCAATAGACTAAACATAAAGGCGAGTGCATAATGGAATTTTTATCTGACATTGCATCTTTGATTAATTCTACTTTAAGAATTTCAACACCTTTGGTTTTTGCAGCGATGGCTGGAATATTTGCAGAACGATCAGGCGTTATTGATTTTAGTTTAGAGGGAAAAATGCTAATGGCTGCTTTTGTTGCAGCAGTAGGTTCTTATTTTTTAGGTAATCCTTGGTTAGGTTTATTACTAGCAATTATCGCATGTGTAAGCTTATCTATGTTACATGGTTTTGCATCTGTTACATATAAAGGTGATCAAGTTGTATCCTGCGTTGCAATCAATATTTTAATAATTGGTTTAACCACAGCATTAGCTGCGGCTTGGTTTGGACAAGCAGGTCTAACACCAACGCTTAATGAAGATCAGCGTTTTTTAGAAGTTAACCTTCCTTTTGCCGAGAGTTTAAGAGATGTACCAATCATAGGAACAATATATAGTGATATATTAAGTGGACATTATATTTTTGTTTACCTAGCCTATCTTTCAGTCCCATTAGTGTTTTGGGTGGTTTTTAAAACTAGTTTTGGACTAAGACTAAGAGCGGTAGGAGAAAATCCGAGTGCTGTTGATACAGCAGGTATTAATGTTTTTGCCATGAGATATAAAGCGCTAGCAATCAATGGTGTTTTAATTGCTTTTGCAGGCGCACACCTATCAACAGCAGTTAATGCAAATTTCTTTAGAGAAATGTCAGCGGGTAGAGGATACTTAGCTTTAGCAGCAATGATCTTTGGAAAGTGGCATCCTAAAACCGCACTAGTTGCTTGTTTACTTTTTGGATTTACTGATGCTCTTCAAATTAGATTGCAGGGAGTAGAATTACCTGCGATAGGTGAAATACCAGTACAGTTAATTCAGGCAATACCATATGTATTAACAGTTGTTTTACTTGCGGGTTTTGTTGGTAAAGCGATAGCCCCTAATGCTATTGGACAACCTTACATTAAAGAAAGATAATTAAATATTTATTTAAAAAAAATTCCTATATACTTTATTTTTACTAGGAGAAAACATGTCAATACTAGAAAAATACATGAAGGTTTTTAATGAAAAAGATGAAGCAGGAATGAACGAAATTATCCATGATGATTTCAAATTTACAATGCATTCTAGTGGAAATGTTTTATCAAAGTCCGACGTTATAGGCTGGGCTATGAGTGACGACATTAATGATGATAAGTCTAGAATTGTATACGAAAATGACGAGATTGGGATACATCACTCTTTCGTTACTTTTAAAGATGGCAATACCCAAGCTGTTATGGCGGTATACAAATATAAAGATGGCAAAATAATTTCATTAGAAACTGGGGCAACCAATATGCCAAAATAAATAAAGTGGAACTCTAAGTTCCACTTTTAAATTAATTTAAATTATTTTTATTGTTCTAAATCGAAACGATCAGCATTCATGACTTTGTTCCAAGCTTTGATGAAGTCTTTTTTCATTTTTTCTTCGCTATCATCACTTGCATAAAGCTCTGCTATCGCTCTTAATTGAGAATTGGATCCAAAAACAAGATCTACTCTAGATGCAGTTCTTACTTTTTCTCCTGTAATTTTATCTGTAGCTTCATATGAATTACTTCCAGTTGGTTTCCAACTAACACCCATGTCTAAAAGCTTATCAAAAAAATCATTTGTTAACTTACCTTTTGTATCAACAAATAATCCTCTTTGATCTGAACTAATACCCATAGATCTCATACCACCAACAAGTACCGTCATTTCAGGAGCGGTTAGTCCTAATAGTTGTGCTTTATCCAACATTAATTCTTCAGCAGTAACATCATAATTCATTTTTAAATAATTACGAAATGCATCTGCTTCAGGTTCAAGAACACCAAAAGAATCAATATCAGTTTTCTCTTGAGTGGTATCACCTCTACCGGGAGTAAAAGGAACTTCCATTCCAGTTGCTTGTTCTATACCTACATTACCTGCAAGAATGATTACATCAGCTATTGAAGCTCCTGCTTCCTTTGCAATAGGCTCAAGAATACTAAGAACTTTTTTTAATTGTTTAGGCTTGTTAACTTCCCAATCTTTTTGAGGTGCAAGTCTAATTCTTGCGCCATTTGCTCCACCTCTCATATCTGATCCTCTAAATGTAGAAGCACTTGCCCAAGCAGTTTCAACCATTTCTTGAGTTGTTAAACCACTACTTAAAATTTTAGCTTTTACTGTTTCAACATCATAGTTTGAATGACCTTGAGGTACAGGGTCTTGCCAAATTAGTTCTTCTTCTGGAACTTCTGGTCCCATATATCTAGTTTTTGGACCCATATCTCGATGTAGAAGTTTAAACCAAGCTCTAGCAAATTGATCAGCAAAATATTCTGGGTCTTTGTGAAATTTTTCTGATACTTTTCTGTATTCAGGATCTTCACGCATTGCCATATCAGCTGTTGTCATCATTGTTGGAACTTTTATTGATGGATCATCAACTTGCGGAGCCATGTGTTCCTCTTTTTGATCAATTGCATGCCAGATTTGAGCACCTGCTGGACTTTTTACTAACTTCCATTCGTAACCTAGAAGCATATCAAAGTATCCATTATCCCACTGAGTTGGATTAGGCGTCCATGGACCTTCTATACCACTTGTTGTGGTATCACGACCAACACCTGAACCGTGCAAGTTATTCCAACCTAAACCCATTTGTTCTAAAGGAGCACCTTCTGGTTCTGCTCCAACTAGAGCCGGATCACCAGCACCATGTGCTTTACCAAAAGTATGTCCACCTGCAGTTAGTGCTACAGTTTCAGTGTCGTTCATTGCCATTCTTGCAAAAGTTTCTCTTATATCTTTTGCACTAGCAAGTGGATCAGCTTTTCCATCTGGTCCTTCAGGGTTTACATAAATCAATCCCATTTGCACTGCTGCAAGTGGATTATCTAAAATTCTATCACCAGTATACCTTTTATTTTGTAGCCATTCTTCTTCTACACCCCAGTAAATATCTTCTTCTGGAGCCCAAATGTCAGGACGTCCACCACTAAATCCAAAAGTTTTACCTCCCATAGATTCAATTGCAACGTTACCTGTTAAAATAAATAAATCAGCCCAACTAATTTTATTTCCATATTTTTTCTTTATTGGCCAAAGAAGTCTTCTTGCCTTATCTAAGTTACCGTTATCCGGCCAACTGTTTAACGGGGCAAAACGTTGAGCTCCTGTTCCACCACCACCACGGCCATCACCAGTTCTATAAGTTCCAGCAGCATGCCATGTCATACGAATAAAGAAACCACCATAATGACCATAATCAGCTGGCCACCAATCTTGAGAATCAGTCATCAGATTATGGAGGTCTTTTTTTAATGCAGCATAATCTAATTTTTTGAACTCTTCTCGATAGTTAAATCCAGCTTCCATTGGATCTGATTTACGATCATGTTGATGAAGTATGTTTAAGTTAAGTTGATTTGGCCACCATTCGCGGTTTGATGTACCTTCTCCCATATTTTTTGTAATTGCTCCGTGCATTACAGGGCATTTACTTTCTGCATCCATTTAGAACCTCCGTTATTTAATACTAATATATAAAGAATTTAAATTAAAGAAAAGTGAAAACTATAACTCAATTTTGAAATTTTCAGGTCGCCACGTCGCAGGTGCAAGTTCAAAATCATCAAAATCAAAAGCAGGTGCGACAGTGCATCCAATTAAACTGAAAGCACCAGAGGATCTCATCGCAAACCATGTGTTTGCTGTTACGGTGTAAATATAATTATGATCTGACCCCAAAGAAAATACTTCATAATTAACTCCGTCATTTGATGTGAAAACTTCTAGAGGATCTCCTGAATAAAAATGTAATATTTCATTTTTAGTTAATCGATGCCAATGTGATTTTTCATTCTTTTTTAATAAGTAATAAATTTGACTAACATTATCATTCTTAAAATTTTCAACATAATGTCCTCCTTCAGGATGACTAATCATATTGAGTTTTTTTATTAAATTATCTGCTTCCACTTAGATTAAATGACCAAGTTTACTTTTTTTAGTTGAGATATATTTTTCATTATATCTATTTGTGTCTGAGAAAATAGGAACTCTTTGATTTACTTTGATACCCATATCTTCAAGTGCTTTTATTTTTTTTGGATTATTAGTCATCAAATCTAATTTTTTGATTGCTAAATATTTAACCATTCCAGCAATATTTTCATATGTTCTTTCATCATCTTTGAACCCTAATTGATGATTAGCTTCAACGGTATCTAGTCCTTTGTCTTGTAAACTATATGCTTTAATTTTATTTGAGAGACCAATGCCTCTTCCTTCTTGTTGAAGATAGAAAATAACCCCTCTTCCAATCTGAGCAATTTGTTTTAATGACTCAGTTAGTTGGAATCTACAATCACATCTCATACTAAAAAAAGATTCGCCTGTAATACACTGCGAATGAATTCTTGATAAAACTGGTTCATCAGTAAGCAAGTCACCCATACATATTGCTAAATGATCCTTAGATTCATTTATATCTGTAAAGGCATGTACAGTGAACTCTCCAATATCTGTTGGAAGTTTGCTAGTTTCAATAAACTTTAATTTGTCTGACATTATAGTTTAGTAGGATTTGGGGCACCTTTGTATACTTCTTCAGGATCAAAAACTTTTTCTTTCTCTTCAAATTTAAGAACAACTTTAGAGCTAGAATTATCTAAAGGAACACTTCTATAAAAACATGATCTATATCCTACATGACAGCTAGCACCACCTTTGACATCAACCCTTAACCAAACACAATCTTGATCATCATCAATTCTTATTTCTTTTATCTTCTGGGTTAATCCACTTGTTTTACCTTTATGCCAAAGTGTATTTCTACTTCTAGAAAAATAAACAGCTTCGCCCAAACTTATAGTTTTTTTAAAAGCTTCTTCATTCATATAACCTTGCATAAGTAGTTCACCAGATGAAAAATCTGTAGTTACAACTGGTATCAGACCATTTATGTCAAATTTTGGAGCCAGCTCATTTGACTCCTCAACTTGTTCTATAGATTTTCTTTTTTCAAATTGAATGTTATTCATTTTTTAATTTTTCAGCAGCTTCTAATGCGAAGTAAGTTAGTATACCATTTGCCCCAGCTCTTTTAAAAGATAAAAGAGATTCCATTATAACTTTTTCATTGAGCCAACCTTTATTAATTGATTCTTTTATCATCGAATATTCACCAGATACTTGGTAGGCAAAAGTTGGAACTTTAAAAACTGATTTTATTCTAGAAATAATATCAAGATAAGGCATACCAGGCTTAACCATTACCATATCTGCTCCTTCACTTATATCTAATCCAACTTCTCTAATCGCTTCCTCACTGTTTGATGGATCCATTTGATATGTTAATTTACCATCTTTACCTAAACTAGAACCAGAACCTATAGCATCTCTAAAAGGTCCATAAAAACCTGAAGCATATTTTGCAGCATAAGAAAGTATTAGGGTATCTGTTAAATTATTTGAGTCTAATGCAGTTCTTATTCTTCCAACTCTTCCATCCATCATATCCGACGGGGCGATTACATCACAACCAGCATTCGCTTGGATTAGAGCTTGTTGTTCCAAAATCTCCAAAGTTTTATCATTATCTATTTTATCATTTATAACTAAACCATCATGGCCATGGTCCGTAAAAGGATCTAACGCAACATCACATACGATACCAATATTTGGAAAATCTTTTTTGATACTTTTAATAGATCTGCACACCAAATTGTTTTCATCTACAGCTAAACTTCCCTCAGAATTTTTAAGACCACTTTCAATTTGCGGAAAAATTGCAATAGCAGGAATATTAAATTTAACCGCTTTTTCTACTTCACTTAAAAGTTTATCAATAGAGTATCTGCTTATACCAGGCATCGAACTAATAGGATCATCAACCTTGTTTCCCTCACATACAAATAGAGGCAAGATTAAATCATTCACACTAAGGGTATTTTCAGCAACTAAACGGCGAGAGAATTCTTTCATTCTATTACGTCTAAGTCTTGTACTTGGAAACTTACCTTGCATGTTATTCATTTTTTATTCTATTGGCGATTTTGCTTCTTTAGATAAGCTAGTAACAATATCTTCTAATTTAAAGGTTTTTGTTTCAGAAGATCCAATTCTTCTAACCGACACTGTTTTATCTTGAGCTTCTTTTTTTCCAACAGCGATAATTGCTGGCACTTTACTATTACTGTGTTCACGTATTTTATAACCTATTTTTTCATTACGCGTATCTATTTCGGCTCTAATTCCTTTTGATACTAATACCTTTTGTACTTCATATGCATACTCATCAGTATCAGATGTAATTGTAGCAACTACAGCTTGCAATGGTGAAAGCCAAAACGGAAGATGGCCTGCATAATGTTCAATTAGAATGCCCGTGAATCTCTCTAAGGAACCGAATAGAGCTCTATGCAACATGACTGGTATTTTTTTATTACCATCTTCTCCAATATAAGTAGCTCCCAATCTTCCAGGTAAATTTAAATCTACTTGGAGTGTTCCGCATTGCCAGTCTCTGCCAATTGCATCACGTAAAACAAACTCTAATTTTGGACCGTAAAATGCACCCTCTCCTGGATTGAGTGTATACTCAAGACCTGTTGCTTCCATGGCTTGCATTAATGCAGCCTCAGCTTTATCCCAAATAGCATCATCTCCTACGCGTTTTTCAGGACGGTCAGAAAATTTAATTCTAACATTATCGAAACCAAAGTCCTTATAGATACTAAGTATCAAATCACATACCGTTTTACTTTCTTGTGTAATTTGATCTTCTGTACAAAATATATGTGCATCATCTTGCGTGAATGCTCTAACCCTCATTAATCCATGAAGAGCACCAGACGGTTCATAACGATGTACTTTTCCGAATTCAGATAATAGAAATGGCAGATCTCTATAGCTTTTTAATCCTTGTTTAAAAATTTCTACAGCACCAGGGCAATTCATTGGTTTGATAGCATAAATTTTATCATCTTTTGCTTCAGTTCTAAACATCATGTCACTAAATTTATCCCAGTGACCAGATGTTTCCCATAGAGACTTATCCATCATGTCAGGTGTATTAGTTTCTACGTAACCTGCCTTGTCTTGTCTGTTTCGCATATAATTAATTAACGATTGGAATAATGTCCAACCCTTAGGATGCCAAAACACCGCTCCAGGAGCCTCTTCCTGAAAATGAAATAAATCCATTTCTCTTCCTAGTTTTCGGTGATCTCTTTTTTCTGCTTCTTCAATTTGTAAAAGGTGTTGTTCAAGATCCTTTTCTGTTGCCCAGGCTGTTCCATAAATTCTTGTTAGCATTGCATTAGATGAGTCACCTCGCCAGTAAGCACCAGCAACTTTCATTAATTTAAATGCTTTACCAATTTGTTTTGTTGAAACCATATGAGGACCTCTGCACAAGTCTAACCAATCACCTTGTTTGTAAATACTGATTTCCTCATTATCAGGCAGATCATTAATTAATTCAACTTTGTAGTTTTCACCTTTATCTTTAAAATGTTTTATTGATTCTTCTTTAGACCATACTTCTCTTATAAAATTTTTATTTCTTTGAATGATATCATGCATCTTCTTTTCAATTTTTGGAAGATCAGCAACAGTAAAAGGTTCATCTCTTGCAAAATCATAATAGAAACCATTTTCTATTGCTGGACCAATTGTAACTTGTGTTCCAGGGAATAATTCTTGGACAGCTTCTGCCATTACATGAGCACAATCATGTCGTATTAATTCAAGTGCTTCCTCGCTATCTCTTTTTAAAATTGATACAGATGCATCAGCATTAATAGCTAAACTAATATCTTTTATCTCATTATTAATTTTTATAGCGACTGATTCTTTGGCAAGAGATTTAGAAATTTGCGTTGCCAATTCAAGACCACTGATGCCTTTTTCAACTTCCTTTTTATTTCCATCTGGAAATGTAATTATTATCTTTTCACTCATCTAGATTTCCGCCAAATAGTTCCTTTATCAGTATCTTCTATTTCTATGCCTTTATCTTTTAATGTGTCCCTAATCGTATCTGCCAAATTAAAATTTTTACTGCGTCTAGCTTCATTACGTTCTTTTATCAACCTTTCAATTTCTTCAGCATTTTCAGCATCTTTTTGATTATAACCTAACCAATTTCCTGGATCATTTTCAAGAATACCTAATATTTTACCTGCGGAAAGAAGATTATTTTTGATTTCTTTTTTTCTTTCATCAGATGCAGATGAAGCATCATTTGCCTCTTCATTAAGTTTTGCAATAACTTTAGGTGTATTTAAATCATCTAAAAATGATTCCATTATAGAATCAGAAGGTAAGTTAGTATCTATATCAACTTCTGATAGCTCTAATAGAACTCTATAAAGTCGATCGATCATTTTGCTATTTTGCTCAATGATTTCTTCTGTCCAGTTCAATGGTTGTTTGTAATGAGCTGACAACAAGGTTAATCGTAAAACCTCTCCCTTGTATTTTTTATTGAGATCATGCACGAGTTTAATATTCCCAATTGACTTTGACATTTTTTCTCCCTCAACATTTACAAATCCATTATGAAACCAATAAGCTGCAAAATCTTTAGGATCTTTATTTTCTGATATGGAACAAGTTTGTGCTATTTCATTTTCATGATGTGGAAACACTAAGTCAATACCACCGCTATGGATATCAAAAGGAAGACCTAATGATTTTTCTGACATAACCGAGCATTCTAAATGCCATCCTGGTCTTCCAAATCCCCAAGGTGAATCCCATCCAGGTAAGGGTGAAGGAGACGGTTTCCATAAAATAAAATCTGCTGGATCTTTTTTGAACGGCGCTACTTCAACACGGCTTCCAGCTATTTGTTCATCTCTATTTCTTTTAGAAAGAATTCCATAATTATCAAAACTTGGCACATGAAATAAAACATGACCCTCTTTTTCATAAGCTTTATTTTCATCAATTAATCTTTTTATTAATTCGATCATTTCTTTAATATGATCAGTTGCTCTTGGTTGAATATCAGGAAGATTAACACCGAGTGCGCTCATGTCATTATTGTAAATCTCTGTATATTTATTTGTGATAACACTTATGTCCTCACCTGTTTCTTTAGAAGCTTCTATAATCTTGTCATCAATGTCAGTGATATTAGACACATATGTCACTTGTTTAAATTGTGTTTTTAATACACGGACTAATAAATCATTTACAACTGCCATACGCGCATTACCTATGTGCGCAAAATTGTAAACAGTTGGACCGCACGCATATATTCTTACATGATCTGGATTAACTGGTTTAAAAAATTCTTTTTTACCACTTAATGTGTTTTGTAACTGTAATGACATCAATATAATTTTTAATAATTAAGTTCTATTACCACGGGTTCGCCATGAACTAAAATGATTGCAGCTTTTTCAAATGACGGGGGACCTTTTGGCTGATAATTATTACTAAAGGCAAAACCTTCTTTTGGTCTCCAGAATAATCCAGTCTTTAATTTTCCGTCTGAATCTTCATCGTGATACGCAACAATTGCTATTTTTCCTTCATGAATCTTACTCAAAGGAACAACAACCTCGCCCTTTTGTACTCTTTTTCTAACACTCTCAATAGCTAATTCTTCATCCAAAAAGCTTTCTTTTGAGTCATATATTTTAACATCAATGTAACCATCACCATGTTCTACATTTGGAAAAATGATAGTGCCATGTGCAAAAAGACCTAACGACCATGTGACTGTTAAGCAAAAAAAGAATATTTTAGTAAAAAAACTTTTCATATAAGTATCCTAATTATAATAGAATCAAGTGTTGAACAATAAAGAATATCTAAATAGGCTATATCAATCAGATAAACCTCTTATAATTTACAAAACTGATAAGGGTTATGACATCTATACTGATTTTTCTAAAAGAATTATTATTAATAAAAAAAATCTAAAATATTTTCTTAATACCCAATCTAAATCAAAAAAATCTAAGATTGAAGAATTGAATTGTTATGTTGGTTTCTTTGGTTATAAACTTCTTTGTGAAAATATAGGAATAAAGTTTCCAAAACAGCGATCTAAAAATTTTCATAGCGGCGTATTTTACAAGCCACAAACTAAAATTAGTATTGGTAAAAAAATAATAATCAAAAGCATTAAACCCAATTTTAGAAATATAAGTATCAATACAAAAAAATATTTACAGTTAAATAAAAAGTTTAATCTTAATTTATCTTTACAGCAGTACTCTAAGATATTTAATGATTTCTCTAAAAATATTAAACAGGGAAAAACTTATCAAATTAAAATAGCTCAAACATATTCGAAAAAAGGTAATATCAATTCTATTGATCTTTTTTGGAAGCTAATGAAAATGAATGAGTCGCCTGAAAGTTTTCTTATCAGGGAAAAAGACTATAATATCGTAAGTTGTTCACCAGAGACACTCATATTGAAAAAAAATAACATAATTAGAACTAAACCTATTGCTGGAACATTAAGAAAAACAAAGAAGTTAAATAAAAATAAAGCTCTCACATTTTTTAGAAGAAATGAAAAAGAAACCAAAGAACATAATATGATTGTTGATATGGAAAGAAATGATCTGTCTAAAATCTGTAAAACCGGATCTGTAAAAATAGATAAACTAAAAAAAGTTGAGGAATATCGAGATCTTTTTCATTACGTTACGACAATCAAGGGAATTATAAAAAATAAAATGAGTAACCATGATATAATTTCTTCTTTAATGCCAGGTGGTTCAGTCATTGGTTGTCCAAAAATTAGTACTATTCAACTTCTAAATAGAAAAGAAAAATTTGACAGAAATATTTATACAGGCAGTTTTGGAATTATACATTCAAATGGTGATATGCGATTTAACATAATGATTAGAACACTACTTAACTTTAAAAATGATATCGAATTATCAGTTGCTAGTGGTGTGATCTTAGGCAGTACCGCAAAAAAAGAATATAATGAAAATTATATTAAAGCTAAATCACTTTTAGATCTATTTAACTAATGATTTATCTCATTGATCACGAAGATTCATTCACATACAATTTAGCTCATCTACTAGATAGTATTGAGCCAACATTTGTTTCAAATTATTATGAAATAGATCAAATAAAACTAGAAAAATCTTCGACAATCGTTCTTTCACCAGGCCCTGGTGAACCAAAAGATTATCCATTAACAACTAAGATTTACAATAAATATAAAGGAAAGAAAAAAATATTAGGAATATGTTTAGGTTTCCAACAAATAGTTTTTTGTGAAGGAGCTAAAATAGTTCAACAAAAAAATATTCTTCATGGTTATCAGAGTCATATTAAAGTTACTAACGATAAATCAATTTTTAAAAAAAATTTTAATTTCCTTGGAGGTCGATATCATTCCTTAAAAATGGCTGAACCATTTGTTTCTCAATCAATGATAATTACAATGCGTTGTGTAAAAACAAATGTAGCAATGGCGGTTGAAGATGATATTAATAAAGTTTATGGATTACAGTTTCACCCAGATTCATTTTTAACTCCACATGGAAAATATCTTATTAAAAAAATCCTTTCACGCTAAGAATTTTAAATTACTTAAGTTCAATTCACTTTGGGGTTACAAGGGCATCTTTACAACTATTAGACTATTTGGCAAAGAGCCAAATTTTATCTTAGTTGATCAGCATTTAAAAAAACTAAATAAAGATTTAAGATACTTTGGCATTGATGCTAAAATTTCAAAAAATTTTTTAACCATTTTTTTAAATAAATATTCTAAAATTAAAAATTACGACCACCTATTAAGAATTGCAGTCACAAAAAAAATAATCTCATTATCTGTACGTAAAAGAAACAAAGATCATAAGTATTTTACTGCAAAATTTTTTAGATTCCAACGGGCTTTACCTAACTTCAAAAACTTACAGTACAAAAAAATAATTTCTTTACAAAAAAAAATTAATTTACAAAAAGAAGAGATTCTTTTTTATTTTAACAACAAAATTTTAGAAGGCTCTACGACCAATTTAATTTTTGCAAACGGTAATAAATTATTCACTCCAAAAAATTACTATTATCATGGAATTACTCTAGAATACTTAATTAAAAATCTGCCTTACAAAATTCATAGAACAGATATTAATATTTCTAGTTTACATCAATTTAGTGAAATACTTCTAGTTGGCTCTGGTAAAGGTGTGGTTAGTATTTCTTTTATTAAACAATTTAATTGGTATAGGTCTTCAATGAAAATGTATAATTTATTATCAAAAAAATATGCAAAAATATTATTGAAATGAAATTAGGAAATTATAATTTTAAACTATCTAGTCCAACGGTAATGGGAATATGCAATGTTACTCCTGACTCTTTTAGTGATGGTGGAAAGAGTTTTAAAAGTTCAGATGCACTAAAAAATATCAAAGAAATGATAAAAAATGGAGCAAGTATTATTGATATTGGGGCAGAAAGTACAAGACCTGGTTCAGATCCATTAACACACAAAGAAGAAGTTAAAAGATTAGAGCCGATATTAAAAAAATTGCCAAAAAATAAATTTGTCATATCGGTTGATACTAATAAAATTGAAACTCAAGAATATGCATTAAATATGGGAGCACATATTATAAATGATGTCTTCGGTGGCTCAGAAGATTTATTTTTTTTAACTAAAAAATTTAAAACAGGTTTAATTTTAATGCACACACCTGCACCACCCAAAACTATGCAAAAGAAAATACACTCATATAATAATGTTGTACAAGATATTAAAAAAATATTTCTTCAGAAAATTAAACAATTAGAAAAAATAAAAATTCCTTCATCCAAAGTTTGGTTTGACCCAGGTATTGGTTTTGGTAAAAATTTAAAACAAAATATAGAAATCATGCAAAAAATTAATCAATTTAAGTTTAAGGGATATGGATTATTATTAGGATCATCTAGAAAAAGCTGGATTAACTTCATAGATAAGAGTGAAACAAATCAAAGATTGGGAGGTTCAATTGCTTCTGCATTATATTGTTATCAAAAGGGAGTTGATATATTTAGAGTTCACGACATAAAAGAAACGTCTCAATCATTAAAAATTTTTGAAAAACTATGTTCAAAGTAGAAATTAAAAACTTATCCATCAGTGCAAATATAGGTATCACTGCCCAGGAGAGAAAGAAAAAACAGTTGTTAAAGGTAACATTAGAATTTAGTTATCCTGTTAAAAACTCACTAGATTTAAACAATATAAATAATGTGAAGGATTATTCATCTATTACAAAATATTTAAAAACTTTCATAAAGGAGTCTCAATCACATACTCTTGAGCATTTAATAATAAAAACATCCAATGTTCTTGAAAAAAAATTTAAAATAAAAAAAGTTAAAATTACAATTAATAAAACAGCTGTAGCAAAAAAATATGGAGCTGACTCACTAAGTGTATCAAACTGAAACAATAATCGCACTTGGCTCAAATCTAGGTAATGCTATATTTAATTTACGGTGTGCTGTTAGAGAGTTAGAAAATATTGGTAATATAAAAAAATTTGCAAATATTTATATTTCTTCTCCTTATGGATACAAATCGCAAAGTAATTTTTTTAACACCGCAATAAAACTATGTACCAACCAGCAGCCATTAGAATTAATAAATAATATTTATGAAATTGAAAAAAAATTAAAAAAAAATAAAAAAATTATCAATGGTCCAAGAAACATTGATTTGGATATTATTTTTTTTGGCAAACAAATATTTATTAAAAAAAATTTAATAATTCCTCACCCAAGAGCAGCTGAAAGAGATTTTGTGTTATATCCAATACTTGATATCGATCCATTTTTCAGACATCCACTTGAAAAAAAATCAATAAAAGTCTTATCGAAAGAGTTGCAATACAAATATATTATTAAACGATTATCCTACCGAAATTTGATTTAAAAAATCTTTGAGTTTTGATTTAGAAATTAAATTTCTCTGATTTTTCAAACTTCTAGAAATATCTAATCCAAAAGGTGTTATTTGTTTTAGAATGTATGAAACATTTTTTTTGTCTATACCACCACCAATATAAACTGGAATATTTTTACTTTTTATAAACTGTATTTGTTTAATACTTTTTCTCAATGAATACTTTTTAATACTCTTTTTCCTATAAACATTCATATCAAAATAAATAACATCAACAATTTTTCTAATTGATTCAATGTATTTTTTATCAAAATTTTCTGGATTAATTGCAATACCAATTTTTAATCTTCTAAATATTTTTTTTATTTTTAATAAATCTTTTTTGGGAAAATGATATGAACATGAAATTGTCTTTGGTTTTGTAAAATCTATTTGCTCTATTAGCTTGTCTAAAGATACATACCGAGTCAGAAGTACTGATTCTATTTTATAATTTTTACATTCTTTCATTAATGATTGTATTTTTTTATCACTAACTGTGTTTGGTCCATTTAAATTTTTACTTGCAAAACCTAATGATTTTATTTTATTTTTATGTGCCACTTCAACAGATTTCACATTTGTTATGCCACAAATTTTTAGAGGTATATTTTTCATTAAATTTTATTTTTAAAAATTATAAATATATGTAAACTATTTTTTTTTATATATGTCATTAAATTTTTATAGACGAGTAGCGTTTGGCCTGTCGCCAAATGAAAAACCATATAAAGATCCTCTTAATTGGGCAATAAATCAATTAGATAGAATACCTGATCTCTTGTGGCCTGGAACAATCCCAACAGAAAAAGATTTAAGAAAAAAATATGGTGAATGGGTGTACGGAGATAGAGAAGTTTTAAGAAAAAAATTTAAAAATGATAAACATGCGTATAGAAAAGCAAAAGATGAATTAAGAATAAAAACTGGTGAAAGATATTTTGAATTAAATGAACATGCTATTCGTCATTTTCAAACAAAGTATTCCAAACAACCTGTTTTCGAGCGTTTCTGGCTTTTTTGGGGAAATCATTTTGCAATAAGTGAAAAAGATTTTCTAGCAGAGTTTAGTACTGGACCTTATCAACGTGAAATTATTAGACCTAACATGGTTAAAACTTTTGAAGAAATGGTTCAATCAGTTACGACTTCATGGTGTATGATTCATCACCTTGATAATTCAGAATCTTTTGGTCCCAATTCTAAAAAAGGAATGGAGTGGGGAGAAACCATAAACGAAAATCATGCAAGAGAATTATTAGAGTTACATACAGTATCTCCAAATGCTGGATACACACAGGAAGATGTAATTCAGTTAGCCTATATCATGACAGGTTGGGCTCACAAATGGGATAGAAAAAACTTAGAAACCGGTGATATATGGTTTGATCAAGAAATGCATCAAAAAGGAGATAAAATTGTTTTAGGAGTTAAATATAAAAATGACGCAAAAAGAGAACTTGCTAAAGTAATTCATGATTTGGCAACACACCCAATCTGCATCAAATTTGTTTCAACAAAATTATGTAGGCATTTTATTACAGATGAACCAACAGACGAAATGATAAACCCAGTAATAGAAGCATGGAAAAAATCCGATGGAAACTTAATTGAAATTCACAAAGCAGTTATAACGCAAGCTTACAAATATAATGAGAATACACATAAATTTCATCCACCTGAAATATGGTTAATGCAATTATCTAGAATGTTTGATTTAAATATTCCGCTTTCTTTTGAAAAAATGAATTATACTTTTAAGTCAAAGCCAAATAATAGGCAAAGACAATTATCATGGATACTTAGAGAAATAGGTCATTCGCCTTATCGTGCCAAACAACCTAATGGTTGGAGTGATTTGGAGGTAGATTGGGTATCACCAGAATTATTATTACGCCGCTTTTGGTTTGCTTCAGTTGAACTGCCAATGCTTGTTAAATCTGGAAACAGATCCCATGGTTTTATTTTATCTTGTCTTAAAAATAATTTTGAAGATCATGAAAATATGGCATCACTTATTGATAATTTTAGATTTGGCACATCAGATTATGATTTAGGTCAAAAGTATGGAGTCATTTGTAATTTGCCAGGAGTATTAAAAATATGAACTGCACAAGAAGAAATTTTTTAATTGGAGGATCAACAACATTGTTTCTTTCTGGATATTTTCCAAAAATAAGTTTTGCTTCAATGCAGAAAAAAAATCTAATTATTATATCACTTCGTGGAGGAATGGATGGTTTAACAGCTATTCCTGTTATTGGAGATAAACGTCTAAAAAAATTGAGAAAAAAACTCATTCTGGAAGACGTTCTTAATCTAAACAGTGACTTTGGTCTTCACCCTAAATTAGAAATTTTCCATAAACTCTGGCAAAAAAATCAAGCGGCATTTGTTCATGCCACAAACATTCCTTACACAGGTAGATCACATTTTGATGGGCAAAATTTAATGGAAACTGGAGCACACATTCCATACAAAGAAAAAACAGGATGGCTTGGTAGGGGATTACTAGCTTCAAATATTATAGGAAAAGGTTTGGCAATATCTTTACCAATGCCACTTTTATTAAGAGGTGTGCCACAGAATAATAATTTCTTTCCATCACCAGATTTTGTTGAAACAAAGTTAATAGATCAAATTTATAATGAATTTAAAGGTGAACATAACGAGCTAATAAAATCTACACTTGATACAATTAGACAAAGACCATTGTCTATGCAAATAGCTACTGACTCTGATGATAGAAAAAAACTTGCTCTTGAAGCTGCTAAACAATTAAAAGATCAAAGTGGTCCTCGAGTTGCTGTATTTGATTTAGATGGTTTTGATACCCATGCTGCTCAAGGAGGTGTTGATGGAGCGCATGCTGATGAACTAGAAGAAGTAAATAAGATTGTTACTATTCTACATGAAAATCTTGGCCAAGCATTTGATAATACACTAATTCTTACTCTTACTGAATTTGGCCGAACTATAAAACAAAATGGAGGCTATGGAACTGAGCACGGATATGGAAGTGCAATACTAATGGCTGGAGGCTTGTTAAAAAAATCTCAAGTTTATACAGATTGGCCTGGACTAAAAAAGAAAGAATTGTTTGAGGGAAGAGATCTAAATTCGACTATTGACTCCAGGGCTGTCTATAATTCTGCAATGTCAATTTGTTTTAACCAAGATCCAGAATTTTTACGTAAAGAAGTTTTTTGGGGAGATGAACTTCCTGATTTGTCTCAAGAATTGTTTAAGATTTAGAAATAAATAATTTTTTTAGTAATTTCATGTTAAACAAGAATATGGTTTCAGAAAATTTTGATACTTTATTTAAGGCTGCAAAAAAAGTTAGAGAGCAAGCTCATGTGCCATATTCAAATTTTAAAGTAGGAGCAGCTTTTCTAACAGAAGATAGTAAAATTATTACTGGCTGTAATGTTGAAAATGCTGCCTATCCTCAATCCCAGTGTGCCGAAGCAACAGCAATTGGAAATATGATATCTAATGGAAACAAAAAAATTTTAGAAGTTGTGGTTATAGGTTCAGGTGAATTATTATGCTCACCCTGTGGTGGTTGTAGACAGAGGTTAAGAGAATTTGCTACTTTAGATACTAAGATTCATATGTGTAATGAAAATGGTCATATGAAAACATCAACGCTCGAAGAATTACTTCCAGATTCTTTTGGCCCAGAGAATCTTTAATGTTACCTTCGGCCAAAAAATTTTTAGACATAACAAATAACACTTCACCCGATATTGCCGTAATTTTAGGAAGTGGACTAACTAATTTTTTTGAAGAAAAAGATATTCAAGAATCAATTTCATATGAACAGTTAGCTGATTTTCCACAGCCAACTGTAAAAGGTCACGCAGGTAAATTAGTTTTAGGAAAAATAAATACTTTAAATGTTGTTTGTATGTATGGAAGATCCCATATTTATGAAGGACACAATCCTCAAAGCTTAGCTTCACCCATAAGAGTATTAAAGGACATTGGGTGCAAGTTATTAGTTGTTACAAATGCAGCAGGTAGTTTAGATGAAGCTATGCCAGCTGGTAGTCTAATGGCAATTAAAGATCATATTAACTGGAGTGGTTTCAATCCACTTATTGGACCCAATGCTGAAGAGTATGGCCCTCGTTTTCATGATATGAGTGATGGGTATCATAAGTTTTATAGAGATCAGTTAATGCAAGTCGCTAAAAAAATAGATCAAAAAATTTATGAAGGTATTTATTGTATGTACTCAGGACCAAACTTTGAAACACCTGCTGAAATCAATGCCTTAAAAGTAATAGGTGGAAATGCTGTTGGAATGTCTACAGTACCAGAAGTTTTAGTTGCTAATCATTGCGGACTTCCTGTTATTGGTATCAGTGTAATCACCAACTTAGCTGCTGGCATGAATAAAACAAAATTAAGTCATCAAGAAACTTTAGAGAATGCAAGTTTAGCAGAGAACAATGTTTTAAATTTAATTAAACAATTTATACAAGAAGTTCAATTCGATGATACCTCAAGAGATAATTAGAAAAAAAAGAGATAACCAAGATCTTTCAAAAGAAGATATTAACTTTTTTGTAGACGGTTTAACAAATGGATCTTTTTCAGATGCACAAATTGCAGCAATGAGCATGGCAATATTTGCAAATGGAATGACGCCTGAAGAAACTGTTTGTTTGACTGAGGCGATGACAAACTCTGGTGATACACTGAATTGGTCTGAGATTGTGGATCCTGAGTTGGTTTGTGATAAGCACTCTACTGGTGGTGTTGGAGACAAGACGAGTGTTATATTAGCACCAATACTTGCAGCTTGTGGACTGTATGTACCTATGATTTCAGGTAGAGGCTTGGGTCACACCGGGGGTACTCTAGATAAATTTGACTCAATACCTGGGTACAATACAAAGCCTGATTTAGAAACTTTTAAAAAGGTTGTAAAAGACGTTGGTTGTGCAATTATCGGTCAAACCTCTAACTTAGCACCAGCTGATAAAAAATTATATTCTATAAGGGATATTGTAGGTACTGTTGAATCTTTACCTTTAATAACATCATCTATTCTTTCAAAAAAAATTGCAAGCGGTCTTTCATCTTTAGTACTTGATGTAAAAGTTGGTAATGGATCTTTTAATAGCACTATTGATATAGCAAGAGATTTATCCAACTCCTTAGTAAGAGTCGCTAAAGGAGCAGGTTTAAATTGTGAAGCTATACTAACAGATATGAATCAGGTCTTAGGTAAAAGTGCTGGTCATACGCTAGAGATATTAGAATGCATAAAATATATTAAAAATGATTTAAAGGATCACCGATTAGAGAAGATCACTAATGAATTAATATCTTCGCTATTGGTAAACATTTATAAAATTTCTAAAGAAGAAGCATATAATAAAATTAATACGGTTATTAATAATGGATTAGCTGCAGAAAAATTTGAAATGATGGTTGCAGCCTTGGGTGGACCAAAAAATATTTTATCATCTTTTGAAAAAGATTTAATAAATACCTCCGTTCGAAAAGATGTATTTTGTAATGAGGAAGGGTGGATAGAAAAAATTCATACCAGAGAATTAGGCCTTATACTTATTGAACTTGGAGGTGGAAGAAAACAGGTTACCGATAAAATAGATTATGGAGTTGGATATGAAAATGTACTCAATATTGGTGATGAAGTGAATTCCACAACTCCTTTATTAAGTTTATACTCAAATAAAAATATAGGTGATAATTTAATAAATAAAATACAAAGTTGTTTCATCATTTCAGATAAAAAAACTCACAAACTATCTGAAATATTTGAAACCATAAACTAATGAGTACCCAAACTGAAATTAATGAAGCACTTGTGCAATACTTACAAAGCGTAGGTTACCGAGAAGACAAAATAATTACTGAACTAGAAAATGAAACTTTAAAACTTGGTAGTGTTTCCCAAATGCAGATTGCAAAAGAACAAGGTCAGTTTTTAGAAATGATAACTAAAATTTCTAATGCCAAAAACTCTTTAGAAATTGGAAGGTTTACAGGGATGAGCACTTTGTTTTTGGCTAGAGGTCTGCCTGAATCAGGAAAAATTGTAACCGTTGATAATTCAGATGAATTTTTACCCTTAGCAAAAAAATATTGGGAATTAGATAATATGAGCTCAAAAATTGAATCGATTATTGGAGATGGTGTTGAGGTAATGCAAAGCATGATAGACCGTCAACAGAGTTATGATTTAATTTTTATAGATGCTGATAAAAATAATTATCCAAATTATTACGAACTGTCGCTAAACCTTTTAGTTTCTAATGGAATAATAATTATTGATAATATGCTTTGGCACGGTGATGTGGCAGATGAAACTAAACAAGATTCTCAAACAAAAACTATCCGTGATTTAAATTTAAAAATACAAAATGACACAAGAGTGGAATTCTCTCTTTTACCATTATCTGATGGATTATCGTTTATAAGAAAAAAATAACAAAGACTTGAATTAAACACAATCATCCCCACATTATAATTGTCTGTATGCCATTGTGGGTGCGGACTAAATAAACTTGCTTAATAAAGGAGTTATTATGACTAGAAACCTATCCGTTTGGAATTCTCTAAGACCATTTTCTGTTGGATTTGATTCAATTTTTGATGAATTTGATAGAATGTTGGAGTCTACGGAAAGATACAATACAAATTATCCACCCTACAATATTCATAGAGTTGATGAGCATAACTATAAAATTGAAGTCGCTCTCGCTGGATATAGTAAAGAAGATATTGAGATTGAATTAAAAGAAAACAACCTAACTGTTAGAAATAAACCTAAAGAAAAAGTGGTTAATGAAAATGGTAATGGTGTAATCCATAAAGGAATCTCAACAAGACAGTTTGAAAGATCGTTCACAATTTCAGAAGATATCAAAGTTAAAGATGCTGAATTAAAGAATGGACTTTTAGCGATTGATTTGGAGAGAATTATTCCAGAAGAAAAAAAAGCTAGACTTATTTCAATAAAATAGTTTTGATAGGGGCCCAAAGTGGCCCCAACATTTATAACTTTAAATTTAGAATAAATCTAATTTTATGAATTTTAACAACACTGATATTAAAAAAAAATTCATATAGATCTACATTCGTATTCTGATAATTTTTAATAAGATTCTTAATCATAGAATGTGGAGATATTTATTATCTCCACAAAAAAAGAAGGTTATATGAAAATTATTTTTAGATTACTATTGATACTAATTGCATCTACAATTTCACTAAACTTGTTTGCCAAAGAGGTTAATGTTTATTCTTACAGGCAGCCAATTTTAATAGATCCTTTCTTTGAGGAATTTACAAAATTGACTGGCATAAAGGTAAATGTTTTACATGCAAAAAAAGGATTGCTAGAAAGAGTTTTAGCTGAAGGTGAAGATACACCTGCTGACTTAGTATTAACAGTTGATATAGCAAGGTTAAACCAATTTGTTGAAAAGGATATTTTGCAACCAATTAACTCAGATATTTTGAATATGAATATTCCAAATCATTTAAGAGACAGTAATAATAAATGGTTTGCACTTTCAAAGAGAGCTAGAATTGTTGCAATATCAAAAGAAAGAGTATCTACAGACTCAATTCAAAGAATAGAAGATTTATCTGATCCAAAATGGAAAGGTAAAATTTGTACAAGACCTGGTAGCCATGACTACAATAGATCACTTTTAGCTTCAATAATTGCTGCAAATGGAGAAGCTATAGCTGAAGAATGGGCAGCAGGCATCGTTGCAAATTTAGCACGAAAACCTGAGGGTAATGATAGAGCTCAAGCAAAAGCAATTTATGAAGGTGTCTGTGATATTGCTGTAATGAATACATATTATTTTGGAAAAATGAAATTTAATGAAAAGAATCCAGAACAAAAAGAATGGGCTAACTCAATAGAGTTAGTTTTTACTAACCAAGAAGATAGAGGTAATCATATTAATGTTGCTGGCGGTGGTGTAATTAAGTACTCTAAAAATAAAGACAACGCGATTGCACTACTTGAATTTCTTACTCAGCCAAAAGCACAAGTCCTTTACAGTTCTATAAACTATGAATATCCGGTTAATCCAGATATGCAATTAACTGATGAGTTAAAATCATGGGGTGAATTTAAAGAAGATAAACTGCCTGTTGAAAAACTAGCAGAACTTGCTCCCATAGCTCAGAAAATTATTGATAGAGTAGGCTGGTAAATTATAGGTTAACTGTTTTGATAAATTTTAATTTATGGTCTAATTCTGTGGCGATAATTGCTTTAGTAATTATCGCCCCTATTTTTTCAATATTTTATTACGCGATCTTAGGTGATACATCACTATGGCCACATCTATTTTCTACTGTTTTGCCCAGATATCTTACCAATACAATAATTCTAATGTTTGGTGTTGGAGGATTAAGTTTAGTCTTTGGTTTGACTACTGCTTGGATAGTGACAAGATATAATTTTTTTGGGAAAAAATTTTTTGAATGGATGTTATTATTACCAGCTGCTGTCCCAGCTTATATTATTGCCTATACTTATACCGACTTTTTTGAATATGCTGGTCCTCTTCAATCATTGCTAAGAGACATATTTGGTTGGACGAGTTCAAAAGATTACTGGTTTCCAAATGTGCGATCAATGGGAGGTGCAATTTTGGTAATGTCTTCTGTATTGTATCCATACGTATATTTAATGACTAGAGCATCATTTATAACGACACCTATATCTTTTTTTCAAACTAGTTCTATTTACGGAAGGAATTCTTTCTTCAATGTTGCTATTCCATTTGGTCGTCCAGGTATAATTGCTGGCTTGGCCTTAGTACTAATGGAAACAATTTCTGATTTTGGGACAGTTGATTATTTTGCAATTGAAACATTAACCTTAGGCGTATTTAATGTTTGGTTAGGAATGAATAGTCTATCTGGCGCATCACAGATTTCTAGTATTTTATTTATGATTGTTATAGTACTTTTAACTTTAGAGTATTTGGGTAGGCGTAGCAGAAAATTTCATGAAAAATATAGTGGTGCATCTTATACACCAACCCAAGCAGTTTCTGGAGTTAAAAATTTTTTATTGTTTTTAATTTGCCTAATACCTTTAAGTCTTGGTTTTATAATACCTGTTTCAATTTTATTGAATTTTGTAATTAAAGGTTATTCTATAATAAATTTTATTGAAATTTTTCAAATAACAATTTCAAGCATATCTTTAGCATTTATTTCTTCATCATTCATTATGTTGCTCTCCTTATTAATGATTATAGTTGGAGCATATAAATCAAATAATTTCCAAAAAATTTTAATATTTTTTGCTTCTTCTGGTTATGCTTTTCCAGGAACAATTCTTGCTGTTGGAATAGTGGTATTTGTTGGATGGCTTAATGATTTAATTTATTTTCGTATGAGTTATGCTGTTGGTGGATTTATAATTTTATTATTTGCGTATAGTATAAGATTTTTAGCTGTTGGTAATGGAGCCATTACATCAGGTATTTCAAGAATTCATCCAAACTTATTAGATGCATCAAGAACAATGGGTGTTAGTTTTTTCAAAAGTATAAGAAAAATTATATTACCCTTGCTGTATACAAATTTATTAGTTGGAGGAATATTAGTTTTCGTAGACATCTTAAAAGAACTTCCAATAACACTTTTATTAAGACCATTTAATTTTGAGACACTAGCAACCTATGTTTATCAATATGCCTCTGATGAAATGTTGGAGGAGTCAGCATTTGCAGCTCTAATTATAGTTATTGCTGGATTAGGACCGGTAATTTTTCTTAACAGAACAATTACTAAATCAATAAAAAACTAAAACTTAATTCTTAAAAATATAAGCCTGATCATTATCAATTTCTATCTCGACTGCAGACGATTGTTTTGGATTAAAGTCAGCAGGCATGTGGCTATGAACATGAACAACTTCATTATTATTATCTAACACAGATAAATGGATAAAACTAAATGACCCCATTAATTTTGATGCCATAACGGTTCCCTTAATCCCATTAACTGGTGTTGGTTGTTTGTTGAGTTTTATACCTTGAGGTCTTATGTGTACTACAACTTTCTCACCTTCTAAATTTCCAGTTGTTTTAATTTTCCCAACCGGTGTGTAAATGTGAGATTCTTTAACAACACCTTCAAATTTATTTGTTTCACCAAAAAAACCTGTAACATATGAATTTTTTGGATTGTTATAGAGATCATTGGGAGTTCCTGACTGTACAATCGAACCTGATTTATCAAAAATATTTATATGATTTGAGATAAACATTGCTTCGAAAGGATCATGAGTGACTATAATTACAGACACATTTGATTTTTGTAATAGATGCAGTGTATCATCTCTCACCTCTTCTCGAAGGCTTAAATCTAAACTTGAAAAAGGCTCATCTAATAAAAGTAAATCGGGTTGTGAAATTATAGATCGTGCAAGTGCAACTCTTTGTTGTTCACCACCACTTAACTCGTGTGGGTATTTATCTAGTGAATTAGGTAATTTTATTAATTCAATAATTTCATCAACATTATTAGTTGAATTCTTAGCATTAGTTGGAAATCTCAAATTTTCTTTTACTGTCAAATGTGGGAATAAAGCGTAATCTTGAAATAAAAAACCAATTTTTCTTTTTTCTGTAGGTAGGTGTTTTGCAGTACTGCTTACTTCTTCACCATTAATAATAATTTTACCTGACTGTACTTTTTCAAGACCTGCTATGAGCTTTAATAAAGTAGTTTTTCCACTACCTGACGGTCCCAAAATACAAGAGATACTATCTTTATTGAGATTAAAATTAATATTATTTAAAATTTTTTTATTATTAATCGAATGAGTAAGATCTTTAACTTCAACAGCAATCATAAAATACCTATTACACTAAAATTAAACTTGGGGAAATTTATCTAAAATTTCACTTTCCCATTCAAGAAACTTTTTTGATCTATTATCAGGACTTGGATGTGATCCCATAAATTCAGGAACCCTCCCTTCTTGACCTGCCATCATTCTTTGCCATAATTTAGCAGGTTCTTTAATATTAAATCCAGCAAGATTCATAAATCCCATGCCTAAGTAATCGGCTTCACTTTCCATTTTTCTACTAAATGGAAGAAAAATACCATACTTTACAACTGAGTTGTAAACATTGCCTCCCACATTTCCTACTCTAAAAGATTTATTAAGAAGTTCTGCATATTTACTTCGCGATATTCCAATTGTTGCCATTTGCATCATAGATGCTTGGGTTAATTTTTCAACAGTGTGTCTAGCAAATGCATGCGCAATTTCATGCCCCATCACTGCAGCAATCCCGTCATCATTTTTACAAACAGGAAGTATACCAGTGTAGAAAGCAATTTTTCCACCAGGCATGCACCAAGCATTTTTTGTATCAGATTCAATTAGAGCAAATTGCCAATTAAAATTTTCTACGGGATTTTTTTCACGCTTATTAATATAAAATGTATCTAGAGAGGTATAAATTTCCCTTCCAATTTCCTCAATTTTTTTAGATTCATCTGTGTTATCTAAAAGAATTTTATCTTCTTTAGCTTTTGATAAAAATCTTGAATATGTTTTATCAACTTCTTGATTAAGAGCTCTTTCATTAGGATAAATCTTTGGAAGACCTGCTACACCACCACCCATTAAAATTATAGGTAGATTGCTATCATATAAATTTAACTGACTTCGATTTGTTAATGGTACTTGTGTGCAGGAGGGTAAAATCATCGAACCACATAAAGAGCAGCTTGCGCCAAAAACAAAGCTTCTTCTGTTTATTCTTGCTTCCATATTATTATTATATAGGTAATTTTATTTATATGAATATTTTTAATTCAGTTAAAAAAGCAGAAATTCATGTTCATTTAGAGGCAACCATTACGCCAGATTTATGTAAGAAATTTGCCAAACGTAATAATCATGAAATACCTGATGAAATGTTTGGTTCAAAATACGCATACCAATGGGATGATTTTTATGATTTTATAAAAAAGTATGACATTGTTACTTCTGTCATACACACGCCAGAAGATTATTTTGAATTAACCTATGAATATTTAAAAGATTGTGCTGCTAATAATGTTCTTTATGTCGAAGCGATGATTTCCTCAACTCATGCTAAAGAAAAAGGCATGACTTACCATTCTTTTATTGAAGGAGTTTATGAAGCTTCCAAAAAAGCTGAAGAGGATTTTGGAATTGTTTCACGTTATATAATGAATGGGATCAGACATTTAGGACCAGAGTCAGTTCAAGGAACTGCAAAAGAAGTTTTAAATAATCCTCATTCTTGTTTAGTTGGTTTTGGTTTGGCTGGGGATGAGCTTCATTTTCCACCAAATTTATTTGTTGAAACATTTGATATGTTAAAAAAAGAAAATTTTCCAATCACTGTTCATGCAGGTGAATGGGATGGTCCTGTAAATATAAGAAATGCTATTAACCTACTGCATCCAACAAGATTAGGTCACGGAGTTCGATCAATAGAGGATCCTGATTTAGTAAAAGAAATAATTGATAAAGATATTATTCTAGAAACTTGTCCAACAAGTAATATTGCAACTAAGATTTATGAAGATTATGTAGATCATCCTGTGAAAGCGTTATTTGATCAAGGAGTAAAAGTAACAGTCAATTCTGATGACCCTCCTTTTTTTAATGCAACCATAAATGGTGAATACAAAGTCATGGAAGATTTAGGTTTAAATGAAAAGGAACTAACCTCCCTTACTCATAACGCAATTAAGTATTCTTTTTGCGATGATAAAAATAAAAATAAATTATTAGCTAAATTAAACTAGACAATTTTACTAAAGGTCTTGCACCATAGTGCGAAATAATTTCTGCAGCAGCAATCGATGCGTAATTACCGCATTCATCCATTGCTTTACCTTTAGAATAACCAAATAAAAAACCAGCTGCAAATAAATCACCAGCTCCAGTTGTATCTACAACTTTTTCTACTTTTTTTGCAGCAACTTCAGTGATGTCATTACCAGAAACAATAACTGATCCACTACTTCCTTTAGTAATAGCAGCAATTATATTTAATGATTTTGCATATTCTAGACCTTCTTCAAAACTTTCTGTTTGTGCCATTGCTTTGATTTCATCTTCGTTAGCAAAAAGAATATCAACATTCTCAGTTATTAATTCTTTAAAAGAGTCTCTGTGTCTATCAACACAAAAAAGATCAGATAAAGTAAATGCAATTTTTTGATTATCAGCCTTGCAAATATCTACCATTTTTTTCATAGCCTTTTTTGCATTTTCATTGTCCCACAAGTAGCCTTCTAAATATGCAATCTTATGATTTTTAATATCATCTTCTTTTATATCTTCAGGACCTATTAATGTTCCAGCACCAAGAAAAGTACACATTGTTCTTGTTCCATCTTCTTCAACAAAAATTGTACAACATCCAGTTGAAATATCAGGAGATGTAAATCCTAATGGAAATTTTAGTCCTTCTCGGATCATATCTTTTTGAAGGTATACTCCAATTTCATCATTTTTAATTTTTCCAATAAAACTTCCATTACCGCCAAAAGAGGTGACGCCAAACATGGAGTTACCAAGGGAACCTCCACCAGCCATTTCTCTGATGGAATAACTTTCATGCAAATTATTTTTTAAATTTTCATCAATAAGATTCATAGAATCTCTATTAATTTCATGTTTTTCAATTTCACTTTGATTGGAAGGAATTATGGCATCTACCATAGCATTTCCAATTCCAACTACGTCTAATTTATCACTCATTTTTGTTTAATAATTATTGGTACTAATTGTACTATAATGACTCCAACAAATATTGCAAGGCATCCAAGTATTTTTTGTGTGTCTACAACTTGATTTAAAAGTATCCAACCTGCTATGGCAGCAAAGACTGACTCCATTGATAAAATAATAGCGGCAGGAGCAGGATTAGCTTTATGTTGAGCAATAATCTGAAGTGTATATCCAATGCCAGCAGAAAAAATACCCGTATATAAAATTTCAAACCATTCAATTTGCATATTAGAGAGCTTTGGTTGTTCCCACATAAAAGCTAGGATCAAAGATAAAATAAAAACAATAAAGTACTGAATACTTCCAAATAAAAAAGGACTGTTAAGTTCTTTCATAAAAATATCGATACAAATAATATGTAAGGCAAAAAACAACGCAGCAATAAACAAGAGTGAATCTGATTGTTGAATTTCAACTGATTGATTAGAAGACAAAAGATATGATCCATACAAACAAAGTAAAATGGCAATCCAGATTATCCAGTGTACCTGTTTTTTAATTATGAATCTTGAAATTATACCAACAAAGGGAACGTAAAGAGTACTGAGAAAAGCAGCATTTGATATTAATGATTTTTGTAAAGCGTATTGTTGAAGGCCCATACCACCAAAAAGAAAAAAACCTGTAGCCAAACAAAGATAAACTTTTTTTCTATCACTTAATATTTTAAAAATATTTTGTTGTTCTAGATAAATCGCAAATGGAATTACTGTTAAAAAAGCAAAAAAGAATCTTCCAAAGCTAAACGTAAAAGGACCTATGGCTCCCATTCCAGTAGTTTGGCTTACAAAAGCTGTTCCCCATATAAGTGAGGCAATTAACATGAGTATGTTAGCTCTTGTATGACTCATAAAAATATTTGATTACTTATTTTATTGTTTATCTTTATTAATCCACCAAGACTCAATTACAATTCCGTAAAGTGGAATTTCGTCTGGGTATTCAAAAAAATCCCAATAAGCAATTCTGTCTTTGTTGCTATGATAAAGAGGAACTACATAGTGACCCCATAACAATACTCTATCAAGTGCGTGGATCGCCGTTGTTAATTCTTCTCTATTCGTTGCACTAATTAGTTTTTCAATTAATGCATCAACTGCTGGACTATTGATACCAGGATAATTTCTGCTTCCATCTTTTTGACCAACTTCTGATCCCCAATAAAATTGTTGCTCATTTCCTGGACTTAAACTGACTCCCCAATATCTTTTAATCATATCAAAATCATAACTTAACAAACGTTCTTGATACTGTGATGAATCAACAGTTCTTACATCCATTGTAATGCCAAGTTTTTTTAAATTACTTTGATAGGCTAAAGCAATTTTCTCATCAGATGGACTGACAATCAAGAACTCAAACTTGAATTCTTTTCCATCTTTTACCAGTTTTCCATTTTCAACAAACCATCCCTCTTTTTCAAGTATTTCTTTTGCTTTCAATAAATTTTTACGGTCATTACCACTGCCATCCGTAATAGGTGGTGTAAATGTTTCCGTAAATACCTCTGCTGGAATTTCATCTTTCCATACATTCAACAGATCTAACTCATTTTTTGACGGTAAGCCTGAAGAAGCTAATGGTGAATTATCAAAATAACTATCTGTTCTCACATAAGCATTTTGATATATCGTTTTATTAATCCATTCATGATCATAGGCATAACTTAAAGCAAGTCTTACATTTCTATTATTAAATATGTCACGTCTTGTATTCATCACAAGACCATTCATTCCAACAGGTCTATCGTTATTCATTTCTGTCAGTATTACTTCACCATTTTGGACAGCTTTGAAATCATATTCTGATAACCAACGTTTAACATTGTATTCTCTTCTAAAGTCGTATTCACCAACCTTAAATGCTTCAACTAAGACATTTGAGTCTTTGTAATAATCATAAATAATTGTATCAAAATTATAGAGACCTTTATTTACTGGTAAATCTTTTGCCCAATAATTTTCAACGCGTTTGTATTTTATTTGACGGCCTGGATCGAGACTATCAACTTGGTATGGACCACTGCCTAGAGGAATATCTAAAAATGTTTTTGTAACATCAAGATTTTCATAAAACTTTTTTGGAATGATTGGAAGAAAGCCTGCAATAATAAGAGGTAATTCCTTATCTTCATTATTTTCAAAAATCATTTTTATTCCATCATTTCCAATCAATTCAGTTTTAATAACTTTGCCATAAGTTTTTTTCTGATTTGGAGTACCTTTTGTTTGAAACGTTTCTAGACTAAACAATACATCATCGCGTGTTATTGGTGAGCCATCATGAAAGGTTGCATTTGAATTTAAATAAAAAGTTATAGACGATCTATCTTCAGGCAATTCTACCTTTTCAGCTATTAAACCATAGAGAGAGAATGCTTCATCCCATACTCTTCTCATTAACGTATCATTAACATACCCTAGACCAGCAGCTTTAGAACCTTTAAAAGCTACTCTATTTAGATTATCAAAAGAACCATATGATCCAAATTTTACTACCCCACCTTTAGGTGCATTTGGGTTTACATAATCTAGATTTTCAAAATCACCGGCATATTTTGGTGTTCCATGCATTGCAATACCGTGAACTTTTTCACTGTACGCATGTTTGTTAAGTGCAATTATTGAAGTTAAAATGGCAAATGCGATTAGAAATTTTTTCATAGATATATCCTATCAAAAAAAAGACAGATTTGTAATGAAATATAAATTTAAAAAATTATATAAATAGAATGCAAACCCTTAAATTAATTTCGGTACTTATAATATTATGTATTGGACATAATATTCATGCAGCAGAAGTTGATATTTTTAAAGGTATGAAACTATATGCTGAAAATTGTGCAGGGTGTCATATGGGTAATTTAGCAGGTCATGAAGAGTGGGATAAATCGTTAGATGAAGATGGTCATAGAAGAGCACCTCCTCTTAATGGCACTGGGCATACTTGGCACCACTCTCCTGCACAATTATTTCATGTCATTAAATATGGTTTTAAAAAATCAAATCCTGATTATGAAGGTAAAATGCTTGGTAATGATGCGTTATCAGATGAAGATGTTTGGTCTATTCTTGAATTTATCAAAAGTACATGGCCAGAAAAAATACTAAATAAATATAACTCCCATTTTAAAAGCTAAGATTATTAAAGCAAATCTTCAATTTTAATATTTAAGATATATATTATTATTATGAAAATTTTAGGATCTGAAATCACACCCTATAAGACATATTTAAATAGACGTAAGTTTATAAAGGGATCTTTAGCTAGCGCCATGCTAGCAACGGTTACCTCATCAGCATTTGCAAACCACGATAGTGATCTTTCAATTTATACTAAAAATCTAAATGAAAACGACAAACTTAATTCTTACGAAGAAATCACAACGTACAATAATTTTTATGAGTTTGGGACTCATAAAAAACATCCCCATTTAAATTCTGGAAATTTTAAACCTAGACCATGGACAATAAAAATAGATGGTCTTGTGAAAAAGCCTCAAACATTTGACTTAGAAAAAATTTTATCAAATGTAACAATAGAAGATAGGGTTTATAGATTAAGATGTGTTGAAGCATGGTCCATGGTTATTCCTTGGCAAGGTTTTCAGTTATCTGAACTTATAAAAATGGTCGAACCTTTAAGCTCTGCTAAGTATGTTCAATTTGTAACTGTATTCAGGCCGGAAGAAATGCCAGGTCAGCAAAAGAGAACAATCATTTGGCCATATAGAGAAGGGCTTCGAATGGATGAGGCAATGAATCCTTTAACAATATTAGCAACTGGATTGTATGGTCATGAAATGCCTAATCAAAATGGTGCACCCATAAGATTAGTTGTTCCATGGAAGTATGGTTTCAAATCAATTAAATCAATTGTGGAAATTAGATTTTTAGATACACAACCTGAAACATCTTGGGAAACTTTAGCTCCTTGGGAATATGGTTTTTATGCTAATGTTAATCCTAATGTTAACCATCCAAGATGGAGTCAAGGAACAGAGAGACGAATTGGAGAGTTTAAAAGAAGAGAAACACTTATGTTTAATGGCTATGAAAAAGAAGTAGCGCATCTCTACAAAGATTTAGATTTAACTAAATTTTATTAATGAATGTTTTCAACAAGAAATTTTAACCGCAGTAAACCTGTCTTATTTATTTTAATTCTATTTCCAAGCCTACTCTGGGCGTACCAATTTGTTACTGGGAATCTTGGAGTAAATCCAATTGAAAAACTAATGGATGAGTTAGGTCTAATGGCACTCAGATTAATAATAATAACTCTTATGATTACTACTCTATCAAATATTAAACCTTTAAAATCGATAGTTGTATTACGAAGAATGATTGGACTTTTTGCTTTCTATTATGTTTGTTTGCATTTCTCCACTTACATAGTTTTAGATCATTTTTTAGATATGCAATTTATCATACAAGATATTATAAAAAGACCATTTATAACTTTTGGTTTTATAAGTTTTCTTTTTTTAATACCGCTTGCTAGCACTTCAACAAAAAATATGATTAAGCGATTAGGTTTTAAATTATGGAAGAAAATTCATTATTTAATTTACCCAGTAGCCATTCTGGCTAGTATGCATTTTTATGTTTTAGTTCGCGCTGATAAAACTGAACCAGTCATTTATATGGGAATAATTATCCTCTTGTTACTTCACAGAATATTTAAAAGACTTACTCGTCCTCAGTTGGCTCAGTAACGGGGTTCATCTCCATACCGGCAGGACTAATATTTCGTGGTAAAGGATTGTATTGTGATTCAAGATCACGTGGTTTAGTTCTTTGTGTGATTCTATACAAACCAAACAGCCCTAGCAGTCCATGTATTAAAAATAAATAGATGTAAAAACCTACCGCTCCCAAAATTTCCATGAATCCAGAAACAAACAAAGGTCCGATAATTGATCCAATACCAATAAGTATACCAAAGGTTGCACTTGCTGATACTATCTCATTAGGTTGTAAGAAGTCATTTGTATGAGCAACTGTAAGTGAATACATTGGTAAACATGCAACTGAAAAAAGACCGGTAAAAATTAAGAACAATATTAGTGGCATAAAGTTTGCAAAAACAAAAAATAAACTCAAACCTGAAGCCATAAAAGAAACACCAATAAGAATAACACGTCTATCAATTCTATCTGACAAATACCCAATAGGCCATTGAGATAGGGCGCCAGCTGACGTTATAATCATCATATACAGAGAAATTTCAAATAAGCTTAAATTAATAGATGATGCATAAATTGCACCGTACCCAAAAACAGCACTATGCGATAAACCAGTAGCTAATGCGCCAACAAAACCTAAAGGTGAAACAGTATAAAATTCTCTTAAAGAAAAAAATTTAGGACTTTCTGTATTAGGTTGTTCTGTTGAAGATAAAAGAATAGGAAGAAGTGCGAATGATAATAAGATTGATACTAAAATAAATAAATCAACTTTAGCTGGATCACCTAAATTTAATAAAAACTGTCCTGCTCCAACAAATACAAAAGTAATAATCATGTAAACGGAAAGTAATTGACCACGAGTTTGATTAGTTGATTTTTCATTTAACCAGCTCTCCATGATTACATAAATTCCAGCAAGACTTAAACCAGTTAATATTCGTATAAACATCCATGAATAGGGATGAACAAATACTGAGTGTAATAATATAGCGATAGAAGCAAGCGATGCTAAAGCAGCAAAAACTCTTATGTGACCAACACGTTGTAAAAAAATTGGAATTGTTAATGCACCAGTTAAATATCCAACGTAATAACCAGCTATAATAAGTCCTGATGCAAAAAAACTAAAACCTTCTAAAACAGAACGAACACCGATAAGTGTTCCTTGCAAACCGTGACCAAGACTAATTAAAGCAAAGCCAAAAAAAAGGGCCCAAGTGTTTTGTAGTACCTTAAACATCTTCTAAATTTTTATTGAAATTTTAGTATTCTTCTTCGCCGTCTTCTTTAGGTTTAATACCTTCAGCTACTGGATCAATTTCTGTTTCATCTTCTAGTAAAACAGTATCATCCTCAAGATTGTCTTCGTTGTTATCCAAATCCAGATTCTCGATATCAAGATCATCATCTTTTTCTTTTGGTTTTGGAGGGATAGGATTAGTTAAAGGAGCAGCATTAGTACTTCCAGGTTTTCTTCCACGTCTTGGTCTAGTCATGGTAGTAACTTCAATTTCTTTACCACACTCAGGACATTCCAGTTCTGTTCTTCCTAAGTCGTAGTATTGCTTACTACACATTGGACATATTCTTTTTAAACCCCAAGATTCTTTGTACATTTCTACTCTTCTTTTTTTATAAATATTTTACCGCAATAACCACAAACAATTTTGTTCTCATTATTAAAGGTATAATAAACTGCGGGATGTCCTAAACCATCTTCACCACCATCGCAAGAGATAGTTTCGGTTTTTGGATCTACTTCCACAATATCCTCAGTCATAAAAGTCATATAAAATTTTCGTGCAAAATGTCTATATTTTTTCCTTATAGAATTTGAAAATAAACAACCGAAATACCACTCACTATTAAAATAGAAGGTATTATTCGAGATTTTGCATTTTTCTCAAATAAAAAAAGCATTCCAATAATTGCTGCAAACACAATGCTTATTTCTCTAATACTAGAGACATAAGCTATTTCTATAAATTGCATACTCCAAACAACAATTGCGTAACTACTTGTTGCAAATACACCAGCAGCAATCCCTGATCTAAAAGTGTACGTTTCTCTTTTTCGTAAACCATCTTTCGAGATCAAACCAATAATTAGTAAAGGTATTCCATTAAGTGTGAAGAGCCAATAAATATACGAAAAACCATTTTCAGAAAGTCTAACCCCGACACCATCAACTAAAGTGTAAGCAGTAATTAGAATAGCCGTTGATATTGCAAGAGCAAAACCTCTAAAGTTAAAAGATAAATTTTTAGCATAAGAAATTAAAAATAATCCAATACAAACAATTAATATTCCTACAAAACCAGCAACACTAATATCAGAACTTAAAAATAAAATACTAATGATTGCTACAAACAAACATGAACTTCCTCTAGAAATTGGATATATGTAAGAGAGATCACCGTACCTATATGAGTAGATAACATTTAGTCTGTAGAAGACATGAATGATTACGGTTGCAATTAAAAAATACCAAACTTCTAAAGTTGGAAATGGAACAGTAAATGTTAAAGGTAAAAAAATAGTAACTTCTAAGACAGACGTTATACCCATTAACGATAAAGGGTTCTTACTTGATTTTATTATAGCACTCCAAACTGCATGACATAGAGCAGAAACAAGAATTAGGATAAAAATAAAATTTACTGACAATGTCATCAGCAGATAAGAATTTACTTCATGCCTGTCAAAGTAATTCCTTCAATAAATCGTTTTTGCGCGATTATAAAAGCAACTATAAGGGGAACTGTTACTGTAACTATCGAAGCCATCATAGGGCCAAATTCGTCACTATCAATTCCACCTCTGAATTCTCTTATACCAAGTGGTGGAGTAAAGAGATCTCTATTTCCTGTTATTACCATACGAGGCCAGAAATAATCATTCCAGTGTGCAACAACTGAGAATATTGCAAAAGCAAGTAACGCTGGTATTGCAGTTGGAAGCATTACTTTCCATACGATTGCGTACTCTCCCATACCATCCATCCTGGCGGCATCAATTAATTCATCGGGCACAGTCATAAAGAATTGCCGCATTAAAAAGATTCCAAACACCGATATTGTCCAGGGGAGTATTAAGGCGGAATAGGTGTCAACCAGTCCTGCCTGGGCCAACATAACATATAATGGAAGTGCAATTCCGTGAACTGGAATGAGCAAGCAAAATAAAACCATCGAGAAAACAAATTCTCGTCCGTAAAACCGTAACTTGGCGAGTGCATACGCGCACGGTAAGGCGACTAGAACCTGAATGATGAAGATTGATAAAGTAACAATGACACCATTCATTAAGTATCTAGGAATAGGAGCTTTCTCAAAAGCAAACCAATAGTTGTATTGATATGGCTTCATTGTACATGTTTCTTCTGAATAACCAGTTTTAACACATACAGGAAACGTTTGAGTTTCTTGCGCACCAATAAGACCACCAGAAATTGATTGGATTTCTTGCTGAGATTTTAATGACATAGAAACCATCATATAAAAAGGGAGCATCACTACGATAGCACCAATAATTAAGATTGCATGTTTCCAACCTTCCCCAATATATTGTTTAGCTTCCATTAATAATGAACCCTCTTCTCAATGACATATCTTTGGAAAAACGTTAACACGAGAATAAATCCAATAAAGACAACTGTGATTGCTGCACCGATACTTGTTAAGTTTTGTTGAATAGCTTTTTCAAAGATCGCATACATCATGACATACGTTGTTTTTGATGGACCACCTTTGGTGAGTATTTCGATTGTATCAAATACTTGAAACGTTCTAATGGTAGTAATAGTGACAACAAACAATGTTGTTGGACCAAGCATTGGCCATGTAACAAGTTTAAATTGCTCCCATGTAGATTTAGCCCCGTCCATTTCTGCAGCTTGGTATAACTCCCTTGGTATACTTGTTAAGCCAGCTAAATATAAAACCATATTAAAACCAAAAGCCTGCCAAATTCCTATGAAACATACTGTCCAAATCGCAGTATTTTTTTGTTTTAACCAATATGGAAAATCCATGTTGTTTGCACACGCTACAGCATACCAGCTTTCTTGTGAGTCTACCCATGGCAACCAATGAAAACCAAGAATGAATTCCCTAACTCCTCCACATCCATTCGCTAAAAAACTATTTACAATTCCTAATGTTGGATGAAGAGTAAATTCCCATGCAATTGCCATTGCAAGAAGAGTTGCCATAACTGGAAGAAAAAAAATTGTTTTATATATATCAGCGCCAAACCTTAGTGAATTTAAGAGCATAGCAGCACATAATCCAAGTACAACAGAAATTGGAACGACAACAATAACATACGTCGCTGTGGCCCAAATCATTTTGACATATGTTTTTCGATTGAACATCTTGTCATAATTTTCTAGTCCAACCCACTCGAATGTTTTGTTTCCTAAATTGTAGTCAGTAAAAGAAATTCCTCCTGCAAGAAAAAGAGGAAAGATTAAAATAATTATCATCAGTATGATTGCTGGTGCAATAAACCATATGTGAGCTTTTGAATTATGCATTAGTAAATTGAACTCTCATTCCTGCTTGATTAAATAGTAATGCTTTATCTGAAACTCTTTTAATATTCACACTAGAACCGTTTGAAATTTGGTGTGTAAATTGTGGTAAGCCCCTTACAATTATTTTATTTGAACCGTCTTCAATATTTACATGAAAGAAAATATCTGAACCTAAATTTTCTCTATATGCAACTGTTCCACTAAATGTATTTTCATTACTTTCATTTATAATTTCTAAATGTTCTGGTCGAATACCAATATGTAAGTCTGTATTACTTTCAGAACTTTTTCTTTTTAGATTCACGTTGAGAAAACCCACCGTCCCACCAGAGTCCGCAGTTCCTTTAAATATATTTATTTTCGGACTTCCAACAAATTGAGCTACACTTAATGAGGAAGGATTGTCATATACTTCTTGAGGTGTATCTAGTTGTAATAAATTTCCATCAATCATCACAGCCATTCTAGAAGACATAGTTAACGCTTCTGCTTGATCATGTGTTACGTACACAAAAGTAGTTTTAAGTGAATTATGAAGTTCAGATAATTCAGATCGCATGTGAACTCTCAGAGCCGCATCTAAATTTGAAAGAGGTTCATCCATTAAAAAGGCAACAGGCTCTCTAACCATAGCACGACCAAGAGCAACTCTTTGTCTTTGACCGCCTGACAATTGCCCAGGTTTTCTATCTAATAGTTCTGAAATTTTTAGAGTTTCAGAAGTTTTATTTACTAATTGATTTATAGATTCGGTTTTCTCTTTTTTGCTTGGAGAAAAATTACCAATCAAGGGTAGTCTTTCAAATGCATTATAGTCTCTTAGTCTTAATGGAGTTTCTAAATTTCTTCTTACTGTGAGATGAGGATAAAGAGCATATGATTGGAATACCATTGCCAAATCTCTTTCACTGGCTCTAACTCTATTTACATTTTTATTATCTATTAATACATCACCTGAAGTTTGTTGTTCCAATCCTGCAATTATTCTAAGTAATGTAGATTTACCACAACCAGATGGACCAACTAATGTTAAGAATTCTCCATCGTTTATATCAACATTCAAATTATTAAGTACTTGTGTAGACCCAAATGACTTTGAAATATTTTTAAGTGATATAGTCCCCACTCATTCCCCCTCTATGTTAACTTTAATCTACAAAATTTTATTAAATTTGAGAATATTTTAAATCTATTTATTTCAGTTTTATTTCAATTTTATTAACAAATATTCAAATTATCATTGAGTTTAACTAGCAGATAACTATAAATTCTTATTTTTAATAATATATATTAAATGAAATTGTGTCCGATAACTTAGAAATTAATAAAAGAGAATATCCAAGTAATTTTTCAAAAACTGCTATTGTGATTTGCCTTGATGGCAGTCAAAAAGAGTATCTCGAAGAAGCATCAAAATCAAATCTTACACCAAACCTTGATAAATTAATTGCAAGTGGTGAAAACCTACTAGTACACAGCGCTATTCCAAGTTTCACAAATCCAAATAATATTTCGATTGTAACAGGCCAACCAAGTTCTGTCCACGGTATATGCGGGAACTTCTTTTATACACCCGAGACCGGTGAAGAAGTAATGATGAATGACCCAAAATACATGCGAGCACCAACTATTTTTGAAAAATTTTATAATTCTGGTTCTAAAATTGCTCTGGTTACTGCAAAAGACAAGTTGAGAACACTTTTAGGAAACGGATTAAGTTTTGATGATGAGAGAGCTATTTGTTTTTCTGCTGAAAAATCTGATCAAGCAACAAAAGATCTCAATGGTATAGATAATGTAAACGATTGGTTGGGGATGCCAGTGCCAGAAGTATATTCTGAAGGACTTTCTGAATTTGTAATGGCTGCAGGTGTAAAACTTCTTGAAGAGTTTAAACCAAATATTATGTATTTATCGACTACGGATTATATTCAACACAAATATGCACCGGGAAATGAAACAGCAAATAAATTTTATGCAATGTTTGATAAATATATTGGTCTTTTAAATAAGGAGAATGTTTCTATAATCATCACAGCAGATCACGGAATGAAACCAAAATCAAAAGAAGATGGTTCACCTAATGCAATATTTTTACAAGATTATTTAGATAAAAAATTTGAACCAAACATGGCTAAAGTTATTCTACCAATTACAGATCCATATGTCGTGCATCATGGTTCACTTGGTTCTTTTGCAACAATTTATTTAGAAGACAAAAGTAAGATAGATTCAGTTGTAAATGCTATAAAAGAAATAAAAGATATAGAAGTTGTTTTAACAAAAGACGAAGGATGCTCTACTTATAATTTACCTCCAGATAGAATGGGGGATATTATATGTATGTCTTCAGAATTTATGACTATTGGTTCATCAGAAGATAAACACAATCTATCTGGATTAAATGAACCTTTACGTTCTCATGGAGGACTCCATGAAAGAGAAGTTCCATTCATATCAAATTTAAAATTACAAAATTTAGATACTAACAAACAATTATATAACTATGATGCATTTTACTATGCAATTAACGGAGCCCTATGATGCACAAAAAAATGATTAATGAAGCAATGCGTATTGCTGGAGAAAAAGTTACTTCAGATAAAACAATAAATGTTGAGTACCCTTTTACAGGTGAAGTAATCGGAACGGTCCCAGCCGGTACTGCAGAGCATGCAAGAAAGGCTTTAGATATTGCTGCAAATTACCAACCTAAACTTACAAGATACGAGAGACAAAAAATTCTTCAAACTGCTGCAGAAGTACTTGTTAAAAGAAAAGAAGAAATTTCTGATATTATTACTTTAGAACTTGGTATCTCAAAACAAGATTCTTTATACGAAGTAGGAAGAGCTTTTGATGTCTTTTCATTAACGGCTCAACTTTGTATTCTTGATGATGGAGAAATATTTTCTTGTGATTTAACTCCGCATGGAAAAGCGAGAAAAATATTTACCATTAGAGAACCTTTAACGGCAATTTCAGCAATCACTCCATTTAATCATCCTTTGAATATGGTAGCGCATAAAATTGCACCTTCAATTGCAACTAATAATTGTACTGTATGTAAACAAACAGAATTAACACCCTTAACAGCAATGGTACTTGCTGATGTTTTATATGAAGCAGGTTTACCACCAGAAATGTTTTCAGTTGTAACTGGATGGCCTCAAGATATCGGATCAGAAATGATCAAGAATCCAAATATTGATCTCATTACTTTTACAGGCAGTGTAGGTGTAGGAAAATTAATTGCTGAACAAGCTGGATACAAAAGAACAGTTCTTGAGCTTGGTGGTAATGATCCTTTAATTGTTTTAAATGACTTAGATGGTGATGATCTTAAAAAAGCTGTTGAGCTAGCTGTTACTGGAGCAACGAAAAACTCTGGTCAACGTTGTACAGCTGTTAAAAGAATACTGGTTCAAGAATCCATTGCAGATCAATTTGTTGAAATGGCTCTCGAGCGTGCTAAGAAAATTAAATTTGGTGATCCTATGAATATGGAAACACACTTAGGTACTGTTGTTAATGCTCAAGCTGCAGAACTATTTGATAAAAGAGTTTCTATGGCTGAAGAAGACGGTGCAAAAATTTTATATCATCCTGGAAGGAAAGGTGCTTTGTTACCTCCAATAGTTGTAGATCATGTTGACCCTAAAAGTGAATTAGTTTTAGAAGAAACATTTGGTCCAGTTATCCCAATCATTCGTGTGCCTAATGACGATGAAGCTGTAATGAAAATATCTAATTCAACCGCATTCGGATTATCATCTGGTGTATGTACAAATAACTTCATGCGAGCAAAAAAATATATTCAAGGTTTAAATGTTGGTACGGTAAATATTTGGGAGGTTCCAGGTTATAGAATTGAAATGTCTCCTTTTGGAGGAATTAAAGATTCAGGTCTTGGTTACAAAGAGGGTGTTATTGAAGCAATGAAAAGTTTTACTAATGTAAAAACCTTTTCGCTACCTTGGTAAATAAACCTGTTTTTCTCTAATTTTTCTTAATACTGTGGAAAAATAAGCTTATTTTTTAGTAATATTTTCGTAATAAAATTGTAACCCTTTGAGACTACGTGTTAGATTAATTATTATATTTGAATCGGAGGGATTAAATGAAAAAATTAATTACAGGATTTGCAGCCGTATTAGCTTTTGGTTTTTATGGTTCTGTTAATTCAGCTAAGTCTATTGAAATAGAAGTAGCTTATCCTTATTCAGGATTATTCGATGTAACTTTCCAAGCTATTATGCCAGAGTTTGAAAAAGCACATCCAGATATTCAAGTTAAATTTAGAGCAACTTATGAAAACTATGAGGATGCAACTGCAACAATCTTCAGAGAGTCTACTTCAGGTAATTTACCAGATGTAACAATGCAAGGTCTTAACAGACAAGCACCTCTAGTTGACAAAGGTATTGCTAAGTCTTTAGAGCCATTTATTGCAAAAGAAGCTGCTTTTGAAAAAGATGGTTACCATTCTGCTATGTTAAGTCTTTCAACATTTGGTGGTGAAGTTTATGGATTACCATTTTCTGTATCAACGCCAGTTGGATATTATAACATGGATTTATTAGCTGAAGCAGGAGTAAATAGTATTCCAACTAACTGGGACGAAGTTATTGCAGCATGTAATAAATTGGAAGCAGCAGGTAAAGGAACTCTATACTTTGGTTGGAACATCACAGGTAACTGGTTCCACCAAGCATTAATGCACACTCAGAATGTTCCAATGGTTAAAGATGGAGCTGTAAATATGGGTGGTGATGCAGGACTTGCAACGTTAGAGCAAATGAAAGCAATCATGAGCGGATGTAATATGCCAAACTATTCAATTGCTGATGGTCAAGCTGCGTTTAACGCAGGTACTATTGGTATGATGTTCTGGTCTACTTCAAGCTTGGGTTCAGTTAATGCTGCAAAGGCAGACTTTGTTTTAAAAACTGCACCATTCCCTGGAATGGCTGGAGTAAATAATGGAACACCAGCAAGATTACCAGCAGGTGGAAACGCTGCAATGTTAGTGTCTACATCTGATGATCCAGCAAGAGTTGATGCTGCATGGACTTTCTTAAAGTTCATTACATCAGGTATAGGTGCTGCATTAGTTGCTGAAACAACTGGATATGTTCCACCAAACAAAGCAGCGAATGATTTATTAGGTGACTTCTATAGTCAAAACCCTAATAAACTTACTGCTGTTGAACAACTTCCACTTCTTGCTGATTGGTTTGCGTATCCTGGAGAAAATGGATTAGCTGTTACACAGGTAATCTATGATTTCACGGAAGAAATTGCTACAGGCGACGCTGATGATATGGCAGATCTTCAAGAAGAAATGATGGAAGAAATAAACGATCTTATGTAATTTGAGATTATTTATTATTAACTTTTTATTACAGCGGCTTTATAAAAGCCGCTGTTTTATTTTAAATTTAAATGGGAGTATACATAGATGCCTCTTACAACAACTACAATAGGTGCTTATCCAAAACCGAAACAAACACCCATTCAAGATTGGTTTTTAGGGACAAAATCAGAAGAAGAGAGAAAAGCATCAAAAGGATTATTATCAAATTGGTCACCTGGCGCATATGAAAAAGCATTAGAGTCTGCAGGTGCGGATGCTGAAAAATTATTTTTAGCAGCAATTAAAGAAGTTATAACTGATCAAGTAAGTGCGGGTATTGATGTACCAACAGATGGGGAAGTTAGGCGCGAGAGTTATGTATTATATCAATGTCGATTTTTAAATGGTGTAAGTTTCAAGGAAGTTACGCATAAGTCAGTAAGACAGGGTGCGTTCGAAGCTGACCTTCCAACTATTGTTGCTCCAATTTCAAGTAAAGAAATACGTATGCATTTAGACTGGAAGAGTGCACAACAATTTACAAAAAACCCAGTTAAAATTACGCTACCTGGACCAATGACAATAACAGATTCAATTGCTAACAACTACTATGATGACATGAAAAAACTTGGTTTTGATTTAGCATTAGCCCTCAATAAAGAAGTTAAAGCACTTGTAGATGCAGGTTGTCAGTATATTCAAATTGATGAACCAGTATTTGCTAGAAAGCCCGATGAAGCTCATTCTTACGGTATGGAAAATTTAGAAAGAATGATGCATGGTATTCCTAAAGAAGTGCAACGCGTTTGCCATATTTGTTGTGGTTATCCCAATTCACTAGATTCAGAAGGGTATAAAAAGGCTGATCTAGATGCTTATGATAGAATTGCATCACTTGTAGATGATTCAACTATTGATGAAGTATCTTTAGAAGATTCACATAGGCATAATGATTTAAATCTTTTAGAAAAATTTACTAAAACAAAAGTAATTTTTGGATTTATTGATATTGCAAAAAGCAGAATGGAATCTGTTGAAGAAGTAAGAGTTCGTATCAAAGATTCACTTGAACATATTGATGAACACCGCTTAATAGCTGCACCAGATTGTGGTTTAGGTTTCTTTACTCGAGAACAAGCAATTGAGAAAATGACAATTTTAACTAAAGCGGCAAAATCAATTTAATGTAATGTGGAATTATTTTAATCCTGTTGAAATTATCTTTGGAGAAAATAGATTTAAAGAAGTACATGATGCTCTTAAAAATAAGAACTACATCATAATCACTCATCCAGAAGAAATTTTTAAAAAATATAGCGATGAATTAAAATCTTCTTCAAATCCACCACTATCCATTATGACGGATGTTCAGCCTAATCCAGATTATAAGGATATTTTAGAGCTACAAAAAAAATTTTCTTCAATCAATGAATCGGTAGATTATATTTTAGCTATAGGTGGTGGCTCTGTTACAGACACAGCTAAAGCAATTGCTGCTTTTAAAGATAAACAAGAATATCTAACAGATTTCGTTCGCAATAAGAAAAGTCCAAGAGTCGAAAATCCAATCAAGATTATTGCAATACCTACAACTTCAGGAACATCAAGTGAGCTTACGTGTTGGGCCACAATTTGGGATAAAGAAAAAAACAATAAATTATCTTTGGCGCATAAATCTCTTTATGCAGAAAAAGCAATTATCGATCCATCAATTATGGTTTATAAGCCTTTAGGCTTGACCATATCAACAGGTTTAGATGCTCTCTCTCATTCAATGGAAAGTATTTGGAATATTAATGCAAACCCAATTTCTGCTTCTCATGCAATACAAGCATCAAAATTAGTATTAGAAAATTTACCACTTCTCGCTAAAGATTTAAGAAACGTTGAATTACGTTCAAACATTGCACTGGCATGCGTTCATGCTGGCTTAGCGTTTTCCAATACAAAAACTGCTATTGCGCACAATCTATCTTACCCTGTGACGCTCAATTATGGCATTCAACATGGTATTGCTTGCTCATTTACATTACCCATGATTACTAAAAGTATGGTTGGAATTGACAGTGTCGCTGAGGAAAGACTAAAATTAATTTTTAACGATAATCTAGAAAATGCTGCAAATCATCTGAGTGAATTTATGCGTTCTTTAGAGGTTCCTCTAAACTTAAATGAAATAAAAGTTCCTGTTCATGAATGGAATAATATAGTAGATGATGCGTTTTTAGGGGAACGAGGTAAAAACTTTATTGGCAATAAAGAAGCCTTCATATCTTCTGCTAAATCAATGGGACTTTATTAGTAATGAAAAAAAATTTCAGGTTTTATGATAACAGACAAAAATACTTATTATTTGTCACAACAACAAATGAAAAAAATCAAATTGCTGATGCGATACGCCCTCACGTAAATAAAATTAAACCGCAAAAACCTGGCATAAAAATATTTGATGCTGGTATGGGAGATGGCTCTTTACTTATGAATGTTATGCGTCAGTGCCACGAGGCTAGACCTAACGTACCTCTATTAGTTTGCACAAAAGAAATAAGCATAGAAGATGTAAGATTAGGTTTAGAAAAGTTACCCGATAGGTTTGTTGAACACAAGAATACTGTTTTTGTCATTTCAAATCTACACTACGCGGAAGCAGCAAACCTAAAATCAAAAAATGAAGTTAAACAGAAAAAAATTAATTGGAATATTATTAAATTAAAAGGTGACACCTCTCTTGAATTTGCCCAACAATTAAGAAAACAAAATGAATTTTTAGAAAAAAAATGGAATATAGAAATTAATAAAAAGTCAGGTAACCATACTTATAAAGAGCCTTCAGTCATGGTTATCTACCGCGAAGATCAAGAATTTAATGTAAATGAATTAATCCCTACCAAAAAAAAATCAGATAATAAATTTGATCTTATTATTGCTTCACAGCCTTATCGTTCAAGAATTTCAGCAGAAAAGAAATCAAAATATGTCATCGAACCAATGATTCGAGCGTTAAAATCAAAAGGTAAATTGTTAACTATTCATGCTTCAGGAAAAGATCCTGCTAATGAAATAATTCGTAAAATTTGGCCAAAAGAGGACCCATTTCCTTCTCTTGGAAATAGTATCATTTCTTATCTTAAGAAAAATTTAGATAAAGATTTATTAAGCAGCTTATCTTTTGGAGAAAAAAGAATTATTAAATGTAAATTGAGAGCTCTACCAACAGAAATCAGTGGAGGCATAGCTACATCATTAGTTTTTTCTGCTTGGAATGCTTCCATATATGTCAATCAAATGGATGATGATAAAGTAATGAAGGTAGAAAAAACAAAAAATTACGAAAAAGTAGTTCAAAATATTGTTGCTAAAAATAAAGGCCTTTATTTTAACAATGAAATATTTGTAATTGAAAAAAAATAATTTTTTATTTAAACCAATTAACTTCTGTTTTTAAAAAATCCTCTGTATGAATAATTAAGGCGTCAGATCGAATTATTGCAACATTATAATTTGTATCTGTATTAGCCGTTCCTAAACGATATTCATTTGAGAAGTTAGGTATTAGAGGAGACCAAGTACTTCTTGGGGAGGAAAAAGTAATACCACAATAAGAGCCAGAACTTGTAATGTGTTGATGACCAAAAAAAATATGTTTTATTATATTATTATTTTTAGTTAAAATTTGTTGAAACTCTTTTTTTTGTTGTAATCCTATTCCATCACTTTCCTCTTTTACTAATGCCAGTGGATTATGATGCATAAAGATGTACGTATCCGTATTAGTCTTACTTAAAATATTATTTAACCATTCTTGCCTCTCTTCACAATAATGTCCTTGGTGAGTGTTAATCAGATTAGTATCTATAAAAATTAAACGTTTATTATCTATATCCTTAAAGTATTGAATAAATCCATTTGGATCGGTTTCAATATTAGGAAAGTTTATTTTAAATTCATCTCTGTTATCATGATTACCTATAATTAGTTGAGGATTTAAATTCTTCGGCAGACCTGCTTCATCAATTATTTTTAAAAATAACTGATAAGAATCTTTATCACCTAAGTCTGTAATATCACCAGTGATGGCAAATAAATCTGCATCACCATGATTATTTTTTATATGAGTTAATGCTTTTTTAAATTTACTGACAGGATCTATGCCATGAATCTTATCTATATAAATATGAGGGTCTGAAAGGTGAATAATTTTCATTATTAAATATAAATTTATAATTAGATCGCAGTTTTAAAATAAATATACTTATTAAATTCCTCTTTTAAGTCGATGCTAACTCTTGCATGTACTTTACCTTGTTTTCCTTGAAACGATTGTTTTTCTGTAACTGGAAACACCCCTTCATGCCAAATATTTGGATGAATATACAAACCTTTTGATCCGTCACAATAAAATGCTTTAAAATGTTCTGGTTCAATGTCGTCTGTAGGTAAGGCTAAAGGACAAATAAATGGTTTATTTTCTTCAGGAAAGAAAAGCTGACCTCCATCAGGATGATAATTTGCATGCCATAAAAAAATTTTTGTTGGATCTGAATATTTATCTTTTTGTGATTCTTGATCAGGATTATTGGCATAACCCAGTATATATTTTCCATCTACTTCATAATCGCTCTTATGTTGAACAGCATTATTTTGCCCATAAAGCACGTCACCTTGCCACCAGGTATCAAAAGAACCTTCGGTAGTTCCACCTTCATTACCAGTTCCCTCTTCTATGTCACGCCATCCTTGTTTTGGCCAAGTAACAATTTCAATATCACTATTTTCAAAACTATCGATTAAATACCCATATCCTTTAAGATTTTCATTTGTTGCTTTAACTAAAGGTATTTCAATTTCTTTTGTCATTGTTTTGTTAGTTTAATGTTAGTCCCAACTCAGTAACAACTTCTTTTACAGCTTTTATTGTATCCATCATGTCTTGTTCATTTAAATTACCAATACACCCAATTCTAAAAGTTTCTGCCACTGTTAGTTTTCCTGGATAAATTAAAAAATCTTTTTCACTAAGAGCATTATAAAATTGCTCAAAGTTAAATTTAGGATCATTAGGTTGTTTAAAAGTAATAATAATTGGTGCTTGTAAATTATCAGGAAGTAGTTGCTCAAATCCCAACTCTTTCATTCCATTACAAATAATTTCACAATTTTTTTTATATCTTTTACCTCTTCCTTCTACACCGCCTTGTTCTTTATGTTCTTCAATAGCTTGGTTGAATGCAGCTAATACGTGTGTTGGAGGTGTAAATCGCCATTGTTTATTTTTTTCCATTGCTTGCCATTGATCATACAAGTCTAGACTTAGTGAGTGACTATTGCCTTTTGCATTTTGAATAACTTCATTTTTTACAAGAATGAAACCAACACCTGGCACACCTTCTAAGCATTTGTTTGATGAAGCGGCTACAGCATCAAAAGTAATTGTTTTAGAACTTAAGGGTAATGCACCAAAGGCACTCATTGCATCGATGAATAACGATAAATTTTTCCCTTCAACCAATTTTGCAATGTCTTCAATAGGATTTAAAATACCCGATGTTGTTTCACAATATACAGCAAAGACGTGTGTTAAGTTGTTGCTATCAATTAACTCTTCAATTTTATTGATGTCATGTACTTCATGTTCAGCAACTTCATATTCAATAAAATCTCTCCCTAAATATGTGCACATTTTTTTCATTCTTTGTCCGTAAGCACCATTGATCAGAATCAGAATTTTAGAATCTTTTTGAGTAAGAGAGCTCACCATCGACTCTACAGCAAAAGTTCCACTTCCCTGCATTGGAACACATTGATATTTATCTTCACCGTCTATTAATTTAACAAGGGAATCTCTAATTGATGCATTGAGATCAATAAATTTTGTATCTCTCGAACCCCAATCATGAAGCATTGCCTCTTTTGTTGACATCGATGTCGTGAGAGGTCCAGGGGTTAATAATTTTTTATCCATTAAATATTTACTTAATAAATATTATTATAAATTTGATCAATCTTATTAAAGTTGGAATTGAATTTATTTTCTAATAAGTTAATTATAAATGAGAATGGAAGAAAATATCGTAGATTATCTCTTAGATCTTTTGAAAACAAAAGGTGCTGATATTCAATATGGTAATGAGGATGTGACACAGCTTGAGCACGCACTCCAATGCGCTGAACTTGCTGAAAAAAATAAATTACCAGGACCAACAATTGCTGCAGCATTACTGCATGATGTTGGCCACCTTATCTATGAGGACGGCGATCCCATTCATGAAGGCAAAGATGGTCATCATGAAAATTTAGGTGCTGATTTTTTAAAAAAATATTTTGGTGAGGATGTTATTTTACCAATTAGAGCACATGTTGACTCAAAAAGATATTTATCAAGTGTTGAAGAGGGTTATTATGATAGCCTATCAGAAGCATCGAAACTTTCATTAAAAGTTCAAGGCGGTCCTTTCACAAAAGAAGAAGCAGATGTATTTATAAGCAAACCTTTTATGGATGAAGCAATAGAGCTTAGGAGATTTGATGATTTAGCAAAAGTTCTAGATAAAGAAACTCCCGATGTTGAACATTTCCGTCCCTATTTAGAAGAAGCAAGAGAGTCTTTTTTAGCTAAACAAGCGTAAATGCAATTTAGCAATTATGATTTTATTGACTCTAAGTCATTTGCAGGAAAAATTATATTAACTTCTTTCCCAGGTCTTAACTCTAATGGTTTATTTGAAGAAACAATTTTAGCAAACGAATTAGAAATATTTAAAAATAATAATTGTAGTTCTATTACTTCTTTTGTTGAAGATAGCGAATTTGAAAAATTGTGTGATAAAACTTTGTTTGTCAAAAATATTTATGAACATAAATTACATTGGTACCATTTACCCATTTATGACATGGGAGCACCAGATAAAGATTTTAAATATAAATGGGAAACAACAAAAGTTTTATTAAAGAACGAATTGATAGATGGTAAAAATATAGTCTTACATTGTCGTGGAGGAAAAGGAAGAGCTGGCACTATAGCTGCTATTTTACTTGTTGAATTTAATTATGAAAAACAAGAAGCTATTGATCTAGTACGATCAAGAAGAAAAGGAGCTATTGAATCTAAAATACAGGAAGATTTTATTTTTTCTTATCGAGCAGTTAATTAAAAAGAGACCGTTAAATTAAAAATATTTTCTAGAATAAATAAAACAATTAAAGAAATTAAAGCTGCAATTATAGGTAGCGTCATCCAACCCAAAGAAATTCTTCCTGCAATTGACCATTGAACCTCTTTTCCTCCTTTTAAAAGACCAATTCCAATTACGCCACCAACAACAGCTTGGGAACTTGATACTGGTACCAAAGGTATAGAGGGAAGATTTATAGATTGTAAAAAAGCACTTATACCCTGGGATGCAAATAAAAATAAAACAATAGAATGCGATATAACAACAATAAATGCTGCCACTGGTGTCATTTTTAAGAGATCATTACCCACGGTAAACATAACTCTTTTCGAGTAAGTAAAAACACCAACAGCTATTGCTAAACCACCCAGCAGAAATAATTGTTCTTTTGAAGAAAAGACAAATAAATTTCCAATAGTAACATCAGTAAACGGTGATATAGGTACGAAGACACCCATTACATTAGCAATATTGTTTGCGCCTAAACTATAAGCACCAAAAGCACCCGCTAAAAGTAAAGCTGTTCTTGTATACGCATCAAGTCTGAGAATATGTAACTTTCTATTGAGTATAACTCTTTTTGTAAAAGTAAATAAACCCATTGCAATAACCCCTGCAATGATAGGACAGAGTATCCATGTTCCTAAAATAGTAATTAAAACTTGAAGATTAGTTGAAGATCCCGTGTATAAATTCCAACCAACAATTGCTCCAACAATCGCTTGCGTTGTAGAAACAGGTAACCCAACTTTAGTCATTAAATAAACAGATATTCCCGCAGCCACACATGCTGCAAAAGCACCAGGTAATGCATTAATAGCACCCAACTTACCTAAAGTTTCAGTTGTACCTGCTCCACTAATAATTGCACCTAGAATAACAAAGACACTACAAATTATTGCTGCACTTGTGAAACTAACCATTCGTGTTCCAACTGCAGTTCCAAAAACATTTGCTGCATCATTGGCGCCAAGTGACCAACCTAAAAAAAGACCACCAAATAAAAAAATTAGAATTGTAATTTCCATTGAAAATTAAACGGAACGTTTAATAGCGTAAATTTGAACCTCGTCAGCTATGTCTTCTGCTTGATCACAAATACGATCAATCTTCTCTACAAAATAACGAAGATGCATTTTTTGATCTAGAGGTAATTCAGAATCAAAAATTCTTCTTGCAAGAGAACTAAATTTTATATCAGATTCTTTTTCATAAAATGTAACTTTATGTGCATTATCTCTAACAGATTTAATATCTCTAAAAAATGATCGGACAGTCAAACAAAGTGACTCAACACAGTTTACAACTGTCTCTGTTAACTCAATTAAATCTTGGTGAAACTCTTTTGGAAAATTAGGTTTTTGAATAGAGAAGTGATAACAATTACCTTGGTACATTCCAATTAATTCGTCGATGTGTTCTAGAAGTCGTAACACATCACTTCTTGCATCTGGGATTAGTGTTTCTTCATAAAGAGTATGCTCAACATCTTTCGTAATTTTGTCAGCCTTACTTTCCATTTCTTTTACTTTTTCAACCATTTCCTCAAATTTACCATTGGCAGAATGATTGAGATAAGTTGGAACTATCGATTTAAATACTAAGCCCACTTCAGAGACAATATCAACAAACTCATCAATTTCTCTTTCAAGCTTTTTGGTATCACCAAATAATGATGCACTTTTTAATCCAAACATGGAGTGCTTATAGAACTTTTCATAAAAAAAGAAAGAAATGTTAAATTTTTGTTACAATTTGATTAATATCTTTATCTTTAAGTAAAGTGTAATATTCGCAATCTATAGAATTTAGGAGAAGATATGACAGATTTATCAATTAATAGAATTAAGTGGTTTAGCACCGCGTTAATATTATCAGGAATATTATTAACCAATTTAAATGCCTATCCGATTAATATAATTATCCACGGCACAGGGGCTATTGGTTGGTCAATTGTTGGTTATATGACAAAAGATCGAGCTCTTCTTACAAACTTTGGTTTACAGCTTCCACTATTTATTTTTGGTTATATTTATTTGCTTTCATGAAAAATAAAAATATTCTTTTTATGTGTGTTGCTAATTCAGCAAGAAGTCAAATGGCTGAAGGAATTGCAAAAAAATTATATCCTAATTGTATTATTCAAAGTGCAGGATCAGTGCCCAAAGAAGTTAATCCTAATGCTATCGAGGTTATGGGTGAAATCGATATTGATATATCAAAACATTATTCAAAAGATTTTGAAAGTTTAGACAACAAATTTAGAGATGAATTAAATACCGTTTTTACGCTTTGTAAAGAAGAGGTATGTCCAGTTTTAAATTCCAAAGCTCAGATATTTTCAATACCATTTGATGATCCGGCATCAGATCATTTTAGTTCAAACCAATTAGATAAATTTAGAGAAGTAAGAGATTCAATTTTTGATAAATTGAAAGAACTAAAAAATTTATTTGAGAATTAATGAAGTTAAAAATTAATTAAATTTATAAAAATTTAATATTCCATTAATCTATTTGTAAACAATAAAATTTAAATGTTTCTTACCACTCACAGTATTATTTCCTCCTGCTAATTACCAATAATTGTGAGTGGGATTAATTTTTTATTTCTCCTTTTTCGAGTACTTTAACAATTGTTTAACATTATAAAATTAAGAATTTAAAGTAAATTTTATGAAAATTAATAAACCAGCGCTTACCTTTTCTAACTCCGAAGTTAATCCTGTTGGAAAGATTATTATTCAATTAACCGAATTGGGAACGGGTAAAATTAAGTTACGTAAGTTGTATGAGGATTATTTAAGAGAAAATTTACCTCCAGAGAATTTTTGGCATGATGCAATTGAAAGATTAGGTCTCCGTATTCAGACACATTATCATTCTAAAAGTAATATTCCTAAAAATGGCAAACTTGTAGTAATCGCTAACCATGCATTTGGAATAGCTGATGGTCTTACAATATGCTCTTTAATTAGTAAAATTAGACAAGATTACAAAATTATTACGCATAAAGTTTTACAAGGAGCAGATCTTATTAAGAATAAAATTATTCCTCTTGATTTTTCAAAAAATAGAAATGCTTTAATAAATAATATCGCTGCACGTAAAGAATGCGAAGAACACTTAAGAAATAATGGGGCACTAATCATTTTTCCATCAGGATCAGTTTCAACGAAACCAAAATTAAAAAAAGGAATCAAAGCAATAGATCGTGAATGGAAACAATTTACTTCAAAAATAATAATGAAAACTCAATCACCTGTCCTCCCAATTTTTTTTGAAGGACAAAATAGCGAACTTTTTCATGTTGCTGATAAAATTGGGCAAGTCTTTCGATATTCTTTAATGATATATGAACTTAAAAGAAGAATGGGAAAAAAAATTGATGTTCATATTGGACAAAGAATACCCTTTGAAACCATAAAAGAAATTGGCAATCTTATTGAGATTACAAAATTTTTAAGGAATAGCACTTATAGATTAGATCCAAGTAATAAAAACTCAATATTTAATTAATACTTCTGTAAAAAAAAAATTTAGTTAATGTAATTGAAATAAAATTTTAACAAATTCTTTCTATTATTTATTAATAAAATGAAAGATCAGCAATCAGTTTCATATTATAGAACTATATGGATATCTGATCTTCATCTTGGAACAGAAAATAGCAAGAGTGAAATGCTTCTTGAATTTTTGAGATCAACAGATTCAAAATATTTATTTTTAGTTGGCGATATTATTGATGCATGGAGAATGAAAAAAAAAATTTATTGGCATCAAACTCATAATGACATTATCCAGAAGATTTTGCGTAAAGCAAGAAAAGGTACAAAAGTAATATTTATCCCAGGTAATCATGACGAACTTGTGAAAAGTTACACAAGTTTTTCACTAGGGAATATATCAATAAAAAATAAGTTTACACACAAATTAGCTGATGGAAGAAATGCCCTTGTTTTACATGGTGATGAATTTGATGCAGTTATATTAAACGCTAAATGGCTGGCAAGTATTGGGTCATCTCTATACGAATTTATATTAAAGTTGAATAACTATCTAAATTTTGTCAGAAGAAAACTAGGTCTATCTTATTGGTCATTATCTCAATTTCTCAAACATCAAACAAAAAGAGCCACGAATTTTATTTCTAACTTTGAGTTTGCCGTATCTGATAGTGCTAAAAGAGCAAATGCTGATGTTGTTGTGTGTGGCCATATTCATAAGCCCATTATAAAAAAATTAAATGGAGTTTTATATTGCAATGATGGTGATTGGGTTGAGAGTTGTTCTGCGCTAGTGGAAAATAATGAGGGACAATTATCCCTTATTGACTGGTCAATTGAAAGAGAAAAAATTTTTCAACATAAACATAACAAACTAGCAGAAAGTGTATTAGTGTGAAAAAATTAGCGATCATTACCGATGCTTGGCTTCCCCAAGTTAATGGTGTGGTAAATACATACCAACATATTAATCCATTTTTAAAACAAAAGTATCAAATTGAAGTACTCCACCCAATGATGTTTACTAATTTTAGTTATCCTTGGTATAAGGAAATAAAAATAGCAATTAATACAAAAAAAATAACAGAAAAATTTTTTGGTGATTATGATCCAGATGTTATACATATTGCCACTGAAGGACCAGTTGGAATTGCGGGGAAAAAATTCTGTGAGAATAATAAGTTGAGATATACAACCTCTTTTCATACGAGATTTCCAGAATATATAGAGCAAAGAATAATGATACCAAAAATAATTGGGTACTCTTTTTTAAAAAATTTTCATAAAAATGCATGTAATGTATTGGTCCCAACAATATCTATGCGTAACGAATTAACTAAATATCAATTTCAAAATCTTAAAATTTGGTCAAGGGGAGTTAATACTGAATTATTTAATCCTTTAAAAAGAAAAAAGGGAATGAAAAAGTATATTGTTTACATTGGTAGGGTTTCATTAGAAAAAAACATCGAAGCGTTTTTAGAAATAAGAACTAAGATGCATAAAATTGTTGTTGGAGATGGTCCAGAAAAGCAACGATTACAAAATAAATATCCATATGTGTCTTTCGTTGGGATGAAAAAAGGTCAAGACCTAGCAAACTATTATGCAAATGCTGAAGCATTGGTATTCCCATCCAAAACAGATACATTTGGAAATGTAATTTTAGAGTCTTTAGCCTCTGGCACACCAGTGGCTGCTTACCCAGTAACAGGTCCTAAAGATATTTTAAAAAACTCATTAATTGATAGCCTTGATAATAATATTGAAAACTCACTTAATAAAGCCTTAAAGATTGATAGAAAAGATTGTAGAAAATTTGCAATGCAATTTACTTGGGATAAATGTGCAAATCAATTTCTATCAAATGTTGTAAATGCAAAAAATTAATTTTAAAATTATAGTTACTAAGAAGTAAGAGATTCAATTTTCAAAAATTGAAGGAACTAAAAAATTTATTTGAAAACCAATAAATTAAAAAATTAGTTTAATTTATAAAAATTTAATATTCTATTAACACGTCTGTAAAAAATAAAATTTAATTACATCTTACCACTCGCAGTATTATTTCTTCCTGCTTATGTCCAATTATTGTGAGTGGGATTAAATTCTATTTTCAAATTTTTAAATTAGACTTAGCTCTAGATTTGAGTTTTGCTGAACCCCTCCCAGACAAGCTTGGATTTTTGATAAAAAAATTGTGAGAGGAAAATTTTTTCTCTTTGCTTGATATTTCTTTTTTCTGATAATTGCCATTACTTAACATTTGCCAAGAATTTGTATTATCTGTCAAACTGGCAATTAAGATCTGATTTAATATTTGTTCATGTACAGTTTCATTTTCAATAGGAATAAATGTTTCAACCCGCCTATCTAGATTTCTTTGCATTAAATCGGCAGAAGAAATAAACAAGATATTTTTTCTATGAGGGAATTTATGACCATTATAAAAACAATATATTCTCGTATGTTCTAAAAAACGACCAATTATGCTTTTAACAACTATATTTTCTGATAGATTTTCTTTACCAGGTATTAGAGAGCAAATTCCTCTTATCAACAATTCAATTTTTACATTTTTTTGAGATGCTTTATAAAATTCATCAATAATTTGTTTATCAACAAGAGCATTACACTTACATACTATTCCAGATGGTTTATTTTTTCCAGCATTTGTAATTTCATTTCTAATTAGTTCATTTAATTTGTTTCTTGCAGTTATTGGAGAATATACTATTTTTTTTATTGTTGTTGGTTCAGAATAACTAGTTAAATAATTAAACATTTTTGCAGCATCATTTGTTAATGTTTTGTCACAGGTGAAGTAAGATAAATCCATATAAACTCTTGCATTTCTCGGGTGATAATTACCTGTTCCATAATGTGCGTAATTTACAACAGAATTCATTTGCTTCCTTGTTACAAGTGTAATTTTTGCATGAGTTTTCATATCAATATTGCCAAAAACAACTTGCGCTCCAGCTAATTCTAATTCTTTTGCCCATTTTAAGTTACGCTCTTCATCAAAACGTGCTTGCAACTCTATAATGACAGTTACTAATTTTCCTTTTTGTGCTGCTCTAACTAAACTTGCTTCTATTGGTGAGTCATCAGTAGTTCGATATAAAGTATGTTTTATTGATAAGACTTTTGGATCATCTGCAGCTTGATCAATAAACTGCGTCACTACTTCAAAAGATTCAAAAGGGTGATGAATAACAATATCTTTATTTGCTATAGCTTTAAAATAATCATTTTTAAAATCTTTAATTCTTTCAGGAAATCGTACCTTAAATTTTGGAAAAAATAATTTTTTAAAATCTTTCAAAAAAATTGACTCTATACTCGAAAGATTAACGGGTATTGGCAGTTTATATGTATTTACATCCTTATAGTTAAGTTTTTTATTTATGAATTTAATTAAGTGACTAGATATACTTTCATCAAAATCAATTCTTATTACCTCTTGTCTTCTTCTCTCAAAAATAGCTTTTTGAAATACTAAAAATAAATCTTCTCCTTCACCCCCTAATTCTAATTCACTATTCCTAATTGGTCTAAAAACACCTTTATCCAAAACCCTATCACACTGGAAAATTTCTTTTAAAGAAATAAGTAGGGCTGTCTCCATAGATACAAAACGTGTTTTTTTACCAGGTAATTTAATAAATTTTTCTAATCCCTCTGGCACTCTTAGTATTCCATAAAAAGTTTTTTTATTATTCATTAAACGACATACTAAGGTTGTTTCTTTATTTGGTATAAAAGGAAATGGGTGAGATGGATCAATAATAATTGGCGTTAAAACCCCCCAATTATTTTCTTCTAAATAATTTTTAATAAATGTTTTATCTTTTGTTTTCAGTGTTTTTTCTACATCTATATGGATTTTGTTTTCTGAAAGCTCTCTTAGTAAATCTATCCATATTGATTTTATATTTGAAATCATCTTCGATGTTTCTTTATCTATCAGCTTGAGTTGTTGTTGTGGTGTTAATCCATCAAAACTTTTATTTCGTGAAAATTTTTGAACATTCAACCCTGCTACTCTAACCATAAAAAATTCATCTAAATTAGAGAATGCTATTGATAAAAATCTAACCCTTTCTAAAAGTGGAATTTTACTATCAGATGTCTGACTTAAGACTCTTTCATTGAATTTTAGCCAAGACAATTCCCTGTTTGCATAGTTATAAGCGGTATTTTTTTTTAACATAATTTTTTTTTATATTTTTTAGGTATAAAAAAAACATGTTCATAAAAAATTCATATTTCTTTAATAATTTTTATTTTTTGGTTTTAAAATTTTATCAATTGTCCAGCTATTTTTAAAGGATATTATAGCAAAAGCACAGGTTGGAAAATGTTCAATATTTGAATTACATAAAATATTAATTGACTCTATCAAACTAGGGTTGTGTCCAATGATAAGAGTATTTTTTTTTAATTTTTTAATTTTTCTTACAAGTATATTTGATGGACATTCATAAATTTCGTTATCAATTGTAAATTTTACTGAGCGATCAAACGAGTTAGAAATTATATTATATGTGCTAGTTGTTCTTTTAGAAGGAGAACATATTATCTGACCAATTTGAAATTTTCTTTTATCTAATATTTTAGAAAATTGTTTTGCATTTCTCATACCTCTTTTATTGAGAGGTCTATCAATGTCATCAAGCTCTAAATTATCCCAACTAGATTTGGCATGACGTAATAAATAAACTTGTAGCATTCGAGTTTAATACTTTAGATATATACATTTCCATGGCTAAAATGAAAAACAAAAATCCCATAACAGTGATTGATCTAGGTTCTAATACATTTAGACTGGTTATATATGAGCAAGCTATTTATCCTTTTCCAATACTTTATCAAAAAAGAGAATTTTTAAAATTAGGTGAAAGTATTAACACAGGTAAACTCCCATCGATAAAAATAAAAGAAGCTATAAAATGCTTAGAAGAATATATTAAGATTGCAAAAGATTATGAGTCCTTAGATATTCATATAATTGCAACGGCCGCAATTCGTGAAACAATAAATGGAAAAGAAATTATTGAGCCTTTCAAGAAAAGAAAGTCAGTAAGAGTAGAAGTGCTCTCACCAAAAAATGAGGCTAAATGTGGATCCCTAGGTGTAATTAGTTCAATAAAAAATCCAATCGGTTTAGTTGCAGACTTGGGAGGTGGAAGTTTAGAACTTAGTTCAATAAAAAATAAGAACATACTTGAGACTAAAAGTTTAAAAATTGGCATCTTAAGAAGTGAATCTGATATGTACAAAACTACTAAAATTAAATTTGATAATTTTTTATTTTCGAAATTTAAAAACCAATCTCTTAAATTTTCTAAAAACGTCGGAAATATTTATGTTATTGGAGGCATGTGGCGCAATCTTGCAAAACTACATTTACATCTAAATGGCATCAAGAAAAATAAACTACATGGCTACCTGATACCATTTTCAGAGTTAGAAATATTCTATCACAAATTATACTCTATGGATAAAAAACAAATTAAAAAATTGAATGTTGTTCAACCCAATCGATTAGATAAATTAAAATTATCTACATATATTTTATTTAGCCTTGCTTCATTTTATAATATTAAAAATATTATTTTTGTAAGATATGGAATTCGTGAAGGTTATTTACATGATATGTTGAATTAATTTTTAAAAAACAATCTAACAGTAACTGTAGCAATAAGAGCCCCAATAATCTGAGCTAAAATAAAACCTATAACGCTTGATGGACTTATTCCACTAAAACTATCTGTAAACATTCTTCCTATGGTTACTGCTGGATTTGCAAAACTTGTTGATGATGTAAACCAATATCCTGCAGTAATAAATAGAGCGACACCAATAGCTATTCTTTCCTTGTTTACCTCTTTTAATATAAAAATAGTTAATAATAATCCAACAGTTGCAATTATTTCTGAAAAGAATTTAAATACACCAACTCTTTCATTGAGTGACCATTCAATTATGGGATATTCAAAATACCAATTTGCAGTTAAACAACCAAATATACCAGCAATAATCTGAGTAAAAATAAAAATTATTCCATAATTAATAGGAATATTTTTTTGAATAATATCACTTAATACAACAGCAGGATTAAAGTATGCCCCTGAGATATTAATAAACATAGAAATAATTACAAATAAAATGGCACCTGTTGCAATTGTGTTTCCTAGTAATATTATACCAAGGTCATTTGACATTAACTCTCCCATAATTCCACTACCTACAACTGTTAGTACAAGAAAATATGTCCCAATAAATTCTGCTAGTATTTTTTGTCTTAAAGAATATGTCATTACAAAATTACCCTAAATAACTAGACGTTTACCATGTATTCTAAAAATTCTTTCACGCATTTATCCCATGTTAAATTAAGTGTAAAATTTCTACAATCAACCCTTTTTACTTTAAGCGCTTTTTTAATTGATTGTAATAAGTCATTATCTAAAGTGTTAATCTTCTCATCTGTTAATACATCTATAGGCCCAGTTACTGGATATGCAGCAACTGGTGTTCCACTAGCCAATGCTTCAAGTATTACATTTCCTAAAGTGTCTGTTTTAGAAGGAAATACAAACACATCTGCGTTTGCATAATACTTTGCTAATTCTTCTCCGGTTTTTAAACCAACAAAATTTACTTCAGGATACTTATTAGTATATTTTTCTAATTCAGGACCATCCCCCACAACTATTTTATTATAATTTCCTTTAAGTTTTAAAAATTCTTCAATATTTTTTTCAATTGCTACTCTTCCAACATAAGTCAGTTGTCTATCTTTACTGTTTGTGTCTCTTTTATTTGGATTAAATAATTCTGTATCAACACCTCTGTTCCAAACTACTAAATTTTTAAAATTATATTTTTTTAACTCATTTAGCATTGAAACTGATGGAACAAGAACTTTTTCAGAATCACTATGTAGTTTTCTTAATATGGAATAAGTAAATCTCTTTGGGATAAAAGCTCTTTGTTTAATATAATCAGGAAAACGAGTGTGAAAGGAAGAAGTATATTGTAGTTTATTTTTAAGACAGTACTTACGACCAGCAAAACCTACTGGACCTTCAGTCATTATATGAACAATATCTGGATTAAATTCTTTAAAAAATTTTTCAGTAACTTTCTTAGTGTTGTAAGAAATCTTTATTTCTTTGTACCTAGGATAACTAAAATTATTAAACATCTCAGGATGTAATATTTTAATTTCAAAACCTTTTTTTTCTAGAATAGGTATAACGCTTTGAAATGTCGTAACTACGCCATTTACCTGAGGAACCCACGCATCACTAATTAATGCGATTTTTTTAGGCTGCATCCTCTTTTATTTTTCGTCTTTCTTCTAAAGAAATTAATTTTAAATTTTCTCTTTCTTCGGGCCAATTAAGAATTGATAAATTGCCAATTTCATCTTCAACAAGTGCTGTACAACTTTCAATCCAGTCACCATCATTACAATAGAGAACACCATTTAATTCTTTTATTTCTGGTCTATGTATATGCCCACATACAACAACATCAGCATTTTCTCTTCTAGCTCTATCAGATACAGCAAACTCAAAATTACTAATAAAGTTAGTTGCATGCTTTGTTTTCTTTTTTAAATATTGAGACAGTGACCAGTAAGACAAGCCCATCTTTCGTCGAATAAAATTAAATACATTATTTAACTTTAGTAAATATTCATAAAGTGCTGATCCCACTTTGGCTAACCACCTCGCATTAATTATCACAGCATCAAATTCATCTCCGTGTGTAATCAGTACTTTCCTTCCATCAGCTAATTGATGCGTATCTTCATTTTTGATAGAAATTTCTCCAAAAGAAAAATTTGTAAAATCTTTTAATACCTCATCATGATTTCCTGGAATAAGCACTACCCTAGTTCCATTTTTCGCTTTCTTTAAAACTTTTTGAACCACGTCGTTATGTTCTTGTGGCCAATACATTTTCTTACGCATGCGCCATCCATCAACAATGTCGCCTACTAAAAATAAATATTCCGAATCTGTTTCTTCTAAGAATTCTAAAAGCATTTTGCTTTTACAACCACTGGTTCCTAGATGGGTATCCGAAATCCAAATTGTGCGGTAAAATTTTTTATTACTTTTAAATTTCATTAATTAAAGATTTTTCTTATACATAAAAGTATCATTTTATAATACAATTTATTATTATATGTGTGTATTGTATAAAAATAACAGTATGACGCAGAAAATTTGGTTTAAAAAAAAATCACCCCTTCACGGTTCTGGGTTATTTGCAAAAACGAATATTAAAAAAGGCCAGAAAGTAATCCAATATATTGGTGATAAAGTTACTAAAAGAGAGGGTGACAAAAGAGCAGATAAACAAATCCGCAAAGCAAAAAAAGATAAAAATAATGGCATGGTCTATGTTTTTGAACTAAACAAGCGATATGACATTGACGGTGATGTCGATTATAATTTTGCAAAATTTATAAATCATTCATGCAATCCTAATTGTGAAGTAGACATCATAGATAATGAGATTTGGATTTCTTCTATTAAACGAATAAAAAAAGGAGACGAACTTTTCTATAACTATGGTTATCCTTTTGATACAGATTTTGTGGATCACATTTGTAAGTGTGGTTCTAGAAATTGTGTAGGTTATATTTTAAGTGACAATGATTGGCCAAAATTAAAAAAATATGAAAAAAAAATTAAGACTAAGTCTAAGTAAGATACCTTCGATTATTATTGCAATTGATACAAATAAGGAAATAATTTTTTACAATAATGCAGCTAAACAAAAATTTTTATTTATCGATGAAGGAAGAGATCTCAATAATATTATTAGATCAACAGAGTTAAATACTTTTATTGATAAAGCCTTTAGGGAGAAAGAAGATTTTAAGTTTGAATTCACCCCATCTAATTTTAGTGATATGTATTTTATTGCTGACTTAATATTTGTTGAAAAAGATTATGAAGAATTATTAATATCACTAAACGATCAAAGTCTTCTTAAAAACTACGAACAAATGCGAACAGATTTTGTGGCTAATGTAAGCCATGAATTGAGAACTCCTCTTTCCTCAATTCTAGGCTATGTTGAAACAATTAAAAATTCACTCAATGAAGATAAGAACAAAGACAAAACGGTTGGTAAATTTTTAGACACAATGGAAGATCAGGCTTGGCGTATGACTAGATTAGTCGAAGATTTATTATTACTAAGTAAATATGAGACTGAAGATAAGCCGATAGAATTTCAAGAAGCGAATATAAGGCAATTAATTGATGGCGTAGTAGATAATTTACAAAACAAGTTAATGGCAAAAAAAATTGAAGTTCAAATCAAGGATGATTTTGATAAGTCTACAATATCAGCAAACAAAGATGCTTTGATCCAAGTTTTTTTAAATCTAACTGATAATGCAATCAAATATAGCAAAGAAAATTCTACTATTGAAATTGAGCTTGAGAGTGTAATTGATGACAATACCACCTTTTGCCAAATAAGTTTTATAGATAAGGGAGAAGGCATATCGAAAGAGCATTTAACTAGACTTACTGAAAGATTTTATAGAGTAGATAAAAATAGATCTCGAAATCAAGGCGGTACGGGTTTGGGTTTATCTATTGTTAAACATATAACTAATAGGCATAATGGTAAATTATCGATAAAAAGCAAGGTAGATAAGGGTTCAACATTTACTATTTCTTTACCAGTATTTCAGCAAACTGTAATAAATCCTTAATATATATTCTTTAGGACAACCTTATTTTAAATGAGGCTTAATATGAAAAATATAATCAAATTAATTGCTGTCCTTGCTTTATTTGGAACTACTTCAGTTTCAGCAAGAGACTATATTTCAATTGTAGGATCTTCTACAGTTTATCCTTTCGCTACTTTAGTTGCTGAAAAAATGGCATCTCAAGGAATGAAAGCACCCGTAATTGAATCAACTGGTTCTGGTGGAGGACACAAATTATTTTGTGCAGGTGTTGGAGTTGAACATCCAGATATCACTAACTCTTCAAGAGCACAAAAAGATAAAGAATTCAAACTTTGCCAAGATGGCGGTGTAACCGATATCATCGAAGTTAGAGTTGGTAATGATGGTATAGCTTTTGCATACGCTGCAGATTATGAATGGAAATATACTAACGGTGCTACAATGAAAGGTGGCATTGATTTAACTAAAGAAGAAATCTGGCAGGCAATGGCTAGAGATAATGCAAATGCTCCAACAACTTGGTATGAAATAGATAAAAGATTACCAAAAGTTGAAATTTCTATCATGGCACCTCCTCCAACTTCTGGAACAAGAGATGCATTTGACTCACTTGTAATGAAAAAGGGTTGTGTTAAAGATATGTTAGTTGCTGACGGTGATTGTAAAGCGTATCGTGAAGATGGCCATGTTATTGAAGGTGGTGAAAATGATGAACTGTATGTTGAGCATATAACTAAAGAACAAGGTGCATTCGGTATCTTTGGTTATAGTTTTGTATCTAATAATTCTGATAAAGTTAAAGCGTCAATGATTAACGGTGTTGAAATCTCTATGGAAGGTATCCAAGATTATTCATATCCAATAGCAAGACCTTTATTCTTCTACATTAAAAAAGCACACATTGGTGTTATTCCTGGTTTAATGGATTATGTTAATGAGTTTGTAAGTGAAGAAGCAACAGAAGGTTACTTACTAGATGCTGGACTTGTTCAACTAAGTCCTGCGGATAGAGCAGCTGTTCTTGATGCTATTTCTAATCAAACAAATTATAAATAAAAATCTTAAATTTTTATAAAATGGGGGCATACAAGCCCCCTTTTTTTTAATACTAAGTTATAAATGTTTTTTTGGTCTTTAGTTTTAATTGCAGTCGGAATTTTCTCATCCTTTATATACGGAAGATCAAGAATTAAATTAAACTCTAAAAAACAAGGTACGAAAAGCAAATCTCTTCCCAATTATTACGCACAATACGTTTTAATGTGGTGTTTGTTTCCTGCACTAATTGTTTATTTTTCATGGGCTATTTTTCAAGAACAGATTATTCAAAACATAGTTATTAGTAACTTTGAATATATTGAGGGCGCAGTTTACAACGAAGGATTATTGTTAGCAGAGATTAGAAATGTTGCTAATAACCCTTCTTTTGCTGATGGTAAATCTATAGAAATAATTAATGCTGCATCTCATTATTCTTCCTTAAGACAAATAAGTCAAATATCTTTTTATACCTCAATAATCATTATAATGTTACTTGGAGCCTTATACGCTTCACAAAAATTAAAACCAGATTTTCATGCTCAACATACAATTGAAAAATATATTCAATATATACTTATATTTTGTTCATCTGTTGCTATTTTCACTACAATAGGAATAGTTTTTTCACTAATATTTGAAAGCCTTCGCTTTTTTGCAGAAGTATCAATATTCGAATTTTTATTTAGTACTGAGTGGTATCCTTTTATTCCAATTAGAGAAGGTCAAACAGCTGCAGAGGGATCCTTTGGTGCAGTACCAATATTTGCTGGAACATTTTTAGTAATGGTAGTAGCCATGTGTGTTGCGGCACCTCTTGGATTATTAACAGCAATTTATTTAGCAGAATACGCAAGTCAAAGAGTTAGAAAAATAGTTAAACCTCTTCTCGAAATTTTGGCAGGGATACCAACAATAGTTTACGGGTTCTTTGCTTTTGTTAGTGTTGCACCTTTCGTTAAAGCATTTGGACAATCAATTGGAATTGATGCTTCACCAACAAGCGCTCTTGCAGCCGGCATGGTAATGGGGGTTATGATTATTCCTTTTATTTCTTCTTTATCTGATGATGTAATAAACTCTGTCCCACAAAGTCTAAGGGAAGCATCTCTTGGTATTGGCGCTAATAAAGCAGAAACTATTAAAAAAGTAATTTTACCAGCAGCTTTACCTGGAATTGTAGGAGCATTTTTATTAGCAATATCCAGAGCGATAGGGGAGACTATGATTGTTGTAGTTGCAGCAGGCACAGCCCCCAATCTTACGGGCAATCCTTTTGAAAACGTAACAACAGTTACAGTTCAAATTGTTGTGGCCTTAATAGGTGATCAAGAATTTGATAACCCAAGAACATTATCAGCATTTGCTTTAGGATTAGTTTTATTTGTTATTACATTATTTCTTAACATTATAGCTCTACAAATAGTAAAGAGATACAGGGAGCGTTATGAATAATTCTATTGCTAAAGAAAAAATTGTTTCTTTGAGAAAAAAGAGAAGTTTAGAAGATATGCGATTTAAGTATTACGGCTTTACAGCTATGTGTTTATCTTTAGCAGTTTTAGTTTTTCTTTTGTATACAATATTTTCTAAAGGATACACTGCTTTTCAAAAAACAATTGTTCTCCTAGAAGTTGATTATAATCAAGAGGTTTTAAAACTAACACCTGACTCTTCAGATGAAGATATGGAAAAAGGAAAATTTTTTAGAGTTAAAAAACAGGCTATTGAAAATTTTTTCCCTGATCTCTCAAAATCAGATATTAAATTAGTAAAAAAATTATTTTCTATAAATGTAGATAAGGAAATTAAAGACTACTTCTTAGATAATCCTGAAGTTATTAACACTAAGCAACAAATTTGGGTAACCGCCCATAGTGATGTGGATCAACTATTAAAAGGTAATTCAAGAAGGGATGTGCCAGAAGATAGAAGAAAATTAAATGATATTCAATTAAGTTATGTTGATCAATTAGTTGAAGAAAATAGAGTTAAACAAGTTTTTAATAATTTCTTTTTTACTAAAGCAGATTCAAGGCATCCTGAAATTGCTGGTGTAGCTGGTTCATTTATGGGATCATTATTTACTCTTTTTACTGTTTTTATTTTATCTTTTCCAATTGCTATAGGAGCGTCTGTTTATCTTGAGGAATTTGCTCCAAAAAATAGAATAACTGAATTAATAGAAGTAAATATTTCAAATCTAGCAGCAGTCCCATCAATAGTTTTTGGACTACTTGGGTTGGGGGTATTGCTTAATGTTTTTGGTCTTCCAAGGAGTACACCGTTAGTTGGAGGGTCCGTATTAGCCTTAATGACGTTACCAACCATTATCATTGCCTGTCGAGCTTCATTGAAAGCTGTTCCTCCTTCAATTAAAGAAGGAGCACTTGCAGTTGGAGCAACAAAAACACAAGCGGTATTTCATCATGTCGTACCCCTTGCACTACCAGGGACTTTAACAGGGACTATTATTGGATTAGCACAAGCATTAGGAGAAACAGCACCACTAATAATGATTGGCATGATTGCATTTATTCCTAATATTCCAACTGGTTTAACAGAACCTTCAGCAGCACTACCTGTTCAAATATATCTTTGGGTGGAAAGTGCAGAAAGAGGTTTTCAAGAAAAATCAGCCGCAGCAATAATGGTAATTTTAATATTTTTGTTTATGATGAATGCCATTGCAGTGTTCTTAAGAAATAGATTTGAAAGGAAGTGGTAAAACATGAGTAACTCTAAAATATTGGCAAATGGTGTAGATGTATATTATGGATCCAAACAAGCTCTTTTTGGAATCTCAATGGATATCAAGGAGAAAGAAGTTACGGCATTAATCGGTCCTTCAGGATGTGGTAAATCAACTTTCTTAAGATGTATAAACAGAATGAATGATTTAATTGAAATATGTAAAGTATCGGGATCAATAAAAGTAGATAACCAAGAAATTATTAGTGAAAAAACCGATGTTGTAAGTCTAAGATCTAAAATTGGAATGGTATTTCAAAAACCAAATCCTTTTCCTAAATCTATTTTTGATAATGTTGCTTATGGCCCAACTATACATGGTTTAGTTGACTCAAAAAATGAATTAGAAGAAATTGTACATTCATCATTAAAAAAGGCAGGTCTATTTGATGAAGTAAAAGATCGATTAAATGAACCTGGAACAAGTTTATCAGGCGGTCAACAACAACGATTATGTATTGCAAGAGCAATTGCTGTTAATCCTGAAATAATCCTAATGGATGAACCTTGCTCTGCTTTAGATCCAATAGCAACTGCTATTATAGAAGAATTAATTGATGAGTTAAGATTAAACTATACAATTATTATAGTAACTCATTCTATGCAACAGGCAGCCAGGGTTTCGCAGAAAACATGTTTCTTCCATTTAGGAGAATTAATAGAAACGGGTGAGACAAACAAAATTTTTACAAATCCTGATAATACAAAAACACAGGATTACATTACAGGGAGATTTGGTTAATGAAACAAGAAGGACATATTGTAAAATCATATGATGAAGAAATTAGAGACATTAAAAATAATATTGTTGATATGGGCAGTTTAGTTGAAAATCAACTAAAAGACTCACTTCTATGTTTAAAGGATAAAGATACAGAATTTGCAGAAAAAATTATAGAAAACGATGATGTAATTGATAAAGCATATAATACTCTTGATCAAAGCTTAGTTGAAATACTTGGCAAAAGACAACCGATGGCTGCAGACTTACGAACAATTTTTTCAGCAATTAAAATCAATAAAGATCTAGAAAGAATAGGAGATCATGCAACAAATATTGCCAAAAGAGTAGCAGTAGCAGAAATAGTTTTGCCAGAAAAACCTTCGAGAGATATTATTAATATGGGTGCACAAGTTAATATTATGATCAGTGAAGTAATAAAAGCTTTTTTAGAATTTTCAGATCAAGCCGCAAAAAAAGTTTGGTTAATGGATAGACAAATTGATGAAGAATATCTTGGAATATTAAGACAATTATTAACCTACATGATGGAAGAACCAAAAAGAATCACAGCATGTACAAGTCTTTTATATATGGTTAAAGACCTAGAGCGAATAGGTGACTATGTACAAAATATAGCTGAAGATATTTATTATGCAGTTTCTGGTGAGCCCCTATTTGATGGTAATCCAGACCCAACCTGGGAAGCAATTCTTCCAAAGAAGAAATAAATTGTAATATTATTGTAACAAAATTTTAATAGTAAAGATTCATGAAACTAAAAATGCTTATCGTTGAAGATGAAGAAGCATTATTAGATCTTTTAAAATTTAATTTTAATAAAGAAGGATATAAAATCGATACTGCAACGGATGGTGAAACTGCTTTAGAAAAAATCTTATATAAACCACCTGACATAATTATTCTTGATTGGATGTTACCTAAACTATCAGGAATTGAACTTTGTCGTAGAATTAGAAAACATAAAGAACATAAGAATATTCCTATCATAATGTTAACAGCAAAAGGTGAAGAAGAAGATAAACTTCGCGGCTTAGAAACTGGAGCAGATGATTACATAACAAAACCCTTTTCGGTTAACGAATTAGTGGCAAGAGTAAAAGCTGTTCTTCGACGAATAAGACCAATGTTTGTAGATGAAGTTTTAACTTATAAAGGAATAGTAATTGACCTTGTATCTCACTCAGCATCACGAGATGGAGAAACTCTTCATCTTGGTCCAACAGAATTTAATTTATTAGCTTTCTTCATGGAAAATATTGGTCGTGTCTTTAGCCGTGAACAATTACTAAATCATGTTTGGAAAAATGAGGCCCATGTAGAACCTCGAACAGTTGATGTTCATATAAGAAGACTGCGAAAGGCCATTAATAATGACGTAAAAGAAGATTTTATAAGAACCGTGAGATCTGCAGGATATTGTTTTGGCTCGTAATTAAGCCATAAATTTCACTTATACAAATCACTTACCAAACTATAAAACCACCATATGAAGAGTCTTTTTAGATCATTCTTTACTGTCAGCTTCTATACATTTTTAAGTCGAGTATTAGGTTTTATTCGAGACATATTAATAGCAAGATATCTTGGATCGACAGTAATTGCTGACGCATTCTTCGTAGCATTTCGTATTCCTAATTTTTTTCGCCGTGTCCTAGCAGAAGGAGCATACAGTGCTGCATTAATCCCTGTTTTTTCTGGTGTTGTTCTCAATCCAAAAGATGAACGCGAGGCTTCTGATTTTGTTGAAAACACAACCTCCATGTTACTATTTGCTACAGTCGTTTTAACGATCATTTTCTTCCTTGGGATGCCTTATATCATCCAAGTTTTAGCACCAGGTTTTACTGATAATAAAGAAGCCTATGAACTTGCTGTGCATTTTGGAAAAATAATTTTCCCCTATATTATTTTTATATCCTTAGCTGCTCACTTTGCTTCAATCAATAATGTTCATGAACGTTTCGCTGCTGGTGCATTTGCTCCTGCCATTTTGAATATAAGTTTTATTCTATCATTATTCTTTCTTACACCTTTTGTGACAACTGCAGGTCACGCATTATCTTACGGTGTGTTGATAGGCGGCATATTACAATTTCTATATTTATACAGAGCGGTTTTAAATTTTTACCGACCACGTATTCGCATTCCCATTTTAAATGAAAAACTCAAAAAGTTTTTCAAATTATTTTTACCCGGCGTTGTGGGTTCAGGTGTTATTCAATTAAATATTGTCATTGGAACTATCATTGCTTCTTTTTTACCCGTTGGTGCAATCAGTCATATTTATTATGCGGATCGTCTTAACCAACTACCACTTGCTATTTTTGGAATAGCACTTGGTATTGTTCTTTTACCAAGTTTATCAAAAGCAATTAAACAAGCAGATCTAGAAACAACAAATAATATTCAAAATAGATCTATTGAATTTTCATTACTAATTTCTTTACCATCAGCCATAGGATTATTTATTTTAGCAGAACCCATTATTCAAATTTTATTTGAACGAGGTGCCTTT
>CACMKZ010000002.1 GCA_902614375.1 uncultured Alphaproteobacteria bacterium
AAGTATATTACAATTAATTGATAGATTACTGAAATTTGCGTTAATAAATAAATTTGATAAATGATTATCACTTTTTATTTTTCTAGAATTAATATCAGTAATCATTTTATTTACTTAATTAATACAGATTTGACTAAATTTGTATAATAACATTTAATTTTTGGCGCGCCTGAGAAGAGTCGAACTCCTAACCTTATGATCCGTAGTCATACGCTCTATCCAATTGAGCTACAGGCGCTTATAATATTATACACTTTATACAAATCGTATGCTACTTTATAAAAATATTACCATGCAAATCGTAATGGCATTCATTTTAATTATTATTTTTAGCCAAGCAAGTAATGCAGATATTGGTAAAGAAACTGGTCTAGAAATTCCTAGGTACGTATCTTTAAAATCAAATGATGCAAATATTCGTGTTGGTCCAAGTAAAAATTATCCTATAGAAATTAAATACATTAAAAAAAATTACCCGTTAAAAGTATTAGAAGAGTATGAAGAATGGAGAAAGGTAGAAGATTTTAAGAAAAATATTGGATGGATACATAAAAGTTTAATATCTGGTACTAGAACAGGCATTGTTTTATCAAATGATAATAAAACTATAAAATTATTAAATACTTTGGACGGGGATATTATTGGAGAAATAGGAAAAGGAAATATTGTTTTTTTAGAAAAATGTAAAACTGATTGGTGTTTTATCTCATCAGGAAATTACAAAGGTTGGATAGATAAAAAATATATTTGGGGTATTAAAGAAAAAGAAATAATTAAGATTAGCTTTTTCCAAAAATTTGAAGATATATATTGGAATAGTCTTAACTATTTAAACAAAATACAAAAGAGATTTTAAAATTGGCTAGGGCGGTAGGATTCGAACCTACGAATGCCGGCTCCAAAAGGTGAAGAGACAACCATCAGAGTTGTATATTTGTTAGATAGCTTGGATTATTTTTTCTAAAATTTTATAAAGTGACCTTGTAAGTGTAGCCAAATTGTAGCCAAAAATTAATATTTAATTATATTAAATTTTTTTATATTCTTAAAAAAAGGAGATTATAAAATGTCAATAATGGTTTGGATTAAAGTTCATATTAAAGAAGGTAAAATGGATGAATATATGAATTTACATAACTCACCAAATGGAAGAGCTTACACTTTATCTCAAGAAGGATGCAATAATATTATTAGATCAATAGATACAGAAAATAAAAATGTATTACTTTTAACAGAGGAATGGAGCTCCATGAATGATTGGGATAAATATATAGCTAAAAGAGAAAGTGGTGAAGAAGATGATAATTTTTTAAAGAAGATAGAAAATCTTCTTACCGATAAAGGTCATGAAATCACATTTTCAGAAATAACTAACTAGATAGATTAGTTTTAGTGTAGCCAAAGTGTAGCCTATGTGTCGCGAAAACTTATAATTCAGAAATGTTCACAGAAATATTGGCTGGGGCGGTAGGATTCGAACCTACGAATGCCGACTCCAAAAACCGGTGCCTTACCGCTTGGCGACGCCCCAAATTAAGATTACTCTCTAGTATTTAGCACAAAATAAGTCAAATTCTTCAAGTGCGACAATACCATAAATAATAATAAAACGTATAAAAAGTGATTTGTACTGATACAAGATTGATCCAAAACAGGGATTTACATTTTTAAAGCTAAACCTATTTAAATTTTATGCGAAGATTACTTACTTTCATTTCTTTACTATTAATTTTAATATCCATGACTAAGGCTAATGCGAATACAGAAAAATTGTACGAAAGACTTGTTAAGGATTGGTCGACAATTTTTCCTGATGGAAATAGAAATGCAGCAGGACCAAGATTTTTTAAATATATTTTAGATCAAAACTTAGAATATGAAGAGTTTATGCAATTTAACAAGTTATACTGTGCTGTTTCAGGTTCCCTGATTCCTCCAGATGCACAGCCAGATGAAATTTTTCTTACTAATATAGAAAATGACGAAAAAATTTGTGGTCAATATTATAAATGTTGTTGGCCTTGCTTATGCGATGTAATGAAATATTCAGAAACAAAAAAAATCAACATTGATTTTAAAGATCAATCAAAGGACATCTATACAATCGTTATTGATAATCCATGCAATAAAAATGATTTTCCCGAACTTGTTAATAGAGATTATTTTTGCGAAGGTAATGAATTAAATAAAAAGTATACATACTCAGTAGATAATAAACTTGTTATTGGAATATTGCATAATGCAAAAATATGTGATGCTTACGATATTGATTACATAAAAAATGACCAGATAACTGGCCCTATGTGCGAAGCTAGAAATAGTATGCCTCTTGAAGAACTTAATTTTGGAATGGGCGACATTTTTATTAGATTGGCAAATTGAAAATACTTGAAATGGGCAAGTTAATTTTTATTTTTATCTTATTAATGTCTAGTATGGCTAAAGCAGAATTCTTTTCTAATATTTCAAATATAATTGAAAATAATAATGATAGATTAAGTTATGGGATTTCAGTAACTGACTTTGATAAAGATGGAAGTTACGAATTTATTGTTGCAGGTTTTGGTTACCCTAATCTAGCTCTTAGTTATAAAAAAGGAAAACTAATTAATACAATACAAGATCCTTTATTCATTGATGAAGATAGAAGTACTATTGGTGTATCAGCATGTGATATAGATCAGGATGGTTTTGAAGAAGTTTATTTCTTAAATACTGATACTTATAGTGGAGAAAAAAAATACTCCGATAGATTATTGGATAATAGCAATAATAAAATTTTTGATTTTTTTGAGTTAGAAAAAAATTTAGAAAATTTAAATTTGACTGCGGGTAGATCAGTTGTTTGTGTAGACAGAAATGGATCAGGAAAATACGGTATATATGTTGCTAATTATGGCGGGCCTACTAGATTTTATGAAATTGAAGAAAATGAAGTTGAAGACTTAGCACCAAATCTTGGAATTGATCAAATAACTGGAGGAAGAGCTGTAATTTCAGGACATATAGTTTCTGATAACATGGACATATTCGCAGCCAATGAGAGAGGCCCAAATTTTTTATATAAAAATATTAATGGTAATTTTAATGATGTTGCTATTGAAAAGAATGTTCAAGATACTTTTCAAAATGGTCGTGGAACTGCTTTAACAGATTTTTTGTATAGAGGCGAACTTGATATTATAACTAGTAACTGGGAAGGCTATCATCGTATTTTTGTAAAACAAAAAGAATCTTTTCTTGATATGTCTTCATTAGATTTTCGATCACCAAGTAGAATACGAACAGTTATATCTGCTGATTTTGATAATGATGGTTATGATGAAATTTTTTTAAATAATATAGGTCAACCAAATAAACTCTTTCGCATTATTGATGAAGGAAACCTAGAAGAAATTAAATTAGATGCAGCACTTGAAGCACAAGGTCTAGGAACTGGTGCTGCTGTTGCAGATATTGATGGAGATGGAATTTTAGAATTACTTATTTCTCATGGTGAATCTGGTGCTCAGCCACTAAGTTTATTTAAAGCAAATGTATTAAATACCAATTATGTTAGAATCAAACCTATCAACACCTTTGGTGCTCCAGCTAGAGGTGCAACAGTCACATTACATACAAATTTAAGAAATCATGCAAAGACTATTGATGCAGGCTCAGGATATTTATGTCAAATGGAACCAGTAGCACATTACGGTTTACGTGAAGGTGAAATCATTAAAAATATAACAATCAAATGGACGAATGGTACAATTGATATTTATGAAATTAATGATATTAATAATACATTTGAATTTAAACAAGGAATATAATTTAATGTCTGTTGCTGAAACATTAAAAAAACCAGCTCCACGTTTTCATTGGAAATGTAAACATACATGGAGAAGAAGTGCTAAAAATACTGCTTGGTGTTTGCTAGGATGTAGTATTGGGGATTTTGGAACCATACTTTATTTTCAATTAACTGGCATTCCTTGGCCTACTCTTTATATTATGATCCTAGCAATCATTAATGGTATTATTACTAGCATCATTTTAGAGACGGTCGTTTTATCAAGACAAATGATTATCAGCAAAGCTTTTAAAACAGCCATAGGAATGAGCTTAATTTCAATGGTGTCCATGGAAATAGCTATGAATGCAGTTGACTGGATCATTATGGGTGGTGCGAAACTTGTATGGTGGGTAATACCTATAATGCTTCTTGCAGGATTTCTAACGCCGTGGCCATATAATTATTACAGATTAAAAAAATATAATATTGCCTGCCATTAATAAATTAATTCACAAACGATATTGAAATTGGTTTAAACCCACATATCTTGTTTTGATGATTAGAATATTACTTACATTATTATTTATTAGTTCTGGCGTATTTGCTGCTGCTAGTTCAGACGACAGTAGCTCAAGTATGTCTGCAGGTGAACAAGTTACTAAGCTTTACGATAAAGCGTACGAATTAGTCTATTACAAGAAATTTGATAAATCGATCAAATTGCTTGAAAAAATCGCTAAGCGTAAAGATCTTGGTGATAAAAAAGCTGATGTGTATAATTTGCTTGGATTTAGTTACAGAAAACATAGTGAGCCAAATTTAGACAAAGCTTTCGATGCATATCAAATTGCATTAGAAGCAAACCCTGAACATTTAGGAGCACACGAATATCTAGGTGAACTTTACATCACACTTGGAAAGATGAATAAAGCAAATGAAATGTTGTTAAAGTTAGAAACTTTGGCTGGAACTAATTCTATGGAATATAGAAAATTAAAATCAGCAATTGATAATTCATAACTATTACAATTGCTCTTTATGAAGAGCAATTTGACCTATGATAATTTATACTCTTAATTTTTTATTAGCAGTCTTAATAGGATCTATGATTTTCTTTATGGCTGTTGTCTCACCCTCAGTCTTTGCCACCTTAAGTACTAATGCTAGCAGTAAATTGTTAAGAACAATTTTTCCTCGAATGTTTTTATTTGGATTTATAATAGCCATTTTATCTTTAGTCCTTTGTTATATTTCAAGTAATATTTTAAATTCTATTTTATTAATTATAGTGGCAATGAGTTTTATTATTAATCGAAATTATTTAACACCTAAAATTAATGATTTTAGAGATAAAGAATTAGAAGGTGATAAAAAAGCATCTTCAAGTTTTAAATATATGCATTTGCTTTCAGTCTTATTGTTTGTATTGAATTTTATTATTTTAATTGGGATCGTGATTAATAACTATTTTAATTATAATTTATAAACCTTATCATGCCCTACTGGATAAATACTCAAATTTTTCTTACCTAATACATCACTTATTTGTTTAGAATGGATATCCAATCCACCCGTTAAAATTCCAAAACTTGGTAAAATGAATATTTTTTCATTATGTACAAAACATGTTTTAAAAATAGTTTTCCCTCTGTGTGAAATTTTTACCTTTGGATGATAGTGACCACAAATTTGAAATAAGGATGTTTCGATAGGTATGTGTGTAAATAAAAATTTTTCAATTTTGTAATTTGTAAAATTTTTAAAACCTTCAATTTGTATATTTTTATCATGATTACCCTTGATCCATATGAAATCAGTATTTTTCATATATTGACTAAGATTTTTATAATCTTGATCTTTTATACTCAAAGTTGAAAAAACATCGTGTAATAAATCACCAACTACAATTAAATTACTTGGTTTAATATTATCTAAACTAACAAAAATTTTGTTTAATATTTCTTTTGTATCATACGGTGGTAAGAATTGTTTATTCTTTGCATAACTAATAGATTTTCCTATATGTAAATCTGATACGATCAGGGTATTTAGTCTTTTCCAATAAAGAGATTTATTTGGGTAAGCATGAAATTCTTCATTGCCAAAATTAATTAATTGATAGTACATTAGCCTCTTTTAATATTTCATTTTCTAAATCCTCTAAAATATATTCATCAGTTTCTTTTTTTGATAAATTTTCTCTATTTATTTCAAGAATAATTGGAACAGCCAATGGTGAGATACTTGTGAGTTTTTTTAATATAATTTTTTTGTCAATTTTTTTTAAGATTTCTCTAAGTCTATCATAATCAATCATATTTTTTTTTGCGTCTTCATAAGATGATTTTAGAAGAATGTGATCTGGTTCATTTTTTTTTAATACTGTATAAATTAAATCAGAACTAAATAAAACTTGCTTCCCAGTTTTTTCCATCCCTGGCAACCTTCTTTCTATTAAACAAGATATAATTGCATTGTCTCTAAACAATCTTTTAACTATTGAAGTTTCTTCAAGATAATTATCCAAATGTTTATCTAATAATCCTAAATTTAGAATTGTTTTAATTTCTTTAACTTCTTTTAACGACCATAAAACAATAGCATAATCATTAGCGACAAAACCTAGAGGTTTATAGTTAAATTCTTTAAAACCTCTCAGCAATAAAAATCCTAGTGTTTGATTGGCATGCCATCCTGCAAAAGTATAGATAACAGTATAAAAAATTTTTTTTCGAGGGAATTGTTCGACTAGATATTCATCTTTTTTAGGAATTTTAGATATATATTTTTGTCTTTTTAACCATTCAGTAATTTGCACTGGATATAAATCCCACATATTACTTTTTGCCAACAAAGCCCTAACTGAGTTAGCCAAATTTGTTGATAATGGCATTCTGCCTCCAGAGTATGATGGAATTTTTGAAATTAAAGATTTACTTCTTTTAACTTGTACTAAATTATTTTTCATTGATTGAAATTCTAGTACTTGACCAGCAAATATAAATGAATCACCTTGAGAAAGATTTTGAATAAAAACTTCTTCTATATTCCCTAACGTTTTTGTTCCAAGTTTTATTTTTAACATCGGATTTTCAATTATTGTTCCAACATTCATGCGGTATTTTCGTGTTTCTCTTTTATTTACTAACTTATAAATATTTTTATTTTCTCTCAGTTGGAAGATTCTCTTAAATTGATCATAATTTTTTAAAACATATCCGCCATCTTGTATGAGATTAATCAATTGTTTAAAATCATTAAGTTTTAATTTTTTGTATGGATATGCTTTGATAATTTCTTTGTAGAGATCATTGATATTAAATTGCCCCGCACAAGCCGTTGCAAAAATATGTTGAGCTACAACATCAAAACTTCCTTCTTTTAAATCTATTTTATCTAAGTTATTTTTTTTTATTTCTTCAATAGCAGCTTTTGCTTCGATAAATTCAAAACGATTAGTGGGTACTAAAATTGCTTTTGAAGGTGTATTTAAATTATGATTTGATCTTCCAACACGCTGTAATAATCTATTAATTCCTTTAGGTGCTCCAACTTGAATAATTTTTTCGACATCTCCATAATCTAATCCAAGCTCTAAAGAAGAGGTAGCAACAACACAGTCAACTAATCCTTTGCTAAGATTATTTTCTACTTTTAAACGTAGGTTTTTTTCTAATGAACCGTGGTGAACAGCAATTTTTAATTTTTTCTTATTAATTAGCCATAAGTTTTTAAACATATATTCGGCTTGCGCCCTCGTATTAACAAAAATAATAGTTAATTTTGATTTCATTATTTCTTTATAGATTTCATTAATAGAATACGTAGCCATATGACCAGACCAAGGAATACGTTCTTTTGATTCTAGAATTTTAATCTTAGGTAAAACTGAATTTTCATAAGAAACTATTTTTGGTTTTTTGCGACAAAGCCATTTTTTGGCGTCTTGTTTATTCTTGAGAGTTGCAGACAAACCTATTCGTTGTAAATTTGGAGAGAAAGTTTGTAGTCTTTCAATATTTAAACTTAGAAGATCAGCTCTCTTGTTATCCAAAAAAGTGTGTATCTCATCAATAATTATATATTTTAGATTGTGAAAAAATTCTTTTGCATTCTCATACGAATTTAACAATGCAAGTGACTCTGGAGTTGTAATAAGGATATTAGGAGGTTTTTGTTTTTGTTTTTGTTTTTTATATGGTGTTGTGTCTCCTGTTCTTACTTGAAATGAAATATTTAAATCAAGCTCTTTAATAGGTTTCTCTAAATTTCTCACAATATCGTTGGCAAGAGATTTTAATGGAGAAATATAGAGAGTATGAAGACCTTTAAATTTTTTTAATTTTATTAAATCATCTATTGGATTAATAAACCCTGTTAACGTTTTGCCAGCACCAGTAGGAGCAAATACAACAACATCAGACCCAGTTCGAACATAATTAAAGGTTTCAATTTGATGAGGAAACCAGGACCATTTTTTTTTCTTCATCCACTTGTTTAAGGGGTGTAATAATAAGGGATTCGATTTATTTATATTCATATGGATTTCATTAACCATCAGCTATTTATCAAAGATATAAATGTACATATAGATCCAATATTGCCGAAAAAAACAGCAATTATTACACATGGTCACGCAGATCACGCCCGATTTGGACATGATCATGTTATTGCTACTAGGCAAACAATAGACATAATGAAAATTCGCTACGGAGATAAATGTGCGAAGAAATTTACTCCTCTTAGATACGGACAAAAATACTCAATTAAAAACTATGATTTTACATTGTACCCTGCAGGACATATTTTAGGAAGTGCTCAAGTTTTAATTGAAAAAAATAATCATCGTTTAGTCATCACAGGTGATTATAAAGTAGGAAAAGATGAAACATGTAAAAATTTCAAACTGGTTAAATGTGATACTTTAATTACCGAAGCAACATTTGGATTACCCATATTTCAACATCCAGATCCCAAAGATGAAATTCAAAAACTCATACGATCTGTAAAGATAAATAAAAATAATTGTCATATTGTTGGTGCGTATGCTCTTGGCAAAGCACAAAGAGTAATGAATCTTTTACGCAAGCAGAAATATAATGAGACAATTTATATTCATGGCTCTCTAGAAAAGTTATGCCAATATTATTCAAAAGAAAAAATTAATATTGGAAAGTTTGAAAAAGTCTCTTCAAAAGATAAAAACTTTTATGAGGGTAAAATAATTATTGCCCCTCCTTCAGCTTTAAAGGATCGTTGGTCAAGACGATTTCCTAATCCTATTATTTGCATGGCAAGTGGATGGATGACTGTTAAGCAAAGAGCAAAACAACAAGGTATTGAATTGCCGTTAGTTATTAGTGATCATAGCGATTGGAATGAATTATTAGATACAATTAAAAAATCAAAAGCGAAAAATATTCTTATTACACACGGTCAGGAAGATGCTTTAGTTTATTATTGTAAGAAACAAAATCTTGTTTCAAAGCCCCTTTCCATCCAAGGAAGAAGTGATGAGGAAATAGAATGAAAAAATTTTCTTCCTTACTTCACAATTTGATTTTAACACCAAGTCGAAATACCAAAATTAAATTACTTCAAGATTATTTTAATAAACTTGATATCAACCGTGCATATGCACTTGCAATTTTATCTGACCAACTGTCATTTCAATTTATTAAAGCATCTAAACTTAGAGAGCTTGTCTATAATCAGGTAGATCAACATTTATTTGATTATTCTTATGACTATGTTGGTGATTTAGCAGAGACAATATCATTAATTTGGCCGACAAAAAAAGAGGGTAAATCACAAAATTTATCTACCTTAATAGAAAATATAAAAAAAATTAAAAAGTCTGAAATTAATACTGAGTTTAGTAAAATTTTGAGTGAACTATCTAATAACGAAAGATGGACTTTAATTAAAATTTGCACAGGTGGATTGCGAATTGGAGTCTCGGAAAGATTAGTCAAAACGGCCTTAGCTGATCTGTATAACAAATCTGTAAATGAGATTGAAGAAATTTGGCATGGTCTAGAATTTCCATATGAAAATTTATTTCAATGGTTAAAAAATGAAACATCAAAACCAAAAATAGATTTTAAAAAATTATTTCATCCAATGATGCTTGCTAACCCCATTGATGAGGAAAAAGATTTTAAAAGATTAGACGCAAATGAATTTCAAGCAGAATATAAATGGGATGGCATCAGAGTTCAGCTTATGGTTTCATCAAAAAGTGTTTCACTATATTCAAGAACAGGTGATAATATATCATCTGCATTCCCGGAAATAATTGAAGCTACTAAAGGTGATGCGGTTATTGATGGAGAATTACTTGTAGGGAGAAATTTTAAACCGTCAGGTTTCAATGATCTACAACAAAGGTTAAATAGAAAAAAAGCATCAAAAGATCTTCAAAACAAGTTTCCTGTTTTCATACGAGCTTATGATATCCTTTTTTATAAAGGAAAAGATCTTCGAAAATTTTCTCTTCTTGAAAGAAGAAAATATTTAGAAAAATTTCAAAAAGAAAATAAAAGCAATCAAATTGATTTATCTTCAATCATTAATTTTTCAACCTGGAAAGAACTAACAAAATATAAAAATAATTTTCATGATGATTTGAATGAAGGAGTCATGATCAAACTCAAAAATAGTGAATATTTACCAGGGAGAAAAAAGGGGTATTGGTACAAATGGAAAAAAAATCCAAAACTAGTCGATGCTATTTTAATGTATGCTCAACGAGGACATGGCAAAAGATCATCATATTATTCAGATTTTACTTTTGGTGTTTGGAAAGAGAGTGAATTAGTTCCAATAGGAAAAGCGTATTCCGGTTACACTGACAAAGAGCTATTAGTGTTAGATAAATTTATTAGGAATAATACTATCAATAAATTTGGTCCTGTGAGAGAAGTAAAAAAAGAGATTATACTAGAAGTAGCATTCGATGATGTATTTCCAAGTACTAGACATAAGTCAGGTGTAGCTATGAGATTCCCAAGAATACACCGTATTCGCTGGGACAAACCAGTTAATGAAGTATTAACAATTAGTGAATTTAAAAAAGAATTTAAGCTGAGTTAAAATGGTATTATCAAAATATTGCATTAAAATTAAAATATATTAAAAAAATTAAATAAGATGATTAAAGAAGAAAATTTTGGATATAGAGATAAAAGAGGTCACTTCGTTCCTAAAGAGGCAGCTGATAAAAATCCTATTTGGATACTTCCCTTTAATTTAAAAAAAATTTTAGATTGGTTTATCTTTTCGTATATTTTTTCTTGGAATCTTGTTTACTTGGCTGTTGCTTTTATTGCTTACTATTTTTTTACACCTGCACTTTCTGAAATGAAAAATCTTTCCCCAGGTTGGATTTCTGAAATTTTAATTCGGAACTATGTAATAGGGACAATCTTTTTTAGTTTAATACATATACCTCTTTATGTAAAAAAATCTCAGGGAATTAAATTTAAATTTAATCCAAACTGGCCAGAAAAAATTCAAAAGATTTTTACATTTAATAAACAAATATTTGATAATTTATTTTGGAGTTTGTTTTGGGGTGTTCCAATTTGGACAGCTTATGAGGTTTTATCTTTTTGGTTTTATGCTTCTGGTTTGGTACCTTTTGTTCAATTCAGTGAAGCTCCGATTTATTTCTTTATTATTCTTTTACTAATTCCAGCATTTAGAGATGCTCACTTTTATTTAATTCATCGTTTCTTACACTTTAAATTTATGTACAAAATTGCTCATTCTGTTCATCATCGAAATGTTAATCCTGGGCCATGGTCAAGTTTGTCTATGCACCCTATTGAGCACTTATTATATTTTTCAGGTGTGATCATTCATTGGGTTATTCTCTCTCATCCATTACACGCGACTTATCATTTATTTCATGCTGGTCTTGGATCAGCAAATGGTCATATAGGTTTTAAGCAAATGATGATCAATGATAAGAGAGCAATAGATCTCAGTAATTACAATCATTATCTTCATCATAAATATTTCGAAGTAAATTATGGAAACCTTATGATTCCTTTTGATCAATGGTTTGGCACCTATCATGATGGATCCAAAGAAATGCACGAAAAAATGCTTAAAAGAGTTAGTATTAAAAACTAATTTTTCTTAACAATTTCAATAATTTAAAGAGGTTTAATCTGTAGCATTTTATAGCTTGTTTAAAGTTTAACATTATGTTTATATGAAAATTATATGCTAGCTAGTAGCGTATTTTACTCAATAGGAGGAAATATGAAAAAACTATATGTGGTTATAGTTGCAGTGTTGGCTCATCTGATGTTCATTTCATCAGCTTCAGCTCAACCTACAAATAGTAACCAACTATCCGATCCTCGTGTTAGACAAGCTTTGTGTATGGCTATTGACATGAAAACAATCGGTGAAACATTATTTGAAGATCAAATCATAATGGCGGATAGTTTATTACCAAACGGTCCAATGAAGTCTCCAAATCTACCTGATTACAGTTACAATCCTGAAAAGGCTCGTCAACTGTTAGCAGAAGCAAATTGGGACTCAAATAGAGAACTTGATATGGTTTTCTATTATGGAGATCAGCTAACAGCTGACTTCATGGCAGCAATTCAAGCATACTTTGCTGATGTTGGTGTAAAAATGTCTTACCGTCTATTACAAGGTGATGTTGGTGCACAACTAAACTCAGTTCCTGATGATGGTGTGAACGGACCAGCTGCTGTTGACTATGACTTAGGTTATGGTGCTCGTGCAGCAATTGCAATGCAAGAGTATTACAATACTTTTAAAACAGGTCTAAACCCACAAACTCCTGGTGATCCAAAAATGGATGCACTAATTGAAAAAATCAATTCAAGTGCAGATCCAGAAGTTCTAAAACCTGCTTTCTTTGAAATACAAGAATATCAAATGGAAAAAGTTAACATTTGTCCATTATACTATCAAAAATTATTCATCTATGAGAGTAATAAAGTTGATAGAAATGGTGGAGCATATGGTAACGCTCAGTATAACTATAACTGGGGAATTACTGATTGGAACGTAAGTGGTGGTACATTACAAACTAACACTGGTCCAGTTGAATTCTTTGAACAGCCTTGGTACAATCTTGGTTTATGGATACACAACAAAGTTGTATTCGATAGACTATTAGTTGCTGATGGTGCGTTACAACCAGTTGGATGTTCAGCTTGTGAAAGTTATGAGCTAGCTGCTGATGGTTTAAGTTTAACATTTAAACTAAAAGATGGTCTTACTTTCCATGATGGAAATGATGTAACTGTTGAGGATGTAGCATGGAGTATTCGTACTGCTATGAAAGCACCTCAAATGCACGCTCTAATTGGAAACACAGTTGGATCAATCAAAGGTGCTGATGCATTTAAAGACGGCTCAACTGATGATGTTGCAGGTATTAAATACAATATTGCAGACAGAGTTATTACGTTAGAATTAACAAAAATTGATCCTAACATCTTAACTACGTTCACTCAATTTGCTATTTTACCTAAGCACTTATTAGGTGATGTTGATCCTTTGAAATTCCAACAAAGTGATTTCTGGCAAAAGCCAATAGGATCTGGAGCATTCAAAATTACTGAAGTTAAAATGAACGACTTTGCGAAGTTCGAACCTTTTGACGGCTATCATGGCGGTAAAGCTGGTTTTGATATCATTGCTTACCCAAGTTATGATGGTGATGGTAACTTAATTAAGAATGCTGCTGCAGGAAAAATGGACTACGGATTTACTAAAAACGTAGCCGATGTTGCTGCACTAGATGCTATGGAAAACATGGGAACTAAAGCTGTTGATATCCCTTATACTCGTATGATGTGGATTATGCAGTATCCAAAACCATAGTTAATTTAATGATTAAAGCTGAGGCATACGCCTCAGCTTTCTTTTTTTAATAATAACGGAAAGTAAAAGTGACCACTTATATTATTCAACGTTTATTTATTTTCTTTCCGATGTTGCTTGTCATAAGTTTTCTTGTTTATTCAGGATTAGAATTATCACCAGGCGATGCTGTTTCACATATGATCAGTCCTGAACTCGCATCAACAATTACTGCGGAACAACTTGATGCAATGCGTGAAGCGTATGGGCTAAATCAAAGTTTCCTTACACGATACTGGATTTGGTTAACTAGCATGGTTCAAGGAGACATGGGTTACTCCATGGCTGGCGGTGTTGCTATCTCTGAGATAATGGTAAAAACAGTTCCTGCAACTTTAGAGCTATCTATGGTAGCTTTATTTTTCTCAACAATTTTAGGTTGTTCTTTAGGAGTTATTAGTGCTCTTAAAAGAGGTTCCGGTACTGATAATTCTCTTACGGTTGCTGGAATGGCTGGAGTTTCTATACCTGAATTTTTTTTTGGACTTGTAGCTATTCTTTTATTTGCAATCGAATTAAAGTGGCTTCCCGTTGGAGGTAGATTACTACCTCATTATGAAACACTTTGGGATCGTATACCAAATATTGTTCTCCCCTCATTAGTATTGGCATTAATGATGACTGCAGGAGCTATGCGTTATGCACGTTCATCAATGTTAGATGTTTTAGCACGAGAATTTATTACTACTGCTCGATCAAAAGGAATGCCTGAGTGGAGAGTAAATATATTACACGGATTTAGAGTAGCCCTAACACCAGTTGTTGTACTAATTGGTTTTCGTCTACCTTTACTTATAGGGGGATCAACTATTATCGAACAAGTTTACCAATGGCCAGGAATTGGGAGTATGTTTATTCGCTCTGTGCGCGCTTCTGATTATCCTTTAGTTATGACAATTTCACTAATGTATGTTTTTGTTGTTCTTACAGCAAGTTTAATAATAGATGTTTTAACAGCGTTAATTGACCCAAGAGTTAGGTTAGGAAAAGAATAATGGCAAAATCTTCACTAGATAAGAAATTTGATCAAATAAGAAAACGTGAAGAGGAAAAAACTTTTTCTACAAAAAAAAGAAGTAGAATAGTTAATAAATTTTTAAATAACCGTTTAGCGGTTTTAGGTTTAATCATTTTTACAATAATTATTTTAGCTTCTATTTTTGCTCCTCTTCTCTCACCATATGATCCAATGCGAGTAGATTTACGTTCTATGAGACAACCGCCATCGTTTGATCATTGGTTTGGAACAGATAGTACAGGACGAGATGTGTTTACAAGGGTCTTATTTGGAGGCAGAGTTTCAATATTTATCGGTTTAGGAAGTGCTATTCTATCAGCTGTTGTGGGAATAGCGGTTGGTTGTTACGCAGGATATAAAGGTGGTTGGATTGATGTTATTGCTCTTAGAATTTCTGAAATATTTATGTCTTTCCCTCAAATTATTTTAGTTTTATTACTCGTATCCATCACAGGTCAAAGTTTATTTAATTTAATGGCTATATTTATCCTTACAGGTTGGGGAGGTATGTACAGGCTTGCTCGAGCTAGAATGTTGTCTTTAAGAGAGGAAGAATATGTTCAAGCACTAAGAAGTTTTGGCTTATCTACATTTACGATATGCTACAAACATATGTTGCCGAATGCATTAAGTCCCATAATGGTCAATATTACTCTATCAACGGCAATGTTTATTTTAACAGAAGCAGGACTAAGTTTTCTAGGTTTAGGGGTACCGTTAAATATTCCTACATGGGGAAATATTTTAAATGTTGCACAAGATATTTTAATTTTACAAAACTATTGGTGGATGTGGGGACCAGTTGGAATTGTTATTTCAGTTTTTGTTCTTTGTGTTAATTTTATAGGAGATGGTCTACGAGATTCAACAGATCCATCACAGCAAGGTTAGTAATGGAAGATAAAAATAATATAGCGCTTTCAGTTAGAGATCTTAAAACTTTTTTTTATACGAATAATCGATGCAACAAAGCGGTTAATGGAGTTTCCTTTGATGTTGAAAAAGGTAAAACACTTTGTATCGTTGGTGAAAGTGGTTGTGGTAAAAGTGTTACCGCAGCTACAATTATGCAATTACTTCCAACACTATCAAGAATTGAAGAGGGTGAAATTAAATTTCAAAAAGATGATAAAATTATCAATATTGAAAAATTAGAAAAAAATGGAAAAGAAATGAGGGAGATTAGAGGCTCAGATATTGCAATGATATTCCAAGATCCAATGACAGCACTTAATCCTGTGTACACAGTCGGATTTCAAATAAGTGAAAATCTTAAGTATCATACTAATCTCAATAAAAAAGAAATAAGGGAAAAGTGTATTTCTCTTCTCAATGACATGGGCATACCACTTCCAGAAAAAAGAGTTGATGAATATCCTCACAGTTATTCTGGTGGGATGAGGCAAAGAGCAATGATAGCAATGGCCATGGCTTGTAATCCAAAAATATTAATTGCGGATGAGCCAACAACAGCTCTAGATGTTACAATTCAAGCACAAATATTTGAGCTAATGGATAAATTAAAAAAAGAAAATGATACGGCTATTATTCTTATAACGCATGATATGGGAGTTGTAGCAGAGTTAGCTGATAATGTTGCAGTCATGTATATGGGAAACATTGTTGAAGCTGGAACAGCAGACGATGTTTTAAGACGACCAACACACCCCTATACTAAAGCTCTATTGGAGTCAGTACCTGTACTTGGAAGAGGGAAGAATCAAGATATTAATCCTATTAAAGGATCAACACCTGATCCCTATAACAGACCTATTGGTTGTCAATTTGCTCCAAGGTGCAATTGGCAAACAGAAAGTTGTGACGTGATGCCAGAAATCACACAAATAAATGAAACTCACCAAGTAAGATGTCACAAGTACGAACAATTTTTTGAGAAATATAAATGAAAAAAGAGATACTTAAATTACGCGGTGTAAAAGTACATTTTCCAGTACAAGCAGGTGTGTTTAATCGTGTTGTAGGACATGTTTTGGCTGTTGATGGTGTGGATTTAGATATTTTTAGAGGTGAAGTTTTAGGTCTAGCTGGAGAAAGTGGTTGTGGAAAGACAACTCTTGGTAAAGCCATCCTAAGATTGGTAGAACCTACAGATGGAGAAGTAAAATATATTTCAAAAGATGATAATGAGACAGAATTAACATCTTTAGAAAAAAAAGATATGGATCCATTTCGAAAGAAGTTACAAATAGTCTTTCAAGATCCGCACTCCTCTCTTAATCCTTCGTTTACAATTTTTGGCTCGCTTCAAGATCCATTAAAAAAATTTGGTATAAAATCAAAAGAGGAAAGAAGAAAAATTATTGGTGATCTCCTAGAAGCAGTAAATATGCGCAGAGAATATATGGATAGATATCCTCACGAATTTTCAGGAGGACAAAGACAAAGAATTGGTATTGTCAGAGCTTTATGTCTTGAGCCGGAACTTATAGTTTGTGATGAAGCGGTTAGTGCTCTTGATGTATCAATTCAAGCACAAGTACTAAAATTATTAATGCAACTTAAGAAAGAAAAAAATCTAACCTACCTTTTCATTACTCATGATTTGAGTGTAACAGAATATCTATGTGATCGAATTGCTGTTATGTATCTTGGGAGAATTGTTGAACTTTGTGATTCTGAAGATCTATATAATAATACTCTTCACCCCTACTCTGAAGCTTTGATTTCAGCTATCCCAGTTGCAGATCTTGACAAACAAACGAAAAGAATTGTTTTGGAAGGAGATGTACCAAGTCCAGTTAATCCACCTAAAGGCTGTCCTTTTCATCCTCGGTGTCCTAAAGCAACTGACATTTGTAAAACTGAGGTACCAACATTAAAAAAATATTCAACAAATGGTAATGAACACTATGCATCTTGCCACTTAATTGATTTACCCGAAATTAGCTAAATGTCTAAATATGATCCAAAAGATCTAAATGGTGTTATGCCTGCTATGATCACATCGATTAATAAAGATGAAACTATAAACAAGGAAGGTTTAAGAAAAATTATCAATCATTTAATAGCCGAAAATATTAATGGCTTGTACGTAACTGGTAGTACAGGTGAAACTTTTTTAATGTCACCAGAAGAAAAAAAAGAAGTGCTTGATATTATTGTTGAAGAAGTAAATGGCAGAGTTCCTGTTATTGCGCATGTTGGATCTATTGGAACTAAAATTACAACTGATCTAGCAAAATATGCCACTCATGCTGGAGTCGACGCATTATCAGCATTGCCACCTTTTTATTACAATTTTTCTAATGAAGAGATTTATAATTATTATAGTGACATAGCTCAATCCTCACATTTGCCAATTATTATATATAATATTAGTCACGCAAATTTGCTGGACATTGATATGTTAAAAAGATTGGCCGCTATAGATAATATTAAAGGAGTTAAATATACGGCAGCAACTCATTTTAATTTTGAGAAGATAAAAAAGGAGATTGGAGCATATTTTAAAATTTATTCTGGTATGGATGAAATGGCTATCTCTGGTCTGATATCAGGTGCTGATGGTATGATTGGATCGTTTTATAATTTAATGCCAGAAATGTTTGTAGGAATTTTTCAAAATATGAAAAATGGTAATGTTGTTGAGGCAAAAAAATTACAAGACAAAGTCAATATGATCATTTTGTATGCTTTAAAAAAATCAGGTTATCCATTTATTAAAATGGGATTAAGTTGGATGGGAATTGATTCAGGGTATGTAAGGAAGCCTTTTTCAAGTATTGTCAATACAGAGATAGAAAAGGGAATAAAAGATGATTTAAAAAAATTAATGTCGGAAAATGATCTTTCAGAAATAAAATTTTTAAAAGCATTATAATTAACTTTGTGAAAAAAAATATTTTAAAAAAATTAAAAAATAAAATCATTGTATCATGTCAGCCTAATGAGGGTGGGCCTCAAGACAAGACGTCTATTGTTGTTTCAATGGCAGAAGCTGCAATTATAGGAGGTTGTGGTGGTGTGCGAATTGAAGGAGAAAAAAATATACGAGCAGTCAAAAAAAATATTTCTTTACCAATAATTGGCATAATAAAAAATGACTTAGATAACTTTAAAGTTAGAATTACGCCTCTCTTAAAGGATGTCGATAAAATTATTAATAGTGGTGCAGATATAATAGCATATGATGCCACAAATAGGAAAAGGCCTTTTCCAACAAAAGAAATTATTTTAAAAATTAAAAAAGCAAATCGTTTAGCTATGGCAGATTGCTCAAATTTAGATGATGCTAAAAAAGCTATTTTAGAGGGTGCGGATATTATTGGAACAACACTTGCTGGCTATGTTGGTAAACAAGTGAAAGATACGGATAAACCAAATATAAAATTAATTAAAGAATTTAAAAAACTTAATTGCTTTGTAATGGCTGAAGGTCGTTACAACACTCCAGAGCTTGCAAAGCAAGCTGTACAAGCAGGAGCAGATGCAGTTACAATTGGAAGTGCTATTACGCGTATTGATAATATTACGAGTTGGTTTGTAAAAAAAATTAAAAATTAAAATGAATAAAAAAATATTTAACAAATCAGGTATCGCAATTGATTTTGGAGCAACTAAGATATCAGTATCTCAAATAATTAAAGGAAAGTTTAAAAAAACTATTACTGAGCCAACTTCAATACATAAAATAGCAAATAATTACATTCAACAAATTGAAAAAAATATTAAAAACTTAAATATATCTAAATCTAAAAAAATAGGCATTGCTATTACAGGAAGGGTTGACCAATACGGAAATTGGTACCCAGTAAATAAAGAAAATTTAGGAAATTTCAAAATACCCCTTAAAAAACTTATAGAAAAAAAATTTAATACAGCTTCTACAATAATAAATGATGCAACAGCTGCAGCTTTGGGAGAAGCAAATTATGGAAAAGGTTTTAAATACAAACGTGTGGGATATATTACAATTTCAAGTGGTATAGGAGTTGGTGTAATTTTAAACAATAAACCTCTTCTCTCAGAAAATGGATTAGCAGGACATTTAGGATTTACAACTTCAACGTTAGCAAAAACAAAATGTGGGAGTGGTAGAATTGGAACTTTTGAAAGTATCGCTTCTGGTAAAGCAATGAGTAAAATTGCTAAACAAAAAGGTCATAAAAATATTAGTGCTAAAGAAATTTTTAAGCTTAGTTTTCAAAATAAAAAATGGGCAAAAGAAATAATCGATCTATCTGCCAAATCTGTCTCAGAACTGTGTGCAAATTTGAAAGCTATATTTGATATAGACATAATTATTCTTGGTGGAAGTATTGGAATGGCACAAGGATATGTAGAGCTCGTAAAAAAAAATTTGAAAAAAGAACCTAAATTGTTTCACATAAAAGTAGTAAAGTCATCTCTTGGAGTAAAAGCATCAAAAATGGGTGTTTTGCTATAAACACAAGAAACTGATTGTGCTTTTAATGAAAATTGCATAGGTTAATTAAAATGGGAAAAGGACAAAAATTATATTCAAAAGCAAAGCAAATTGTTGCTGGTGGAAATATGCTTTTATCAAAAAGACCTGAAATGTTTTTACCTGAACATTGGCCTGCTTATTTTACTAAAACAAGAGGTTGTGAAGTATGGGATCTCGATGGAAATAAATACATAGATACCTTGATGATGCCAGGAACTAATTCACTTGGCTATAGTCATCCAGAAGTCGATGAAGCTGTCAAAGAAATAGTTGGGAATGGAAATATGTCTTCCCTAAATGCCCCGGAAGAAGTTGAGCTCACGGAAAGATTAGTTGAACTACATCCATGGGCTGATATGGCAAGATTTGCAAGATCAGGAGGTGAAGCTAATTCAGTCGCTATTCGTCTTTCAAGAGCTGCGTCCGGAAGAGATAATGTAGCATTTTGTGGATATCATGGCTGGCACGACTGGTACTTAGCTTCAAATTTATCTGACTCAAAAGGGTTAGATGGTCACCTTCTACCAGGTTTAGATCCTCATGGTGTACCACAAAATCTCAAAGGAAGTGTATATCCATTTGAATATAATAATTTTGATAAACTAGAAAACTTAGTCAAAACTAAAAACATAGGCGTTATCAAAATGGAAGTTTACCGAAACAAAGAACCAGAAAATAATTTTTTACAAAGAGTTAGAAAATTAGCAAACGATAATAATATTGTTTTAGTATTTGATGAATGTACATCAGGATTTAGAAAAAATTATGGTGGCTTGCATATGCTTTATGATGTTGAGCCTGACGTTGCAATGTTTGGAAAAGCTCTTGGAAATGGATATGCTGTAACTGCAGTCCTTGGTAAAAGAGAGGTAATGCAAGCAGCAGAAAAATCTTTTATAAGCAGCACCTTTTGGACTGAACGAATTGGATCTAGTGCTGGTCTTGCGACACTAAAAGTTATGGATAAAGAAAAATCATGGGAAAAAATTACAAAAATTGGTGAATACGTTAATAGTGAGTGGATGAAGTTATCTAAAGAATTTGATCTTCCAATTACTATTAGTGGATTAGCGGCACTGACAACATTTTCATTTAAAAGTGAAAATGCATTGGCCTATAAAACATTTATTACTCAAGAAATGCTTAAAAAAGGTTATCTTGCTGCAACTGCAGTCTATGTTTGTACTGCACACACAAAAGACATCATTGATGGTTACATTGAAAATATACGCCCTATTTTTCAAACGATAAAAGAGTGTGAGGATGGAAGAAATATTATGGATTTATTAGAAGGCCCTATTGCACATAATGGTTTTAAACGATTAAACTAATCTAAAGATATAATTTTATTTCCAATTTTTTTAAAAGGCAATCTTTTTAAATTACTTGTGCAAAGACCTTGGCTATCAATATAAAAACTCTGAGATGCAATTGGATCATAAGCATCTTTATGAGACACAGCTGCTTTAATTATTATTAATTTTGCATCTCTAGGATTAATACCTTGTGAAGTTAGTTGGCCTAAATCCATTGGTGGTGTTTTAATTGATGTTAACAATAAGGTTAATTGATCATTTTTTAATACAGCGGAAGGGCCCATATTAATTTTTGTTCCCATCATTGAAGCTAAGTGAGATTGTTTATTTTCAAGTTCAAATCTTCCATCAGAAATTCTTTCTAAATTTGCTTTAATAAAAATAGGTTTACCATGAAATACATCAAATTTTGCACCTATATGTAGCTGAACTTCATTATTAATATGAGCTTTATGACAAGCATCTGCAGCTTCAGGATCATTAATTATAGCAACGATCCCGTTATGATTAGTTTGTAATAATCGATCTAATAAATCAGTAGCATCTCCTGGTGTTCCTCCACCAATATTATCAGCTGGTTCAATTAGTAAAATAGGTTTTTTAATTTCTGTAATATTATCAATCACATTTAGAGCCTCATCCAGAGAATTTTCTTTTGGATAACCATCTTTAATTTTTGCTTCTAGTATATTGACCAATTTATCTAGGTAATTTTTTGCATCACTAATTTTTCCTCTGGTACAACAATTTATACTAAAACCACAATCTGGAATATCGGCGTATGAATATCCTGCCATAACATTAATGCATATGATCTCTGGATCTTTCTTCTCAATTTTTAATGCTTCTTCTAAAATTGTTTTCATTGGATCATTTGCTGTACCGACACCTGTTGGAGGTAAAATATATTTTGTATCCAGATGTACTTGTTTTACATTAGGATCTAGAAAAAGGTCGTTTAAAATTGATGCAGCTTTAACTGCTGTTTCTCTAGAATCACTGTGAGGGTTTTTTCTATATGCATAAACACATGTACTATACTTAATCATATTTTCTGAAACATTGGCGTGTAAATCTAAAACAGCAACAATAGGAATAGATATATTTTCTTTTGATAAAAAACTTTGAATATCTCTGAGAAAATCTCCCTCAAAATCATCATGGTTAGTGCTTACCATAGCTCCATGTAAAACTAAGAAAATAGCATCTAGGTTGTGACAAGAAACTTTTAATTTTTCAAAGAAATTTTTTTTAAAATAGTTTTCTGATTCTTCATCAACAGTACCTGAGGGTCTGGCTGACATTTGAATTCCTGGAATTATATTCCAATTTTGACCAGAAGCATATTCTATAAAACCATCTGTTGGAGATCCATTCCCAGTGTTTTCATTAATTATTTCTTCATCATGAAAAATAATAAAATCTTTTAAATTAGTTGGTTCACCTAAAAATGTATGGGTTTCATGATATATACCTGAGAGAAAAATATTTTTAGACATTTAGTATTTCTTCTAATTCATTATTTGCATGTATTTTTATTTTTTTTACATCTTCTGCAGTTGCTCCATCATAAGGCCAGAGAACTTTTTCGGAAACTGGTCCCCATCCGCCAACAGAAGCAAGTAATTTATCTAAACCAGTGTTTGATAATTTATTAGCAAAAGGTAAAATATATTGTTTCATAAAGTTTAGGACTTTAGCTTCTAGTTCTTGTGCTTTTTCATAATCTTTCTCGATTAAATCCCAAATTTTAACAGCGCCATTTGGACTTAAACATGCAACATTGGAATAAGATCCATTTGCTCCTAAAGGTTTTCCATATACAACCGTATGTCCAGGCACAAATACCGAAAAATCATCTAATAATTCTCTTCTTTGTGAGTACCATTGCTCATCACCCCCTGCACATTTAATTCCTACAAGATTTTGAACAGATTGTTTTAATAATCTAATCTCTTCAAGAGAAAGCAGGACTTTTGCATGAGGAGGATTGTATAAAATCATATAAATATCCTCAACCACCTCTTGCATACCTAAAATAAAATTCTTTGACTCATTAAAAGTTGGAGGCCACCAATCTGGTAAGGTAATTTGAAATCCATTTGGTTTTAAACTTACCATTCGCTTTGCTCTTTCTTGGCAAACTCTTGGATTAGTATGACTTAAACCAAGTTGAAATTTTTTATTCTTTTTTAATGCAATTGTTGAAACTATTTCCGATAATTTATCAAATTCTTGTTCTGTTTGATTATGACATTCTGCAGCTGTACCATTAGTATAGATACCAGAAACTTTGGAGTCACATAAAATATGAATCTGTTCTTCAAATGCAACCCAGTCAATTTGATCATTATTAATTGGCAAAAGAATAGTTCCCCAAATTCCATTTGGTTTCTCTAGTGTTTTCATTTTAATGTTTATGTAATTGATCTTCTGCTTGCTTAATAATATCTACGCCCACTCTATCGCTCCACCCTTGAATCAATTTCTTAGTTACTGGACCAACATTTCCATCAGCAATTGGCATTCCATTAAACTTTGTTGCAGGCATTATTGAATATGGAGTACTAGTAATAAACATTTCATCAGAAGTTGCTAAATCATAAGATTGAATAACAGCTTCGATCACTTCAATGTCTAAAGATCGGGCTATTTCCATTGTTGAATTTCTTGTAAGCCCCTCCAAACAATTAGCAGTGGTTGGTGTAATTAACTTTCCATCTTTAATCATAAATATATTACCACCTTTATTTTCTGCAACATTTCCATGAATATCAAGAATGACACTTTGCGCATCAGGATCAACTAATTTAGCTTCAATTTCAGCTAACGTGTAAAAAAGACGACTTCTATTTTTAATTCTTGCATCTAAAGATTGTGAAGGCACCATTCTGGTAGGAGGAGTTACTGCATGACAACCTTTGCTATAAAAAGGAGCCCATGAAACAAGGTTCATAGGTTGAGTGTAAATCATAACAGTTGGCTTAGAGACTTGCAAAGCTGGATTACCTCCAGTGATTGAATGTCCTCGAGAAATATTATGCACAAGCCAACAATCCTCATTAGCCTTGTAATTATCTTTATTAATTTCTAATAATTCAAGACTAACCTTTTTCATTTCCTCTATTCTCATTTGAGGGTCAATACGTGTTAATTTAAATGATTTATATAATCTTTCTAAATGCTCATCTAATTTGAATGGTTTGAAATTAAATGTTCTAGTAGATTCAGTAACTGTATCGCCTAACAGTACTGCGCTATCAAATATTGAAATTTTAGCATCTACTTCTGGTACAATCTCACCAGAAATATAAACTTTTCTATTGTTCATTTTATAATTTGTTTTTTGATTTTAATTCTGCTTTTAATTGTTCTTGTTCCATTTTCTCTTTCTGCTTGTCGTGTTTTGCAGAAACACCATGATAAACAAAACCAAAAGCTCTTCGTGAGCGAGTTTTAGATTTATTGGGATCAGCAAAATGAATAATTTTAGCATGGTGCATTAAAAACATTCCAGCTTTACCTTCAAACTTTACAGTATTTTTTTTATCCTCTTCAGTTCCAAAATCAGTTACCCCTTTTGAAAAACCTAAAATTTCTGATTTGCCATGTGGCCTGTATCCTTCATATTTATGTGAACCTTTAACATAATGGATACATCCATTTTCATCATCAACATCTTCAAGTGCAAGCCAACCAGTAACAGCTTTATCATTATCTAAATTAAAATAATAACCATCTTGATGAGGAGGAGTAGGATTGCTTTTACCAGGAGGTTTATTAAAGTATTCCATTGCTCTAGGTATAACATCCTCACCTAAAGCGTTCGCAGCTAATTCTTTTATTTTACTATTGTGAAATAGATCATGAAAGAAAGCATCGTACTCTTCTAACTTTTGCATTTGCATTAAAGTATCTTTGTTTTCTTTATCAACGTAATACACTTCCCCTTCTTTCATTTTAGGAACACAGTCTTTAATATATCTATCAAACTCATTATTTATAAGCTCCATATCAGACTTCGAGAAAAGTTCAGGAATATGATTATAACCATTTTCATCATAAATTTTTTTTAGATCACTTAATTCAGGGGTGTTGGTATTAAAATTCATATAAGATTTTTCTCCTTCATTTCTTTTCGAAGTTTTTCTTGATAAGCATCATGTGCTTCTTGATTTATTTCTGCGCTTTCTCCATAATAAATAAATCCCAGTGCTTTTCTAGTTCTTGTTTGAGATTTATTTCCTTCAGCCCAATGTATTGTTTTAGCATTGTGAATTAAAAAAGTTCCTGGCTCTCCAGGAAAAGAGACTGTGTTCTTTTTATCTTCCTCATTTCCAAAATCAGTAATACCTTGAGAAAAACCTAATACATTGGATCTACCATGAGGCCTATATTCAGATTTATGAGAACCTTTTACATAATGAATACATCCATTCTCTTCATCTACTTTTTCTAGAGCTAACCAACAAGTAACGGCATTATGTTTTTTTAACATAAAGTAATAACCATCCTGATGTGGTGGTGTTGGCTTTCCAATTCCTGGTGGTTTATTAAAAAATTGTAAATTTTTGGGCTCAGCTTTTTCTCGTAAAACTATTTCTGCAACTTCTCTAATAGGAGATTTTTCAATTAATTCTTTAAAGTAATCATCATAAGTAAACATTTGCTGAAGTTGCTTTATAGAAGTTTTATCATCTTTATTTTCATAAAATATATGATGATCAGGTACATTAGGCGTAACTTCTTTAATGTATCTAGATAATTCAATCTTAATCTCTTCTATTTTATCAATTGAAAATAATGGGTTTATTGCAATATAGCCGTTGTCATCAAATTTAGATTGAAGATCTTGATTATTAAAAGTTGTCATAATTTAATAAAATTATGGTAACTGAAATTAAAAAGATAGCTAGTAAAAATTAATTATTTACCATATTTTCTTAATTAAATTATAAATCATAAGAGAATGCAAAAAAAATATAAAAGAGTTTTTTCTATAAACAATGATCTAGGATATAGAAATTATACTGTCAGAGATTTAATAAATTTAAAAGGTAAGAAAAAACTAACACAAGTGAGAGTTACCACAGTTGAAGAAGCTGCCGCTGCTGAAGAAGCAGGAATTGATTTATTATTAACTGGACCAGGAAAAGATTTTTCAAATATTAGAAAAGCTGCTTCAAAAACTTTTATGACTGTTGGTGTACCTTTTATTGAGAACCCGTCAAAAAGAGAAGCAACAAAAAAAGCATTCGAAATAATTGAGGCTGGTGCTGATTCACTAATGTGTCAAAATTGGAATCTTGAATGGATGGCACATTTAAGTAAATTTAGAATTCCCTTTCAAAGTCATGTTGGTTTTATTCCAAGAAGAACGACATGGATAGGTGGTATTAAATCTTTTGGAAAGACAGCAAATGAAGCTGCAGAATTATTTAGAGATATAAAGGATATTGAGAAAACTGGTGCATGGGGCATAGAAGTAGAACTCGTTCCAGAAAATATTTTAAATGTTATTACAAAGCACACATCACTTGTTACTATTTCAATTGGTTCGGGAATAGCTGCGGATGCTCAATTTTTATTTGCCGAAGATATATTAGGACAGAGTAAAATAAGTTTTCCAAGACATGCAAAAAAATATAAAAATTTTGATAAAATATTACGTGATATTCAAAAAGAAAGAATTGATGCTTTCAAAAAGTATAAAATAGAAGTTCAAAAAAATAAATTTCCAACAAAAAAACATACTATTTCAATTAAAAAAATAGAATTAAATAAATTTAGAAAGTTTCTGGAACAACATTAATTATGAAAAATAAATTTAAAAAAGTTTACTCTCTTGCACATCAAGCTGGTTATAGAAACTATACGATTAAAGATTTAATAAATTTAAAAGGTAAGAAAAAATTAACACAAATAAATGTTATATCTGCTGAAGAAGCTGCAGCTGCAGAAGCTGCTGGTATAGATATGATTATTTGTGGGGTAGATCAGTTAAAAGAAATACGCGAAGCTGCGCCCAATACATTTTTAACGTGTGGGATAAAATATACTGAGTATGCTTCCAAAGAAAGTATGATGAAAAAAGTATTTGAATTACTTGAAGTCGGTGTAGACTCGATACACACCAATTCATGGAATATAAATTTTATTAAATATTTAAGTGAGTTTAATATCCCTTTTCAAGGACATGTAGGTTTTGTTCCAATGAAATCAACGTGGACAGGGGGTGTAAAACCAGTTGGGAAAAGTTCTGCTGAGGCTATTAAAGTTTATCATGATATAAAAGAATTAGAAAAAATTGGTGCTTGGGCTGTAGAAGTCGAATGTGTACCAGAGGATGTTTTAAAAGAAATAACAAAAGGTACCAAAGCTTTGACTATTTCAATAGGATCAGGCAGATATGCCGATATTCAATTTTTGTTCGGTGAAGATATTTTGGGATATCACTTCAATTCAATTAAAACACCCAGACATGCAAAAAAATATAAAGATTTTAATAAGACATACGAAAAGTTACAAAAGGATAGAATAGATGCTTTTAAAGAATATCAGAAGGATGTAGTAAGTAAGAAATTTCCATCAAAAAATAATGTTGTTTTTGCCGAAAAAAAAGAGCTAGAAAAATTTAAGAAATTAATAAAAAAAATCTAAATGGAAATTAGTAAATTAGTTAGAAGATTAAATGATAATGAAATATCGCAGTATGAAGATAAGGGTTATATAAAAGGTCTGCCTGTATTTTCTCAAGGTGGTGTTAAAGATCTTCAAAAACTTTTTTTAGATTTAAGTAATAGACTACCCGCAGGCGTTAACATAAATAAAACTAATATGTGGCATAAAGCGAGTAAAAAGTTTTATGATTTAGCCCATACGCCTGCTATTCTTGATTATGTGGAGGATCTTTTAGGACCAAACTTCTTCCTTTGGGGTGGACAATTTTTTTACAAAGCAGCTAAAAGTAAAGGTGTTGTTCCATGGCATCAAGATTCTCAATATTGGCCTTTAAATCCATCAAACTCTGTTACAGTTTGGTTAGCTGTATACGATACAGATAAATCTAATTCAGCAATGAAAATAGTATCAGAAAGCCACAAAACAAAAAGATTTTTACATAAAATTAATGACGATAAAAATTATGATTTAAATCAAGAAGTATCTAATGATCAAATTGATAAAGAAAAAATAGTATATATGAATTTAAAAGCTGGTGAGATTTCTCTTCATTCAGATGCTCTTTTACATGGTTCTGATGCAAACCATTCAAATAATCCTAGATGTGGAATTACTCTAAGATATTCTCCTTCAAATGTTAAAGCAGATTTATCAGAGTGGCCTTTTTTTTCTGTTCAAATAGCTAGAGGTGAAACAAATCACTCTTTAAATCCTATTGCTCCTATGCCGAGAGGTGAAGCAACTCCTGTTAAGGGCTTTCAATTTCATCATGAATTTGAAAGTGAGTGGTGAAGAAATAAAATTTTAACTAGTATAAAATAAATGAAAATAATTGATGAAATAATTCTATACGAAAACCCTGATCCTTTACTCGTTAGTAAACAAGGTATTTTCCCGGGTATAGTAAAATTACAGGATAATTCCTTACTTGCATTATTTACTATTGGGCAAGCTTTTGATTCTGCTGATCAAAGAACATTTGTTTCAAAAAGTTTTGATGATGGAAGAAGTTGGTCTAAACCAAAACCTTTACATAATCATAAATATAAAAATAAGGAAGAATCAGAATCTCTTAAACCACTATTATTACAAAATAATAAATTACTGGCAATAGGTTATGCTTTTGTAAGACCAGATAGTTTAACACCAATTGTTAATCCTAATACATTTGAAATACTGCCGCTCAATAATAAAATAAGTATTTCTAACGATAATGGTGAAAGTTGGTCTATGCCAGAAAATTTTAACGTCAATGAAACACCGCTTGAAATATCAGGGCCGTGTATTCAGTTAAAATCAGGTAGAATATTAGGAGCAGCGCCACCTTTCCATTTAAAAGAGTCAGATCATTCAGGATGGATAATTTATAGTGATGATGAAGGAGAAAATTGGAGTAAACTATCTGAATTTTATAAATCCAAGGAAGGACATATTTCAACTTGGGAATGTCGATTATGTGAAACGAACAGCAAAATTATTGTTATTTTTTGGGCTTATGACAATAAAAATAAAAAAAATCTTAGCAACCATGTTGTAATTTCCGATGATGCTGGAAAAACATTTAATACTGTAATTGATACTAAAATTAGAGGACAAGCGTCTAATGTAATGTTTTATAAAGATGATATAATTTTTACCATTCATTGTCACAGAGAAAACCCAACGGGATTAATTCTAAGAAAAGTTGATGTCAGAGATAATAAGTTTTCAATTTTAGATGAAATCAATTTGTTTTCTAAAGATGGTTTATCAAGTGATGATACTAATATAAGTAAACAGTTTGGCTCGCTAAAGTTTGGTCAACCATCAATTCTTCTTTTAAATAACAATGAATTACTAATTTGTTTTTGGTGCATTCATGATAACCAACATATTATTAAAACGTATATCGTAAATATTTAGTCATCAATATGTTCAATCTAATATCTAAAGAAAAAGAAAAAATGAAAGTAATTAATTATTATCATTTTTCAACTGCACTACAAATGTGTGCTGTTATAGGAACAGTTGCAGCCCCTTTAACATTATATTCTGTAGAATTAGGATTAGATCCAGATAGAATTGGTATTTTAGGTAGTCTTATGGCTTTTTGCCAAGTTTTAGCTTTAATTAGTATCCCTTTAACTCTTTATTTTGGTAGTAAGATTTTATCTATTTGGACATTATTTAGCAGGTACATTTTTCTTTTAATTTTTTTAATTGTTCCGTTTTATCAAGATAATTTAACACTTGTTTTCTACTTGTTATTTTTTGCAATGCTTATGTTTTCTATTTTACGTTCATTATCTGAAGCTGCATTTGTGCCTTGGATGCAAGAATTTATTCCAAGAGATGTTAGGGGTAGAGTTATTGGTATTAATGGAATTATCTGTACACCCTTTGCCTTAGTTGCATCATATGGAATAAAAATCTGGTTGGATAGTAGAGAGGGTTTAGAGAGATTTTACCCAGTTTTTTTTATAGCAATAATGCTTGGACTAATATCAGCTCTTTTACTTTTAAAATTAAAAGGGGGAAAAAAGATTAAAGGACGAGATGATGATCAAGGTTATTTAAAAAATTTACTTAAAGCAACTAAAGATAAAAATTTTAACTTATTTTTAGTTTCATCAGGAACACAATATTTAGTCATTACCATACTAGCTATTTTCTTAACTCTCTATTTTAAAATTAGAATGAATATTCCAAGTGGGGAATTAATTTTTTCTTCAACTTTAATTCTAATTGGTGGGACGTGTAGTGGTTTAGTAGTTGGAAGAGTAACAGATAGTTATGGTTGTAGGGGTATAAGAGTAATATTCCAAAGTCTACAAATAGTACTATTACTTACTTTACCATTTATAAATTCTGATACTCCTTACTTAAGCTACGTAATTGGAATAATTTTCTTTCTCTTTGGTTTCTTAATGTGGGGAAGTGCATCAATAGGTTATATTTTTATGCTAAACTATGTACCAAGTAATAACAAAGAATCTTTTATGTCACTTGCTTACAGCTTAGATGGAATAACAGCAGGAGTAACAACAGTGCTAGCTGGTTATTTAGTTGTTTGGTTAGATAATAATGAGATTATTGTTTTTGACAAATTACTTGGCAGCTATGAAGTTTTATTTGTTATTTGTGCTTTTATTATAGCAATATCTATGAATGCTTTTATTCTTATAAGAGAAGAAGGAGCTATGGGAGTTAGGACTTTTTTGAGACAATTAATTTTTTACAGAAAGCAATTACCATAAAATATTATTCAAATTTTAAACGTATCCAATGTAGATCCATTTTTTTATCATTACCCGCATAATAAAAAACTAAAACTTTCCCACTCTGTAAAACATCAGCATAGGGCAATCCAAAACTCCATATATTCATGTCAGCTAATAACCCTCCTAGCTCTTTACTATTTTGTTTAATTTTTTTTTGATTAAAAATTGTTACCTCAGAAATTTCATCAAAATGAGCATTGAGATTATCTGATACTCTTACTTTTATGCTTTGATTTTTAAATCTATCAACCCATGCTAACACTACCTTACCATCCTTTAATAATGCAGGATGAGAAGGTTGATCAGAAATATTTAAATCTTTTGGCTGAGACCATGTTTTACCTTCATCATTACTTATTCTTTGATGAATATTAAGGAAAGTTTTTTTTGCCGAATCATATGTCCATGCAAAAGACGTAATAGTTCCATTTTTATTTACACCACATCTTAAATCCCAATTAAAAATTTTTCCAGTTTCATCACCTGCTGCTAAATAAGGTTTAGACCATGTTTTTCCATTATCAGAAGAACATATGAAAATATTTTTTTGATACCATTTTGATTCATCATAATAATCTTTATTATTTTCAATACTCATAATTAATTTTCCATTTGGTAATTTCATAATAGGATTGGTAAGACTTGGTGGACCAATGTCTTTAGGTAGCTGAACTTTTCTAAGTTTTGACCACGTATTCCCATTATCATAAGAATCTGCAATTAGAATTTTCATTGGAAGACAGCCTTCAGTATTAGCATTAAATAATTCTTTTCCTGGAATAGAAGTTCGATCGATCCACAATAATGATGCAATAATATGAGAATCAGAAATTTCAGTTAAATAGCAAAGTTTTAGACTGCCTTTAAGATTATCTATTTTAACATTTTTAAAAGGCTCCCAAGGTTCTGACCATTTCTCACCTTCATCATCTGATCGAAAAAACTCTATTCCCTCTAATTCAGAATCTTTATTATTTCCACCTCTTGCAGTGGCAAGAATAGATCCATTACTAAGAGAAACAAATGATGAAAAAGTATAGCATGCTTTATTTGAATCAATTTTTGCAGAACATAAGATGCCTGAAGAATCTATTTTCATTTAATAAAATTTTATTTTTTTTTCTTAGGCCATCCCATTAAAAGTTTGGCATTTTTTTCTTCTTCAATAGCCTTTTCTTTATCTTTAAAAATTTTCACTACGCATTGAGGTTTATTACGATCAATTACATCATAAACTAGATGGTGATCTACTTTATCAATAAGTGGGCCTATCCAACCAGCACAATGATCGCAGTATCTTTTCATAGGCTCTGCATCATTATCCAAAACTTTACTAAGACTTGGACAAACATTCATTCTTAATTCTAATTTTTCGTCATCTAATTTTAAATCCATATCACAGTTTTCTTCAATTCTAATATGATCCCAGTATTCATACATCCCCTTCAAACCTTTTTCTTTGAATAACTTTAAAGTATGTTTTTCTTGATTTTTACTGATTTCCAACCAGTAAGCCTCTAGATGTTCTTCTCCTTGATCTTCGAGAAACTTAAAAACTTCGTTATAGAAACGGGTAAAATGATCACTAGGTATCATGCTCTTTTCCTTATAGTTTGTCTGCATGCTGCTTCTCCTAAAATTTCAGTTTTAATTTCGTATGGAGTATCTTCAGCCAGTGCTTCATTTGTTTTAATAGTTTGATCACAAAAGTTAGGTGAAACATTTCCAACCAACTTTCTTACATGTTCATATGCTGTACAACGATTAACCGTTAAAATAATTTCTTCATCATTAATAGAAATATTATAATCAGCATTTTCCCGATCAAAAAAATGCTGCCAATGTTTAGCTAACATTTTGATATTCCCTTTTTTAATATGATCTTTGATATCTTTATAAACATCATTACCAACTTTTTTGAAGATATCGTTCATGGTATCGATACCATATTTATTAATTATAAACTCAATAGTTGTATTTGTAGCACCGTGAAAATCCATGTGGACATTGCCACCATCGTTGTAACGAAGTTTTTGATCTAAATTATTTTTATTCACTTTTATATACAGATTTTCCAGCAATATAGGTTTCACTAATCTCCAAATTATCTTTTTGTAAAAGAATAAAATCAGCTAATTTATTTTTTTCAATACTTCCCATAATATTTTCTAAACCTATTACTCTTGCTGGCACTAAACTTGCAGCAATAGCAACTTGGGATAAAGTTTTTTTTGAAAACTTATAATAATTTTGTAATGCTTCAATAGAAGTTAATGATGATCCAGCTAATAAACCATTGTAAGTAGAAGCTTTCCCTTTTTCAACTGTACACCATCGTCCAGGAAAAAATTCAAACTTAACAGGAACTGGAGAACCAGCTCCCTTAACAGAATCCGTTTCTAAGAATACTCTATCAGTTGGTAAGTGAGATAGTAGTTCAACTAATTGTGGGTGAACATGAATACCGTCACATATAACTCCAAGAGCAATTCGTGTTTCAGCAATTAAAGCATCAGTTAGAGATAATACATGAACACCTGTGTCATCTGGTGGATAAGTTGGAAGTGCATCATACATATGTGTTACAGCATCAACCCCCCAATCTGCAAATTTAGGCACATCAATTGGATTAGCTCCACTGTGACCCAAATGAATTGAAATTTTTTCTTTTTTAAGTCTCTTTATAAATTCTTCTGAGCCATTCATTTCTGGCGCTAGTGTCAGAGCTTTTAGTTTACCCTGGCATGCATCTAATAATTCTTCGGCTAAAGGTACAGAAGGATTGCGAAGATTTTTAGGATCATGAGCCCCAGGTAATGCAAAACAAGGTCCTTCTGAATGAATTCCTAAAACACGTGCGCCCTCTTTAGCTTTATCAATGTCATTTGATAGTGCGTTTAATAAAGTTTTAGTTTTTTCAGGTGGCAAGCATGGTGTTGACGGTAAAAAACCTGTTACTCCTACTGATGGTAATATTTTAGAATTATCAACAGTACAATTTTCTTCTGCATGACCATACAAATAATTTAAAAAACCATGTTGCAGTACATCGATCATTCCTGGAAAGATAAAGTTATTCTGACCATCAATTATTTTCCATTCATCAGAAATATTTTCATTCGGACTCAAAATATCAACAATTTTATCGCCATCAATTAGAAGATCTTTATCTTCTTCTCCATATGGAGTTACCAAAGTAACATTTGTAAATCTTTGTTTGTGTTGCATATATTTAATTTAATATTAAGGTAAAACCTAAAACAACTATAGTGAAAAAACAAGAACTAGGGAAAATAAGATGAAAGACCAATGTGTATGTATAACTGGATCTACACATGGTATAGGATTTGGAATTGCAGAGGCATTTGCTAAAAAAGGAGCAAAAATTGTCATTAATTCTCATGAAAAAGATAATGGCGCTTTAGATAAGCTCAAGAAATTGACTGAGTGTTATTTTGTACAATCAGATCTATCAACAATTGATGGAAATAAAAAACTAATTCAAGAAGCAAAAGATAAACTTGGAAAAATAGATACTCTTATAAATAATGCTGGTACTTTTCAAGATACTGATTTTGAAAATATTAATAAAGAAAAATTTGATACAACATTTAATCTGAACGTTAGAGGTTATATGTTTACATCTCAAGAATTTGTAAAACAAATTTCAAATGATCAAAATAATAGTAGTATTGTTTGTATTGGTTCCTCTAACTCCTTAGCAGCTGAAAAAAACAGCGTCATGTATGATACTTCCAAAGGAGCTGTACTAATGATGATTAAATCAATGGCTGTAAGTTTAGCATCAAAGAACATACGTGTTAATGGTATTGGTCCAGGAATACTCGAAACACCACTGACTACTGCAGGTCTAAATAAAGGAAACAATAAAAAAGTAATCAGTGCACAAATTCCACTTGGAAGAATTGGGGAGCCATCAGATATCGGTGGAGCAGCTGTATTTTTAGCGTCTGAAGAAGCAAAATATATTACAGGACAAATGTTATACGTCGATGGTGGAATTTTAGCTAATCAATTAAATTGGGATGAGTCACTTTTATAAAAAAATTTAAAAAAGGAGAGAATATGATTAAAATAATAACCACTGGTGCAAAATCAGTTTTACCTTTTAGCCCTGCAATTAAAGCAGGTGATTTTGTATATGTTTCAGGGCAAGCTTCCGTTGATCGAGAAAATGGTTCAATCATTGAAGGTACATTTGAAGAAGAAATGAGACGTTCAATTGAAAATTTAGAAGTGATTTTAAAAGAAGCAGGTCTGACCTTGGATCATGTTATTAATGTTAAGGGCTACGTAGCTGATCAAAAAGATTTAAAAGAATATAATAAAATTTATCCTGAATATTTTAAAGATCCACTACCAACAAGAAGCACAATTGTAAAAGTGTTGCCTACTTTCTTAAAATTTGAGCTTGATTGTGTTGCTTATGCGCCAAATACTAGACAAGAAGGATAATTAAAAATAAGTTAATATTCCATCAAGAACATTATAGTCTTCATCAACAACTGGAATAAACTTCCATTTATCAAATGCTGTGCATGGATGTGAAATACCAGAACAAATCATATCCCCTACCTGCCATTGATGATTATCAGCAAGTTTAACAAAGGCATGCTGATCATTTGTGCTAAATATTTCTGCTTCACCAATATCTAAGAAACCTTCACCAGGTCTAAATCTTTTTATTGGTTTTGGTAAACCTGAATCATATGGAGCATCTCGTTTTCCCATAGTTAGAAAAGCAAGATTATTTTCAGGAATGGATTGTACATAGGACCAAATTTCAAGAGCTGGTTGCAGAGATTGATCCCATTGTCTATTGGAATCACTTTTAGCTGTCTCAAGTGCATCCAAATAAGGTCCATGATCATGTGTAATATAACATCCGCTTCGTAATAGTACTTTAATTGGAACACTAAGTTTAATTTTTGAAAATCTTTCCCCCACAATATCAAAATGAGTTGATCCACCAGCAGTAATTAATAATTCATTTAGATGAGAGTAATAATTTGAAGGAATATCATTAATAATATCTTCAATCTTTGAACAAAAATCATGCACAGCATCTGATCCTTTCATTGCTACAGCTGCTATACCCTCGTATGAAGAAATACCTGCGAAAGTAAAATTCTTTGATGAATCCTCTCCAATTATATTAACAAGTTTTAAAAAAACTTCTTTTTTGCGTATACCTGTCCGTCCATTTTCAGCACCTACTTCGGGCAATAAATTTATTGGATTGGTTAAATTTTGATCACCAAGATTTTTTTTTATATTTGAGAACTGCTCAATTGAATCAACAAAACAATAGAAAGAAAAATTTTTATTTTGATTAATATATGATGCTATTGTTTCTAAATGTGATTTACCTAAAAGTTGATTAGCAAGTAAAACTTTTTTTATACCAAAATCAAACATAACTTGAATTTGATTAATAGCACCAGCTGTAATGCCCCATGCTCCATGTTTTATCTGCTCAGAAAAAATCTGAGGGGCCATGGTAGTTTTACCATGAGGAGCAATATCTAGATTGTGTTTTTCTAAATAATTAGAAAAAGTTTTTAAATTATGAAGATAATTTTTTTGTTTTAATACCATTAATGGCATAGGCATATCTTCCTTCAAAATATTCCATTTTTTATTTTTTAATTCTTTTAGTGGAAATGGTTCACTTGAACCTGGAATACCTTTGGTTCGCCTATCTAAAATAGTATTTTGAATTTCACTTAAATCCATTAAGAATTAATTTCTTCAAACTGACTAACTAAATTCTCTGCATAATCAGATAATGCAATTACATCAGCACCAATATTTAGAAGATTGTATCCCATATCAATATAATTTTTTGCAACTCCGGGTCCACCTGGAGTAGCTGCAATTTTATTATTTTTTCTTGCTACTTCTGCAACTCTTTTTCTTGCACTTACAACATCAGGATGATCCATTTGACCTGGAACACCTAGTGAAAGAGAATAATCTCCAGGCCCAAAAAATAGTGCATCTACACCTTCCATTTCAGCAATGGCTTCGACATCATTAATTACTTCAGGTGTTTCAATCTGATAGATTACTAATCTTTCTTGATTAGCTTGTTTAATATACTCTGCCATATCAAGCTTTGTATATTTTCCATCATTGTTACCACCATCAACTCCTCTTTTGCCAATAGGAGGAAATTTTGTAAACTCCTCAATCTCTTTCGCATCTGCTAAACTTTTTATTTGAGGTATGATTAATCCCGTACAATCAACTTCTAAACCTCTAATATAATTACTGTAGCTACCTCTATTAACACGAAGAAGAGAGTCAACATCATATATCTTAGCAGCATTACTCTGATTTTCAGCTTGATTGTAATCAAGTGATCCATGTTCCATACAAAGCCAGATGGCATCTGGTTGTGCTAAGGCAAAAATTTCTGCTACTTTAATATCAACTGTGTTGCATTTTAATATTGTTGCAACTTTCCCTGCACTAGTCTTTCTTTTTACTCTGCTCTTTCGAAAGGTGTTAAATGGTTTTTTTCCATTATTTGTTGTTGTTTCATCATATTTAGTCATATTCTTTATCCTTTGTTATTTTGCAGTATATCCACCATCAACAGCAATAATTGTTCCAGTCAAATAAGCTGATGAGTCTGATGCTAAAAAAATTATTGGGCCTTTTAAATCAGTACTATTAGCCATTCGTCCTAGCTGGGTTCTTTTACTATAATTTTCAACAAATCTGTCTGGATGAGAAGGAACTTTAAATCCTCCTGGAGCTAAACAATTTACTCGAATATTAAAAGGACCTAACATACTTGCTGCCCATCTTGTAAAATTGTGCATGCCTCCCTTTTCATAAAAATATAATGGAGAAGTAGCAGGGGTGAAGTCTGTACCTTCATAATTACCATTTTCTACACCAACAGTACCCATCATTGATCCAATATTTATAATAGATCCAGATTTATTTTTTTTCATTCCTTCAGCAAACATATTTGTAATTTTAAATAATGCTGATGCATTTATTCTTAAACTTTTATCAAAGTCATCTAGACTATTGTCCCAACCTAGACTGCCATGCTCTCTGGAAACTGCATTATTTATCAAGACATCACATTTTCCACTTTTCTCAATAATGTCATTGTATAATTTTTCGATTGAGTCATCCTGAGATAAATCTAATTGTAATGCAGTAACTTTATAGCCTCGTTTTGTTTCTTCTTCTGCTACTTGTTGTAAACTTTCAAAATTTCGTGAAGCTATATATGTATCTGCTCCAGCTTCAGCTAATGCTTCCACTATTTGTCTCCCGTAAAGTCCAGCACCTCCAGTAACAAGTGCAACTTTACCTTTTAAAGAAAAACTTTCTAAAACATTCATCTAACTAACCTCACTTAAATTAATTTTAATTCCACCCTCTTCTCTACTCTTTATACCAGCAGCAACAAGTTGCATTAATTCTTTGGTTTCCTCCCATGCAACTGGTTTTACACCTGTTCGTAAATAATGAACATATGACTCTAATTGTTTTTTAAATGCATAAAAAGTATCATTTGATTTTATTTGTATTCCACTTTTAGTTCCAACTAAAGAAACAAGACCAAAACCTCCAATCATATCAAAGACATTAGCAATATTGATATCAATACCTTTTGAATGATGTAAATGAACAATATTTCTATCTTTATCTCCTAGATTTTGTATTGAGGTAAAGCCTGGACCAACAATTGGATATAATGTTTCTAAAGCGTGTATCCCATATTTTTCCCAACTTTTTGCCATAGTGACATTAATGTATCTTAAATCACCTAGTTCGTAAGTTGATTGATGGTATGGCTCGTACTCTTTACAATATCGCATTGCAGAAGAACTAATTATCGGCTTTCCTTCATCAATCCACTGTTGAAAAATTTTTAGATCAGTAAAATTATCGCATAATGGTTTATCAACAAAGATTGGTACATTTGCCTCAACGAATGATTTACACCTCTCAACATGCTCTGAACCAATATCAGTTGCAACTAAAACTGCATCGACTTGTCCAATCACATCTTTTGGATCTTCAACAATATTTTCAATTTCTGCAACTTTAGCGACAAGTTTTGCATCCTCAGGATTATCTGTCCATACATGTGAAACTTCTACATCTTTTATACCTAGGGTATTTTTTGGTTGCTTTGAAATATAATCAATAATTGCTGCATAAGGACATTGTGCTAATGCTTCAGCGTTATATCGACCGTTAATAATTATACTCCATGAGTAAGGATGTCCATTTCCTTCCGTCATTCCTAGCATTGCTAATTTGATTTTTTTATTTTCTATGGGAAACTGAGTCATTAATTAATATCACTTACCACGCTGTCCAACCACCATCAACTATAAGTGAATGACCCGTCATATAACTTGATGCATCAGATAAAAGAAAAATTGTTGGTTTTGCGGTTTCGATAGGTTTACCGAAACGTTTTAACATTGTAGAATTTTTTAAATTACTCAAAAATTTTTTATTATTATTTGCAGCCTTAGTTATGTTTGGAAAAGGTCCAGGTACAATTGCATTAATACGAATATTATTTTTACCATAATATGAGGAAAAATATTTTACCATTTGGTTTAGACCAGCTTTTCCAGCACCATATTCTACAGGATTAGGATTAATATTTTTTGGATACATTTCCATTTTTGGCGATACTAATCCATACATTGAAGCAAACATTACGATACTTCCACCTTTTTTCATTTTATTTGCAACACCTCTCATAAGTAAAAAAGAACCTGTTAAATTAATTTGATTAGCTTTATTAAATTTTTCTGCAGTTAATTCTGATAGTTTATCTGAAGTTGATCCAAATGTTGCATTAACTAATCCATCTATGTATTTAAATTTTTGATAAGCTAATTTAATATTTTTAGAAATAGATTTAGGATCAATCATATCTAAGTGAGAAAATATAATTTTACTCTTGGGATATTTTTTTTGTAATTTTTTTATTACTAATTCAGATCTTTTGATGTCTTGGTCAGCTAAAAATAAATTTCCGTCTAGTTTCAATATTTCTTCACATAAAACTGAACCAAGATATCCACTACCTCCAGCAATAAAAATATTTTTATTTTTCAAACTAATCATATTAACTGATTTTAATTATTTTTTTATTTTTCCAAGACGATTTAGCAGCCAATACAACTTTTAAATTTAAATAAGCTTCTTCTAAAGTTGCTAAGTCACAATCCTTACCTTCATAACCATCTAAAAATCTGTTTGCCTGTAAAAGAAAATTATTTTGATGTACTTCCATTGGATCTTGACCTTTCATATAATCTTTTTGATCTTTCCAAACACCACTATCATCATCAGCAAACATTAAAGTAGAATGATCAAGTTTTATATTACCTTTAGTGCCAACAAACTCATATGTATTAATATTTGGTTTCTGAAATTGATTAACAGTTATATTGGCTAAACATCCATTAGAAAATTTTATATTAATAAGACAAGTATCCTCAGTTTCTGTTCCCTCTAATACTAATCTGTCGTACATACATCCTACCTCTTCAGGAATACCCAATATCCAAATTAATTGATCAATCATATGAGTAGAAGCATCAAGAATGGCTCCGCCTCCGGTTTCTTCTTTTGCATAATAAATAGTTCGATAATCTGGCCTATATTTAGGAAACTCTTGAGAAGAATTAATATAAGCTAATTTAACGTCACCAATTTTATTATTCATAATTTGATCTTTTAAGGCTCTGGAGACTAAGCTATTTCTTCTTGTATATCCTACACGAACAAATAATTTTTTTTCTCTGACCTCTTTTATAATGTTTTCCAGACCATCAATTTTTGTAGAAAGAGGTTTTTCTACCATAAATGATAGATTATTTTTTATACAAAACTGCATATGTTCCATATGCCAATTAGCTGGTGAACATATTATTGCTAGATCAAATTTTTGATTAACGTCATCAAGAGAATTAAATGTATGTTGAATTTCAAATTCACTATTTAAGTTTTTTTGTTTATTAACATCTGGTTCAACAATAGAAATTTTAGCTCTGCTAGTTCCCAAATAACCTTTAATATGTCTTTTACCAATTCCACCTGCTCCAATTATTAAAATATTATAAATCATTATTTATATAAAACTAACTTGACCACTTTATAATAGTATGATGTTATATGAATAAGTAAATTGATAATATAAATAAATTCAAAAAAAATGGCTCTTAATTTTGAAGAATATAAAACGAAACTTTATTCAGCTGTATTAGCTGATACATTAGATAGTTTGGGTTATCATAAACAAACATTAACGCCTGGTATCAAATCAATAAAACCAGATGTAATTATATGTGGGCTTGCGAGAGTTGGTTTGTATATGCCTATTTATCATGATGATGAAAATACAAATGTTTACGAACATGAAATAGCATTGATTGATAGTTTAAAAGAAAATGAAATTGCTGTTTTATGTTGTCATGGAAATGAAAAGATAGCTCCATGGGGAGAATTATTATCAACTCGCGCAACTTATCTAAAATCAGCAGGTTGTTTAACAGATGGTTGCGTTCGTGATACAAAAATGATTAATGAAATTGGTTTTCCAGTTTTTGCAAAAGGCACTAATCCTGTTGATACAAAATTTAGAGGTAAAATGATGATGGCAGATGTGCCAGGCGAAATAGCAAATGTCTATGTTGAAAGTGGAGATTTGGTATTTGGCGATAATGATGGTGTTGTTATTGTACCATCTAAAGTTATTGATGAAGTAATAAGAAAAGCTCTAGAAAAAGTAAGTAGTGAAAATACTGTTAGAGATGAACTAAAAAAAGGTGATAGTTTAACTGCCGTATTTGAGAAACATAAAATTTTATAATTTTATATTATTATTTTCAGCAACTGCTACCCATAAATTTGGATAAGTTTTAAGAAAAGAATTTTTTGCATTTTCAGCTTTAAGTTTATTTTCAAAAACTGAAAAAATACATGATCCACTACCTGTTAGTCTTGTAAAAATAGTATCTTCTAAATTATCCATCTTATTATAAATAGAATTAAAATCAGGCTCGAGTTTTTTAATTACTTTTTCAAAATCATTCCCGTTATCATTATCATTAATTTCTTCAATATCTTCCTCGACATTATAATCAAAATCAGAAGGAATGAATGTGTCGTACATTTTTTTTGTGGAGCAATTAAAATTAGGTTTTGTTATTAAAAAAAAATATTTTGGGAAGACAATATTTGAAATTAAGTCTCCCCTTCCTCTTACCAAACTATCGTGCTGATTAAGAAAGAAAGGAATATCAGAACCTAAATCTGTATAGTCAAAAATATTTTTTTTATTAATAATTTCTAGATTTTCTAGTATCTTTATTACTGTTGCTGCATTTGAAGATGCCGAGCCCAATCCAGCTTGATAGGGAAAGTTTTTTGTAATTGAAAACGAAATGTTGGGAGGTGCAATATTCAAAAAACTAAATATTTTTTTTATAATACAATCATCAAATATATTATTTTCTGGAGCAAATGCACCCCTGTATTCAACATTGAATTGATTGCTTGGCTTTACCTCTATTTCATCACATAAATTAATACTGGTTATTCCTGTTCTAATATTATGATAATTATCTTCTCTTCGATTTAAAATTTTAAGAAATAAATTTATTTTTGCAGGTGACTTCTCAGTAATACTATTATCCATTAAATTTTTCTAATTTAATTTTAACATTTTCTTCAATTTCATCTTCAGGTTCAGCTAATTCTAGTGCTTGTTGCCAGAAATGAATAGCTTCTCTTTTTCTATTCATAGCATAATAAATATCTCCTAGGTGGTCTAGAGATATTGCTTCACCTGGTGCAATATCTATTACCATTTCCATTAAACGAGCAGCTTCTGAAAGATTATTTTTTTTAAAATGTGCCCAAGCAAGACTGTCAATAATATAGAAACTTTCAGGGTTAGCTTCATACGCTTCTTCTAACATTTGTAAAGAACGATCTAATTTCATTTCTCTTTCAACCCAACCATAAGCAAGATAATTTAATACATTTGGACTATCAGGTTTTATTTCAAGTGATTTTAAAAAATCTTTTTCTGCTAAATCCCAATCACCTAATTGTTCAAAACATATACCTCTCATATAATATATATTCCAAATGTCACCGCGGTTTTCTTCAATCATCTGGTTATAAATTGATAAAGCTAAATCATATTTTTTATTGTACCGATAAAAATCACCAAGAATTTTTTTAAGAGAATAATTGTTATGGTTATTTTGTAGAATAGACAAAATTTTATTTTCAGCATCTTCATATGAACTATTATATAAATAATTTATTGCTAAACTACTTTGTGCATCTAAATAATATGGACTTTCCTTCCCTATCTTCTCAAAAGTATTTCTTGCCACTTCGAATTGACCAACTTGATCAAATAGTTCAGCCTTAATAATTATTGCTCTTTCATTTTTTGGATCAATTAATTTGGCAAGTGAAGTGTAAAATAATAAAAAATTATAATTTAAACGTCTTTGCTCATTGTTTGAAAAAGATGATGCCACAATTTCAACAAGTGAACGACTAATGGTAGCACCATCCTTAAGTCTATTATTTGTGAAGAAAATAAAATCTAGTAATTCATTTGGTTGGTCTAAATTATCTCGTAATTCTTTTATCTGATTAAATTTTTTATCTAAAAATAAGGATGAAATTTTAATTATATATGCTTCTTGATTATTTTTGTTTTTTTCCAAAATTTTATTAGCAATATCTTTGGCTAAATTAATATCTTCGGTAATAATCGCCGCTATTGCTTTATCAAGTAGTTGGTCTTGTGATAGTTTTATTTTATCGACATTAAAATTCAATAATGTTGCAGGATAATCATAATTTTTAAAGGCTAGTTGTGAGATTAAAAAGTTAGAACTACTTGTTGCAAAAACAGTAGTATTGAAGGAGATAATAAGACAAATAAAAAACCATTTTTTAATCAAATTAATCATTTTAAATATACTAGAGTTGCACTATGAATAGATAATTGTAATTTTACATGAATCAATCAAATAAAAAAAATTTAGAATTCATAGTTAATTCTGGAGTAAACTATTTTCTTCAAGATTCTCCAAGAAACTGGTTTGAAAATGAGAAAAAATCTGAATTACCTGATCCCAATATCAATGCTGGGGATAAAAAAAGGGAAATTGATGATGTGATTAAAGACCTTAAAGATCACAAATCTAATCTTCAAAAAACCGCAAAAAATTTAGTAGTCTATGATGGAAATTTAAATGCAAAAGTTATGTTAATTGGTGAGGCTCCAGGAAGAGATGAGGATCAGCAAGGTATTCCATTTGTTGGCAGAGCTGGGCAACTACTAAATAAAATGCTTTTAGCAATTAATTTACAAAGAGAAGACGTCTACATTACTAATGTTGTTAATTGGCGTCCGCCTGATAATAGAACTCCTAATGATGAAGAAATTTTAGAATTTTTGCCATTTTTACAAAGACAAATTGATATCATTAAACCAAAATTTATCTTTCTATTAGGAGGCGTTGCAGCAAAAGCTATTTTATCAACGCCTCTAGCGCTTGGAAAACTCAGAGGTAAATGGCATGAATACAAATCACTCAATTTAGATGAATCAATTCCGACGATAGCTTCCTATCATCCTGCTTTTTTACTGCGATCTCCTCAGTATAAAAAACATTCTTGGGAAGATTTACAAATGCTACAAGAGAAATTGAAAAATGTATCATAAAAAATTTTTAATTTTTTGTTTTTTTGTATTCTTTATAATTTTTTCAAAACAAATATACGCATACCAACAAGATATAGTCACCAAATACGATGATATATTCTCATCAAAGGTTCTTAGTGAAGAAGATGTTTATAACTATCAACAAGCATACAAGTTTCAAGATATATGCAAATGGAAAAGTGCAAACAATTTTATTTTAAAAATTAAAAATAAATCTTTATTAGGACACATCTATGCACAAAAATTTTTGCATCCAAATTGTTATCGATCAAAGTATTTAGAATTATATTATTGGCTAAAAAAATATAATGATCATCCACAAGCAAAGCAAATATATAAATTGGCTATTCGAAGAATGCCAGAGGGTTATAAAAGCCCAACTAAACCAAGCATTCCAATTGGGATAGAATCGGAACAGGTAAATAGTAAGAAATCTAATAAATATAAAAGTTCCAAAAAACTATCTAACAATCAAAGAGCTGAAAAAAGAAAATTAATTAACGGAATTAAATCAAGAGTTAACAAAGGATGGCCGACAGGTGCAGTACAATTATTAAATCAAAGAGATGTAGATCTATTATTAGATCAAGTTGAGATAGATCAACAAAAAGAATTAATCGCCAAAGGATATTTCTTAGCAAATAAAAATGACTTAGCAATCCAATACGCTTCTGAAGCTCTTGTAAATTCTGCAAAATATGTTCCTTATGCAGCTTGGACTGCTGGTTTATCTTCTTGGAGGCTAGAAAAATATGAAAATGCTGCAAAATATTTTTCTCTCTTTTCGATTAGTTTAAAAGATGATGCGTGGCATCAAACGTCAGGAAGTTTTTGGACAGCTAGATCATATGCAAAACTTGGTCGTTATGATGATATTAATTTTTGGTTAAAAAGAGCATCAAATAATCCAAATAGTTTTTATGGAATGCTTGCATTAGAAATTTTAGGTGTAGATGAAAAAATAGAATGGGTAGAACATACTGATCTAAATAAAAATAATAGTACAATTTTAAATATACCAGCAGGAAAAAGAATACAGACACTAATACAAGTAGGTTTTGCAGATGAATTAGAAAAGGAAATTGTTCATATCAATTCCATTTTAAATAGAGAAATAGCAAAAGAGTCTATTCAAATTGCCGAAAATTTTGATCTTGCCTATACACAATTAAAAATTGTCAATAAGCTTGAGAACTTTGGTATGGATGTTCCTACTTACCTCTATTACCCAACTAGTGTTTGGAAGCCACGAGATGGTTTCAAATTAGAAAAAGAATTACTCCACGCCTTTATGCATCAAGAATCTATGTTTAATATAAAAGCAAAAAGTAAAGATGGTGCCATAGGGTTAATGCAAGTTTTACCTTCAACAGCTAAATTTATTACAAAAAGTAAAGACGTAAAAAGAAGCAATAGTAATATTCTTAAAAATCCAGAAATAAATCTGGAGGTGGGACAAGAATACTTGACGTATCTTCTAGATCTAGAGCAGGTTTCAAGAAATCTTATATTTCTAGCAGCAGCATATAATGGTGGTCCAGGAAATTTACAAAAATGGAAAAATGAAACAAATTATATGGAAGACTCACTCTTTTTTATGGAAAGTATTCCATCAAGAGAAACAAGATGGTTCATAGAAAAGATCTTAACAAAATATTGGATTTACCAAAATAAAAACAATAAAGAAATGCGCTCCCTAAAAATGCTAGCAAATGGAAATGATCCACTTTATTAATAGGTTATGCCAATTGATACTTCTCTAGATTTTGTTCCCATAAATATTGCTGTTATTACAATTTCAGATTCAAGAACTAAAGAAAACGATACATCTGGAGATACATTAGAAAAGCGCATTACTGATGCTGGTCATACAATGATTAAACGGACAATTATACCAGATGATGTTTCTCAAATAAAAGATACCTTAAATACAATGTCTAAAGAAAAAGAGATTGATTGCATTATTACAACTGGTGGGACTGGATTAACAGGAAGAGATACTACACCAGAAGCTGTAAACGCTATTGCTAGTAAACATATCGATGGATTTGGGGAATTATTTCGCAAAGTTAGTTTTGAAAAAATTGGTACATCGGCAATTCAATCACGAGCAGTTGCAGCCTTAATAAATAGCACGTATGTTTTTTGTTTACCTGGATCAACAGGTGCATGCAAGGACGGCTGGGATGAAATTTTACAATATCAATTGGACATTAGACATAAGCCCTGTAATTTTGTTGAAATCATGCCAAGATTAAATGAAAAGTAGTGACTGATTTTTCTATAGAGAAATCAATAGATGGGCCTGTGATTGGTTTAGATGAAGTTGGCAGAGGTCCATTAGCAGGCCCAGTGGTGAGTTGTGGATGTTATTTTTCTAATTATGATAATTTAGAATCAGAAATACCCATTACTGACTCAAAAAAACATACAGCAAAACAAAGAGAAAAATTATTCTTATTTTTTAAAAAATTACAAAAAGAAAAAAAACTTCAATATTACTTAGGCTACGCTAGCGTAAAAGAAATAGATACAATTAATATTTTGGAAGCAACAAAATTATCAATGAAAAGAGTAATTGAAAAATTTAATTTTGAAAATCCATATCTTATTATTGATGGAAACTTTTCATTAAATTATCAAAATGAAAAATCTATAATAGGTGGAGATAAAAAATCTTTATCGATTGCAAGTGCATCTATTATTGCAAAAGTTCACCGTGATCGACTGATGAGTATTCTTGATAGTAAGTTTACATTTTATGATTGGAAAAAAAATGCAGGTTATGGAACTAAAAAACATATTGATGCAATACACAAACACGGTGTAACTCAATTTCACCGAAAATCGTTTGAACCAATTAAATCGTTATTAAAAAAATAAATTACCCAAATTTATCCATGCAAAGAATGCATACCAAATATTATATTATTATGCTTCAAAAAGATGCGACAAACACTAAATAGATATTAGGTTTCATCATTCCTCCCATTTGATGAACTATTCTAGGGGTCTTCGGACCCCTTTTTTTATGTTTTTGGCCAAATTTTAAGGTTATCCCTACCTAAAGATTCCCCCTGTTGATAACTCAATTGACCTGATTCCATATCTGCTTAAAGATTCTTTTTATCAATTATGAAGAATAATCAAATTATTTTAGGTGATTCTATTAAGGAAATGAAAAAATTAAAAGATCATTCGGTTGATCTTATTTTTGCTGATCCACCCTATAATCTTCAATTAAAGGATACATTATACAGACCTGATCAAACAACGGTGGAAGCAGTTACACAAGATTGGGATAAATTTAGTACGTATATAGAATATGATCAATTTACTAATGCTTGGCTTAGTGAATGTAAACGTATTTTAAAAAAAGGTGGGGCACTTTGGGTGATAGGAAGTTATCATAATATTTTACGTGTAGGTTCTACAATCCAAGATGAAGGCTTATGGATCTTAAATGATATTATTTGGCATAAAACAAACCCTATGCCAAACTTTCGTGGTACACGTTTCACAAATGCGCATGAAACACTGTTATGGTGCACAACATCAAGAGAAGCAAAATACACATTCAACTATCAAAATCTCAAAGAACTAAATGAAGGAAAACAAATGCGAAGTGACTGGTATATTCCTATTTGTTCAGGTAAAGAAAGACTGCGAAAAAATAATAATCAGCGATCGCATCCAACACAAAAACCAGAAGCGCTCCTTTATCGAATTCTACTAGCATCGACAAACAAAGGTGACCTTGTTCTTGATCCATTTTCAGGCAGTGGAACAACTGCGGTTGTTGCAAAAAAATTACAACGTAACTTTATTGGTATAGAAAAAGATGAGGACTACGTTAAACTATCAAAAGAACGATTAAAGAAAACTAAAGTATTGAAAGAAGAAGTTGTAACTATTGCAAAGAGCAGAAGAGAGTTACCAAAAGTTCCTTTTGGTGAATTAGTCGAGCAAGGAATTATTCCACCTGGTGCTGTATTAACTGATAAAAAAGAACGCTTTAAAGCAACGGTTAGTATTGATGGAACACTTAAAATAAAAGATTTAACAGGTTCTATTCATCAAATGGGAGCAAAGATACAAGGACTACCAAGTTGTAATGGATGGGATTTTTGGCATGTAAAAGATAAATCTAAATCAATCCTTCTAGATGAAATACGATCTAATTACCGTAGAGATAAACTAAATTAATAATCTTTTATTCTTCCAACGACATTAAGATTTCGATCAGCTATTAATATTTCACCGGAAGTTACTGCCTGACCAAAGATAGCAGCGATTACTACGTAGTGTGTGACGAATACTATATTACCTTCATTTTCTAAATTATTTATAAAATTAATTAATTTCTCAAGTTGTGGCTCTTTATTTTTGTAAAATTTAGGATCATAAAACGAATTAAGAGCATCAAATGTTTCAAATTTTTGGAATGCTAGATTTGCTGTTTCTTTACAACGACACCATTCACTAGATAAAACTAAATCTATAGAGATATTGTTTGTATCAAAAAATTTACCTAATTCGATAGATTGCTCTTTACCTACACTATTAAGATTCCGCTGAGTAGAACAATCAAAAATATCAAAATTATCAGGATCTCCATTACCAGGAGCTAGAGCATGTCGAATAAATATTAATTTATTGTTTTGTTTTAATACCTTTACATAATCTGAATTAGCATTAGTTGATAAAGAATAAATAAAAGTCAGTACAATAATAATTAATTTCTTAATCAATTATAATTCTAGGTTCGAAAGGGTGTAGTTTTTCTAGGCGTTCAACTGCCCAAAGATTATCTTCAGTAACTTGATTCAAAGAATACATGCCCTCTACATCACCATTAATATCAAAGTCTAATGATCCTGACACACCTTCATAATTAATTTCGACACCTCGAACAAGTAAAGCACGAGCAGCTTCCCAACTTCCCGGTCCCATTTTAATTCCTGGTGGATTTGCAACACTAACTAAACTTTTCGATAAATCTTCCTTTGCAATATTATTGTGTGCCTGATGCTGTAGTGCCAAAGCTGCTAGCATCATAGTGTCAAAACTTATAGCTGAGTAGGGAGAATTGGGATCAACGCCTGCATTCAACATAATATTTGCGTAAGTTTGAAATTCTTCTGAACTTTGTGAAGTTGCTTGGGCAACAATAGTTGTATTTTCGTTTAATTGAATTGGAATATACGAATAAATTAAATCTTTAACTTCATTGGTTAACATACTATCAGAACCATAATGATGTTTAAAAATTCCTGAGGTTCCTAATTCTTGTAATCTGCTTAAAACAGTATTGGTAAACTGTTCAAGTAAATTGACTGTTCTCTCATTTCCATGAAGAAACATAACTAAACCTGGTTGATCATTCTCTATGGCAATATCAACAAATGTATTGATGAAGTTTTGATTGATAACTGTTTTGTCTGTCAGTAAAGTATTAAATAACACTATACCTTCTTGCTCAGTGTAAACTTTTAAAAAATTTTGAGCCAGTGTAGAATTATAATTATCATCACCGTAAAGAAGAATTATTTCTCTGATATTCTTGGATAGAAGATAATTGGCAATAGAGGTTGATTGCTGAATATCAGAAGGAATGGTTCTAAAAAATAGATCATTATCTTCAATTGTTGAAAGTAAAGGGTAACTTGCAGAAGAAGAGATCGTTAATATTTTTTCTGGAATAGTAACTTTCTCTATTACTCTAACAGCACTTGTTGAGCACGTCGGTCCTAAAAGAATTTCAGGGTCATTTTTTTTTAAATAGTCATTTAAACTATCTTCTGTTTTTCTAGGATCACATCCTGAATCAATGCTATCAATAGAGATGAGGCCTCTTCCTACAATACCAATACCATCCGCATTAATTGTTTCTACAGCAACTCTTTTTGCTTCTGCAATTGACTCAGCAATTTCACTCACTGGGCCACTTTCTGCATAAAGGGCAGCAATTTTCACTTCTGCACTCACAAAAGTTGAGTAAAATAATATGATCTTGAGGATAATTATCGTAAAAATTTTCATTATGTGAGATGTTTTTATCATAAATTTTTAGAATGAAAATGTGGTATTAAGTAAATACACAGGTCTAGAAGTAGTTCCCTCAATACTTTTATCAGCTTCTGCTACTTCAAAACTAATATCAAGGCTGTTAGAATTAAGAGGAATTTTAATTTTAACACCGTACCCTCCACTTGCTACTTCTGTTCGGCTGAACTCACCTGATGCTGGTCGTTTATAGTAGGTAGCACCAACACCGAGATGGATGTAAGGTTCAATACGTATAGACTCTTCCCTTTTATCTTCGTCATCTTCTGAAAAAGGATACAAGGGCCTACTCAATTCTGTTCGCAAAAACAAGCCTTGATCACCAGACATATTACCTGATTCAAAACCAGACATTTGTCCTGGTCCTGTTATATTTATTTGTTCTGAATTGATTAAACCTCTATCGCTAACAAGTTTTTGAAAAACAAAACGTGTATTCAATAAATACTCTCTAAATATTTGCCTATTCAAATTAATATCACTATTCCATTTTATAAAATTTAACGTGGAACCAACACGGGATAATGTTTTTGTATCAGCTGTTTTGTTTGTATAGATGGGAGTGCCAAACTTTAAAACTGAACTACCTTTAAGCGAGAAAGAATCTAAGAAAGATAAGTTAGTGGTTGTATATTTTAACTCTAGAGCATTGTATTCATCATAAAAGGTATCATTTGTGAGGAAAGATAATGTTCGATGTTCTCTTTCCTTAATCCATTGCCAATCTAATGAAAGGTTATTTTTTATGAGCCGCGTATTTTTTATTTGATATTCAAGACCAAGGTTAATTTTTTTAAATTCCCCTTTTTTATTTAAACCTTTAGGTTCTGAATAAGATTCATTAACAGCACCAAAAATAGAAAAGTCTGAGGCAAGAAGTGGTACTTTACCACCAACAAGATATGCTTCTCGAAAATCTGTTCGTTTAATAATTTCTGTTTCATCAATTGGAACATTAACACCATTTTCAGGATCTAAGACGTAGGCTGCATAAAGATTTTCACCATAACCAAAAGGGCTATTAAAACTTAGGTAAGAGGTGAACTGATCTTTTCCTGCTGTTTCTGATAATCCATTTGAATAGGTAAAATAACCACTTACTAATTCGTGTTCAGCATTTAGTTGTAGTGAAGATGTTCCAGGTTCTTCTCCTGCCTTAATTGTTGTTTCTAAATCAACACCTGGTAATTCTCGTGATTTAATGATTGATTTTTCAATAGCAGGATATTCTAACCCTTTAATACCAACGAGTTTATCGAAATATTTCTTTATTGGTTTTGAAATACGTTTATCTAATTGTGAGTAATCAATTGATTCAATTTTACCAGGAAAAACAATAGCTTTTATTTTAGTATTTTGTTCAATCGTTTGAGGTGGAACAATAAAACGCGTTAAAAAATATCCATTTAAAACGTACAATTGCTCTAATGCAATCAGTAAATTATAAAAATCTTTTAATGTTATTGTTTTAAAAATTTTTGAGCTAAATAAATTTTTACGAAACTCAATCATGTCTTCGATTTCATTTTCAATTTCAATTCCAACAAAATTAAATGAAATATTTTCTGCTCCAGGTGGTACGACCAAACCTGTTTCATAAACAATATAATTACCAGTATTTGTCAAACCAGGATATGACATGAATGAAATAGAAATAAAAAAGATAAAAGATAAAAAATATCGCATTTATAGTCTTTGAATACTAAGCGCGTCTACCTGAGGAAAAGATGTAATAAATTCATTTTGTATTAGTGCTGCATTAGATGCACCATCAACAGATATAAAAGACACAATTCGAGATACGTCATCGAAAACATCTTTATTTATTTTTTCTTGAACAACAATTTTTTCTTTTTCTTCATCTGGTGCTACTCCTGGAAGTGGCGGAGTTTTAGAACCACTAAGAATGTTAGCAAGTTGAACCGTTTCTAAAGGTCCATTTGAATCTTCAATTGTAATACTACCTGAAGTAAACCCTGAGAGTTGATAATTGATTGGAACCTCTTTATTATTTTCAACATCTGCTGTTAAAAAACTACCAGAGGAATTTAAAGAAAGATCAGTACCTGTTAAATTTAAACCTGATATTGTTCCTCCACTAACTGTAGCTGATGTAGTTCCATCATATGTCTTATCGTCAGCGCTAGCCCCTGATATTGAAAAATTATCTGAAATTAGAGTACCTGTGGTAGCAGTGACATTAGATAGATTTATATTTCCCATACTAGCATTGGTTAATGTACCGCCATCTAAAAGTTTTATAGTTAAATCATCTGCTGTTAAGCTTGCAGAACTAGCAACAACATCTCCTACTCCAGCATCTCTATCACTATCAGAAACATTGTTAGTATTTGTGTCACTTGCAATAATTTCTAGATCTGCTGCTGTATTGATATTGCTGTTAATATTAACATCCCTTCCGGCATGAAGATTTAAATTTCCAGTTCCTGTAACAGTAATAGCAGAACTAATGGTAATATCTGTATTTGCTTGAAGGGTAACTTCAACGCCGTTATTTAAAAATTCCTCTAATTCTGTTATGTTGATAACCACATCATCACTTGCAAAATCTGTGTAAGATGTTGCCCCTTGCATGATTGTATCAGACCATAAATATACTGCTCCCGCATCTGTTCCATCAACGTCATCATTACCAAGTCCATCATCCCTAGTTGCTCCTACAGCCATTAATGTTCCTGTATCATCCATAGCTATACTGTTTGGAAATTCATCAGCATCTTCTAGTCCGTGAGTCGTAGCATTAAGCGTATTACTACCAGTTTGACCAAGTCCTATAGTAAATTGTAAACTTGCTCCATTTAAAGATGTATCCTGAAAACCAAATACATGTACATCATCCGTATCATGGTGACCAATTGCTAGTCGATTTCCATCACCATCAATAGCTACCTGACCTGCCTTAAAACCAGAAATTCCTGATGTATCGTAATCTTTTCCACCATTACCCTCATATTTATTTCCTATAGATGCAACATAGTCAGGAGTGCTAAAATTATCACCAAAGGTGAAAAGGTGCACTGCACCTGTATCAGTATAATTGCCATCAAAACCATCATCTTTATGCGTTCCAACAGCTAAAATTTTACCATCCTTTGTTAATGCAATATGACTAGCAAAATTGTCATTATTATCTAAAATTGCACTTATATTTTCATTATTATTTCCTGTATAACCAGATCCTATTGTGCCGACATGATTAGGATTATCAAAATCGGTATTACTAAATCTAATTAAATGAACTGCACCTGCATTTGTTGCGGTATCATCATATCCATCATCTCTTTGAGCGCCAACAACAAGACCTGATCCATCATCAGTTAAAGCCACTGAGGTAAATAAATCACCGTCATCTAAAGTACTTATTGATAGATTGTGTTCGTTATCTGAGGGATAACTTCTTCCAATTGTACCGACATGTTCAGGAGTACTAAAATTATCACCAAATGTTACTAAATAGACAGATCCTGTTTCTACTGCTCCTGTAGTAGTTTTATATCCTGAAAAAGCTAATCTGTCACCGTCTCCATCTAAAGCTACTCGCCATGCTCTTTCATTATTTGCTAGAGAATTTATATCTAAATTGTTGGACCCTGTATAACCTTTTCCAATTTTTCCTTTAAATTCTGGGGTAGAAAAATTTGTATCAGCAAATGTAAATAAATATACTGCTCCAGTATTTGTTTGGAGGTCGTCACTTCCATCATCATAAGTTGATGTTACAGCCATTCTATCTCCATCACGATCGAGAGATATACCTCTACCAAATTGGTCATTACTATCTAGTTGATCATCAATATCTAAATTACTAGCACCATATCCACTACCAACGATTCCATAAATTTCACCACTGCTGAAAGCATCATCATCAAATTTAATAAGCATCACTTCACCACTTTTAGATTGTGTATTACTATTTCCGCTTGCAAGCATACCTGAAATTACAAGACGACTGCCCGTTTCATTCAAATCTACACCATCTCCAAAAAGATCTTTAGCATCCATATACGCACTTAAATCAACATTTTTACCACCACTATACCCATCACCTATTGTTGCTACATAAGATGCTGATGCTAAATTATCAGTTAAATTATATAAATGTACACCACCAGGCTTGGTAGTACCACCCTCAGATAACTTGTCGTTAAAGCTAACAGCTAAACGATTAGCATCTTTATCAAACGCCACTGATTTACCTAAAACATCTTGTGATCCAAGTGTTTCTGTGTGTTCACTATCATCACTCGTATCTAGATAATCGTAACCATACCCAATTGTTCCAACATAAGTAGCTGTTCCCGTTTCAGCAGAAACAACACTACCGTCTTTCATAAATTTAAATAAATTAACTGCTCCCGCATTTGTTGCATTATTACCTTTACCATCATCAAATATCCTTGATGCTGCAAGTAAAGATCCTTCATGATTTAACGTTACACTCCAACCAAGACGATCTCTTCTGTTTAACTTTAAATCGGTTTCACTTTCTGTATCAAAATCCTGTGAAAATGATGCACAAGTGCTATTTGCATAACAATCAGAACCTGTATTATATGTATAGCCATGACCAATTCGAGATTTAACTTCACCACCTTTAAAATCTGAATTTAAGGAAATCATAAAAACTGAACCAGAGTCATCTCTTTCTGACCCTCCCTCCGAATAACCATGGTCACCATAACTACCGACTGCCAAAACATCAGCATCACCATCTAGAGCTACACTTACTCCAAATAAATCAGATACCTCAATAACAGGAGCATTATTATCTCCCTGACTCAATAAATTTATATCGTTAGAACCAGTATAACCAGCACCTATTGTGCCTACGTGTTCACCACCTGCGTATGATGTATCACTAAAAGTAATTAAATAAACTGCACCTGCATTTTTATAATCACCATCATAACCATCATCACCCGTTGCTCCAATTGCTAGTCGTTTTCCTGTGCTATCAAAAGATACAGATCGTCCAAATTTATCATCTTTACCTATAGTGCTGATATTTATATTAAGACCTCCGGTATATCCTTTTCCTATACGACCCATGAGTGTAGCATTTGTAAAATCGCCATCATCAAATTTATACAAATATACTTCTCCAGATGATGATGATTGATTTGAAGATCCTTTACCGTGCCTTGCTCCAACTACCATTAAAGTAGCATCATCACTAATGCTAACATCTGATCCAAAATTATCATCTATTTCTAGATTTCCTTCATTTAGATTTCCATCTAGTAATGTATCTACGTAATCGTGTCCAATCAAACCACGATAGATCCAATTCTGTGATGTTACGCCTGTTCCTACAGTTATATTTTTTGGATCAAGTAATAAATGACCACCGTCTGATATATTGACATTTGATAAGCCCACATGACGTAAGGTATCTTTAGAAGAAATTTCAACCGCACCACCTATTGTTCCTGTTGCAAGAATATTTCCAAGCATGGTTGTTTCTTGATCACTCCAAATAATAGCGGTACCGGCTTTTCCATTTGAGGATGAAATATCAATCCTAGAACCGTCCGAGACTAAAACTGTTTTTGCATTTGTGAGCGATCGTCTTTCACCCCATCTATCAACAAAAACATTTTGTTGTTCTGCAGTTCTTGTTAAATTATTATTGCCTTGAAACTCTCCACCAATACGAACTAAACCACCTTGGGTATTGCCTGCAACATCAATCTTAGAAGATAATAATCGAATATACCCCTCTGATTCTAAGTCAATGTATCCACCTTGTTGATTACCTTTTGCGGAAACTGAACCAGAAGACATAATATTTGGTGCGGATAAAAGAATATCACCACCATTGGTATTTCCTGATGAATTAATTTCACTGCCGTAACTTTGAACAATTTTATACTCAGATTTAATATTTATATCACCGCCATCATTACTAGTAGAAGAAGCATTTAAATTGCCTCCCAAAGAAATTTCTCCAGAACTATTTAAATTTATTGCGCCTGCATTTGTTCCAGATACATCAACTTCTCCTCCAAAAGATAAAAAGTCTCCTTCAACATTAATGTTGCCACCCTCTTTTGCCGTTAAGTTTCCTGCAACAACAATGTCACTTCCACTACCAAGAGTAATGACACCGTTTTGTTGTGAAGCCGTAGTTGCAACAAGATTACCGGGAATGTTAACAGCACGCTGAACAACATTTTTGGCAGCACCAACATCAATGTCTATTCTATTTGCCGTTGATGTTCCTGCATGATTGATTATGGTATTTAATTCTTCTGCATTTTGATCGAGTAATGTTATCGCTTCACTAAATGGAATGCTTACTTGTAAAAATTTATCACCACTCAAGTCTAACGTAATTTCTTTTCCAGCCCCTATGCCAATTTTACCAAGATTAGCATTAATCGTACCTTCATTATTAATAGCGCCACCTAAGAGAGCAGTAAAACCTCCATCCAAAGTAGTAATTGAACCTTTATGAATAATAGAAGAAAAAATATTATTTACATTATCTGCTTTAAATAAAAATCTATTATTGAGAAAATCATCATTGGATAAAGCCAGCGTGGAGGCAGCAAAGGAATGCGCATTGATTGTCGACGTGGGTGTAAAGTAAACGCCGTTTTCATTCACCACAAAAACTTTACCATTGGCATTTAGTACACCAGCAAGCGTTGTTGGATTTCCAGAGACAACTCTATTTAAAGCACTTGCATTAACAGAAGGTTGATTAAAAGTAACTGTATTATTTTCTCCAATGTTAAAACTATTCCATTCTATGATAGCTTGGTCTGATTGCTGTTGAATTGTCAGCGTCTGATCATCAGTAGTAAGTGAAACATCACCTGATATCGTTGTACTTCCACTCGGTAATTCAGCAAATAAATGAAGTGAATAAAAAAAGAATAAAATAATTACAAATACTCTCATAATAATGTTTATCGCCTTTTAAAAATTTAGACCAAATTTTTGATATTATTTATATATGTTTTAAAAAAAATATAGGTATTTTCTCAGTTTTTTAGGTGATGCGTTGATAAATTTTACCTAAATAAGAAAATAAAGTCAAAGCTCTGGCAATAAAGAAGATGCAGAGTGATAACCATAAGCCTGTATTACCAAAACTTGCTATTAAAAAAAAAGAAGCGACAATATAAATCACCACAGATACTATCATTGCGTTTCGCAGTTCTGTTGTTTGGGATGCACCTACAAAAATACCATCAAATTGAAAACAGAAAGAGGAAATAAAAGGAATAATAACAATCCAATATGCATAGGAAAAACAGATATCTCTAATCTCGGACAAATCAGTCATGGCAATAATAAAGTAATGATTACCAAAGAAAAAAATAACACATATTAATAAAGCTGTAGAAGCACTTAAAATAAAAGAATTTTTAATAACGTCTTTTAATAAACGTAAATTTTTAGAGCCAATAGAATATCCAACAATACCCTCTGTTGAAAATGCATAGGCATCAAGAATAAACGCAGATAGCATCGTTAGATTAAGCAATATTGTGTTTGCAGCAACCGTCTCCTCACTAATAGAATTGCCAAGATAGGTAAAATATAAGAAAGCAAATGTAAGAAGAATAGATCGGATAAATATATTAAAATTAATATTAAAAATATTTTTAATTTTTTTAAAGTTAAAAATCTTTTGTTTATTATATTCTAACTGAGCAAACTTATTTAAATCAAAAAAAGTATAAAATAAAAAAATAATTGTAGTCAGAGAAGAAGAGACTAAAGTACCAAGAGCAACACCCTGAACATTCAAATTTAAATATAAAACAAAAAATAAGCTAAAGAGTATATTTGTAATAGAAAAGAAACCAATAATGATACTTGATGTTTTTGTTTTCTGTAAACCAATAAACAATCCTGTAATAACAAAAATAGTAAGCTCTCCAAATGAGGAATAAATACGAAGATTAAAATAGTCTTTAAAATATTTTTTTGTTTCTAATGATAGTTCAAATATAGATAATGATATTTGAAATATATATCTCTGAAAAATAATAAGTAGTAAGGAAATAATAATTACAAAAGAAATATTTCGTAAAAATATATTTATAATTTCCTGATAATCTTTTGATCCATAAGCTTGAGCTACCATGCCGACCGTACCCATGCGCAGGAAGCCAAAACTCCAGAAAATCATCGAAAAAACACTTGCTGCAATACTGGTAGCAACCAAGTAACTAGCATTATCAAGATTGCCCATTAGTCCTGTGTCAACAATAGCAACTAAAGGAATAGCTAAGTTTGCAAAAAATATTGGAATAGAAAGTTTAATTATATTTTTGATAGAAGATTTAAAGGACATTATAAATTTAGATTTTTATTAGTAAAATTTGATAATAAACTATTTATCCAATCACTAAAGTAACAAATTATTCACTATCTTTATTAATCAAATCTTATAAAGCATTACATACTTTAAATGAAAATTGGCAGATACAAATACGAGTTTGATTTCTTTAGTTGGATCAAAAAAACCGAGCTAGTAGAACTCGATGGTGTTAATCCATCTGATGATCCGGTACGACCAGAACTTGATAATGAATTTCGAACTTCTAAAGGAAGAAAAATTTTTGGCCTTAAATATAAGGATGATATTGAGGGTATTGCCTGCTTTGCCTTTACAAATGAAATACCAGCAACCATTAAAGAAATGGATTTGATGAGTGTTGAAGAAGATCAAGCAACCATTCCAATCGCCTATACGTTATGGTCTTTTAAAAAAGGGGCTGGGAAAAAAATTATGAAAGAATTACAAAAATATATCAAATCAAAAGAGCAGTTTGAAAGCATCATTACCATTTCGCCTTTAACTCCTGTTGCTACCCACTATCATATTCGAAATGGTGCAAGATTAATTAAGATTAACCCTACAACACAGAACTTCGAATATAAAATTTAAGACGTAGGGGTTCAAAAATTATTATTTGAACTATTTATTTTACAAATCGAAACAAAATAAATATTGTTGGAAATGGCCTACCAGATAAATACTAATTATTCCGTTACTTTTGATGATGTTCTGCTCTCACCAGCGTATTCGGAGATAAAACCAAAAGATGTAGATACATCGATTACCATTGGAAAAGTCAAATTACATATTCCTATACTCTCTGCTGCTATGGATACCGTTACAGAGAATAAAATGGCAATCAATCTCGCACTACATGGTGGTCTTGGTGTTATTCACCGTAATATGCCAATTGATAAACAAGCAAGTGAAGTCAAAAAAGTTCATAGTTTTAAAGTTAACGTTAAAAAATTTCAAAATGCTGTGATTAATTCTAACAAACAAATTGCAGTAGGCGCTGCAATCGGTGTTGAAAATAATGCTTACTTACGACTATTAGAATTATTAAAAGTCGGCGTTGATATTGTCTTTATTGATGTAGCTCATGCACATACAAAAACAACTTTACAGTTTATTGAAAAAGCAAAAAAAGTTTTAAAGAAAACCCCTCTTATAGTTGGAAACATTGCTACAAAAAAAGCTGCATCAGATTTAATCAGTGCTGGTGTTGATGCTATCAAAGTAGGTATTGGACCAGGATCAATTTGTACTACAAGAGTTGTAACTGGTGTTGGTATTCCTCAACTCTCAGCTGTTATGGATACATTTCAAGTTGCCAAAAGATTTAAAATTCCAGTAATTGCAGATGGAGGAATAAAAACATCCGGTGATATTGCAAAAGCTATAGCAGGTGGTGCAAGTGCTTGTATGATAGGGTCTTTATTTGCTGGCACTGAAGAGTCACCAGGGAAATTATTAAAGATTAAAGGTAAAAAATATAAATCTTACAGAGGTATGGGTTCTGTAGGAGCAATGCAAAAAGGATCTTTTGATCGATACTCGCAAGAAGAAACAAAGAATGCAAAAAAATTAGTAGCAGAAGGTGTGGAAGGGATGGTTCCATACAAAGGTAAAATAGAAGATGTAGCGTATCAACTTGTTGGTGGCTTAAGATCTTCTATGGGGTACACTGGTCATAAAACGATAAAAAAAATGCAAGGGAATTGTAAATTTGTCTTTATTTCAAAAGCAGGAGCCCGCGAAAGTAATGTCCACGATGTCATTATGTAATAATGTATCGAATCATCATTGAATTGATACAATAAAATAAAAATGATGTCAGCATCAACAAAACATAAGGTAGCAATTGTGATGGGTAGCAAGTCTGATTATGCTACCATGAAAAATTGTGAAAAAATTTTAAAATTACTAAAAGTTAAGTTTGAAACCAAAATTGTTTCTGCACACCGTACACCAGAGAGAATGTTTAAATTTGCCAAAGCAGCGGAAGATAATAATATTTCTGTCATTATTGCTGGTGCAGGAGGCTCTGCGCATTTACCAGGAATGATTGCATCATTAACAACTATACCTGTTATCGGTGTACCAGTAGAAAGTCGTAAATTAAAGGGATTGGATAGTTTGTTATCTATAGTACAAATGCCAAAAGGTATCCCTGTTGGTAGTGTGGCAATTGGTGAGGACGGCGCAATGAATGCCGGTTTATATGCAGCTTCCATTATTGCTCTTACGAATAAAGAAATTAAGAAAAATTTAAAAAATTACCGAACTAAACAATCAAAAGCTGTTAAACAAAAACCATAAGTCATGAATACACCCACACTTGGCATTATCGGTGGTGGACAATTAGGAAGTCTTTTAGCAGATGCAGCAAAAAAAATAGATATACAAACCGTCATATTAAGTGATGATCCTGATGCGCCTGGACAACACTTTGCGACTAAATTTATTTTTGGTCAGTATGATGATGATACAACGATAAATAATTTTATTAATGCAGTTGATCTTGTTACATTTGAATTTGAAAATATTCCCTTTGCAATATTAAAAAAGATAAATGAAAAGAAACAAGTTTTACCTAAACCAGAAATTAATAGACTCATTCAACACCGGGAAACAGAAAAAAAATTTCTCAATAATAATAATATAACAACAACAAAATATGTAACTGTCAAAAATGAAAAGGATGTGAGTGAAAATGTAGGCTTGCTTCCTGGTTTGTTAAAAACAACAACATTAGGATACGATGGCAAAGGTCAATATAAATTACATACTGTAGATGATATTACGGACGAAATTGATTTTACAAAAGAATACATTTTAGAAAAACTCATTCATCTTAAAAAAGAAATTTCAGTCGTCATTACTCGTTATGATCAAAATAGTTATGAGATCTATGATCCTATTGAGAATGTTCATGAAGAACAAATTTTAAAATATTCAACAATACCAAGTGATATTTCTGATGACATACGAAAAAAATCGATTGAGTGGGCAAAACACGTTGTAGAAAAACTAGATTACATTGGAACGTTATGTGTAGAATTTTTTATTGATACTGATGATAATTTATATGCTAACGAAATTGCTCCTCGTGTTCATAATTCTGGGCATCTGACAATGAACTCTCATAATATTAGTCAATTTGAAAATCATGTACGAGCAGTATGCGGCTTAGAAAAGATTGAAACAAAAAAATTGTATAATGCCAAAATGATTAATTTAATTGGTGATGAGATATCACCGTATCGAAATAAAACATTTAAGGATAACGAATTTTTTTATGATTATTTAAAAACAGAAATTAAACAAAAAAGAAAAATGGGTCATTTAACGATTATAGAAAAATAAATTATTAACTTAAATTAAATTGATCAGTTAGTTGTGTTACCAGTTGATATTTATTGGCAACATCTACTAAATCTTCTCCTTCACGAAAAGATTGTTTATCTAATTGTTTTGTTGGATCTCCGCCAGGCCATATTCGCCAACTATCATTATCAACAACATCAGATAAAACTAACGAGTTATCCGATACTTTAAAACCAAGCTCAAACTTAATATCTACTAAATGTATAGGACCATCAATTGTCTCAATAGTTTTCCATTTGTCTTCAATAAGTTCAAAACTTGGAAGAATAATTTTATTAATAGCTATTTCTAATTCTTGATCAGACAATAATTTTTTGGTTTTCATCAAGCTTTTGCTTGTTATAGGCTGTTTGGCAGAAAATAACTCCCATTCTTCTCCAGTTTTTACTAAAGGATCCGTAAATACACCCTCTTCCCATTTTCCATCTTTTAAAAATTGTCTTCTCGCTTCACTCTCATCCATTTGAACAGGTTCTTCAACATGTGGAGGGATAACAACCGCTTGTTTATGAAATATTTCCCAAACTAAGTTTTCAAATTGGTGAGGATTACTTTTATCTTTTGCAAATTGAGTGTTTCTACTTAAATAACTTCCCCATGCATAGCGCCTAACTACAAATTCTAAGGGAAGCATATTACAGTTGTAACTTAAAAGACTATTTGGCGAATCTTGTTCAATAAATGATGTTGCTATACCTGCCTTGGTGAGCATACTAAACACATTACTTGTTTGTTTTGTCTTTTGTATTCCAATATCTTTAATTTCCTCTTTCTTCGCTGCATCCCCACCTGTTAAAAAATCTTTTGTTACAATTCGAATGATATTTTGATCATTTGTTTTCTCAATAATTTTTGTTTTTCCTTCAACTAAAAAAGAATTACTCATCAATATATCTCCAACCAATATCTTTTCGATAATATCCCTCATCCCAATTAATTTGATTGATTATATTGTGAATATTTTCTCTAATAGTTTTTAAATCTTTACCCGTATTAGAGATATTTAAGACGCGCCCACCATTAGAGAGCCATTTGTTTTCTTTGAGGATTGTTCCTGCATGAAATAGATAGTCATCTTTTGTTAAATTAAGATTTTCCAAATTATTAATTGGTGTTAATTTTTTATAATCCTCAGGATAACCATGAGCAGCCATTACTACTGTCATGGCATAATCATTTTTCCACTTAATTTTTTTTATTTCATTTAAGGTGCCTATCGCTGATGCATGAAGGAGTTCTAATAAATCTGTTTCTAATAGTGGAATAATTGCTTGTGTTTCCGGATCGCCGAAACGAACATTAATTTCGAGTAAATTTGGACCCTTATCTGTTAGAATTAATCCTGCATAAAACATTCCTTGATACTTGATGCCTTGTTCAGCAAGATGTTGAACGATAGGTTCAACAAATGTTTTGGATAATTCATTCATTTTATTTGACGAAATAGAAGGAACAGGAGTGTAGGCTCCCATACCACCAGTATTTAACCCTTTTTCTCCTTCTAAGATTTTTTTATGATCTTGTGCTGTTGTAAGTGGCAATACAAATCCATTTTTATCAACAAGTGAAAATAAACTTACCTCTTCACCAACTAAAAATTCTTCAATAACAACAACTGAACCAGCATCACCAAAAGAATTATCTTTAAAACATTTAATCAGTGCATCTTTTGCATCTTCCATTGTTTGACAAATAATAACTCCTTTTCCTGCTGCTAAACCATCAGCTTTAATAACAAGAGGATAGGATTGGTTTTGACAAAAAATGAAGGCATCATCATAGTTGTCAAATACGTCATAAGCAGCTGTTGCTATATGTAATTTTTTACAAATATCTTTTGTAAACTTTTTTGATTTTTCTAGTTCAGCTCCCATCTGATCAGGGCCAAAGACTAAAATAGAATTGTTCATTAAAAGGTTGGATAATCCTTTAGTTAAAGGTAGTTCTGGACCTATTACCACTAGATCAATTTTATTTTCTAGACAAAATTGAAGAATAGCATCATGATCATCAACATCTGTGATAATTGAAGAAGCAATCTCACTGATACTATCACTTCCAGGAATACAATATAAATTAGAACAATTAGGAGATTGTTTTATACCATAACATAATGCGTGCTCTCTTCCACCATTACCAATGACAAGAACGTTCATGAAAAAAAATAATTCATTAATTAATTATTTGAAGCAAGACTTAAGAATGAAAGTTTTTTTAAGCTTTCGTCATTCAAGTAATCTAAAGGTCTGACTGGATACTCTCCTGTAAAATAATGATCAGTAAATTGAGGATTATCATTATCTCTCTCATCATAACCAAGAGCTTGATACAAACCGTCTAATGATAAAAATTTTAATGATTTAGCTCCAATATATTTACACATTTCCTCTAAATTTTTGTTTGCAGCTAATAATTCTTCTTGGGTCGGAGTATCAACTCCATAAAAATCAGGATATTTAATTGCAGGTGAAGCAATACGCATATGGACTTCTTTTGCGCCAAAATCATAAAGCATTTTTATTATCTTAGTGGATGTTGTTCCTCGAACCAATGAGTCGTCAATTAAAACAACTTTCTTTTTTTTAATAGAACTTTGGTTAGGATTTAGTTTTAACTTTACACCTAAACTTCTAATTTGCTGAGTTGGCTCAATAAATGTCCTCCCCACATAATGATTTCGTATTAATCCTAACTCAAAAGGAATACCAGACTCTTGACTAAAACCAAGCGCAGCAGGAACACCTGAGTCTGGAACTGGTACGACTACATCAGGTTTTATATCGGTTTCTTTTGCTAAGTATGTACCTAAATTTTTTCTATATTCATAGGCGGTTTTATTTTTTAAAATACTATCTGGCCGCGAAAAATAAATATATTCAAATACACATGGTTTGATTTGTTTTTTTGGAAAAGGTCTTCGACTTTCAACTTTATTATCTTTTATAACTACAACTTCTCCATTTTCAATTTCACGGATAAATTTTGCACCTATAATGTCTAGCGCGCAAGTTTCAGAGGCAAGGATAAATGCATTTTTAAATTTACCTAAAACAAGTGGTCTAATACCTAATGGATCTCTTGCACCAATTAACGTACCATTAGCAATAATTGATAAAGCATAACCACCTTGAATTTGCATTAAAGCATCAATAATTTTATTTAAAATATCTTTCTTTTTTGAACGAGCTACAAGCTGAACAATTGTTTCGGTATCTGATGTTGTTTGAAATATTGCACCTTCACGTACCATTTGCTCTCTTAAAAGTAGTGCATTAGTTAAATTACCATTATGAGCAATACTAATAGCTCCACCATGAAGGTCAGCATAAAAAGGTTGTATATTCCTTATTGTTTCACCGCCCGTTGTTGAATAGCGATTGTGTCCTATCGCAATTTTTCCCTTTAACTTGTCTAATGAGTGTTTCTTCGTAAAATTATCGCCAACCAATCCAAATTTTCTTTCTGAGTGATAGGAGTTGCCATCATAACTTACAATTCCACAACCTTCTTGACCACGATGTTGCAACGCATGCAAACCAAGAGCTGTTAAGGCAGCAGCATCCTTGGTTCCACTTATTCCAAAAACTCCACACTCCTCATTAAATCTGGGAACATGAGATTGCCTTACCCTGAATTTTTTTAGAAAATTTAATCGATTTTTCATCTTACTGTTGTCTTTTTAAAAGTGTTTTTGCAACCATTTGTAATGCTCTAGGATAAACCTTATGCTCTTCTATCAATATTTTCTTTGAGAGTGATTCGGTATTATCTTTCTTCAAAATCTTTACTTTTTTTTGCAAAATAATCTTTCCAGAGTCAATTTTAGCGCTTACGTAATGAACACTACAACCAGAATAGCTCGCTTTAGCTTTTATGGCCTGATCCTGAGCATTTAAGCCTTTGAAAGCTGGAAGATAAGATGGATGAATATTGATTAATCGCGATCGCCACTGCCTGACAAATTTTGAGTCTAAAACTTGCATAAAACCAGCTAAACAAATGATATCTATATTTTTTAGATACTTCATGACTTTGCTTTCGAAATTTTTTCTTGGAATAAAATGTATGAATGGAATTTTATTTTTTTTGGCAATAGTTAAACCTTTTGCTCTGGCGTTATTGGATACGACTAATTGAACCTGTACTAAACTTTGCTTTTTAAATGATGTTTGTATTAGTGATTCTAAATTGGAACCTCTTCCCGATATGAAAATAGCAACTTGTAATTTTTTCAACTAATTGTGCACCTTGATGATTTGTTAACTTCTATTTTCCCAATTTCAAAAATATCTAAATTTTCATCTTTTATTAATTGCTCAAATTCTTTGTAATTATTTTTTGAAATAGTCATTATTAAACCTAATCCACAATTAAAGGTCTTTAACATTTCTTCATCTGAAATGTTAGCTAAACTTTGAAACCATTGGAAAATTTCTTCATCACAAATAAATTTTTTATCAATCCTTGCTGATAAATTTTCAGAGAGCATTCTTGGTGCATTACCAATAATGCCTCCGCCTGTTATATGCGAAATACCATTGATAAGATTTGTTGTTAAAATTTTTTTTAAAAAAGGAAAATATAATTTTGTTGGAGCCATTAAGGCTGCTGCATTTGTTTCATAAGATGATTTAAATTCTGTTTCTTTATGTAGATCTATATTTTTGTCTTTTAAAACTTTTCGAATGAGAGAATATCCATTTGAATGAAAGCCCGAAGATCTAATCCCATATAGAAGATCATCTTCTTTCATGACATCTCTTTTAGGTAGAATTTTTTTTCTCTCTACTGCACCAACACAAAATCCGGCAAAATCAAAGTCATCTTTTTTATAAAGCCCAGGCATCTCTGCTGTTTCACCACCAATAAGAGAGCAATTATTTATCTTGCAAGCTTCAGTAATGCTTTTCATAATTTTTAAAAAAGAATTTTTATCAATCTTGGAAGAAGCATAGTAATCTAAAAAAAATAATGGCTCTGCACCATGGCAAAGAATATCATTAAGGCACATACCAACGAGATCATGACCCAAACCATCTAAAATGTCAGTTTCAATCCCTAGTAATATTTTTGTCCCTATACCATCTGTTCCAGAGACCAATAAAGGATCTTCATATCCACAATTTTTAAGATCAAAAATACCACCAAATCCGCCAATTTTATCAAAATTTCCGTTTCTGTTTGTTGATTTGCTTAGCTCAGAAATATCTTCAACAAGGGCATCTGTATTTTCTATATCAACACCTGCTTCTTTATATGTTGTCATATTTAATTAGTTTTAAACGAATCGTTAACGAGTAAACTATTAATATAGTAAATTAAGTTGATTCGTACTCATAATGACAAATACAATTCAAATTCTCTCCATTGAGAAGACAGGGAAAGAAAGTTCACTACAAAAAGAACACAATAATAAATCCATCAAAATTATAGATGGATATTTCTTTTCGACAAACCTTGATGATCAAAAGTTTACTAAAATTAGTAAACTTATTTCTAATGACGTTTCTCAAACAATATTAACAAAAAAAAATGTAAATAAGGTTTTATCTGGTTATAGTAATTTTAACTGGGTTGTAGAAATAAAATTTTTACCAGGTGTAACTGATAATATTGCTACAACTGTAAAAGAAATAATCAAAGATAATCTTAAAAGTAGTTTTAAAAGCTTTGAACTTGGTTCAACAAAAATTATTTTAATAAAAGGAAGAAAAGAAGATATTACCAAAATATCTAAAAATGAAGCAAATCCCTTAATTCAAACAATTAAGATTTATCCATTTAAAAAATATTTAAATAATTTTAAAAAAAATCAATTTAAAATAGAAAAGGTAAAATTACCGAAAAAAAAATATAGTAAAAAAGAAATTAATTTAAATATTTCTGATCATCAACTCAGTCTTATTGGTAAACTTGGTATTGAAGAAAATGATAAATCTAGAAGGGGAACACTTGGCTTAGATCTGGAATCTCTAAAAGCCATAAGAAATTATTTTTCCACTATAAAACGTAAACCAACAGATGTAGAAATTGAAACATTAGCACAGACGTGGTCCGAGCATTGTAAACACAAAATATTTTCAGCTAAGATTGATGATATTCACGAAGGTATATTTAAAAAATACATTAAAGGCGCAACTGAAAAAATTATTCAATTAAGAAAAGATAATTTTTGTGTTTCTCTTTTTACGGATAATGCCGGTGGAATAGAATTCAATAAAGATTGGATTATTTGTCATAAAGTTGAAACACATAATACGCCTTCAGCCTTAGATCCATTTGGCGGTGCCATCACTGGAATTGTTGGTGTTAATAGGGATTGTCTTGGATTTGGGAAAGGAGCAAAACCTATAGCGAATACGTATGCATATTATTTAGCAGACCCGAATAAGAAATATCAATTGTATCGTCAAAAAAATAAGGATCCAATGCTTCCAGCAAATTTTATTGCGAAGGGCATTATAAGTGGTGTTAGAGTTGGAGGAAATTGTTCGGGTATTCCTACTCCACAAGGTAATGTGTATTTTGATGATCGGTTTGCAGGAAAGCCTCTTGTGTTTTGTGGAACAGTTGGGATTATTCCAAAAAAAATAAAAGGAAAATTATCACATAAGAAGAAAGCTAATCCAGGAGATATCATACTAATGGCTGGAGGCAGAGTAGGAAAAGATGGTATTCACGGTGCAACATTTTCATCGGAAGAGTTAGATCCTAATAGTCCAGTTTCTGCCGTACAAATTGGTGATCCAATAACACAAAAGAAAATGTCTGATGTCATCATTAGAGAATTGCGTGATGAAAATCTTTACTCGAGCATAACAGATAATGGGGCTGGAGGATTATCATCATCAATTGGAGAAATGGCAAAAGAGAGTGGTGGTTTTATAGTTAATCTTGAAAAAGTTCCCCTCAAATATAATGGTTTATATCCTTGGGAGATTTGGGTTTCTGAATCACAAGAAAGAATGACACTAGCAGTACCTCCGAAGAATGTAAAAAAAGTTATAAAGAGATTTAATGTAAGAGGTGTAGAAGCAACAATAATTGGTAAGTTTATTAAAAAAGAAAAAGCTATAGTAAAATATAATAAAACTGAAATTCTCAATTTAGATATGGAATTTCTTCATGAAGGTTATCCTAAATTAAATTTAAAAACATCTTTTCCAAAAATTAAAAAAGAGAAGAAAAAAATAATTAAAAAAAGTTCCTTAATAGATAAATTACATAAACTTCTCTCTAGTCCAAATATTGTATCAAAAGAATTTATAGCCACGCAATATGATCACGAAGTACAAGCAACCTCCATTATAAAACCATTACAAGGCGAAGGCAGAGTTTTTGGAAATGCTACTGCTATTAAACCTCTATTTGATGATGAAAAATCAATAGCTCTTTCTCAAGCTGCTTATCCTCAGTACGCCGAAACAAATCCTTATGATATGGCTGGGTGCTCTATCGATACAGCATATAAAAATTTAATTGTAAGTGGTGCCAACTCAAAAAAAATTGCAATTCTTGATAACTTTTGTTGGTGCAGCTCCGATGAACCTGATCGCTTATATCAATTGAAAGAAGCAGCAAAAGCTTGTTATGATTATGCAGTTGCGTACCAAACACCTTTTATTTCAGGAAAAGATAGTATGTTTAATGATTTTAAAGGTTTTGATAAAACTGGAAAATCAGTAAAAATTTCAATACCTCCAACATTGCTTATTTCTTCTATTGGAGTGGTAGATAAAATTTCACACTTAACAAAAATAACACCAGATGATGGTGATATACTTTTAGTTTTAGGAGCTACCCGTAATGAATTACAGGATAGTGTTTATTCCAAAATTATAGGTTATGAAAAATCAAAAAATCCAGTTGTAAATAGCAAGGATGCACTTCGCACATATAGAAATTTTGAAAAAGCTAACAAACTCGGAATTATAAATTCTGCAATTGGAATAGATTTGGGTGGACTTGGAATTGCAGTTACAAAGATGGCAATTGCTTCAAAGAAAGGTTTTACCATTGATTTAAAACTTAAAAATAAAATCTCAGTTGACCAATTTTTATTTTCTGAAACACAAAGCAGAATTCTTGTTTCCATGAAAAAAAATAAGTTAGCCAATTTTAAAAAAATATTTAAAGCTTCTGATTATACAATTATTGGTAAATGTACGGGCTCAGATGTAATTGAGTTTAAAGATAACAAAAAAATTATGAGAGGTAAAATTTCAGATTTTGCTAAGTCATACAAACAAAATATTAAAGGGTTATGAACGTATTAGTTTTGTCAGGTTATGGTATTAATTGTGAAAATGAAACACTACATGCATTTGAAGTAGTAGGATTTAAAGGAAAAATTATTCATATTAATGATCTGATTCAAAATCCTAAACAACTTTATAACTATCAAGTATTCGCTATACCTGGTGGTTTTTCTTATGGCGATGATACAGGTTCAGGAAATGCAATGGCGAAAAAAATTATGACCAATTTGTATGATCAGTTAACAGATTTTTCATTAAAAGATAAATTAATCATAGGTATTTGTAATGGATGCCAAATATTAATTAATCTTGGATTAGTACCAAGTCTAAATAAAAAAGATCCAGAAGTAGCATTGATTGAAAATAAATCTGGTAGCTATGAGTGTCGATGGGTTGATGTAAAAGTAAGTAATAATAAATCACCATGGCTAGAAAATATTAGTACGCTGAACTTGCCTGTTGCCCATCAAGAAGGGCAATTTATGATACCTATTAATATATTAAAAAGTATTAAAGCTAATAACCTTATTGGTTTGCAATACATTGATCATCATAAAAAATTAGCAAAAGGTCAATTTCCTTTTAATCCGAATGGATCTAAAGATGATATTGCTGCGTTAACAAATCAAAATGGTAATGTTCTTGCAATGATGCCTCATCCTGAAAGAGCATTTTATCATTATCATATTCCCAATTGGCAAAGTAAAACCTTAAAAAAATTTGGGGATGGATATAAAATTTTTATGAACGCAAAAAAATTCTTTGCATAAATTATACTGCTATATCTACTATTTTTTTCATCACGGTTGGCATTCTAGAGCTAGAATAAGAAGATTTCTTTATCCAATTACTTTTTGATAATTTTGCTTTTTTAACATTGCCATAAAAAATTTCTGTCTCTAAATCAAAATGACTAAATGAATATTCAAATGAGCCTTTAGATTGTAATTTTGTTTTTATTTTTTGTATATCTTGATCAGTGGTTAATAATTTCTTATTTTTAACCCAGACATCATTTGGTACTTCAAGCATGGAAGCCAACATTCCTTTATTTGGTCTACTTCGCACAAGGATTTCATTTTTTTCATTCACAATTACATAAGCTCTTGTATACTTTATAGGTTTAGTAGTTTTCTTTTTTAGTTTTAAAGGAATTTTTTGCTGTAAATTTTTTTTATATGATTGGCAAAATTTATTAATTCCACAAATATTACATTTGGGGTTTCTTGGAAGACAGATCTCTGATCCGTAATCCATAAAAGACTGAATTAAATTTGAAGAATATTTATCTGAGATGAATTTTTTTCCTAAATCTTTAAGTTTATTTTTGACTTTATTAATTGGTTTATCGATAGCATATAACCTAACCAAAATTCTCTCAATATTAGCATCAAGTGGCATAACTGATTGATTATATCCTATTCCAAGAATTGCTTTTGCTGTGTAATCTCCAATGCCAGGAAGTTGGATGAGTTCATCATAAGTTTTTGGTATATTATTTTTAAAATTTTTATGAATTATTTTTGCAGACTTTAATAAATTTCTTGCTCTTGAATAATAACCAAGGCCTGACCAGAACTTTAAAATATTTGGTTCTGAAGTTTGCGCTAATTTATTTAGTGAAGGCCATTTTAAAATAAAATCATTAAATTTATTTTTTACGGTATTTACTGTTGTTTGTTGGAGCATATATTCACTTACAAACACAAAGTATGGATCAGGTAAATTTAGAGTATTTTTCTTCCGCCACGGTAAATTTCTGGCATTCACGGAATACCATTGAAGCAAAAAATTTATTACTTGTGTTTCGTGTTTAAACATATTGCTTTCATATTTAGGTACTATAAATTATTTATGCATATGGACAAAAAAAATATAAAGCAAAAAAGAACATTTGTTCCACAATCTATAGGCGATACTCTAAGGAAGGTTAATCGAAAATTTTCCTCTAAATATAATCGTACAGAATTTATAATTAACTCCAAATGGCCTGAAATTGCTGGTAGTTATTTTAAAGAATATTCAGAGCCTTTAAATGTTTCAAGGGTGCGTGATTTTGAGAACGATGTAGGTGAGACAGTATATAAAAATTATCTAAATGTGAGTGTTGCTCCAGCTGCAGCCATTGAATTTCAACACTTTAAGGACACTATAATTGAAAAAATTAATACTTATTTTGGCTATAAAGCTATAATAGACTTGAGAATTCATCAAAATTACATACCTAAGTATATTCATATGAAACAAAGTAAGAAAAAACAAATAGATAAAGATGACATAGAATTTGTTAAGCAAAACATTAAAGAATTTCAAAATTCTGATTTAAAAAAATCGCTATTAAATTTAGGTAATAAAATTACAACTGAGGACAAATAATGAAAATTAAAATTTTATTTATTTCTATTATACTATCACTACTTTTTATTACTGCCAAAGCAGCTGAAAACTCAATACTAGATGTTAAAGATAATGATTTTTATATTGGGGAAGAAAATGCCCCAATCACAATTATAGAATATGCTTCAATGTCTTGTAGTCACTGTGCAGATTTTCATAATGATACCCTAGAAGAATTAAAAAAAGAGTTTATTGATACTGGTAAAGTTAAGTTTATTTTTCGTGATTTTCCCTTTAATTATCCGGCTCTTGCTGGAAGTATGATTTTAAGATGTGTCCCAGAAGATGTAAGATATGATTACATGAATGGCCTTTATAAACTCCAAAATAATTGGGTTAATAGAGATCATTCAAAAACAAAGTCCGAGTTATACAAAATAATGCAAAGTGGCGGTATGCAACAAGAAGATTTTGATGCATGTTTAAGTAATGTGGATTTAGAGAATCAATTACTTGAGGGTGTAATGGAAGCGCAAAGAGAATATAAAATAGGCTCCACTCCGTCATTCATTGTTAATGGAGTTTTATATTCCGGGAATAAAAACATAAAAGAGTTTAGACAAATCATCGATAAAATATTATCACAATAGTTGATGATTAATTTTAGGACCCTTAAAGTCAAAGGCTTTAAGTCTTTTGTTGAACCCACAGAAATTTTGATTGAAAATGGCTTAACAGGTATTGTTGGTCCAAACGGATGTGGTAAATCTAATCTTGTAGAGGCTTTTAGGTTTGTTATGGGTGAACTTTCTCCAAAACAAATGAGAGGAAGTGAATTAGACGATGTTATCTTTAATGGAACAGATGATAGACCAGCATGGGATATTGCCGAGGTTACTATAGATTTAGATAATAAAGCAAGAAAAGCACCAAGTATTTTCAATGAAAATGATACTATTGAAGTCACTAGAAGAATTTGGCGAGGTGAAGGCTCAGAATATAGAGTTAATGGCAAGGAGGTGCGTTTAAAGGATGTGCAATTGCTATTTGCTGATGCAGCAACAGGTGCTCGTTCAACATCGATGGTTAGTCAAGGTAGAGTTGGTGCTATTATCGCTGCTAAGCCAGAGCAAAGAAGAACATTACTTGAAGAAGCTGCGGGAATTACAGGTCTGCATTCAAGGCGACATGAAGCTGAATTGCGATTAAATGCGACTGAAAATAATTTAGAGCGTGTTAAGGACGTATTAAAAGCACAAGATGAACAATTAACAATATTAAAGAAACAATCTAAACAAGCCGAAAGATATAAGTACATCCAAAAAGATATTACTAAAGCAAGAGCAAGATTATTTTATAAGAAATGGATTGATGAAAAAGATAAATTAAAAAATGCTAATGAAAAAATTCAATCTGAAACAAATGTAGTAAATGATCAAACACAGGTTGTAGCAAAAATAAATATCGAATTTGAAAAAGTTCAAGAAAGTCTTCCAAACCTTAGACTCCAAGAAAGTAAGGTTGCAGCTGAACTACAAAAATATTCAATTAGTTTAGAAAATCAAGAAAAAGAAATTGAAAGAGCAAATATTGCAGTAGACGAAACAAAAGTCCGTATAGAGCAAATTAAAAATGATATTGATAGAGAAAAATTTTTATATGAAGATGCAAAACAAAATCTTGAAAGAGTACAAGAAGAAAAATCAATACTTTTAAAACAACAAGGTGATCTTTTTATTCAAAATGATGATGATCAAAATAATGAAAATGTTTCTAATAAAAAAAATAATAACCCAATAATTGATTATCTAGATTTTGAAGATGGTCTTGAACAAGCAATTGCTGCAGTTTTTTCAGATGAATTAATTGCATCTATTGATGAAGAACAAAGCATTTTTTGGAGAAAATTAGATGTGGAAGATTCTTCCTTTAACTCAGAAATTACAAAATTTTCTTCTCTAATCAAAGCACCAGATAATTTGAAAAAGAAATTAGAATTTGTTGGATTAATAGAAAATAAGGAAAATATTTTAGAAATTCAAAAAACCTTAAAGCCAGGACAAATATTAGTCAGCAAACTAGGAGAAATTTGGAGATGGGATGGCTATGTATCCAGAGGTAAACAAAATAATTCTACTAAAGCCATATTGGAGCAATTAAAAAATAGACGAATAAAGCAATTAAGTGCTGAAGAAAAACAATGGAATGATATTTCTTCAAAAGCAAATCAAAGAATAGAAGAGTTAAATTCAAGGCAAAGTTCATTAATTGGTGAATTATCAAATCTCCAATCCGTTCCTGAAGATGTATCAAGTGAAAAATTAAAAATACAAAAGTTGATTGATGAAAATAAAAGTTCTTATGAACAAATAGCTGAGCAGCTTCGTCAAACTGAACAAAATTCTAATGAGATCAATAAGAAATTAAAATTAGAAGAAATTAAATTAAATGAACTACGAGAAGAGAGAATCAGAACTGAAGGTCAAATTAATACAATTAATGAAGCAATTAAATTATTATCTACTCAAGTAAAAGAAAGATTGAGTGTAGATCTAGAAGAACTTTACAATATTGGAGAAATCAATCCAAATAAAGTTTTAGGCGAGACTGATTATTTAGAAAAAAAGCTAGAGAGACTAATTGGAGAACAAGAACGTTTAGGTGGTGTTAATCTTCTCGCAGAACAAGAGTCAAAAGATTTAGAAGAAAAAGTCAATACGATAAAGAAAGATCAAAGCGACCTTTTAAGTGCGATTGCAAAACTAAGGGAAGCAATTGATTCACTTAATACAGAAGGTAGACAACGCTTACTTGCTGCATATGGAATAGTAAATGAAAATTTTCAAAAGTTATTTACCAGGTTGTTTGGTGGTGGAAAGGCTTATCTAAAGTTTACAGATGAGTCAGATCCTCTTCAAGCTGGTTTAGAAATATTTGCTAGTCCTCCTGGAAAAAAATTACAAAATCTAAATTTACTTTCTGGAGGTGAGCAAGCTCTTACAGCCTTATCATTATTATTTGCTGTATTTTTATCAAACCCAGCTCCAATTTGTGTACTTGATGAGGTTGACGCTCCATTAGATGATACTAATGTTGATAGATTTTGTTCATTAGTGGAGGAAATAGCTAAAACTTCTTCAACAAAATTCTTAGTAATAACTCACCATAGAATGACAATGGCGAGAGTAAATAGATTATTTGGTGTTACTATGCCTGAGAAAGGTGTATCACAATTAGTTTCCGTTGATCTTGAAAAAGCAATTGAGATAAAAGAGCAAGACGCTACAAATGAATTATAAAAATAAAAATTTAGAAGAATTAGGTAAAAAAATTGATGATTTAGATAATCAAAATAAAGAACCTAATATTAAAAAAAAAGAAAGTGGTGCAGGATTTGGTTTTAAAATTAGTACAGAAATTATAGCTGCACTAGTTGTTGGAGTTGGAATTGGGCTTATTGTGGATAATTACTTTAATACTAAACCAATAGGCTTAATTATTTTCTTCATATTTGGCGCATTAGCTGGATTTTTGAACGTTTATCGTGTAATGCGTCGCATTGAAAAGCAAAGGTAATTTTAATATTCAATATCAATTATGGCCGCAAAAGATAGTCCTCTAAAACAGTTCGAAATAGATCCAATATCTAATATTGAACTTGGAGGTTATAACATTTCTTTCACAAACTCATCTTTTGCAATGCTAATTACTGTTTTAGTGATTACTCTATTTTTAACCTTAACAGTGAACACAAGATCAATTATCCCTTCTAGGATGCAGCTTATCTCAGAGCTTATGTATAATTTTATTGCTCAGCTACTCTCTGATACAGTTGGAGATAATGGAAAAAGATATTTCCCATTTGTTTTCTCTTTATTCATGTTTGTACTAATTGGAAATATGGTTGGAATGATACCATATCAATTTACTTTCACGAGTCACATCATTGTTACATTTGCATTAGCAGCAGTTGTATTTATTGGCGTAACTATTCTTGGATTTATTAACCATGGTATTAAATTTTTTACTTTCTTCTATATACCAGGTGTACCGTTTTACATGCATCCACTGCTTATTCCCATTGAGGTAATTTCTTATTTATCAAGACCTATAAGTTTATCAGTTAGATTATTTGCAAACATGCTGGCTGGTCACACACTACTAAAAGTGTTTGCAGGATTTGTTGTTTCCATGCCATTTTTTACAGGAGTTTTTCCTTTAGCTTTCATTGTAGCTTTAACAGGATTAGAAATTTTAATTGCTTTTTTGCAAGCATATGTGTTTGCAATACTGACGTGTTTATATATTAACGATGCTTATCATTTACATTAATTTAAAATAGGAGGACTTATGGAAATTGAAGCAGCAAAAGTAATCGGAGCGGGTTTAGCCGTTATCGGTGTTATTGGATCAGGTATTGGAATTGGGAATATTTTCTCATCTTTTATCCAAGCAGTTGGAAGAAATCCAGCAGCAAGAGGTGAAGTTTTTACAATGACAATGTTAGGTTTCGCATTAGTTGAAGCGATTGCACTTTTCGCACTAGTTATTGCGTTAGTTATTTTGTTTGGATAGAACTTAATAATTAATTAATGCCTCAATTAAATCCAGAGTTTTTTGTTTCACAGCTCTTTTGGTTAGCTGTATTTTTTACTTTTCTATTTGTATTTTTATGGAGGGTATCACTTCCAAGAATAGCTACAGTTTTAGAAAAAAGACAAAATAAAATAGATGAAAATTTATCTTCAGCAAAAGAGCTTCAAGAACAGGCAATGGAAATTGAAAAAAAAATCAATGATCAGATCAATAAGGCTAAACTAGAAACAGATGAGAAAATTAAAGAAACAATCAATGCTTTACAAGAAAATGTTTCTTCTCAACTTTCTTCACTTGATAAAGATTTAGAAAAAAAAGTTTCTGATGCAGAAAAAGAAATTTTAAAAAGTAAAGATGATCAAATGAAAAATATTAATAATGAAATAGTTAATATTACAAAACTTACTGTTGGAAAAATTACAGATATAGAATTGTCAGATAATGAACTTAATAAAGTTATTGAAACACATAAAGGTAATTTTAACTAATGTTTTCTGATCCTCAATTTTGGGTAACTGTATCTTTTATATTATTTATTGCAGCTATTTTTAATCCAGTACGAAAAATTCTTACATCTAATTTAGATGCACAAATAAAAGATATAAAAAATAAAATAGATGAAGTTGAGAATTTAAAAAACGAGGCTCAAAAAGCTTTGGATGAACTTAAGGAGAGAGAATCTAAAGTTGAGAAAGAAATTCAAAATCTAAAGTTAGAATCTGAGAAAAGAATTGCTGAATTGAAAGATATATCCACCACTAAATTAAATGATCAAATTGAAAAAAGAAAAATATTGGCAGAAAATAAAATTGAACAATTAGTTCGAGATACTAATAATTCTATCAAAAGTTATATTTCAAGTGTTGCAATAGAGGCTACTAGAAATATTCTACTTCTAAATCTCAGTAAGGATAAAAAATCTGCTTTAATTGAAGAGTCAATTACCGAATTTAACTCTGTTCTAAAGAACTAGTAGTAGATTTAGTTGTTCCAAAATCTACTTACAATATTAATAATTTAATATTAAAAGATTTTCAAAATCTATAGTATTATTAAGTAACCAAAATTAATGGTAACAAATTTGGATGACAAAAAAACTTAATATATTTCTTGCAGGACCTAGGGGATTTTGTGCAGGTGTAGATAGGGCTATAGAAATGGTAAAGGGTGCTCTAAAAAAATATGGAGCGCCCGTATACGTTCGTCATGAAATAGTGCATAATAAATTTGTTGTTGAAAATCTCAAATCACAGGGAGCTATTTTTGTAGAAGAATTAAATGAGATTGAAGATAGAAGTAGGCCAGTTATCTTTTCTGCTCATGGTGTTCCAAAAGCAGTCCCAGAGGAAGCATTAAGTTTAAATTTAGTATATTATGATGCAACATGTCCGCTTGTTAGCAAAATCCATAAAGAAGTTGAAAATTTTGATAAAAAAAATCTGCCAGTAATTTTAATTGGTCATAGAAATCATCCTGAAGTTATTGGAACTATGGGTCAAACAGATAAAAAAATTCATTTAGTAGAAAAAGTTGAAGATGTAAAAAAATTGCCTTTAAACCAAAATGATGAGATTGCATATGTTACTCAGACAACGCTATCAGTAGATGATACAAAAGATATAATAAAAGAGATAAAATTACATTTTAGTAATGTCATAGAACCAAAAAAAAATGATATTTGTTATGCTACGACAAATAGACAAGAAGCGGTTAAAAAGATAGCGAATCAATGTGATTATTTTTTAGTAATTGGTGCAAGTAACTCATCAAATTCCCTAAGATTAGTTGAAGTAGCAAAAAATTATGGATCAAAAAAAGCTATTTTAGTAGAAGATGTAGATTCCTTAAATTTAAATATATTTCAAGAATCTGAAAATATAGGAATAACAGCAAGTGCATCATCGCCTGAAGTACTTGTTAAAAAACTTCTTGATAATTTGAAAAGAAATTTTGAAATACATATAAATGAAGGATCTTACCAAAAAGAAGATGTGTTTTTTAAAGTGCCACAAAAACTAATCGTATAGAAGATGGCAGTCTTTACTAAATTACTTAAAGAAGATATTGAAAACTTTATTTCTGAATACTCAATTGGAAATTTAGACAGCTTTGAAGAAATTGTAGATGGGATAGAGAACTCAAATTTTAAAATTTTTTGTAATAATCAACCATATATTTTAACAATTTTTGAAAAAAGAGTAACTGAGCAAGAATTACCTTTTTTTATAAATTTAAAAAACTTTTTAAATAAAAATAATTTTAAATGTCCAAAAGCTATCTCAGATAAAAATGGAAAAATTTTAAAAAGATTAAAAAATAAAACAGCTGTAATAATATCTTTTCTAGAAGGTAAAAGTGTTGAAGAACCTAACTCTGAATTGTGTAGAGAGATTGGAAAAATGGTTGCTGATTTACACAATCTTACCATAAATTTTGATGAAAAAAGACCTAATAGTTTAGATCTACAGGATTGGAAAGAAATTTACAAAAAGTGCCTTAATAATAAATACGAAAAGTTTAATGAAACAATGTATTTGTTAAAAAATGAATTAGACTATTTAGAAAATTATTGGCCAACAAATATTCCTTGTGGTGTCATACATGGTGATTTGTTTAGAGATAATATTTTTTTTAAAGATGAAAAGATTTCTGGAGTAATAGATTTCTATTTTGCATGTTATTATTTTTATATTTACGATTTAGCTATAGTTATTAATGATTGGTGTTTTAGTGAAAATGGACAATACTTTAACAAAGAGAACTGCTTAATAATTCTTGGGGAATATCAAAAGTTGAGAGAATTAAGTGATATTGAAAAGAAATCATTAAATATTTTATTAAGAGCTGCTGCTGTTAGAATATTATGTACGAGAGTGCACGATTATATTTTTCATCCGCCTGATGCAGTAGTTGTTAAAAAAGATCCATTTGAATATTTGAATATTTTAAGATGGCATCAACAAAATGATATTTTTGAATAATGATTAATATTTATACAGATGGCGCATGTTCTGGGAATCCTGGTATAGGTGGATGGGGTGTCGTGATATTAGATAATAATAAAGAAATTTTATTAAATGGTGGTGATCAACACACAACTAATAATAAAATGGAACTTACAGCAGCAATAAAAGCACTGGAATATTTTGAGATAAAAAAAGAATTAATCATTTATACCGATAGCAAATATGTAAAGGATGGTATTGAATCATGGATTACAAATTGGAAAAAAAATGGATGGAAAACTTCAACAAAAAAAATAGTGAAAAATAAAGAATTGTGGATGCAATTAGATAATCTAATTAATAAACATAATGTAACATGGAAATGGGTCAAAGGACACGCTGGTTTCGAATTTAATGAGAAAGCTGATGAACTAGCAAGGAAATATATTGAAAGTTATATTTAGTTTATTTTTTATATTTCTGTATTGTAAGCAGAGTGCAGCTAATGATTTATGGACTATTGATAAAAATATTTCTAGTATAGAATTTGAAGTTCCAGTTTTGTTAACGAAAAATGTTATCGGTAAATTTAATGAATTTGATGGTTTTGTTTCCTTAGATTTGTCCAATCAAAATAATAATAAAGCTCTTATAAATGTCAGAATTGATAGTTTAGATATAAATTATAAACGATATAAAGATTTAGTTCTTAGTGAAGTTTTTTTTGATGCTAAAAAATATCCTTTAGGTCTTATTGATACAAATAATTTTAAATTTAATTATGAAGACAATAAAATTAATTTAATGGGTGAATTAACAATAAAAGGAAAAAGTCAAAATATTCCTATTAATATTGAAGTAATAAAATTGGCCAGTGAGTTGGTTCAGGTAAAAAGTGAAATATCTTTTTCTAGAAATGACTTTAAAATAGGCACTGGTAATTGGAAAAATACAACAATCCTGAAAGATAAAATAAAGATAAAGGCAAATATTTTTCTTTTTAAAGAATAATTTTTTTTAAGATAGATTTACTAAAAATTAAAATTTTTAGCAATTTTATTATTACTGTTATATAAATCTTTCCAAATTGAATACCTTTGTAATAAAAGATCAATGTTATCTTCATTAGGTTCATAAGTTTTACTTATTTTTATTTCACTAATAATATTTTCTTTATTATCAATAGTAGCATCCTGATACATAGCTAATCTTGCAACGCCAAGTGCGGCACCAAATTCGCTTTGATCACAAACACTTAACTTTCTATTTAAAAGTGCTGCAAGCAATTCAATCCAAAATGAGCTTTTTGAACCACCTCCAACCATAAATATTTTATCAAAGTTATTATTAACTTTCAAAATAGAATTTACTCCATCTAATATTCCAAAACTGACACCTTCAATTACTGCATACTGTAAATCTGTTGCATTTGTAGTTGTTTTTATAGAATGGAGTGAACCTCTAATATGCGGATCATTATGTGGAGTCCTTTCTCCAGACAAATAAGGTAAAAAATATGATGAATTTTTTATAGAATTTTTATCATTATAAAATTGCTCTACATTATTAAGTGTATCAGCAATTGAAGTATTAGTAATAGCGCAAATCCAATCTAAACAATTACTTGCACTTAACATAACAGACATAAGGTGCCATTTATTTGGTAAACAATGACAAAAAGAATGTACTGCATCACCAGTATTACTTAAAAAATTTTCAGTGGGGGTAAAAAAAACGCCTGAAGTACCAAGAGATATAAATGATTGATTTTTATTTGTTATACCCATACCAGTTGCTGCAGCAGCATTATCCCCTGCTCCACCCACAACTTTAACATTATTATTAAAATTAAATTTCTCTTTTAAATCTTTTTTTAAAAATCCTGTCTGCTCATTACCTTCCACTAGATCTGGCATGTGTTTTTCTTCTAAAAATGAGCAAGATAAAAGCTGATTGGACCATTTTCTTTTTTGGATATCTAGCCATAATGTTCCAGATGCATCTGACATTTCAGAAAAAAATTCACCAGTAAGAACAAATCGTAAATAATCTTTAGGGAGTAAAACTTTAAAAATTTTTTTGAAATTATCTATTTCATTATTTTTTATCCAATTTATTTTTGGTGCAGTAAAACCAGGCATAGTAATATTTCCTGAGATTGATCGTACATCAAAATTTTGTTTTTCAAATTCTTCACACTCTTGATATGATCTTGTATCGTTCCAAAGAATACATGGTCTAATAACATTTCCATCCTTATCTATTAACGTTGCTCCATGCATATGACCTGATATTCCTATTGAAATAGTTTGTGAAAATTCTTTTGGTTTTTTTGTTTTTAAAGCCTCCAAGCATTCCATTGTTGAGTCAATCCATTCTTGTGGATTTTGTTCACTAAAACCATCTTTAGGGGATTGTACAGTAAGACTTGAATTAGCAGATGCAAGGATGCTTTGATTTTGATCTATTAAAATCATTTTGATTGATGAAGTTCCAAGATCAATTCCAATAAACATAGAGTAAATTTATAACATTAATTTTTTAATTGATACAAAGAAATTAAAACTACCTGTAAGAATATCTAAATATAAATATTCCTGATGAAACAATAATGATTGCTCCTATTATTGTAAATATATCTGGGATTTCTCCATACACTAATAAGCCAAAAATTATTCCCCAAATAATTATAGTATAATTATAAGGTGCTAAAATACTTGCTGGCGTTATACTCAATGCTTTAATTTGTAAAAATAAACCAGTACAAAAAAAGATACCCAAAAAAATAAAAAAGATAAAAGAAAATGAATGTAGAGGTTGCCAGAAAAAAAGTGATAGTACAAATGTAATGATAGCACCTATAAGGCCATTGTAGAATAACATAGTTTCATTATCATCATACTTAGCATTTAATCTTGTTGCTATTTGAAATAGTGAATAGAAAAAAGCAGCACATAATGGGATAATTAGATATGGATTAAATATAGTTAATCCAGGTCGCATAATTAGAATAACTCCACAAAAACTTACACAAATTGCTAACCAAGTGGCTACATTTATTTTCTCTTTTAAAATAAAATACGAAAAAAATAAAACTAGAACAGGGGCTAAAGATCCTATTGTGTGAGCATCTGCCAGAGCTAAGTGCCTAAAAGACAATACAAAAAAACAAGATTCACATACAGATAAAATACATCTGGTTATTTGTATCTTGTAATTATTTGAAAGATAAAATTTTTTAACTTTATTTTTTTTTGCAATAAAAAAAGAAAAAATAAAACAGAAAGTAAATTTTACAAATAATAATACAAAAACAGAGTGATATTGAACTGCTGTTTTTTGAATTGTATCTAAAATACCAAAAGATAAATAAGTTAAAAGAGTTAAAATTATTCCATAGGTATAGGGATTTGATTTCATGTTCATTAAAGATTTTTAAAGATATTATTGTAAAAATCTTTTTTAATATTCTTATCTGCATCTAAAATTTGCATCATTAAAACAGCTGACAAATTATTTTTTGGATCTGCCAAAAAATAAGTAGCGGCATAGCCTGACCATCCAAATTCTCCAACTGGACCAAACTTATTTTGAGAGGTATTATTCATTAAAACTCTAAATCCTAAACCCCAACCATATCCATCTAGATCATTTTCATAATCTTCATCTTTATTTGTATTAATTGATGTGATTTCAATTGGAAATAACTCTTTATTTAAAGAATTATTTCGCATTAATTCTAAACTTTGAGAATTAATAAGCTCTTTTCCATTTTTATTTTTACCATTGATAAGCATTGTAGCAAATTTTTCATAATCTTCAGCTGTAGAAAACAAACCATGGCCTCCTCTGGAATAATTTTTATTATTTGTTGGATAGCCGTATAATATTAACTTTCTTTTATTGTAATTTAAATTTGTTAGTTTTAATTTTTCGCTGTTATATTCAAATGTTTCAACTAACTTACTATTACTATTTTCATCAATATAAAAATTTGTATTATTCATTTCTAAAGGTAAAAAAATATTTTCGTTTAAAACATCAAAAATTTTATCTTTTGTTACAACTTCTATAATTCTCGCTAAAACATCAATAGATATAGAATAATGCCATTTTGAACCAGGTTCATATAACAGAGGTAATTCAGAAATCTTACTAATCTCTTCCTCCAAACTTGAAGATGCAGAATGAAATAAATGTCTATCCTCATATTCTTGAGCTAAAAAATTATCACAACTGTTATATGTAAAGCCTGCTGTATGTTGTAAAAGTTGTCTAACAGTAGGTTTATCTTCTAGAGAAGTTGTATTTTTTAATTTACTCTCAATACTACTAAGTTTTTTTAAATTTTTAAAATCAGATAAATGTTTATCTATAGTATCATCAAGAGATAAGAAATTTTTTTCAATTAATTGCATTGCTGCAAAACCAATAATTGGCTTTGTCATTGACCATATTCTATAATATGAATTTTTATTGAGCTTATTTTTTAATTCCAAATCTTTGTAACCAATTACTTCATGATAAATATTATTTTTATGATTTATTATCCATTCAGCTCCATTACATCTTCCTGCATCAATATGTTTTTGAAAATCTAATTTAATATTATCCATAAATGGATTAGATTAGACTCTTTATCTTTTCTATTAGCTCTGAATTAATTTGTCTTGGACCTTTGTCTTGCCTATTAGTGTGTCTTCGTTGTCCAGGTAAACGCACGCCGTCTAAAGATGTCATTTGTTCAAAAAATTTCTCAGCATGTTCATTCCAATTTTTTCCTGCAATAAGCTCTGGAGATAAAGCCATAATGAATTCACCACCCCTTGCAGGACCTCCATCATTATTGTCTTCTTCTTTAGCTTCAAAACTAAATAAATCTCCTACTAGACCTGCAGCTAATAACTCAATCATCATTGCTATTGCAGAACCTTTGTAGTCGCCAAATGTTAAAAGGACTCCTCCATTTGCAATTTCAGATGGATTATCAGTTTTTTCTCCATCTTTATTTAGGCCTGTTCCAAATGGAACTTTGTGACCATCACGTGCTGCAACCTGAACTTCTCCCATCGCCATTGTTGAAGTTGCCATATCGTAGACTACAGGGGTATTATTTTTTCTTGGCCAAGCAAATGATATTGGATTAGTTCCAAATAGTGGTTTCTTTGCACCAGCTGGAGCCACACTTGGTTTATATGCAGTACAAGCAATTCCTATTAAATTATTTTCTGCTAATGCTTCAGTTTCATGCCATAATGCTGCAAAGTGGTGCGTATTAGTTATAGTTAAAACACCAACTCCATGTTTATTTGTCGTTTTTATCAATTCAGGCAAACCAACTTTGATTCCTACAGGAGCAAACCCATAATCACCTTCAACGCGAATTGCATTTTGTGTGAGATAAGTATTAGAAGGTCGCGAAACTCCATTTACTTTTTTACTTTTTAGAGATGCAACATAACCAGGAATACGAAACAATCCATGTGAGACACTTCCATCTCTTTCAGCATGTGAAACTGTTGTTGCTACAGAATCAGCATTGAAATGATCACATCCATGGGTCGATAGTGCTTTATATGCTAAATCATATATATTTTCTAATTCTAATGCTGTGGTATTCATTTACTTTTGTTGAATAATTAATATTATTAATTAATGGATAGAGGATTATTGGACAATTTAAAAGATATTTTACAAGAAAGAATATCATTTTCAGAAAGTGTAAGAAATAATCATGCAAAAGGGGAAGATGCCTATGATCCTGTTCTACCTAGAGCAGTTTTGTTTCCAAAAAACAATGAAGAACTTTCAAAAATTTTAAGAATTTGCAATGAATTTAAAGTACCAGTAACTGCTTATGGCACAGGTACATCTTTAGAAGGTCATGTTGTTGGAAATGATGAAGGTTTTACAATTTCAATGGAAAATTTCAACAAAGTTATTTCTATTAATGAGGCAGACTTTGATTGTCGTGTACAAGCAAATGTATCACGTGAACAACTAAATGAAACTTTAAAAGATAAAGGAGTTTTTTTCCCAATAGATCCAGGTGCAAATGCTTCTCTTGGAGGTATGGCGGCATGTTCTGCTTCAGGAACAATGGCAGTAAGATATGGAACGATGCGAACTAATGTGCTTGGTTTAACTGTTGTAATGGCAAATGGCGATATAATTACAACAGGAAGTAGGGCAAAAAAAACTTCCGCAGGATACAATTTAACAAACCTTTTTGTTGGTTCAGAAGGAACACTTGGTATTATTACTGAGGTTCATCTAAGATTATCACCTATACCTGAAAGTATTATGAGTGCTGTTTGTCAATTCCCAGATCTAGACTCTGCAGTATTAACAGCACAAGAAATAATTCAGTATGGTGTCCCAATTGCAAGAGTAGAATTATTAAATAAAGATCAAATGGATATAAGTATTAAATATTCAAAGTTAGAAAATTTAGAGAGCTTGCCTACACTTTTCTATGAATTCCATGGGAGTGAAATTTCAAATAAAGAATCGATTGATGTAGTGGAAGAAATTTCAAAAAATAATAATGGCAGTGAATTTAAGTGGGCAGCAAACACAGAAGAAAGAAATAAAATCTGGAAAGCAAGGCATAATGTATATTATTCAGTAAAAGCAGTAGGAGATAACATTAGAGTGTATGTCACTGATGTTTGTGTACCTATTTCAAACATTGTGGAATGTATTAAATTTGCAGAAACAGAACTTAGGGACACTGGATTAAGGGCGCCAATGGTTGGTCATGTAGGGGATGGAAACTTTCATGTATCTGTTGTTTATGATCCTAGCAAAGAAAATGAATATAAATATATTAGAGCATTTAGTAATAAATTAATTGATAAAGCACTAGAAATGGATGGAACTATAACAGGCGAGCACGGTATAGGTCTTCAAAAGAAAGAGTATTTATTAAAACAACATCCAGATAATATTCCACTAATGAAATTGATAAAAAAAAGTTTTGATCCAAACAATATTTTAAATCCTGGTAAAGTTTTTGATGTATAAATTAAATAATGAGTTTGAAATAAATTATAACAAAGAAATTATACCAAAAAAATTAAATCCAGATTTAGATAAAAAATTAGAAAAAGAGGTCAATTTTTTTCTTAAATGGGGCTATCTTATTATTGATAAAGCTCTAACAGATAATCAAATTGTACTGTTAAGAAAAACTTTTAATAAAACTTTTAAAAAACTTAAAGGAAAAGAACATATAGATTACAATTTATTTGAATATAATAAAAACTTCTTATTTTTGCTTGATAATAAACCTGTAATAAAAAGAATTTCTGCAATTCTAGGTAACTGTATTCAACTTCATAGCGCTTCAGCAAGACTGTCAAGTCCTGGATCAAAAAATCAAAATTGGCATAGAGATGGGCATTGGCCCGTTGATCCAAATGGAACCCCAATTGGAAGTATTCCTGGTCAAATTAATTGTGGTTATTATCTAGACTCCCTAACTGAAAAAAATGGTCCGATAGCAATTGTTCCTGGAAGTCAAAAAGCTTTATTTAAACCGCCAAAAAAAGATTTTGAATTTCCGGATCAAAAAATAATATATGCAAAACCTGGGCAAGCCATAATATTTAATGGATGGATATATCATAGGGGTTTAGGTAATAAATCAAAGTCTAATAGAAGAGTGTGTTTAATATGCTATCAAAATTCATGGATGAAATCACGAGAAACATTTGATGGGCCAATTATTTCAAATATAAAAAAAAGTGGAAGTAGTTTACAAAAATTACTTTTAGGATCAGTTAATAAATGGTGAAGTAAACTATATTCTTTCTAATTTTTTACTTTTCAGAGATTTATACATCGCTTCAAGTATTTTCACAGTTTTAAGAGCAAGTTCACCATTTGAATGATTCGTTACGTTTTTATTTAAACATATATCTACAAATGTATTCAATGCTTCTTTAGTGCCATAAGAGTACGCACCATCACCCTCTTTAATTTTATGTTCAATAATATTTCCATCATTTAATCTTACAAAAAGCCTTTCTCTTTTTATTTCCATATCTAAATACAAAGTACCTATGGTTCCATGAATTGTAATATAAAAAGTTCCTCCAAAATTTTTAGGCACAAAAGCACTGCCAGAAAATGATCCAGTTGCCCCATTAGCAAATTTCATTGATATCGCATTAGTATAATCAACTTTTGTTGGCGATGGAACTGAAAGACAAAATATACATTCTGGGTCAAGATTAGTAATTTTTAATATACCTGCAAACATATGCGATAATTGTCCCCAACCATAACCACCAGCTTTTTCAGGATCTGACCAAGTTGATGCATGAGGTTGAAAAGTATGATTATTTGATTCACTTAAAGGTATGCCCTGAAATAAATCTGTTAAAGAAGAGGAAAAAGCTGCGTCTAAATGCTTAATTTCTCCAATTAAACCATTGGAAATTATTTCCTCTGCCTTTGACATAAAAGATTTAAAATTAAAACCATTTGGAATTAAAATTTCCTTATTATATTTTTTAGCAAGTTCAATTAATATTTCTGCATCTTTAACATTTGTCGTCATGGGTTTTTCAATCATTACATGACATTTTTTTTCAAGAGCAGCTTTGGCATTTTCAAAATGAGCGTGATGAGGAGAAGAAATAATTACCCCATCCAAATCAGAAAATTGAAGCATTTCATTGTAATTTGTTGATGCAAATTTAAATCCAAACTTTTCCTTAACAAATTTTAATTGATCTTCTTCGAGTTTACATACACTTGTTAATTCTACTTCACTTCTTTCTAATAAATGTGGAATGTGGTTTTCAGTTGCCCACCATCCAGCGCCTATTACCCCAATTTTTAATTTATTCATTTTTAAAATTTAATCTAAATGCATTTGTAATGGTAATAAGTATGGAAAATTTGTTTTTGGATCAATATCTACTTTCATAATTGGTTCCATATATTCAGACCATTTTTTATTAATTTCGCTATTAGAGATAAAATTAATTGATTTATTAAGATCATCAGTTTCAAAATATCCAAAAAGTTTTATTCCATATCTAAAAATATTATAATTTCGTAATCCAGCTTCTTTAAGCATTTGAACCATTTCTGGCCAAATTTCATCATGTCTCTTTTTATATTCTTCCTCATATCCTGGTCGGATTTCAAGAATCCATGCGTAATTCATAAAACCTCTTTTCAAATAAAATATATGTATTAATTTTATAAACTTATAGAAAAAATTCAATTTTATAAAAAATATAAATGGAAAGAATAGCTATTATTGACTCGCATCATCATCTATGGGATCTTGATTCTAAAGAAACACATTATCCTTGGTTAAGTAGTAATGAAGAAAAAGCTTTTTATGGAAGTTTTAAAAGTATTAAAAAGAGTTATTTATTAGATGATTATTTAAATGATGCAAAAAATCAAAATCTTGTAAAATCAATACATGTTCAGGCTGAACATGATGCAATGAACCCGATAGAAGAAACAAAATGGTTACAAAATATTTCAGATAATAATAATTTAAAAATTCCCAATGGTATTGTTGCATTTGCAGATTTTTCTAAAGAAAGAGTCAGTGAAGATCTTGATCAACACCTTGTATATAAAAATGTAAGAGGAATTAGACAAATCTTGTCATTTGATAAAGATAAACCGCAATATTCTCATGCTAAAAAAGATTTTCTAAAAGACGAGGTATGGCTTAATAACTTTAGACATATAGCCGATAGAGACTTATCTTTTGATATCCAAATATATCCTCATCAGTTTTATGATGCTTGTAAATTAGCTAAACGGTATCCAAATGTTCTGTTTATCTTAAATCATACTGGCGAGCCTTGTCTCCAAACAAAAGAATACAAAAATTATTGGTTGAGAAAAATGCAATCTTTAGCCGAACATGAAAATTTTGTTTGTAAAATATCAGGATTAGGAATGTTTAATCCTAGTTGGACAATTATTTCAACTGAATATTTTATTCTTAAGACAATTGAGATTTTTGGTATTGATAGGTGTATGTTTGGATCAAATTTTCCTGTAGATAAAATTTTTAACACTTTTGATAACTATTGGAATTCATATTTTGAAATAGTAAAAAATTTTTCAAAAGATGAACATAATAAAATTTTTTTAAAAAATGCAGAGAAGTTTTATAGAATTTAATGAGAAATAAAAAAAGTATAGCTGTTCTTTTAGGTGATCCATCTGGAATAGGCCCTGAATTAATTTCAAAAATTCTATCTCATAATATTTTAAAAAAAATAAATATTATAATTATTGGAGAAAAATTTATATTTGATCAATATTTAATTAAACAAAAAAATAGAAAAAATATTAAATTTATTAATAATTTTGATCAGATAGAATTTAAAAATACTAATAAAATTTTCTTTGATATTACTGAAAGAAAAGTAAGATATCCAATTGGAAAAGCAAATATCAAATCAGGAATATCTGTTCTAAATTCTATCGATATAGCTGTTGATTTATATAATAAGAAAAAAATAGATGGAATTAATTTTGCTCCGTTTAATAAAACAAGTTTAGATCTTGCTGGTATGAAGTTTAAGGATGAACTCCATTATTTTAAAAATAAATTTAAAATAAAAAGCTATGTTTGTGAACTTAACGTATTAAATAATTTTTGGACTGCACGAGTAACTTCACATATTCCCCTTAAAGATGTCGCAAAAAATATCACTATTAAAAATATTATTGAACCAATTAAATTAGTTAATAAGTATTTAAAAAAAAATGGATTTAAAAATCCGAAAGTAGGTGTTCAAGCTTTAAATCCTCACGCTGAGTTTGGAAATGAAGAGAAAAAAATAATAATTCCTGCAATAAAAAAAGCAAGAAAAATGAAAATCAAAGTTTTTGGCCCGTTACCATGTGATACATCATTTATAAGAGCTTATAAAAATAAAGAGTATAATTGTCTTGTCGGAATGTATCATGACGCCATACAATCAGGTCTTAAATCATTTGGATTTGAAAAAGGTGTTACTGTTCAAGGAGGTCTACCAATACCTATAACTACACCTGCTCATGGAACAGCTTTTGATATTGTGGGTAAAAATAAAGCTAATGTAAGTCCGATGCTAGAATCTTTAAAGTTATTACTTAAACTCTCATCTTGATATTAAAAAATTCTCTTAAATTGAATTAAATTAGTATAATAATTATTTAGTGAGTAAAATTATAAGTGTTAAAGCAAAGGTCTATAAATGGACAGGGCCCGTTCAAAAAATTCACGAAAATTTTTGCACAAATGCTGCAGATATTGTGAATCAAGAAAATATTTCAAATGATAGATGGACAACATATAAATTTCATAGTTGGTTAGTTGTAGAAGTAGAAACAAGTGATGGCTTTATAGGTTTAGGTAATGCTGCATTATCCCCAGAACCATGTAAATCAGTTGTAGATACTTATTTAGCGCCAGCCATTATTGGTGAAAGTATATGGGATTATGAGCATATATGGCAAAAGATGTATCGACAAACACTAGCTTGGGGAAGAAAAGGTGTAGGTATGACAGCTATTAGTGCTATTGATATTGCAATATGGGATGCACTTGGAAAATCTGCTAAACAACCTGTATTCAAATTATTAGGTGGAAAAACTAAATCAAAACTCCCTTGTTATGCAAGTAAGCTTTACAGTCAACCTCTTGATAGTCTTGCAAAAGAAGCTAAAGATTATGTAGATCAAGGTTTTAAAGCAATGAAATTAAGACTTGGTTGGGGTCCGACTGATGGTGCTGAAGGTATGCACAAGAATATTGAGTTAATCAAAACAGTACGATCAGTTGTTGGTGATAATGTTGATCTTATGGCTGATGTATATATGGGATGGACATTTGAATATGCAAAAAGAATGATGAGATTAATTGATAATGAAAATCTACGTTGGTTAGAAGAACCAGTTATTGCTGATGATATTGATGGCTATGCAGATCTAAAAGCTTCATGTAGAACTCCTATATCTGGTGGTGAACATGAATATACACTTTTTGGTTTTAGACAATTACTAGAAAAAAAAGCAATTGATGTTGTGCAATTTGATACGAATAGAGTTGGTGGAATAACACAGGCGCATAAAATTTCTGCATTAGCTGAGGCATTTCAAATACCCGTTATTCCTCATGCTGGACAAGTCCATAATTTTCATATTTCCATGAGTTCAGTCAATGCTCCTATTGTCGAATATTTTCCATTCTGGCCAGTAGAAATTGGTAATGAATTATTTTGGTATATTTTTGATGGAGAGCCTCAAGCAAAAAATGGTTTTATTGAATTAGATGAAAATAAGCATGGATTAGGAATAGAGTTATCCGAAAAATATTTAGAAAACTTTGACATTCATCAATAATTTAGTGACTATGTCTTTTGACTTCAGCACCTCTTTTTCCGATTAGAAAATCTAAATCTGCTCCTTTGTCAGCTTGCATTACATGCTCTACATACATTTTTTGATAACCGCCTGTTATTTCTGGAACAATGGGTGAATAATTTTCCAGACGATTTTTTATTGTTTCATCATCAACTTTTAAATTCATTGTACCTTGATCAACATCAACTTCTATTTCATCACCATTTTGAACGGCTGCTAAAGGGCCTTTAACAGCTGCTTCTGGAGCTGTATGAAGTATTACTGTACCATATGCTGTTCCGCTCATTCTAGCATCAGATATTCGAATCATATCTCTCACACCTTTCTTAAGTACTTTTTGTGGAAGTCTCATATTTCCAACTTCAGCCATACCAGGATAACCTTTCGGCCCACAGTTTTTTAAAACTAATATTGAATTTTCATCAACGTCTAAATTAGGATCATCAATCTTTTCATGAAACTCTTCTACACTTTCAAAAACTACAGCTTTTCCCGTATGTTTCATTAATTCAGGCGATGCAGCTGATGGCTTAATAATTGCACCATTTGGAGCAATATTACCCCTAAGAATTTTAATTCCTCCATTTTTTGTTAATGGATTTTCAAATTCTTTGATAACATCATTGTTCCAACATTTAGCATTTATATTATTCTCAGATATAGTTTTTCCATTAACAGTCATTTCATTTTCTTCTAATAGATTTTTTTCCATTAATCTTTTTATAACTACAGGAACACCACCTGCATAATAAAAATCTTCCATTAAGTATTTTCCAGAAGGTTGTAGATTTACTAATGTTGGAATACCGTCTCCACATTTATTCCAATCTTCTAAATCTAAATCTATTTCCATTCGACCTGCGATTGCAGCTAGATGGATAACTGCATTTGTAGATCCCCCTATTGCTCCATTGACCTTGATTGCATTTTCAAATGATTTTTTTGTAACAATTTTTGACATAGTTATATCTTCCTTAACCATTTCAACAATTCTTTTTCCAGACATATGAGCTAAAGCATATCTTCTTGAGTCAACTGCAGGTATTGCAGCATTTCCAGGTAGTGACATCCCTAATGCTTCCACCATTGATCCCATTGTTGATGCAGTACCCATTGTCATACAATTACCTTTTGATCTACTCATTGAAATTTCTGCATTAATAAAATCTTCCTCTGTAATTAAACCAGCGTTTAAATCTGCATCAAGTTTCCAAACACCAGTGCCAGAACCTATTGTTTCACCTTGATGATGTCCATTAAGCATTGGACCACCTGAAACACCTATTGTAGGAAGATCTACACTTGCAGCCCCCATCATTAATGAAGGTGTTGTTTTATCACACCCCATTAATAGTACGACTCCGTCTATAGGATTACCCCTTATTGCCTCTTCAACATCCATACTTGCTAAATTTCTAAACAACATAGCTGTAGGTCTTAAATTGGACTCACTTGCTGAAAAAACAGGAAATTCAAGTGGAAAACCGCCAGCTTCATAAACACCTTTTTTGACAGACTCTGCTATCTCTCTAAAATGACCATTACAAGGAGTTAGTTCTGACCATGTATTACAAATACCAATTACAGGACGGCCATCAAATAAATGATTTGGATGACCTTGATTTCTCATCCAGCCTCTATGAATAAATGTATCTCTTCGATGTGATTTAGAATTATACCAATTAGAAGATCTAAATTTATTTTTTTTATTCATGTGTGAAAGTTTTAGCTAATTAAAGTAAAAAATCAAATTTTAAATTTATTATCTTCAAGACCAGGTACATTAACATTTAATGCAAATAAACTACCATCATGTTGATTTTTACCCGAATTTGTAGCACTTGTGATAAATAAAGTTTTTAGGTCACTTCCACCAAATACACAATTTGTTACATTTTCAACAGGTAGCTCGTAAATTTTATCTATTCTTCCTCTAGGATCAATTCTCACTACACATGATCCACCCCAACGACAATTCCAAATAAAACCATCACTATCAATAGTTGATCCATCTGGAGCACCTCTATCAAAATCAAAGAAGTTTTTTTTGTCTGACAAACTACCTTCATCTAGGTTAAAATTGTATTCTAGTAATGATCCTCCAGTTGTATCGGCAAAATAAAATTTTGTGTTATCTGGACTCCAAACAAATGTATTAGGTATACCAAGATTTGTTTCAACAATATTTACTTTATTATCAGATATACAATATAAACTACCAGATTTAGCATTTAAAGATTTTGCACTTCCATCTAAATTAAAATTATTTTGCATCGTCCCAAACCAAAGCCTACCTTTAGCATCTGATGCACCATCATTAGATCTATTTGTTAAAATATCATCTTCAACATTAATTATTCTTTCATATTTTTTAGATTGAAAGTTAAATTTATTTACTCCATTATTTGAGACTAAAGCAATTTCATTCTTTGAGATTATTGACGTCGCTGTTACAAAATCAGGTAAATCAAAAGTTTCTAATCTTTCGTTATCTAAGTTAATTCTGAATAAAACTGATTTTGGTTTAATATCTACCCAAAGTAAACTTTGATCAATTGAAGACCACGTTATACCTTCTCCTAAACTATTTTTTACATCTTTATATAATTCAACTTTACTCATATTTTAGATCAATATAATAAAATTTAAAATTTATGAAGACAAGTTTAGAGGTAATGGGCTTTATCTTTGATACGAGCCATTACTTCTTTGGTTGCTTCTTCAGATCCATCATGGAACGTACCCATTAATTTATCTAAGAAACTAGTATTTCCACCTGAATAATTACATTCAAAATATTTATGATGTATGTAATGCATATAGTCACCTGTTGGAATTGAAACACCATTTTTGAAAGTCATTTTCTCATATCCTGTATGTCCAGGTGTAGGGGCTAAACCAGCATGAAATACATGATACATCGCAACAAGAGGATGTGAAGGGATTATCCAATGAACTAAGATTCCTGAAAAATAGAGTATATGCTCTATTGGATGCATAGACATACCTGACCAAGCACCTGTATTCGTATTACGGTGATGAACTTTATGGGCAATTTTATAAAGTGGTGCCCAGTGTAATAATCTATGAGTTAAGTAAAAATGTGCGTCTCTTATAAATGGAACAAGAAAGAACATAAAACAACAATATATCGGATAAACCTCCCAGCTTACATATGGGATTATTTGATTTGCAAATGCCCAAAATGTAATTACTTCATAAGCTGTCCATAATGGAATAGCACTACAAAAAGTATAGAATAGGTTGTCTTTAGTCTGATCATTAAATAAAAAAGTTGAGTTATTTTTTTCTAGAGGTCGTGGGTTATATTTAAATGAAGTTCCTTGTGTCTTCAGTCTTAAATGAAAGAAGCCTGTCCAAAGCAAAATAATAACTGCGTTTCTGAAAAATATGTAGGATATCCATCCTATTTCAAAAGTCTTCATTGTCTCTAAAGAAGGAGTCAAAAAAAGATATGTAGCAACTGTTATTGCTGCGAAAACAAAAGTCCATGGAAAAAAAATTCCAGGAAATTTAAAGAAATACTTTAAAAATTTTATCGGGTTAAAAAATATATCTTTAGGTGGGTTAATACTTATTGTGCCAAATGGTTTCCAATGACCTCTTTTATCTCTAGTACCAAAATCACTATCATTTAGCTGATTTCCCATGACATATTTATAGTATATTTTGAATAAAAAAAAAGAGACTAAATTGTCGTATCTGGAACCTTCACATCAATAAAATAATTTTTATCTTTAGATTGCTTAAATATTGCTGGAATTATTGATCTATAAGCAGAAATTATTCCTTTATGAGGTTCTGGCATTTGATTTTTAACTATTTTGTGAAATTTTTTTAAATTATGGCATGGGATTTTTGGGAAAATGTGGTGCTCAATATGATACTCCATGTTTGAATATAAAAAACTAAAAAACGGATTCATGATTACTGTTCTTGTACTTTTTCTATGATCTTTAATATTATCAGCTAGTCCAGCATGTTGAGTCATACCACATATCATTAATATAGTATTACCATAAAATGGAGGTAAAATTATCATTATTATTGGTAGCCATGATTGTAACAAAACTGAACAAAAAATTACGAGCAACCAAAAACTTAAATATAATCTTGAACTATTAATAATTTTTTTTATCTCCTTTTCAGGTACTGTAACTTTTACAACAGGAGTAATTATCCCAAATGAATGTTTAATAATTTCAAAATGTGTAAAATGTCTTATTTTTTGAATATTAATTATTGGACCAAGAGGTAAAAAATTTAAAAGAAATCTTATGGGTTCTGTTGGTTTTGGACTATTATTTTCATAATCATACACCTCTTCATGTGTAAATATAGTGTAAGTATGGTGATGAAAATGACTCCACTTCCATCTAACTGCTTCAAAACCGCCAAGTAAAGAAGTTATATGATAAAAAAATTTATTTAACGCTCTTGTTTTAAAATATGTTTCGTGATTTGTTTCATGTTGAATGCTTATGATCTTACAATAGAAAATATTTCCATAAAGCAAAAGAGCAGGTATTGACCATAAAGTACCCCAACTTAGAATACATAGATATCCACTTAATATTAGAGCAACAATAAATATGGATATATCTAATAAACCTTTTATATCCGATCTCTTAGAAAGTTCCTTTAAAGTTTTCTTATCTATTTTTGGTTTATACCAAGTTTTTAAATCAACTTCGCCCGCAAACATTAATCAAAATTTTTCTGAAAGCTTTAAAAATTTTTCAAATTCACCTTCATCAATGTTAACTGTGATTTTAGGATCATTAAATTTTTTGTTTACCGTATCATCGTGAAACTCTTTGAATGCACTTACTCTTTCAGCTTGTAGTTTTGAAAATTCTTTTTTAAAATCTCTATAAATTCGTGCATGTCTTGGAATTTTTCCTTGGGTATATCCGAGTACATCATTAGCAAATAAATATTGCCCATCACATCCAGAGCCACTTCCCATTGAGAGAGTCATAATATCAACTTTTTTTGTAATAACTTCTGCAACTTTTGGTGGAACTACTTCGAGTTCAACTCCAATAGCACCCGCTTCTTGTAACTCAAGAGTATGTTCTAATATTCTTATGGCTTTATCTGCTGTTTTACCTTGTGCAACAAATCCTCCAATCCAAGTAGCATTTCCTGGAACTAATCCAACATGACTATTAATTGGAACATACTCATCTCTTAATGCTTTAATCCATTTGTAACTCCAATTACCACCATAGATAACATCTGCACCAATGTCTAAATACTTGTGTGATAGTTTCATTGCTTCGTATTCAGAAGCTACTCTTACTGCTCCTCCGGATTGCATAAAGCAAGTTGGTGCAGCCTCGCGAATTCGCTTAAGCTCATCAAAAGAATTGAAAATACCAAATTGTGGAGCATCATGAGAAGTACAAATCATGTCAATGCCTGCCTCTTCAGCTGCTGCTGCTTCATCAGCATTATGCACAAACATAACACTTAGTTGTCTTTTACCTTTGCATTGCAAATAATCATAAACTGTAAGTTTTTTTCTGCTCATATAATCTCCAAAAAAATAGTTAATCTATCTTAATGAAAATTTTGTCATTATCAACTTTAACTAGATATGTTTTCAAATCCTCACACGCTGGTGGGCTTATAGCTTCTCCGGATTTAATATTAAAAATTCCTTGGTGCATTGGACATTCAATTTCATCATCCATAACCAAACCATCTTCAAGATGTACTGCCTCGTGTGTACAAATTCCATCAGTAGCATAAAAACCATCTGTTAGCTTATACACACAAAAAGTTTTATCTTGATGATCAAATCTGATGAGATCCTCTTCTTCAATACTATCTGTAGACCCTACTTCAATCCAATTTTCTTCAGACATAGATTCTATATAATAGCTATTTTATGAAAATAAATACAAAATAATTAAATTGTTATTTTTGTATAAGTTTATTTAATTTTAGATTTTGATCTGAGAGAATTTGTTTATCTACAATGTTATCTTTCTCAGTTAATTTAGAAGTTATTCTAATGTCACGGCCTACTTTTCCTATGATTCCAACACCACATGCTCCTCTTATTTTATTATTTTTTAGGAAAAAATAAATAACACCATTATTAATATCATTACCTCTTTCGATGATTTCATCATATTCATCACAAATACCAGTCAGCTGAAGATTCAAATTAAATTGATCAGACCACATCCAAGGAATTGAAGAGTATTCTGTTTTTACTCCAGCAATGTTTTTTCCAGCACATATTCCATGATTTTGTGCATGTTGATAAGACTCGAGTCGCATATTTCTTTCATAGAATGGATGATAAAAATTAGATACGTCACCTGCTGCATAAACATCTTTAATAGAAGTTTCACAAAATTGATTAGTTACAATACCATTATCAAGCTTTAAATTTGTATTTTCAAATAACTTTACAGTCGGGGTTGAGCCTATACCTGCAATTATAAAATCTGTTTCTATTAAAGAATTATCATTTAATAAAATTCCATAATCACCATTTTTTTTAGTTATTTTTTCTATCTGTTTATTTAATATTATTTCATTTCCATGTTCTATATGAGTGTTTTGAACTAAATCAGCAATTTGTTTGGGTATAATTCTTCCCATAAGTTGATTACCAATTTCAATAACAATTACTTTCTTTTGAAGCTGAGATAAAGATGAGGCAATTTCTAAGCCAATGAAACCACCACCAATAATTGTTATTTTATTTTTATTTGAAACTATTTCTTTAATTTTTTTGGCTTCTTCTAAATTTCTTAGATAATAAATATCATTCTTTAAATTATTATCTAAAGTAAGTTTTTTATTTTCAGATCCTGTTGAAATAAGCAAACTATCATAAGAATAAACATTGTCATTTTTTGCAAAAAGTTTTTTATTTTCAAAATCAACTTTATTAATTGATATATTTTCAAATTCTATATTTTCATTTTTTAGTACGTCGCTAGAATAAAAATAAAGATCTTCTTCTTTTTTTTTATCTAGTAAAAAATCTTTAGATAAAGGAGGTCTTTCGTATGGTAATAAATTTTCTTCACCTAAAATTTTAATATTTGATTTTGAATCATTTTGTCTGATCTCTCTAGCAGCATAGATTCCAGCTTGACCACCACCTAAAATTATAATGTTATTTTTCACTGAGTCTAAGCGTTGCTTGGAACAGATAATGGAATTTGATATTCAGGATTTTTTGCTTGTTTTATGAGTGCTGGAATAATTTCTTTATAAGCCCCAAGAAGACCTTTTCTGGCAGGTGGTAATTGATCTTTAATCATAGCATGCAGCTTAGGTAAATTATGTGAGGGAACTTGAGGGAACATATGGTGCTCAACATGATATTCCATATGCCAATATAAAAAACTTAAAACTGGATTTAAATATACTGTTCTAGTTGTATACCTATGGTCTCTTTTATCTTCTCTAAGTCCTGCGTGTTGAGTAAGACCCATAAGCATAACAAGGGTCTTTCCATAAAAATTAGGCAATAAAACATATAGAACTGGAAGCCAACTTTGAAAGTAAACTGAAGAAGCTATACTAATTATCCAAATAGAAAGATGGCTCCACGCAGATAATCTACATTTCCATCTTTCATTTTTTGGAATACAAACTTTCATTACATCAGTAGTTACACCAAATGCATGTTTTATAGTTTCCCATTGAAGAGAATTTTTAAAGAAAATAAAACCAGAGAATGGAATGTAATGAGAGAAAAACACAATTAAGTCAGTTGGTTTTTTTACATGTATTTCAAAATCTACAGGATCATTAAATTGAGTATAAGTATGATGATGATAGTGAGAATATCTCCATCTGATAGGTTCAAAATTATCCATGAAACTAGCAATATAATAAAAGAAATCATTCCAGAATTTAGATTTAAAAGCAGTTCTGTGACCAGTTTCATGCCATATAGCATCGCTGCATCCCCAAATATTTCCGTATATAATAAAAAATAATAATGACCACCAAGTGCCCCAAGTGACATACGCAAGATATCCAAAGAGAAATAGGGATGAAAAATAAATAATCATATGCTTAAAACCCTGCCAATCAGATTTCTTGCATAACTGCTTGAATTCTTTTTTATCTATATTTGCTCGATACCATTTACCTAAATCAACATCCATAATGAAAAAATAGCACTTTTTAATAATCTTATAAATATAAAAATTGCTTTAAATTGGTAAATAAGTGCGACTATTTTATCTATCAAAAGAAAGAGGAATTTAATTTGTAATAAGATCTTTAATACTTTAATTTAATTGTATTATTGATTTATTTACTTATAAATTAATGCATAAATTATTTGGAGGAATTATGAAAAAAATCTTTGCTGTCATTGCTTTATTTTTTGCTTTTGCATCTACTTCAGCAGTAGCGAAAAATGATTACAGCTGTGATAAGAAATTTATATTTTTCCCAGGTGGTCCTGAAGGTGGTCCATTTGGAACTATCGTTTACAATGGTGCAGTAGCTGCTGCTGAACACACTGGTTGTGAAGTAGATTACTACTGGTCACAGTGGAACTCAGAAATCATGATTAAACAATTTAAAGAAGCTGTTGCTTTACAGCCTGATGGAATTGCAATCTATGGTTTTCCAGGAGACGCTGCTATGAGACCTATAATTCAAGAAGCTAGAGAAATGGGTATAGTAATTACTACTATGAATACACCTCTTCCTGATCTTGAAGCAGAATATAAAACTGAAGGATTTGGTTATGCAGGTGCAGATCTATTCGATGCTGGATTTAATCTAGGTAAAAAAGCTGTTGAAGTTTGCGGTCTACAAGCTGGAGATAAAGCTTTTATCTGGGGTCTTGCAAGTATGCCAAACAGAGGAGAAAGAACTAAAGGTGCAATAGCTGGTGTTGAAGCAGCAGGTGTTGAAGTAGTTTATCAAGAAATTCCTGATAATGTAAACTCAGATGCATCTCAGGGAACTCCTATGTACGTTGCTACTTATAGTGCAAATCCTGATATCAAAATGGCTATTACAGATCATGGTGGATTAACTGCAAGTTTACCAACATATATGAAGGCTGCAGGTCATGGTACTGAAGAAGTATGTGGTGCTGGATTTGATTTATCAGCTCCAATTGTTGATGGAATTAATTCTGGATACATTGACGTTGTAATTGATCAACAACCATTTATCCAAGGATATATGCCAATTGTTCAGTTATTCCTAAGTACAAAATATGGAATGGCTGGATTAGCAATGGATACTGGTGCTGCATTTGTTACAGCTGATAACGTTGATGCTGTTGCTCCATTAGCAGCAGTACAAATCAGATAAATTAAATATTATAGCCTGCCTTATTTTATAAGGCAGGTTTATTTTTATGGCTGAAGAACTCTTAAAATTACAAAATATTTACAAAAACTTTGGAAACGTAAAAGTTTTAAAAGATGTGAATATCAAAATAAACAAAGGTGAAGTAGTAGCTTTAATCGGTGATAATGGAGCTGGAAAATCTACACTTATTAAAGTTATAACTGGAGTTCATAGTCCAAACTCGGGAAAAGTTTTTTTTAAAGAAAAAGAAGTACAAATTAAATCAGTTGCTCAATCAAGAAAAATGGGGATTGAAGCAGTGTATCAAGAAAGAGCATTATGTGATCAGCAAGAATTATACAGAAATATCTTTGCAGGAAGAGAAATTACAAATTCATTTGGTTTTTTGGATATAAAAAAACAAAGAAAAGAAGCAGAAAAAATTTTACGCGACTATATAGGCTTTACTTCAAAAGCTATAACGGTTGACTCTCAAGTAATGGGACTGTCTGGTGGTGAAAAACAAGGCGTAGCTTTCGGTAGATCATTGTATTTTAATTCTGATTTAATCGTACTAGATGAGCCAACAATGGGATTATCGATACAAGAAACAGAAAAAGTTCTTAATTTTGTAAAAGGTTTAAAGAATGAAAACAAATCTGCAATATTTATCGATCATAATATTATACACGTATATGGAGCTGCAGATAGATTTATTATTTTAGATAGAGGTGAAGTTGTTGGAGAATTTAACAAAGAAGATATTTCAAGAGAAGAACTTGTTCAAAAAATGATTCAACTTCATGAATCAGGAAAAATAAAAGTGGAAGATTAAATGAATAATTTATTAAATAGTTATTTTGTAAAAACTCACAAACTTGAAATTAGTATTACTATAATTGCTGTAGTACTATTCCTAATTTATTTTCTTGGCGCACCACATGTATTTACAAGATTTCCTATTTATAGAGCTTTTATGCAATCAATGCCTTTTTTTGGAATTATTGCTATATCAGCAACATTTGTTGTTACACTTGGTGAAATTGATTTGTCATTTCCATCTATAGTTGGAATTACATCTCTCATATTTGGAATTATAATGACATCGACTGATGGTAACTTTTTTATAGCATTTATTTTGGCAACTTCACTTGGAATGTTTGCTGGATTAGTAAATGGATTACTTGTTACTAAAATTGGTATACCTTCAATAGTTGCCACTATAGGTACATTATTTTTTTGGCGTGGATTAGTTAATGTAATTTCTCAAGGTAGCGGTATTGCAATCGTCGATGTAGCAGATGGAACATGGCATCATATGATATTTGTTGAAAAATTATTTGGAAAAATTCCAATGCAATTTATTTGGTTCATTGTATTAACTGGATTGATGCAATGGGTTTATCGATACCATAAATTTGGAAATCATATCCACTTTGTAGGTGATAACAAAGCAAGCGCTCAAATGATGGGAATTAACGTTGATAATGTAAAAATTATTGCTTTTGTTCAACTAGGATTTTTCTCTGCATTAGCAGGAATTTTTACAATGTATGAAATGTTATATTTCTGGCCTACACAAGGTGAAGGTTTGATGTTAACAACACTAGCAGCCGTCTTTGTTGGTGGCACTTCAGTATTTGGTGGTAAAGGTACTATTTTTGGAACTTTTATTGGAGTATTAATTATTGGATCATTAGAATCAGGAATAGTTGCTTTAGGCTTATCTGGTTTTTATGTAAAATTCATTAACGGACTCATGATTACAGTAGCCGTAACAGTCTACGCTCTAATACAAAGAAGAAAAAATTAATAAGTAGCTCTACCTCCACTCAAGTCAAAAGTTGATCCAGTGGTATAAGAATTTTCTTCAGAAGACATCCATGCAACTAAAGAAGCTAATTCTTCTACTAACACAAATCTATTTCTTGGAATTTTTGATAACATATAATCAATATGTTCTTGTGTAATTTGATCAAAAATACGCGTCTTAGCAGGTGCAGGGGTAACACAATTAACTGAAATGTTATTTTCAGCTAATTCTTTTCCTAAAGATTTAGTAAGTGCAATAACTCCGGCTTTTGCTGCGCTATAAGGCATTGCATTAGGATTACCCTCCTTACCAGCTATCGAGGAAATATTAACGATACGTCCATAATTATTTTTGATAAAATGAGGAACTATAGTTTTACAGCAATAAAATACTCCAGTTAGATCTATGTCTATAACTTTTTGCCATTCCTCAAGTGGATAATCCCATGTCTTAAAATTTGGTCCAGCTATTCCTGCATTATTTATTAAAATATCAATTTTGTTTTCATGTGTAAGACTTTCAGCAAATGCATTCTCTAGACTTTTATAATTTGAAACATCAACTTCGATTTTTTGAGTATTTTTTAGATCAACTTTATTTAAATATTCTGTATCTTTATCCCATATTAGTACTCTTGCACCTGACTCTATAAATCTTTTTGTAATTGCTAACCCAAAACCTTGCGCTCCACCCGTTACAATTGCTACTCTATTTTCTAAATTAATTTTATTCATTAGATTTGTTCTAAAATATATTCAGCTGAACTAACACGGTATTCACCATCATTTTCAATAAACTTGTTTATAATCATACTATTCTCAATGATCATGGCAAACCTTCGACACCTAAAACCCATATAATTTTTTGTCTTATCAGACAGCAAGTCAAAATATTTTGTAATCTCAGCATTTCCATCTGCAATTCCATTGATTATTTCTCCGTTTGAATAACTCAATAACCAAGATTTCATCACATGCTCATCATTTACAGATAAACAGTAAATGCCATCAATTTTTTTATTTATAAATGAATTATATAATTTTATATAACCTGGAAGATGTTTCTCAGAACAAGTTGGCGTAAATGCTCCTGGCACACCAAATAGGATAATTTTTTTATTTATAAATTCATTTTTTAATGAAGATACTGATGAAACACCTTTTTTAATAATAGGCACTTTAAAATCATCAATATTCATGTTTATCATTTAACTTTATTATATGTTTCAAATATTTGTTTCTCAGTCAATATTTCATTCATTACTATGCCTTCAGGAAACTTTGAAGAATAAAATGCATTAAAAGGTATGCCAAATTTATTGTATTTTTTTAAAAATTTATTTATTTTTTCATTTGGTTGTGTCCAATCAGCTTTTATCAATGTCACCTCTTGTGAATCAAAAAAATCTGAAACTGTTTTTGAATTTAAAACATTAATTTTATTAAACTTACAGGTAATGCACCATTCTGCCGTTATATCTAAAAAAACAATTTCATTATTACCTATTATTTCAGGAATACTTTTGGAATTAAAATCTAACCAATTATTACTTTTATAATTTTCTTCATTAATTTTTTGAAAAGAATTTAAATACGGAGTTAAAAAGAAAATAATTATTAAAGAAATAATTAAGGGAGTTTGATAAATTCTAAATTTTAAAATTGCTGATATTAAGATCAATAAAACAGTAAATGTAACTATAAAAAAATAATTGAAATAATTATTTAATATACTTAAAAGCCAAACAATTGTTATGAATAATAAAATAGATAAAAAATATTTAAAATAAATCATCCATTTTCCAGATCGAGGTAAGAAGGAAATCAAACCTGGAAAAAAAGCTATAATCAAATAAGGTAAGCTCATTCCTATACCCATCAAAAAGAATATTAAAAATAGATACGTTGTTGATTGAGTAAAAGCAGCAGTTACAGCTGTTCCTAGATAAGGTGCAGAACATGGTGTAGCAAGTAGTGTAGCAAAAAAACCATTAAAAAAATTCTTTGTATAAAAATTATTTCCTGAATTTAAAATTTTTGATGAAAATAAAAAACTTGGTAAATATATTTGGAAAAGACCAAGAGTGTTCAAGAAGAACATTGATATAATAGTTAAAATAAACATTAAAAAGTATGGTTCTTGAAATTGCATACCCCAAGATATTGAAATATTGATTTGTTTAAGAATAGCAAAAAATGAACCAAGTATTAGAAAAGAAGTAATAATACCTAATACAGTTATAAAAAAACTACTTTTTATCTTTTTATCTTCAGTATTAATTACTGATAATAATTTTAAAGATAACACTGGAAACACACATGGCATAAGATTTAAAATAAACCCACCTAATAGTGAAATTAGGAGTAAGTATAAAAGACTATTGTTTGTAGAAATATTTTTATCTACATTTTCAATTTCTACATTTTTTTCAAATTTAAAACTGTGGTTATTATCATAAAAAAATATTTCAATTGGAAACTTTTTTTCATTAAATTGATCTAATCTAAAATTAAAAGAGGTTTTTAATTTTTGAAAATCAAGGGAATAATTATTTATTGGTTCTACAACTGGCAATCCAAATGGTGTGTGGATAAAAATTTTTGGATCATCAAAATAAGAACTAGTTGATATTTCTATATCAAAAATAACGTCATTATTATTTTGAATAGCATTAAATGAGAAATTAGAAATAGGTGTAAAATCAATATTATTATTTAATGTGGTAGATAAAACTTTTTCAATTTCAAAAAAATAATCTGTGTATTCACCATCTCCAGATGGTAAGTCTAAAAATATATCCGCATTACCTGGAATGCAAATATCTCTACAAACTAAATAATTAATATTTAAATTTAAATTTGTTTGTTTTTGATTATCTTTAATATCTACAATCAAAGGGAATATAACTTTATCTTTATATCCAATTGATTTTAATCCTAGTATTTCAAATTCTAATGGTTCTGGCCATAATATTTTAATATCTTTCACATTTGATGAATTGTTCCATATAATTTTTTGAGGAAAACCTCCTCCTCCAGGAGATTTCCAATATGTTTTCCATTCTTCTTCTAGTTCATATTCTAATGCTAAAATTAATTGATTATTATTATTTGAAGCAGTCATTGGTGAAATTAATCTAACTTTTGATTTTTCACTAATTGCCCAATCTGAAGATAAAGAGTATCCAGCTGTGCTAAATAGTCCAAGAGCAAATATTATTGCAATTTTTAACAGATTTATAACTTTAATTACCTTGTCCATATAAAATAAATCAATACAATATTGAAAAATATAAATTAACGCGAATATATATACTATATGAATTTAACTGGTCAGTTCTTAATTTCAATGCCTTCGTTAGAAGATGATAGATTTGAAAAAACGGTTATTTATATGTGTGCTCACTCAAAAGATGGGGCTATGGGTATAATAATCAACAAAAAAATTGATTATGATCTTTACCCTGATTTACTTGAACAACTAGGTATAGACAAACCTTTAGAAGATAAGAAACTATACATTCGCTATGGTGGTCCTGTTGAAAGTGGCAGGGGGTTTGTTTTACATTCTGACGAAGTTATTCAAAAAGAAACCCTAACAATAGACAAAGGGGTGGCGTTGACTAGTACTTCAGAATTTTTTGAAGACCTTTCTAAAGGCAATGGTCCAAAGAATAGTATTCTAGCTCTTGGATATGCGGGATGGGGTCCAGGACAAATTGAAAAGGAATTAGCGTCAAATAGTTGGATGACGCTAAAAACAAATAGTGATTTTATTTTTGATGAAAAAGTTAACAATAAATGGAATGATGCATTTAATTTGTTAGGAATAGATGCAAGTAAACTTTCAATATTTTCAGGTAGTTGTTAATTATAGAATAATATCAAAAATCCTTTCCTTATCTTTTTCTAAAACTTTTTTTATTTTAAACTTTGTAGTTTTTGCAAGTTTAACACCTTTATTGGTAACAAATGATTTCATTTTTATTACCTCTTTTTCAGGCATTTTTCTTTCATATTTTAAAATATGCTTCTTTCCATTAATCATAAAAGCTGTCTTCATATTTTATCTCCTTTATTTTTAAGAGAGGTAAGATTACCTCTCTTAATTTTTTTTTAAGTATTAGTCTCTAATTGAATAAGCTACTACTCCAACCTCGGCTTTATCAGTACCAAGTTTTTCGGCTTCTTCACTAATTCTTAATCCCATAATATTTTTAATTAGATATATTACAATATATGAGAAGACAAAAACAAAGATACACACTGAAGCAACACCCAGTAATTGAATTGAGTATGATGCATCAGGATTAGTTAGAGGAACAACTAATGTTCCCCAAATACCTGCAAACATATGTACGGGTATTGCACCAACAACATCATCTAGTTTTAATGAGTTTAAGAAGTTAGTTCCATAATACATTATTACTCCACCAACTGCTCCAATTCCAATTGCAAGCAATGGACTAGGCATCAATGGCTCAGCTGTTATTGAAACTAAACCTGCAAGAGCTCCATTTAGCATCATAACAATATCAGTTTTGCCACCAATCAATCTTGTTATTGCGGCACCAGCCATACATCCACCACAAGCTGCAAGTTGAGTATTCATGAAAATTTTTGACATTGCAGTTGCATCTTCATAAGAACCTAATGCAAGTTGGGATCCGCCATTAAAGCCATACCACCCCATCCATAAAATAAATGTTCCTAATGTAACTAAAGGAATTGATGATGGAGCAAATGGAGCCATATTAGCTGGTTCTCCACTTGCACTAAATCTTCCAAGTCTTGGACCTAAAAGAATTACTCCTGCTAAAGCTGCAGAACCACCACAAGCGTGAACTAATGTCGAGCCAGCAAAATCTGCAAATCCTAGAGCGTCTAGCCATCCTCCACCCCATTCCCAACCCATTTGAATTGGATAAATTACTCCTCCAAGTACTGCTGCAAATGTAAAGAAAGGCCAAATTTTTATTCGCTCTGCTACAGCACCTGATACAATAGACACAGTAGCACAAACAAATAAAGCTTGAAAAAACCAGTCCGAAGCATCTGAGTAACCTGTTTCCATAGAAGTATTATCAGTCCATATGGATGGTGTACCAATATAGCCTCCTTCAGGGACAGAATATCCGAGATTGTATCCAATTAAATAGAAAACAATTGAAACTATTGCGAATTTTCCAATATTTTTAGCAGCAATAGTTGATACACTTCTGGTGGTAACAAGGCCTGATTCTAAAAATAGAAATCCTGCAGCCATCCACATGACTAAGAAACCACAAACTAAAAAAGAAAATGTATTAAATATATATGCTACTTCTGGATCAACCTCTGCTCTCACAGAAGAACTTAACAATAAAATAAAAGAGAGAATTGTAAAAAGACTAAAAAATTTTTTATACATTATTAACTCCATATAAAATTATAGACACATAACTAACCTTTAATTATGCATTGCATCATGCTTAGCTATGGAAATTAATTACTAAGATCCGCGTTCCTTCGGGTATACCTACTTCCGATTTGCAAGCTGCAAATTGAACGATTTTATAACTTTGCATGCGTTCCTTCGACTTTCGTCTACTTCCGTCACTCTAAAAGAGTGATGAACGTGATTTGACTTATAACTATAATTCGGAAAGTATCAATAAATAGTATTAAAATTAATTATTAAATCAAATTAATTTTCTAAGCTCATTTTATTAAAAAATGTGCCTTCTTTTTTTAACCAACCATTAATTATATCAAGAAAATTATTACTTAAGTAGTAATTCTTAATTCGTTTATCAGATTTACTTTGTTCTTTTACAAATATATTTTTTTCCAAGGCTTCGTTTAAAATTGATTGAATAGAAGATCTAGAACCAATTGACTTAGGTATATTAGCGCAAATTGTTTCAAATGAAATTCCATTTAATCTATTGTTTTCATAGATCTCTAGAGAAATAACGTGATGCAAAATTGATTTAAATAAAAATTTTGAAACGTAATCTTCTGAGAAAAAGCTTGAATATATGTTTCTTTTTTTTTCTTTAATAATTTCTGTTTCAGTCATTTGACCCCCCTCACTAATGTTTAAGAGTTTGGGAGAGCAAATGCTCTCCCATTTTTTAGTGACCAACTATAAGGAGTTGATGTGCTAATCACTAAATTCTTTAGTCTCTGATGCTGTAAGCCATAACACCTACTTCAGATTTATCAGTACCAAGTTTTTCAGCTTCTTCGCTGATTCTAATACCAAATAACATTTTCATAATGTACCAAATGATAAATGATACTACAAAAACGAAGACATTAATTGCTACTATTCCGTAAAGTTGAGCTCCAAAACTTGCTGCGCTGTTTGAAATTGGAACTACTAATGTTCCAAAAATTCCGGCAAAACCGTGTACAGGAATTGCTCCAACAACATCATCAATTTTAAAGGAAATTAAAAGTCTTGTTCCATAGAAGACAATTAATCCACCAATAGCACCAATGATCACTGCTAAGAATGGGGAAGGAGCTAAAGGTTCTGCAGTAATTGCTACTAAACCACCTAATGCTCCGTTAAGCATCATAACAACATCTGTTTTACCAGTTACTAGTCTTGAAATTACTGCACAAGCCATTACACCTGCACCAGCTGCCAAGTTAGTATTAATATATATTGTTGCTACTGCTGTAACATCATCAAAAGTACCCATTGCAAGTTGTGATCCACCATTAAATCCGAACCATCCAAGCCACAGAATAAATACACCAAGAGTTGCAAGAGGTATTGATGAATTTGCAAAAGGTTCCATTGGAGCTGCTTCACCACTATCAGTAAATCTTCCTAATCTTGGACCTAATAAAATTGCACCAGCGAGTGCTGCTGCTGCTCCTGCACTATGTACTAGAGTTGAACCAGCAAAATCTGAGAAACCAGCTTCCGCTAAGTATCCTCCACCCCACTGCCAACCCATTTCGATTGGATAAATGAAACCAGTTAATAAAGCACAAAAAATAAAGAATGGCCAAATTTTGATTCTTTCAGCTAGTGTTCCAGATACAATTGAGCATGTTGTTGCACAAAATACCATCTGAAAGAACCAGTCAGAACCATCTGAATAGCCTGTATCTAGAGCACTACCATCACTCCAAGGAAGTGGAGATCCGATAAAACCACCTGCTGGGATGCCATATGCCATATTGTATCCAACTAACCAGAACATTAAGCCAGCAATTGAATATAAGCCTATATTTTTTGCAGCAATTGTTGCTACACTTTTGGACGTAACAAGTCCTGATTCAAGCATTGCAAATCCTGCTGCCATCCACATGACTAAGAACCCAGATACAAGAAATAGGAATGTATTTAAAATGTATTGCACTTCACCATCAACTTCGGCTCTTGCATATGAACTAAAGAGCATAAAGACGGCAAGAATGCTAATGAAATATATAGATTTTTTTAACATTAATCCTCCATTATAAATTTCACAGTACATGGCTCACATTGAGTCATGCGTTACTTTTCATGCTTAGCTATGGAAATTAAATAATAAGATCCGCGTTCCTTCGGTTTTAACCTACTTCCGATTTGCCTTAGGCAAATTGAACGATTTAATAACTTTGCATGCGTTCCTTCGACTTTCGTCTACTTCCGTCACCCCAAAAGGGTGATGAACGTTAAAACTGATTTAGTTTAATATTAATTTTTAGTAAGATTATAATCGTTAACATTAATATGCAAAAAACGCATATAGTAATATTTCCCTGTTTTGCAGGGAATATTAGCTATTTTATTGTTGATAAATCAGTCCAAGAAGAATCATTATTACTAGACTCTACACTTGCATTGATGAATTTCATAATGTGCAAACCATCATCAATATTTGGAAGTATCTTTAATAATTCTTCCTTATTATCCTTATTTTGTATGACATCGGCAGCATCTGAATAAATTTGTGCAAATGCTTCAAGATAACCTTCTGGATGACCAGCAGGGATTCGAACGTTAGCTTCAGTTCCCTCAACTTTGATAGAACCACCTCTAGTTATTATTTGACTAGGTTCTCCTACTTGACTAAAGGTTGCATAGTTTGGATTTTCTTGACTCCATTTTAATGCTCCCTTGTTTCCATAAATAGCTACAGTAAAATTATTTTCTTCTCCTGTCGCAACTTGAGATATAGATAATGAGCCCTTAGCTCCATTATTTAATCTTATCATTATCGACGCGTCATCATCTAATTTTCTTCCTTCAACAAAAGTTGTAAGATCTGCACTAACTGATTGTAATTTTAATTGAGTTACAAATTCTAATAAATGCATAGTGTGACTCCCAATATCACCCACACCTCCTGCAGCTCCACTTCTTGAGGGATCTGTTCTCCATTCTGCTTGTTTATTTGAACCGGAATCTTCCTCTTTTGATCCGAGCCATCCTTGCAAATAAGATCCTTTAACAATTCTTATTTTTCCAAGCGCTCCATTTTCAATAAGTGATCTCATACCTCTAACGACTGGATAGCCAGAATAATTATGAGTTAAGAAAAAATGAGCATCAGATTTAGAAACTGCATCAACTAATTTATGTGCGTCTTCCATTGTAGAGGTCATTGGTTTATCACAAATGACATGAATATTTTTATTTAGAAATTCTATTGCTGGTGCAGCATGCATATGATTCGGCGTTACAATAGAGACTACATCAATTCCATCATCTCTTTTAGATTCTTCCTCAGCCATAGTTTTAAAATCAGGATAACTTCTTGAGGGATCAAGGCCAATTTCTTTAGCAGATTTAGCTGCTTTTTCTGGAGTTGAAGATAAGCAACCAGCAACAAATTCATACTTATCGTCCATTCTTGCACATAAACGATGTACAGCTCCTATAAATGCTCCTTGGCCGCCACCTATCATTCCTAGTTTTAATCTTTTTGTCATTTAAATTTTCTCCTAAATACCTAAAAGTTTTTTATTAGTTTCTTCATCCATTCCTGAATCAGCAAAATCGTCAAAAGCTTTTTCAGTTACATCGATGATATGCTCTTTTATAAATTTAGCACCCTCTTCTGCTCCTTGTTGAGGGCTTTTTATACAACATTCCCATTCTAACACTGCCCAGCCATCAAAATTATAACCAGATAATTTTGAAAAAATAGATTTAAAGTCAACCTGACCATCTCCTAATGATCTGAATCTGCCGGCTCTATTAATCCATGATTGAAAACCTCCGTATACACCTTGCTTCCCACTTGGATTTAATTCAGCATCTTTTACATGAAACATTTTTAATTTGTCATGATAGATATCAATATGATCCAAATAATTTAAATGTTGAAGAATAAAATGACTTGGATCATAAAGCATATTACATCTTGGATGATTACCAACCTTTTCTAAAAACATTTCAAATGTAATTCCATCATGAAGATCTTCACCAGGATGGATTTCATAACATAGATCTACCCCAGCTTCGTCGAATTTATTTAAAATCGGTTTCCATCTTTTTGCAAGTTCATTAAAAGCTTCATCTACTAAACCTTCTGGTCTTTGAGGCCATGGATATAAATATGGCCATGCTAGTGCACCAGAAAAAGTTGCATGTGCATTTAGTCCAAAGTTCCTTGAAGCAACTGCTGCTTGCATTAATTGATCAATAGCCCATTCTTTTCTTTTACTTGGATTACCTCTTACTTTTTCATCTGCAAATCCATCAAAAGGAATATCGTATGCAGGATGAACAGCTACAAGCTGACCTTGAAGGTGAGTAGATAACTCTGTCAGTTGTAAATTATTATTTTCAAGAATTCCTTTTATATCATCACAATAATCTTTACTTTCAGAAGCTTTTTTTAAATCAATTAATCTTGAGTCCCATGAAGGTATCTGTACGCCTTTATACCCTAAATTAGAAGCCCATTTTGATATTGACTCTAATGAGTTGAAAGGTTCATCATCACTTACAAACTGAGCAAGAAATATTGCTGGGCCTTTTATTTTTTTCATATTAAATCTCCATAATTATTTAAACACGAAACAGTTAGGTAGTCATTAAATTTTTAAAATTTTCGTATAATTTTTTAGTATTATAGTTCATTTCTTGAATATTATTTCTTAGCAATTTATCCAGTTCATCAATGGAGTTTTTGCCTAAATATTTTTCTAAAGCATTTTTTAATACAGGAACTCTGGACCATTTAATTATTGTGTTTTCGTCTACTTCCATATGAAATTGAATGCCATAAGCATGGTTTTTATACTTAAAAATTTGAAATTTTGTAATATCTGATGAACCTAAAATTGTAACATCAGAATTATTTAGTTCACTTACCTCGTAACTATGCCATTGTAATGCTTTAATCTGATTATCAAAATTTTTAAAAAGTTGATCCTTTTTTTTATTATCTAAAATATTTATATTTAGAACCCCGATTTCTGGAGGATTAGATTTAATTACTTTACCGCCAAGAATTTCTCCTAAAAATTGACAACCTAAACAGATTCCGAGATATGGTTTTTGATTATTTAGAACAAATTCCTTTATCTTATTTTTTTCATCAATCATCCACGGATATTGTTCTTCCATCCAAGTATCCATTGGTCCACCTAAACATATCATTCCATCATATATATCAAGATTAACAGGAATCTTTTCTCCTTTATCCAATCGAATAATAGTTGTTTCAACTAAGTCTTCATTCATTAACTCTTTAAAGTACCCATGTGTTACTAAGGGCGTATGTTGAAGAATAATTATTTTATGAGACACTTTTTTTCTAAGTTGAGTAATCTTTTTTTTAACTTGATCCCCCCTCTTCCAGAAAATCCTCCAAGTTTACCATCACTACGAATTATGCGGTGACAGGGAATAATAAGCAAAAGTTTATTTTGTCCACAAACATTACCTACATATCTTGGTGATGTACCAACTTTTTTTGCTATTTCTCCATATGTTGAAACTTTACCATATTTAATTTTAGATAATTCTTTCCAAATTTTTTTTTGCAAAGGGGAGCCTTCAAAAGAATAGTTAATCTTAAAATTTTTAAGTTTTCCAGAGGCATATAAATTAATCTGATTCTTAATATTAATTACATCATTCGTTTCATTTGTTTTTCCAAAACTCAGTGATAAGATGTTACCACCCTTTTTTTTTACCGTAATCCAACCGAGTTTAGTTTTAAAAGAAGCAATTTCCATATAAAATTAATAACATTATTGAATGAATCTATCAAAATAATTTATAGTAAATCATGGATGAAGATAATTTAAATCTAGAGATTAGAAAATTTCTTAAACAAGTTGGTATTAGCTCGCAACGTGAAATAGAAAATTACATACGAAAAAAATTTTCCGAAGGAAGTATCAAAACAGGTGAATCCATAAAAGTGTCTATGAATTTATCGTCTGAAAATGGAGAGCTTAATCATTCAATTAACGAAGATATAAAAATAAAATAATGTTTTAAAATTTTTGAAAAGTTTAGTTAATACGATTTTGTATTTTATCAATATTTTCAAGTTTAGATAACGGTCCGATACTTGATATAGTTATTGGCCCTTTTACAATTTCATTAGCAATCTTTTGAACTGTCTCTTTAGAAACCTTATCTATATTTTTAATAGTCTCAGCGGGGTCAATTATTCTATTAAAGACCAGAAGTTGTCTAGCAGCACTCTCACATCTTCTAAATGCACTTTCTCTCCCCATCATTAAGCTTGCTTTCAATTGAGCTTTGCCTCTATTTATTTCTTTTTCTGTAATTGAATTAGGACTTTCATTTAATTGATCACATAAAACAGGTATGAGCTCTTGGATTTGATTTTCACCTGTTCCACAATAAATACCAAAAACACCCGTGTCAGTATAAGATGAACTAAAAGAGGAAATTCCATATACAAGACCACGTTTCTCTCTTATCTCTTGAAACAATCTTGATGACATACCTCCACCTAATAAAGAAGAATAAACCAATAAAGAATAGTAATCATCATGGTGATAATCTATACCTTCGAAACCAAGTAGTAAGTGAATCTGTTCTAATTTTTTATCTTCTCTGTATTCTCCAGATTTGTAATCAGCTTTTTGTCTTTCAGTAGATAATCCAGTTGGTAGGTTAGTGCATGATTTTTTAATTGATTCTACAAATTGATCATGGTCAATTTTTCCAGCTGCACTTATAATCATTTTTTTTGGATTATAATGATTCATCATGAAGTCTTTAACTTCGTCTCTTGAAATATTTTTAATAATATCAGTTTTACCCAATATGGATCGTCCCATTGGCTGGTCCGGGTATGCTTTTTCTTGCCAATAATCAAAAATCATATCATCAGGTGTATCAAGGTACATGCCAATTTCTTGAATTATGACTCCTCTTTCTCTATTAAGTTCATCTTCAGCAAATGTAGAATTTTGCAAAATATCTGTCAGAATATCTATTCCATAATGTAGATCATCAGCTAAGAGTTTTACATAATAAGCTGTTATTTCCTTTGAAGTATAAGCATTTATATCTCCGCCAACATTTTCAATTGTTTCGGCAATTTGAAGAGCATTTTTAGTTGATGTGCCCTTAAAAGCCATATGCTCTAAAAGGTGAGCAACACCATTTATATCTTTTGTTTCATCTCTACCACCAACAAAATTCCATATACCCATTGATACTGTTTCCAACCCTGGCATATTTTGAGTTACTATTCTTAATCCGTTTTCTAGTGTTGTAATTTTATGCATTGCTTATTTTTTCCAAGATGAAGTTTTTTACATCCATAGTACTATTGGGTAATATAGTCATCTTTTCCTCTTTATCAAAGAGATTGCTCAACTCTTTTGGTATATCAATTTCTTTATTGATTGCTTTATTCACAGCTTTGTCAAATTTTGCAGGATGTGCGCAAACCAAAGATACCCATGCTTCATTATCTTTTTTACCTAATAATACTTTTAGTCCTGTTGCAGTATGTGGATCAGCAATATAATTATATTTTTCATATACAAATTTAATTGTTTCCAAAGTCTGGCTATCATCAATTGAGGAAGCCTTATATATTTGCTGAAACTTAGCTAAAACAGAGTCATCAAATTGATAAAAACCTTTTGATGAAAAGGTTTCAAATACTTCATTTACTCTTTTGCTATCTCTATTTAGACTTTCAAAAATTTGTCTCTCAAAATTACTTGAAACTTGTATATCCATACTAGGGCTATATGTTTGAGAAACAGATTTTTTTTTCATTTCTCCAGTGTCTACTATGGACTTCAAGATATCATTAGAATTAGTTGCAATATGTAAATTACCAATAGGTAATCCCATTTGTTTAGCAACAAAGGCAGAAAATATATTGCCAAAGTTTCCCGAAGGAACAATAAAATTTATTTGATGCTTATCAGTTTGTAAATAAGACCAAAAATAATATACTACTTGGGCAATTAATCTTGCCCAGTTTATAGAGTTTACTGCAGTTAAAGAAGTAGACTCTTGTATTTCATCATCTACAAATAGTTCTTTGACAATTTTTTGACAATCATCAAAATTACCATCTAAAGCAATATTAAAAATATTCTTATCAATTACTGTAGTCATTTGTTTTTGTTGAATAGGTGATACTTTATTATGAGGATGTAGAATAAATACATTTATATCTTTTTTTGATTTGAAAGAATGAATTGCAGCTGACCCAGTATCACCAGAAGTTGCGCCTAAAACAGTAATTTTTTTTGGAGACATTTCTAAACTTGTAGAAAATAGGTTGCCAAGAAATTGTAAAGCGTAATCTTTAAAAGCATAAGTAGGCCCATAAATTAATTCTAATAAAAATTTATTATTTTCTAATTCTACTAATGGAGCTATTTTTTCATGATTAAAATTTGAATAGGTTTCATTTAAAATTTTTTGTAAATCTAATTTTTCTATATTTTCATTTACATAAGGAAAAATAATTTCACATGCCACTTCTTCGTATGATTTATTTTTTAAACTTAGTAAGTCTATTTTGGGCCAGCTTTGGGGTAAATAGAGACCGCCATCTCTCGATAATCCTTGATAAAGAATATCGTTAAATGATCTGCTTAGAGAATCATCTCTTGTACTTAAATATTTCATTAAAGATAGCGATTAGTAATATATTCTTTGAAATATTTAGCATTTAAAGGCGACTTTGTAACCTGTTCTAAAACCTCATTAGTTGAAAAAAAACTAGCTTTTTCATGGATATTTTTTTTAAGCCAATTTACTAAATTTGAAAATTCACCATTTTCTATTTCATTATCTAATTCCTTTTGATCAGTTCTCAATTGAGACGCAAATTGAGCAGCAGTGAGTGCTCCTAATGAATATGTTGGAAAGTATCCAAATAATCCAGCAAACCAATGAATATCTTGTAAACATCCATCAGAATCTTTATTTATCGATAAATTAAATAATTTATTAAATTCATCATTCCAAGCATCTGGGATGTCTGCAATATTTATTTCATTGTTAAAAATTTTTCTTTCTAAATTAAATCTTAAAATAATATGCAAGGCATAGGTTACTTCATCCGACTCAACTCTTATAAAAGATTTATTTACTCGAGTACCTAATTTGTAAAGATTGTCTGGGTTTGTAGCTTTATCTTTAATATTAAATTTTTTATTTAAAGTATTAGATAAAAATTTTTTAAAAGCTAAAGATCTAGTGATTTGCATTTCAATTAATAGTGATTGACTTTCATGCATGGCCATTCCTCTAGATTTGCCTGCTGGCTGATGTATCCAATCTTTTGGTAGGTTTAGCTCATATAATGCATGTCCAGTTTCATGCATAACACCATCTAAAGATGAAAATGGATTTTCATTATTATATCTTGTTGTAATTCTAACATCATTTGTAGATCCTCCACAAAAAGGGTGGACGCTTTTATCAAGTCTTCCTCTTGTAAAATCAAAACCTATTTGTTTCATTATATATTCAGAAATATTTTTCTGCACTACTTCATCAATACTTGTTTCAAATTGAAATGTTTCTTCTTTTTTTTGCTTATCAATAATTTTATCAATAAGTGGTGTGAGAAATTTTTGTAAATCATCAAATACCTCAGATATTTTATTTTCTTCTGAAGAAGGTTCAAATTTATTTATTAGTGCTTCATAAGGAGAAACTTTAAAAGTTTCCCCTAAAATATTTGCTTCTTCTTTTGTTAAATTTATAAGTTCTTCTAAATCTTTTTTTACTAAATTAAAATCCGACTTTTCTCTTGCCTCTTGCCAAACACCTTCACATTTAGCTGAAGATTTTGAAATTTTTTCTACAAGTTCCGTTGGAATAGCAGAAGCTAATTTATATTCTCTATCCATTTCATTTAAGTTTTTCTGATCACTGTTATTTAGATTAAGTTTCTTTGAGTTTTCAATTAAATCACCAACTTCAGAAGATGAAATTTTACTATGACTAAGTTTTGATAAATAGGCTAATTGATCTGATCTTTGATCTCTTGAGCTGCTCGGCATCATTGTTGCCATATCCCAGTGTAAAATACCTGCAATATCTGATGTCAATGAAGCTTCATTAAAGATCTCTTTAAGTTTTAAATATGTTTTCATTTTTTCTTCCTAAATAAATAAATTATAAAAATAATCAAAAAAGAAAAACTCATCAAAAACCATGTAATTGCATACTGCAAATGATTATTTGAAAAATTATGATTTTGAGATGATGGTATTAAGAAATTCTCTGCATAATTGCTCATATTTTTAATAAAAAATTTCTGATTGATCTTAACATTTAAGAAAGTTTGAATTTGCTCCAAATCATAATAATACCATTCATTTGAAGAGATAGAATTCTCGGGAGTAAACATCTTTTTTTGAGTTGGATATCGGATGTATCCTAGAATTTCAGCATTTATTATTTCATTATTGTCTTTAAAATAGTCATATCTACTTTGCTTAAACCAACCTTCATCAATTAAATAATTATTACCATGATTATCTGACAATAAACTGGCTATTCTAACACCAGAAATCCCATTCAATGTTTTAGCCGGGAAAAAAATTTTTTTACTTCTGTCAACAGTTCCTAAAGTGATAACTTTAGTAAACTCATCAATGTTTGGATACTTCATTTTTCCCATTGATAGTGACAGTGGTTTTTGATCCTTTAGTTCATTAAATTCGGCTATAATTTTTTCTTTCCATTCCAGTCTTTGCAATTGCCAGATTCCCAAAAATATTGTCAGCGCAATACAAAATAAACTAAATAAAAAAAATTTTATTGGAAAGTTTTTAATTTATGCACCCCAAACATAAACGCAGACAAACAAGAACAGCCAAACTACGTCAACAAAGTGCCAGTACCATGCTGCTGCTTCTAAACCAAAATGTCTATCTGGGGTAAAATGATTTTTGTAAACACGATACAAACAAACAGCTAAGAATGCTGTTCCAACCATTACATGAAATCCATGAAAACCAGTAGCCATATAAAATACTGATGGGTATATTCCATCAGTAAAACTAAAATAATGATGAGCTGCCTCATAATATTCTACACCCTGCATAAATGAAAAGAAAATTCCAAGACCAACGGTGCACCATAATGCCTGAATGGCTTGATCTTTATGTCCTTCTCTAACAGCATGGTGAGCCCATGTACATGTAGTACCTGACATTAATAATATTAATGTATTTAAAAAAGGAACATCAAGTGGATCAAAGGTTTTAATACCTTCTGGTGGCCAAATTCCAACTGCACCATTACTATCAAAAGTTTCTGAAAATTCTTCTATAGGTAATTTAGGTGTTAAGCTTGCATCAAAAAAAGCCCAGAAAAAAGCAACAAAGAACATAACTTCTGAAGCGATAAAAAGCGCCATTCCATATCTTAATCCAAGTTCTACAACAGGTGTGTGAACCTTTTGAAAAGTTGACTCTTTGATTACGTCTCTCCACCATAGAAACATAATAGTTAGTAAACCAATAGTACCTAGAATGAGAAGCCAAGAGGTTCCATAATGCATATAAAATACAAGACCAGCAGCCATTGCAAGACCAGCGATTGATGATAAAAATGGAAGTGGGCTTGGATCAACTAAGTGATATGGATGTTTCTGCCCTGTTGTTGATTTATTAGCCATTGATTATTCTATATATTTAAAAAAGGTATATGACAACGTTATCTCTTCAACATCTTTCATTGTTGGATCTTCGTTAATTGAAGGGTCTATATAAAACACAACAGGCATTTCAACTGTTTCTCCAGGTTTCAAAGCCTGCTTTTCGAAACAGAAGCACTGTGTTTTAATAAAATATGGACCAACCTTTTCTGGTAGAACATTAAATGTCGCAGTTCCGATTGTTTCTACGTCAGATTGATTAGTAGCTTTATAATTAACGAGTTTATTTTCACCAACTTTAAATTTAATATTTTCTGGAGCAGTAAAAGTCCAATTTATACTATCATTAACATCAGCATTAAATTTAAGATTAATATCTCTTTCTAAAATTGATGATGAAAGGAACTCAGATGTACTTGTCTTACCGCCATAACCAGTAACCCGACAAAATAAGTCATATAACGGTACCGAAAACGCAACTAAAGTAATCATTGTTAAAACAATTAATGATAGTCCTAAAGCTGTTCTAGTATTTGTCATTATACTCCAAAAATATTAGCCTTAAACAGAGTCCATAAATAAAAAAATGCAACTATACAAAGTAAAATAATTAGAGTTATAATATTTTTTCTTCTTCTATTTTTCATCTTAATACCACATGATCAATCAACAATGCTGAAAATAAACTGAATAGGTAAAGGATTGAAATAGCAAAAAATTTTAATCCTTCAGAATTTGGTATTGATTTTTTTTCTTTAGATTTTTTTAACTTTAGCGAACTATTAAATAATAATAGATTTAATATAGTAACAATAGTTAAGTATATTATTCCAACTTTACTATCTAAGTATGGAAGATAACTCGATAAAATTAATATTACAGCATAATAAACAATCTGTTTTTTTGTGTCATCAATACTACTTACATTTGGTAACATAGGCACGTTCGCATTTTTATAATCATTATATCTATATACTGATAAGGCCCAAAAATGTGGTGGGGTCCAAAAAAATATAATTATAAATAAACTAATTGGTAAAAAACTTAATTCTGGAACAACCGCAGTCCATCCAATAATTGGTGGAATTGCTCCAGCTGCGCCTCCAATAACTATGTTTAGTGAAGTTGTTCGTTTAAGCCAAAATGTATAAATAAATACATAAAAAAGAATTGTAAAAAGAAGTAAACTTGTTGCTAATGAATTTGAGAACCATTGCATCAAAATTAAAGAAATAGTACCTGTTAATATTCCTACAACTAGTGCCTCATTTTTTGAAACTATTCCTAGTGGAATTGGTCTTAGTTTTGTTCGTTCCATAGTTTTATCAATGTCTTCATCAAACCACATATTGATTGCTGCTGAAGAGCCAGCTCCTAATGCAATAGCAACTATTACAAGAAAACTATTTAGAAATGTTATCTGTCCAGGTGCCAAAAACATTCCAACAAATGCTGTAAAGATAACCAAGGACATAACTCTTGGTTTCATTAGTTCGTAATAACCTTTAAATTTTCTTAAAACAAAATTATTGCTATAACCAGCTTCTAAGGATTTAGCATCCACTAAAATTATCCTTTGAATTTAGGTAAAGTCTCGAACTGATGGAATGGTGGAGGTGAAGAAAGTGTCCATTCAAGAGTATCAGCTCCCTCTCCCCAAGGGTTAGCAACTTCTTTTTTTCCAAAAAATAAAGCATACACAATTGCAAAAAGAAATATCAAAGTAGCGGCAAAAGAGATGTAAGAACCATAAGTTGATACAAGATTCCATCCTGCATAAGCATCTGGATAATCTGGAATTCTTCTAGGCATACCAGCAAGTCCTAGGAAATGTTGAGGGAAGAATGTTACATTTACCCCAATAAAAAATAACCAAAAATGTAGTTTACCTAAGAATTCGTTATATTTTCTTCCGGACATTTTTCCAAACCAATAGTAAATGCCTGCAAAAATTCCGAACATAGCACCCATACTCAGAACATAATGGAAGTGTGCAACAACATAATATGTATCATGCATAACTGTATCTATTCCAGCATTGGCCAAAATAACACCTGTTACTCCTCCGAGTGTAAATAAGAAAACAAATCCAATTGCAAATAACATTGGAGTTTCAAATGTAAGTGATCCACCCCACATAGTTGCAATCCAACTAAATATTTTTATACCAGTTGGAACAGCGATAATAATCGTAGCTAGCATAAAATATGCTCTTAAATCTGCACTCATGCCAACTGTGAACATGTGATGAGCCCAAACAATAAAGCCTATAAATCCTATAGATATCATAGCATACACCATTCCTAGATATCCAAATACTGGCTTTCTAGAGAAAGTAGAGATAACCTGACTTACAATTCCAAAAGCTGGTAATATCATGATGTAAACTTCAGGATGGCCAAAGAACCAAAATAAGTGTTGGAAAAGAACTGGATCTCCACCACCTGCAGGATTGAAGAATGTTGTGCCAAAGTTTCTATCAGTTAGAAGCATCGTAATTGCTCCAGCTAAAACTGGGACGGCTAATAAAAGTAAAAATGCTGTAATTAACATAGCCCATACAAAAAGAGGCATCTTATGCAGAGTCATTCCAGGTGTTCTCATATTAAGTATTGTTGTTATAAAATTAACTGCACCTAAGATTGAAGAAGCACCTGCTAAATGAAGAGCAAAAATTGCCATATCAACAGAAGGTCCCGCATGTCCAAGTTTATTTGAGAGTGGAGGATAAATTGTCCACCCAGTTCCAGCACCGGTTCCTATTGTTGCTGAAACAACTAATAACACTAGAGCAGGAACAAGTATCCAAAAACTAAAATTATTCATTCTTGGAAAAGCCATATCAGGCGCACCAATCATTAATGGGACAAACCAGTTTCCAAAACCCCCAATTAATGCCGGCATTACAACAAAAAATACCATCAACAAACCATGAGCTGTAATAATTACATTCCAAACTTGACCATCTGCAACAACATCTAAGCCTGGGGCAGCTAATTCAGCTCTCATTAATAGTGAAAAGAAACCTCCAACTAAACCAGCTAGTATGGCAAATATTATGTAGAGAGTTCCAATATCTTTATGATTGGTAGAAAAAAACCATCTTTTTATAAAACCCGGTTTATGATCATGATGGTCGTGACTTGCTGAATCTGCGTAACTCATTTTTCTCCTATTCTATTATATTCTCTTTAGTGGTTATTTCGTTTGCTAATGCTAACTTATTTTTTTGTTCAATTATCCAATTGTTGAAATCTTTTTCATTAAGTGCCTCTATGACAATGGGCATGTAACCATGACCTGTTCCACATAATTCGGAACATTGACCTCTATATATTCCTGGCTCATCTATATTGAACCATGTTTCATTAAGTCTTCCAGGAACCGCATCTTTTTTTACACCCAATGAAGGCATAGCAAAACTATGAAGCACATCACCAGCAGTAACTAATACGTGAATATTTTTATTTGCTGGTAAAACTAGGTGGTTATCTACTGTTAATAATCTTATGTCACCTGGTTCTAATTCTTCATCAGGCGTCATATAACTCTCAAAAGAAATGTCATCATGTTCTGGGTATTGATACTCCCAGTACCACTGATGGCCTATGACTTTAATTGTCATATCTGTTTCAGGTATTACATCTTGCTGATATACTAACTTAAAAGATGGGATAGCCATAAAAATTAATATTATTACTGGAATCCCAGTCCAAAGTATTTCTATAAATGTGTTGTGAGTAGTTTTAGAAGCAACTGGATTTACTTTTCTTCTAAATCTAAATACAACATAAAAGATTAGAAACAGAACAAATATCGTTATTGCAGTCATCATAATTAATACAAAATTATGAAGATCATAAACATTTCTCATAACGTCACTTGCAGGTGTTTGAAAACCTAACTGCCAATCAGAAATACCATTTGCTGAAGAAGTAAAAGTCATAAATGTAGCGGTAATAAAGGATAAAATGCGCATCTTAATTAGTTATTGTATACACTAATAAATAAATTATTCAGTAAATTAACCAGTGATTTAGAGGCAAAATTCTAGGACAGGTTGTCGCTCATTATGATTTATTCAATAACCGATTGAATAGAAAAAATTGCAGCAGTAGTTGCAGTGTCTGATCGTAGTATTCTTTTTCCCAAAGAGACGGATATACATGAAGACAAAGAAGAGATGGTTGTTCGTTCCTTTTCAGAAAAACCACCTTCAGGTCCAATAATGACAGACCATTTTTTGTATTTTTTTGTTTCATTAGTTAAAGCTTTGTAAATAGTTGGTAAATTTTCATTTCCTTCGTCACAAAATACTAACCCTCTATCAGACGGAAAATTGTCAACTAAATCATCTAGTTTAATTGTTTTTTCTAAAGTCGGAATTGACAATCTCTCAGATTGTTCTGATGCTTCAATCATATTTAATTCAAAATTTTTAAAATTTATTTTTGATTGATTTGTATATTCTGTCAAAATTGGAATAAATCTAGAAATGCCAAGCTCGGTAGCTTTTTGAATGGTGATATTCATTCTATAAGATTTGATTGGAGCAAATATAAGCCATAAATCAGATTCTTGAGGAATATCTCTCAATTTGTTTTGTATTTGTAAAACAATGTTATCTCTATTGATAGAAATTACTTTAGATAGCCACTCACCTGTCAAACCATCGAATAAATTTATGTTATCTTCTTTTTTGATTCTAAGAACATTTTTCAGAAAGTGGTGCTGCTTATTTTTTATATAAATTAAAATATTGGCTGATAATTTTTTTGATACAAATAATCGTGTTTTAGACATTTTCATTACAATAGTTTAGAATTATAACATTATATTCAAATATGTGGGATAACTTAGTTGTAAAAAAAATATTTGATTACTGCGAGTTAATCAGACTTAACAAACCTATTGGCTTCCTTCTATTAATGTGGCCTTGCTGGTTTGGTTTAGCGTTACTAAAAACAGAAACTTCTAAACTATTATTTTGGTATATACTTTTTTTAATTGGTTCTTTTTTAATGAGAAGTGCGGGTTGTATAATTAATGACATTATTGATATTGATTTTGATCAAAAAGTTACACGTACTAAATTTAGACCTTTAGCATCAAAAAAGATTTCTATTACTGAAGCAATATTATTATTAATAATATTATTGGTAATTAGTTTTTTCATTCTTCTCGAGTTTAATTTTAAATCAATTGTATTAGGTTTGTTAAGTGTGCCATTTGTTATTTTATATCCTTTTATGAAAAGAATAACTTTTTTCCCACAATTATTACTTGGAATTATTTTTAGTTGGGGTGTGCTAATAGTTTCAATCCAATTTAATACACGAATTACATTTGATTTTCTTTTATTGTATTTTGTATGTATTTTTTGGACGTTAGCATATGATACGATTTATGCCTACCAAGATAGGTCAGATGATGTTTTAAATAATATCAAATCTACTGCAGTTTATTTTGATAAAAATGGTAAAAGATTTGTTCAAACATGCTATCTTATTATCTTAATTATATTGTCTTATTTCGTATGGAATTCCTCAAATTTTTTACTTAGTTCAATTATTATAGCCACTATCGCAATTTGTACGTATATAGCAATTCAGAAATGGGATATAACATCGCCGTTAAGTTCAAATTATTATTTCAGACAAAATAATATTTTTGCAATTATGTTATTTTTACTTTTACATACTTTTTAATGTCCTCAGATAAAAAACAGTCAGTTACTTCAAGAATAGTTGTTCATTATTTAATGAGTCATAAACTCAAAATAATATTAGCTTTATTGATGATGGTTATCTCAGCAGCAGCAACAGGTTTACATGCTTGGTTAGTAAGACCTGCGCTTGATGAAGTCTTAATCAAAGGGAATAAAGAAATGTTATTTTTAATTCCAATTGCAATAATTATAGTGACCCTCTGTAAAGGATTGGCAACATATACTCACTCTTATCAAATGAGTAAAGTTGCACATTCTATTATTGCAAAACTTCAAACTCAGATGTTTGAAAAACTCATGTATTTAAATATGAAATTTTATAATGACTCTAAGTCAGGTAATTTAATTTCAAGACTCATCAATGATACTTACTACTTAAGACTTGCAATAGTGAAGTCTGTAACAGGAATTATAAAAGATGTTTTAGTTATTATTTTTTTACTAGGTAATATGTTTTACCAAAGTTGGACCCTAACTCTTTTTGCTTTTTTTGCATTCCCTTTAGCGATCTGGCCCATAAGAAAAATTGGGAAGAGTATAAGAAAAATTACTTACACTATCCAAAACGAAATTGCAGTTTTTTCCAATGTGTTAGCTGAGAGCATTAAAGGTATTAGACAAGTAAAAGCATACTCAAGAGAAAACTATGAAAAACAAAGAGCTTTTGAAACAATTAGTTTCATTCAAAAATATTTTACAAAATCTGCTTTTATTAGCAATCGCTTAAGTCCTTTAATGGAATTTATTGGAAGTTTAGCTGTAGCACTCTCAATTTACGCTGGGGGCGTTTTTGTTTTAAACGAAAGTATGACAACAGGCCAATTTATGAGTTTTTTAGTAAGTCTTCTTCTGGCTTATCAACCAGTAAAGGCACTTGGAAATCTAAATATTAGTGTCCAGGAAGGCCTAGCTGGAGCTGAGAGAATATTTAAACTTTTAGATACAAGCGAAAAAAATATGGAAAATATTTCTCCAAAAAAAACTATAGATCTAGATGGAGACATTGTTTTTAAAGATGTTTCATTTGCATATAACGATAATACAGTACTTGATAAAATAAGTTTAAGAATACCAAAAGGAAAAAAAGTTGCGTTAGTTGGCTTATCTGGATCTGGTAAATCAACGATAGCAAATATAATTTTGCGATTATATGATAATTATTCAGGTTCTATATTAATTAATTCTAAAGATATAAAAGAACTAGATCTAACAGATGTAAGAAATAGTGTTTCAATAGTAACTCAAGAAACAATTTTATTTAATGAAAGTATTTTTAATAATATTAAATATGGAAACCTTAAAGCAACTGATGAAGAGATTAGTTTAGTCGCTAAAAATGCTGGGGTGAGTAGTTTTTCAGAAGAATTGGATCAAAAACTAGACACTGTTATTGGAGAAAACGGCGTAAAATTATCAGGTGGACAGCGACAAAGAATTGCTATTGCCCGAGCTCTAATAAAAGATGCGCCACTTTTAATTATGGATGAAGCTACATCTTCTCTTGATAATATTACTGAAAATAAGATTCATGAAACAATAAATAATGTTATGAATGATAAAACCAAATTAATAATTGCACATAGATTAAGCACAATAGAAGACGCAGACATAATCTACGTTTTGGATAAAGGCAAAATTGAAAGTCAAGGATCGCATGAAGAGTTAATTTTAAATTCAGCTATTTATAAAAAATTACAACTACGAGAACAGTTGGAAAATGAATTTTAAAAAAAAAATTTTTAAATTTTCTGTATCTCAAAAAATTTTGGCTTTTGTAGGTTACCTATATATCTTATTCGTATGTTACACTTCTAAAATACAGATTATAAACTCTGAGTTACCAGAAAAATTATGGAGAGAGAATAAACCTTTTATTTTAGCATTTTGGCATGGTCAATTGATGATGATAGGACATGTATGGAAAAGTAAAGCTGTGTTAAATATGTTAGCATCTAGTCATAGTGATGGTCGATTTGGTGCATATATTGCAGGTCATTTTAATTTAAAAAATGTTTCTATAATGTCAAAAAATAAATCACCTTCATTAAGAAAAGTATTTAAAATTTTGAAAGATAGAAATTATATTGGTATTACTCCCGATGGGCCAAGAGGACCAAATAAGAAAGTCTCAGAAGGAATTATAAAAATTGCAATTCATTCTCAAGTCCCAATTATACCACTTGGTTTTGCTTCAAATAAAAATCGTAAACTTAAATCTTGGGACTCATTTTTAATAACATATCCATTTTCAAAATGTAGATTTGTCTGGGGTGAACCGATTACTATTCCTTCTTCTACTAAAGATAATGATTTAGACAAATATCAGAATTTCTTAGAAGAAAAAATTAATGATTGCATGAAATCAGCTGAAAAAAATCTAAATGCTTAGAATATATCAAATACTTAGTACTCTTCTCATACCTGTAATTATTTTTAATATATTTATTCGCATCTATAGAAAAAAAGAGGACAGACTAAGATATATTGAAAGGTTTGGAAAACCTACGGTAAAAAAAAATAGTGAGAAAAAAATTTTATGGATACACGCAGCAAGTATTGGAGAATTTAAATCGTCAGATTTAATTATAGAACGATATCATAAAGTGTTTGATATCTTAGTGACCACAACAACAAAATCTTCTGCGGAATATATTAAGGAGTTTTATAAAAATAAAATTATCCATCAATACATCCCGTTTGATGTGTCTAAATGGTGTTCAAGATTTTTGAACTTTTGGAAACCAAATCTGATTCTATGGATAGAGTCAGATATTTGGCCAAATATGCTTAATAAAATTCGATTTAAAAATATCAATTGTTTATATTTAAATGCAAGGATTTCTCCAACTTCTTTTAAAAAATGGAAGAGTACAAAAAATTTCTATGGAAATTCATTAAAGAGTTTTAATAAAATTTTTGCACAAAGCAAAGATGACAAAAAAAGAATTCAAGAATTAACGAACTTAAAAATTGACTATATTGGAAATTTAAAATTAGCTAGGAATAAAAACAATTCTTCAATAAATAAAGATCAATCAAATACAATCATGATTGCAAGTACTCATTCTAATGAAGAAAAAGAGATAATTAAATGTATTAAAGAAACAATTCGTGAATTTAATTTAAAAATTTTTCTTGCACCAAGGCATCCAGAAAGAATTAGTACAATTAAGCAAGAATTAAAAAAAGAAGGATTTAATATTTCTTTAGAATCTAAAAAAGAATATAAAAAAAATGATATCGTCATAATTGATAGTTTTGGAAAATTAGACCAATATTTTAAAATTAGTGATTTAGTTATTTTAGGTGGTTCTTTTTTAAAAAATATTGGTGGACATAATCCTATAGAGCCTGCAAGTTATGGATGTGCTATTATTAGCGGTAATTATGTTGATAATTGGACTAATATTTATGAGGATATGGTAAAAGTAAATTCATGTATAATGGTAAATAAGTTTGAAGATATTGATATAAAGATGAAAGAATTACTAAATAATAATTTGGAAATTAAAAAAATTCAAGCAAATGCAATTGAATTTTCAAATAGATCCTTCTTTGAAAAAGAAAAACTTTTCAAAGATATTGAAAAGTATATCAATTAAAATGCTTAAAGCTCCTAAATTTTGGTACAAAAAAAATGATACATATTTATCAAACTCTTTATTTCCACTTTCATTACTATTTAGATTTGGAACAAAAATAAGAAATTTTGTAAGCAGAAAATCACCTTCTAGCATTCCAGTAATTTGCATTGGAAATATAGTGGTGGGAGGAGCTGGTAAAACACCAGTTGCTCTAAAAATTGGAAATTTATTGAAACTTAATGGATATAATCCTCACTTTGTTTCAAGAGGATATGGTGGTGTTGAAAAATCTAATATTCTTGTTAAAGAATGGCATTCTGCAAAAAGTGTTGGTGACGAATCTTTATTACTAGCTGAAGTTGCGCCAACTTGGATTGGTCAAGATAGAAATAAATCCTTTATATTAGCTAAAGAAAAAGGTGCCGATTGTATAATTATGGATGATGGTTTTCAAAATCCGACTCTTCAAAAAGATTTTTCAATTATTGTTATTAATGGAGAACAGGGCTTTGGAAACAAAAGAGTGATCCCGTCTGGTCCTCTTAGAGAGAGTATATCAAGGGGTATTTCCAGAGCAAATCTTGTAATCGTAATTGGAGAAATATCTCAAGATGTAAGAGATAAAATTCCAAGCACTGTTCCTATTATTCATGCTAAATTTCAAATAAGCACAGATAATAAAATATATAAAAATCAAAAAGTGACAGCCTTTGCAGGTATTGCTTATCCTGAGAAATTTTATAATTCGCTTTCTGAACAAGGTGCTATTTTAGAAAAAAAAATTAGCTATCCTGATCACCATATTTTTGATGAAAATGATATGTTAAATTTAGCAGAAAATGCAAATCTTACTAAATCAGTATTAGTTACTACAAAAAAAGATTTTGTTAGAATTCCTAAATCCTATCGATCTTTAGTAAGCACTTTGAATGGGGAAATTAAATTTGAAGATGAAAATTTACTTAAAGAAATATTAGGTAACATTTTGGAGAATAAAATAAATGATTTAGCAATATGAAAAATGTAATTTATTTTTTTGAATATATTATAGTTTTTATAATATTTTTTTTATTTAAACTTTTACCATTAAATTTATCAGCTAAATTTTCTTCTTTTATATTTAGTTTTTTTGGTGAATTATCTGGTGCGAACAAGACTGCAATTAAAAATTGCAAATATGTTTTTCCTAATATGAAAGAGGAAGAAGTGAAAAGTATAGTTAAAAAAAGTTGGGATAATCTAGGAAGGACAATTGCTGAACTCCCAAGTTTAAACTATTTATTTGATAAAAAAAAAATAAAGTACAATAAAATTGAAAATATCGAGAATTTAATTAAAAATAATTCCCAGGGAATATTTATATGTATTCATCAGTCTAATTGGGAAGTTGTAGTACCTAGTTTAGATAGAATTGGTATAAATCTAGGTGCAGTATATAGACATATTAATAATCATTTTTTAGATAAATTATTATTAAAAATTAGAACAAATTCGCTTGTATCATCTAAGAGTTTTTATACTCCAAAAGGAAAAAAAAGTGCAAAAGATATTACTGAAGCTATAAGAAACTCTTTATCAATGTTGGTTGTAATTGATCAAAAAGATTCTTCTGGCGAAGAGGTTTTATTTTTTAAACGTAAAGTTAAAACACAAACAGGTTTTTTAAAACTAGCCAGAAAATATAAATTACCAATAATCCCAATTAAAAATAAAAGAATTTATAATGGTAAAATTGAGCTAACCTTTCTTGAACCTTTTTATCACAATGATCTAAATATTAGTGATAATCAAATGATGGAAAAGATACATCATAAAATAGAAGATTGGATTAGATCAGAACCCTCTCAGTGGTTCTGGCAACACAAGAGATTTAGTTAATTTTTTTTACCTTAATATCAATTGTGCCATCAATAAGCTTAACCGATAATTGATCATTGGTATTAATTTTTTTTGTAGTCTTAACAATTTTTTTTTTATTCATCAAAATAGAGTATCCCTTTTTAAGATTTGAAGAAATAGAATTTGAATTAAGTAATCTGATGTTTGCTTTATATTTTTCAAGATTATCTTTGTAGTTATTAGCAATATTTAAATTAAGATTTTTTGAAAGATTATTTATCTTTGTTTGTGTCAAGCTTACTAAAGAATCTGGAGAAATTACAGATTTACCTAAATTTATGAGACTCAATTTAGAAATGCTAAATTTGTTTTCAATTGATAATGTTAAATTTTTAAAATCATCTAAAAGCTTCTCCTTGTAATTATTTACTATTGAGCTTGGTGATTTAAGAAACTTATTTAAATATTCGAAATTTTCCTTTTTGGACTGGATTTGTGAATTAACTTTTGTGTTTAACCTAAGTTGTAAATTTTTAATTTTTTCTATTAATTCAAATCTAACTGGGGTAGCTTTTTCAGCTGCCGCGGTTGGTGTAGACGCTCTCAAATCTGATACTAAATCAATAATTGTTGTATCTGTTTCATGACCTATTGCTGAAATTATTGGTATTTTTGATTCAAAAACACTTGTTGCAAGATTTTCATCATTAAATGCCATTAAGTCTTCGGTACTTCCTCCACCTCTAGCAACAATAAGAATATCTGGTTTACCAGATTTAAGTTTGTTGAAACCTTCAATAGCATTTATAATGCTATCTGCAGCGTCAACACCTTGTACAGAAACAGGCCATATATCTAAAGGCATTGGAAAACGATCATTCACTCTATTAATTATGTCGTGTACTACAGAACCAGTGGGAGATGTAATTATACCTAATCTCTCAGGTAAAAAAGGTAATGGGATTTTTTTATCTTCATCAAAATAGCCTTTTTTTTGAAGTCTTTTTTTTCTTTCTTCAATGAGTTTTAGAAGTGCCCCCTCTCCTGCAATTTCAATTTTATCAATATCTATCTGGTAGGTAGTTTTATAGCGAGACCAGGTGGTGATTCTACCTGTTGCAATTATTTCTAGCCCTATTTCTGGATTTATATCTAAATATTTTTTTTTCTGATCCCAAATAACTCCACTTAAAATTGAATCTTCGTCTTTAAGTGTTAGATAAATTTGCCCTCTTGTTGCAGTTTTTACCTCAGAAATTTCTCCTTTAATTCTTACATAATTAAAATTGGACTCAATTACTTCTTTAAATGCATGATTAAATTCTGAAACTTCAAATTCGGGTATATTAATTTTATCTATCATGCTTATTTTTAAAAAATTTTTTTAATAAATTACTACATTCTTTTTCCATAATGCCACCATAAATAGTTGGCATAAATATATTTTCTCTTTGAAAAGCTACTCGGAGTTTTTCAATTCCTCCATTTTTTTCATCATAGGCACCAAAATATAGATCTTTAATATGTACTTCACTTATTGCGCTAGCGCACATTGTGCATGGTTCCAATGTAACAAATAATGTCATATTTTCTAAATATTTAAGTTTTAGTCTTTCACAAGTTTCTTGAATAAGATTTAATTCACAATGTTTGATAGCATTTTTATTTTTATTTACTGTGTTGTAGCTTCTGGCTACAATATTGTTCGTTGTATTATCAACAAGTATTCCTCCAACTGGAACCTCATTTAAATTATAAGCTTTGTCTGCTTCAATAATTGCTTCTTTCATAAAAAAATCAACGTTCATTCTGGAATACACTTATGTTGTACATTATAGTTGAATTATAATGAAAAAACCAATTATTGGAATAACTCTTGATAGTGAAAAAAAGAAAACATACTCAAAATTTCCATGGTATGCTTTAAGGGAAAATTATTTAACTTCCTTAACAAAATTTAACGCTATTCCATTTCCTTTGTTACATGAAAAAAAATATATTGATGATTTTTGTCATTTAATTGATGGTCTCATTATTACTGGAGGAAATTTTGATATTAATCCCAAATTATATAAAACAAGTAATACTCAATCTAAAAATATTAAAAATAAGAGAACAAATTTTGAATTAAATATTTTCAATAAATTTTTTAAATACAACAAACCTATATTAGGAATTTGTGGTGGTGCACAACTTATCAATGTTGCATGTGGTGGAACATTGATACAAGATTTAAAAAGAGATCCGATAAACCATGAACAAGTGAATCCAAGAAATCAAACTAGTCATAGTGTTAATATTTCGAAAAATACTCAACTACATAAAATATGTGGGGCTCAAAAAATAAATGTTAATAGTGCACATCATCAATCAATAAAAAAATTAGGTAAGGACTTAAATGTTTCGTGTACAGCAAATGATGGTGTTATTGAAGGAATAGAGCATAAAAAACACAAATGGTGTATTGGCTTACAATGGCATCCTGAATTTTTAATAACAAAATATGATATAAAAATAATTAAAAATTTTATTAGTAAAACAAAGTGAATATTAGAATTGCAAAATATCTATCAAGTGCTGGAATTTGTTCACGAAGAGATGCAGAAAAATTAATTGTTGAAAAAAAAATTAAAATTAATAATCAAGTATGCCTTCATCCAAGTCATAAAGTAAGTAATTTAGATATAATTAAGGTTAATAATAAAATTGTTAAAAAAGCAAATAAAGTTGAAGTATGGAAGTTATACAAACCAATAAAATATATTTGTAGTACAAAAGATAATTTAGGTAGAAAAAAAATTTTTGATTTATTACCAAAAAATGTCGGTCAATTAATAAGCGTTGGAAGATTAGATTATATGAGTGAAGGGTTAATCTTATTAACTAATAATGGTGATTATTCAAGATATTTAGAACATCCATCTTCAAAAATTGAACGGATCTATAGAGTTTGTATAAATAGCAATGTAGAAAATACTGATTTACAAAAAATTAATAAAGGCATTACAATTAAAGAAATTAGTTATAAAAAAATTAAAGTTGCCTTTGAAAAAAAATTAAAAAATCATAGTTGGTTAATTTTTAAACTTAAAGAAGGAAAAAATAGAGAAATTAGAAATATTTGTAATTATTTTTCATGGAATATTGTTAAATTAATAAGAATTGCATATGGCCCTTATAAGCTTGGAAGACTTAAAGAAGGGCAATTTCAAAAATTAAATTCAATTAGCAAATGATACGGATTACTGGAGGAAAGTTTAAGCAAAAAAAATTAGCTAGTATTAATGATTTTGTAAGACCAACTTCTTCTCTAAAAAGAGAAGCTTTTTTTTCAATTATTGAAAGTTATGCAATCAAAAATTCTATCGAATTATATAAAAATCAAATTTTTTTAGATCTTTTTGCAGGAATTGGCACAATGGGTTTAGAAGCAATTTCTAGAGGCATGAGTGAAGTAATTTTTTTTGAAAATAATATTGAAGTTCTTAAAATTTTAAAAAAAAATTGTTTAAGTATTTGTAAAAGTAATCAATTTAAAATTTATGAAGAAGATCTTATTCATTCTAAATTAGAAATAGAATTTCATAATATTTCAGTTGTTTATATTGATCCACCATATGCAAAGTATAATTTAACAAATCTTTTAGAAAATTTATCAAGTAATATTAAAAATACTACCGTGATTGGTTTAGAAACAGGTGTGAAAGATAATATTGTAATTCCAGAAAATTTAAATCTACTTCAAAAAAAGACTTACGGTAAAACAATAATTTATATTTTTAAATTATCTTAAATAAGTTTTAGTTAGTTTTTTACCTTGTTCAACAGCAGGTTGATCAAAAGGATCAACATCTAAATACATACAGGAAGCAATTGTTTCTATTATACTAAAAGATAATAATTTACCTAAGTTTTGTTCATCTATTTTAGAAATATAGATTTCTCTAAAACTAAAATTATTTAATTTAAAAGTTTCAATGGTTGCGCGCTGTTCAGCTTGCATTAAATCTCCCATTGTTTTATCTTTAAAATAGTCAATATCGGTATTTTCAAACAGATTATTATTAATTTTTATGCCCTTATTTGAATGATCTGTAGTGATAAAGGTGAAATACTTATCTTTAGGTCCATCTAAATACAGTTGTAATTGACTATGCTGATCAGTGGTCCCTACTGAATGAATTGCTGTAATACCTTTATTATTTTTTCCAATACTTTCTGCCCAAAGTTGCAGATACCATTTTCCAAAAAAATAAAGTGAATCAGAATATGTCATTAAAATATTATTAGTAAATTTTACATTTTCTTTTTGAGTTAAATATCTTCCAAGATTGTACGGTTTGTAATTATCAATATTATTAATTACTTCAGATGCTCCACCAAAAAGTGCATCTATATTTAATCCAGAAATGATTGCAGGAACTATACCAACATTGGTAAATATAGAATATCTGCCTCCAACATCTTTATGATGCTCTAATAGTAAACAATTATTATCTTTTGCAATTTTAAAAAGTGGTGATTCTTTAAATTCAGTTATGATTAGAGTATTTGAAAAAAAATCATCAACTTTGTTAGCTTCTATTGCTTTTTGATAGAGACATGAAAATTGAGATAATGTCTCTGGTGTAGTACCCGATTTTGAAATAACCAAGAAGCCAGTTAGCTCAAAATTAATATTTTGAAAATTTTTTTCAAAATTAATAGGGTCAACATTATCATAAAATTCTAAGATAATTTTATTATTGGAAATAATATTATTTAATGCTCTAGCTCCTAAATTTGAACCTCCTGTACCAAATACAATTATTTTTTCCTTTTTCTCTTTAAATTGATTTGAAATTTTTATGGTTTCTTCTAATAAATTTTTATCTGAAACAATATTCAGAGAAGGAAGTTTTTCTATTAAATTAGTTATACTTTGATCAGTATCTTTATTTTCAGTGATTTTGTCAAAATTTGAATTAAAGTATTTTATTTCCATTTATAAAATTAAAAGAAGAAAAATCTTTTTTTCTTTTTAGGTTCATCATCTTCGTTTTCATTTTCTTCTTTGCTGTTAAAAAAGAAAAATCTTTTCTTCTTTTTTGTTTTTTTTATTTTTTCATTTTTAGCATCTGTATTATCTTCAGCTACTTCATCTTCTGAGTTTCCATCAAGATCTTCCCTGATACTATTATCTACTTGATCTGCTTCAGTTTCTTTTAAAATATTATCGATAACAGAATTTTCAGAAGGTGTTTCATCACTTTCTTCATCCAGACCAAAGAGAATTTCCTTTGCAAGCTCAGTGTCGGTATCATCAATATCTTTTGATTCAATTTGATCAGGTGGTAGTAAATTAAAATTTGGCGGAATTACTAATGGAGGATTTTCAACTACATTATATTCATCTATTACTTTTCTTTCTACACCGGCACTACTTCTTATAGTATTACAAGAAGATAGAAAAATTGAGGAAATGATTATTACAAAAATAACTTTTTTCATTTTACAGTTTTTGATTTTATAAAAAAATTCATTATTAACATGATAATTCCAATTGTAATATAGATATCTGCTAGATTAAATGCTGGCCAATAAAAATTTTCATAATGTAGTAAGATAAAATCAACAACATAACTATTTATCAATCTATCAAAGATATTTGATAAAGCCCCAATTATAACAAAGAAATAAGCCAGTTTTTCTAGTTGTTTATCTGATTTGATAAATAAATAAAAAATTAATATAACAACTATTAAGGCTATAAGTATTAATATCCAATGAGAAACATAACCAGAGAATAAACCAAAAGAAACACCAAAGTTCTGAACATAAACTAAATCAAAATATTCATTGATTTTTATTGATTGATTTAAAAACAAATTGTCTTGAATTAAATACTTAGTTAGAAGATCAAAAAAAATTAATGATATTAGTATAGCTATCTTTATCACTTAACTTATTGCATCATTACAACGATTGCAAATTTCATTTTTCACTAATTCTTTTTCATATTTCCAGCATCTTTGACATTTTTGGCCATTAACTTTTGATGCTTGTACCTTTACATTTTCAATTTCATCTATTGAAAAGCCCTGGCTATTTTCATCAAGTACATGCAGTTTATATGATGAAGTAATAGCAATTTCATCAAACATTACTTCATTAACTTTATCAAAATTTTCTCTTGATACAAATATATCCAAATGAGCTTCTAAACTTGAACGTATAATTTTTTCTTCTCTTATTTTTTCAATAGCACCCGTAGAAACTTTTCTTATATTCTTAATCAAATTCCACTTTTCATTTAATTGATCATTTTGGTATTCTTTTTTACAATTTAAAAAATCTTGAAGATGTATACTTTCAGTATTTCCAATAGCTTTCCAAGCTTCTTCAGAAGTAAAAGAAATAGAAGGAGCAAACCACCTTACTAAATGGTTAAAGATAATATTTAAAAGAGTTCTTGTAGATCGCCTTTTAATTGAATTTATACTATCACAGTAGATAGTATCTTTTCTAATATCAAAATAAAAAGCTGAAAGATCATTAGAACAAAAATTTAAAAGTGTGGTAAACATTAAATGAAAATTAAAAGTTTTTACACATTTTTGAATAGTTTGATCAACTTCCCATAATCTATGAAGAAGATATTGTTCTAATTCTGGAAACTCTTTCTCATCTATCGACTCTTCATTCTTATAATTATTTAAATTACCAATTAAAAAACGAAAGGTGTTTCTTATTCTTCTATAAGACTCTGCTTGTGATTGGAGAATGGCATTATCAAGTTTAAGATCATCATAATAATCAGAAGCAACGACCCACAATCTTAAAATATCTACTCCATATTTTTTTAATATATCATCTGGAGAAATAACGTTACCTAAAGATTTAGACATTTTACGTCCTCTTCCATCAACAACAAATCCATGTGTTAGAACACTTTCGTAAGGCGCTTTGCCTCTAGTGCCTGAAGATTCCAAAAGAGATGAATGAAACCATCCTCTGTGTTGATCACTGCCTTCTAAGTACATAGATGCAGGCCATTTCAAATCTTCTCTTTGTTCTAGACAAAAAGCATGCGTAGAACCACTATCAAACCATACTTCAACTACATCTTTTACCTGTTCATAATCATCAATTGAATATTCATCCCCTAAAAATCTTTGTGGATCTTCGGTAAACCAAGTATTGCTTCCTTCTTTTTCATATATATCAGCTATTCTATTAATAATGTTTTCATCTCTTAAAGGTTGACCCGTTTTTTTACTTACAAATAATGGCAAAGGCACACCCCAAACTCTTTGTCTAGACACACACCAATCTGGTCTAGTTTCAATCATTGATCTAAGCCTTGTTTGACCTTGAGGAGGATAGAAAATAGTTTCATCAATTGATTTAAGAGCAATGTCTCTTAGATTATTTTTTTCCATAGAAATGAACCATTGAGGAGTATTTCTATAAATAAGAGGAGCTTTAGACCTCCACGAATGTGGGTAGCTATGACGAAGAGTACCCTTAAATAATAATTTTGAAAATTCTTCTAATTTATCTGCAATTTTATGATCTACTTTATAAATATGTTCACCTTCAAAACCAACAGCGTGTTGATTATACTTTCCATCATCTTGTACTGTCTGGATAATATCAACATTGTTTTTTATACCTAAAACATAGTCGTCATCTCCGTGTCCAGGAGCTATATGAACTACCCCTGTTCCCTGTTCTAAATTTACAAAGTCTCCATGAAATGGTTTTACAATAAAATCATATCCCAATTTTTTAAATGGATGCTCACATTCGCAAGAAGATAAATTATCTCCTTTAAATCTCTTTTTTGTACTAAATTTTTTAATTCCAATTTCTTCAGTTACACTTTCTACAAGTTCTGAAGCGAATATTAATTTATCATTTTTTTTGACTAAACTATCTTCTTCTAATTCTTCAACAACAATAAGTGAATAATCTAATTCTTTTCCATAAGCCAAAGCTCTATTACCTGGAATAGTCCAAGGAGTCGTTGTCCAAATAACGATATTAGAATCAATTAAATCTTTATCGGTAGAATTTTTAATTAAAAATTTAACATATATAGTGTTAGACGTATGATCTTCATATTCAACTTCTGCATCAGCTAGAGCTGTCTTTTCTACAACAGACCAGAGAACTGGTTTTGCTCCTTTATACAAACTTTCATCAAGAAGAAATTTTCCGAGCTCCCGAACAATTTGTGCTTCTGCTTGATTTGACATTGTGAGATATGGATTTTCCCAATCCCCCTCAACACCAAGTCGCCTAAACTCTTTTTTTTGTATATCGATCCATTTTTCTGCAAACTCTCTACACTCATTCCTAAATTGAACAGTTGGAACATCATCCTTGTTCTTTCCTTTTTTTCTATATTCTTCTTCTATTTTCCATTCAATTGGTAGACCATGACAATCCCATCCAGGAACATAAATAGAGTCTTTTCCAGCCATTTGTTGTGTTCGCACAATGACATCTTTTAAAATTTTATTAAGAGCTGTTCCCATATGAATATGTCCATTTGCATATGGTGGACCATCATGAAGAACAAATTTTTCTCTACCTTTTGATTTATCTCTTAGCTTTTTAAAAATATTTTCTTTATCCCACTCCTCTATTATTGCAGGCTCTTTTGAAGGAAGGTTAGCTCTCATTTCAAAAGATGTTTTGGGAAGAAAAATTGTATCTTTATATTCCATTATAGTTGATGATATTCTTTTGCTTTATTTATATCTTTGTTAATTTGCTTGGTAAGTTCTTCAAAATTATTAAATTTTTGTTCAGACCTAATAAATGTAAGGAATTCAACAGTCAATTCTTTACCATATATTTCTTCACTAAAATTAAACATATGTGTCTCTAGAAGGAGTTTGCTTCCATCAACTGTTGGTCTTAAACCAAAATTTGAAACACCTTTGTATTTTTTACCTTCTAATAGCACTTCCACACAGTAAACACCTCTTTTTGGTAATATGTGTTGATCTGGTATCATATTAGCAGTCGGAAAATTGATTTCTCTAGCTCTTTTATCACCTTCAATTATTGTTCCATGCATATGCCAGGGCCTACCTAAAGACTCTGTAACATCTTCCATATAACCATCTTTTATTTGTGATCGAATTATTGAAGATGAATATTTATCCGATTTATCAGCAAGCATAATAGGATCAATTAAATGAATATTAAAATTATTTTTTTCAGCATACTTTTCTAATGTTTTAAAATTACCTTTTCTGTCTTTTCCAAACTTAAAGTCAGTACCTATAACTAAGTATTTAATGTTTAATTTATCAATTAGAATTTTAGTTACAAAATCATCAGCTGATAATATTGATAGATTGTTATCAAAAGAAAAATCTATAAATATATCTAAGCCCAATCTTTGAAGAAAATTTATTTTATCACTTTGAGTATAAATATTAAAAGGCTCATTAATTTGATTAAAATAAATACGAGGATGAGGGTTAAAACTCATTATAGAAGATAATAAATTATTGTTTGAAGCAATCTCCTTAATTTTATTTATTATTTCTTGGTGCCCTTTATGTATTCCATCAAAATTACCTATCGCGAGACAAAGGTCTAATTTTTCAAAATCTGATACTGTATCTAATTTATAAATTTTCATAATATTTATAAATCAATTAGTATAGAAACTTATGGCTAGTAACTACAAATATTTATTTAAGATATTTTCCAGATATTCTTGTCTTCCTGAACGAGGTTCTGGTTCAATATTATCATCGATTACTTTTTTATTTATATCATCTAATCCAGTGTCTTTATTATGAATAAGCTGACCCAATTCTTTATTCCAATCCGAATATCTATCTTCAATAAACTTAGGAATAACATTATCATTCATTAATTTTTCAACAGCAATCAGTGTTTTTGCACAAACATCCATGCCTCCAATATGAGCATGGAATAAATCTTCAGCGTCAATAGATTGCCTTCTTATTTTTGCATCAAAATTCATGCCTCCTTGGCCTAAGCCGCCATTCTTAAAAATAAAATAAAATGACATAATTAAGTCAGCAGGATTATTTGGGAATTGATCCGTATCCCAACCTATTAAAGTATCACCTCTATTAATATCGATACTTCCTAAAGCACTGTTTGAAGTTGCGTAAGCAATTTCATGCTCAAAATTATGACCAGATAAAGTTGCATGATTAACTTCAACATTTAGTTTAATCTCATTTTCTAAACCTGCTTTTCGTAAAAAAGCTAAACAAGTTGCAGAGTCAAAGTCATATTGATGTTTAGTTGGTTCATGAGGTTTTGGTTCCAATAGAATTTGTCCTTTAAATCCTATCTTGTGTTTATAATTAACGACTAATTCGAGAAATCTTTGAAGATTAGCTGTTTCCTTAGTCATGTCAGTATTAAGAATAGTTTCGTATCCTTCTCTTCCACCCCAAAGAACATAGTTTTGACCACCCAATCTCATCGTTGCATCCATACAATCTTTTACTTGTGCAGCTTTATATGCAAAAACTTCTGGGTCTGGATTGGTCGAAGCACCACTCATATATCTTTTATGAGAAAAAGCATTTGCTGTTCCCCACAGTAATTTCATTCCTGAGTCTTTAATTTTTTGTTCCATTAAGTCTATAATATGAAAGAAATTTTTTTGTGTCTCAGCATAATTTGAACCTTCAGGAGAAATATCTCTATCGTGAAAGCAGAAAAAAGGTGTTTTTATTTTAGTGAAAAAATCAAACGCAGCATCAAGTTTCATTTCAGCCATTTTCATTTCATCACCTGCTTGCATCCATGGTCTATCAAATGTTTGACCACCAAATGGATCAAGGCCAGGCCAAGTAAATGTATGCCAATAACAAGTAGCAAACCTTAAATGCTCTTTCATAGACTTGCCTAAAACTTTCTTGTTTTCATCATAAAACTTAAAAGCAAATGGATTTGTGCTTTCTTCGCCTTCAAATTTAATCTCTGGTATTTTGCTAAAATATTCTGTCATATGATTTCCTATATAATATTACTCTATCTTGATGCCCAAAGTAAACCACGTTTATAAATTTTATTCATTTGTGGATGGTTTAATTCATGTGCAAAATGACCAAGAGAAATATAAAAAATTTTACCTTTGCCAATTCTTCTTTTCCAAGCAACTGGCATTTCTACACCCTTTAACCATTCTGTTGTATATGCGTCGCCACTTGATGAACCAGGTTCTTGTTCAAGCTTCCAAACTTCGTTACCCTTAAAAGTTGTTGTTGCTAAAACCTCATTTAATGGATCCACATGCATATAATATTGCTCTGAATGATAATCAAAATCTTCGATGCCTTCCATGATTGGATCATCTTTTTTTGTTATATTTACTTTATAATCATGAATACCATTTGGGTGACTTACCCATTGACCTCCTGTTAAGAATTGCCAATCAATTGATTGTCTAAATGCATCGCACATTCCACCGTGGTGACCAGCAAGACCACATCCGTTGTGAACAGCTTTAATAACATTATTAACAGCAGTTTTTTTTATTTCTCCTCTTGGATCAAAATGAAAGGCCATCGTCACTATAGGAATGAGCAGATCCATTTCGTGAACATAGTCTTCTGCAAATGCAGAAGTTTGATATTCTGCTCTTACCTCATATCCTTCAGGCTCCAGCATTCCTTTAATTATTTCAGTACATTTTTCTGGCTCATGTCCAGGCCAACCTCCATAAACTATTAAAGCTTTTTTCATTTTATTCCTTTCACTTTAATAAATTACTAATCTCATCTTCAGAGAAGTAATTTAAATTTTTAATAGAACTTCTAAGTTCTATTTTTTTATTTTCTTTTGATGATTTAATAATACTATCTAGTATATCTAAAACGTGAAGACTTAATTCTCCACTACATCTATTTAAACGATTATTTTTTATTGAATCAACTGTTTCGCTCACACCAATACCTCTATAGTTAGCAATACCCGCTGACTCATTTGCTTTTTCAGATTTATTTTTAATATTTATTTTACCTAAATTGTTATTCTTGGTATCAAGATTTTCCCAAAGTCCATTTTTTGATTTACAAACTAGAATATCACCACCAAACATATTTGGATCAGGAATATTTATTGAACCTTTATCACCATATAACTCAATGTGATTTTTACTATGTTTCCAAATATCAAAAGAAAAAAATGAATCAATTAATGCACCATTCTGAAATTCTATTTGTGATACTAATGTTGTTGGGATTTCAACTTCTATTTCTTGACCTTGTCTATCACCACTACCAATAACTCTTTTTTGATAAACTGTTCTTGATTGCGTAAAAACATTTTTTGCAGGACCGAGTAAATTTACTAGTGCTGTAAAATAATATGGACCCATATCAAGAATTGGACCACCACCATATTTGTAATAAAAATCTGGATTTGGATGCCAAATTTCATGTCCAGCTACACCCATTGAAATACTACCAAGATTTATTTTACCTATTTCATTTTGATCAATAATTTTTTTTGCTTCCTGTATACCAGCACCAAGAAATGTATCTGGGGCACAGCCCACATGTAGACCTTTTGAATTACCTAAATTTACTAACTCTTCACCATGTTCAAATTTTATAGAAAGTGGTTTTTCTGAATAAGAATGTTTTCCAGCTTCAAGAATTGATTTTGATACTTCAAAATGAACATCTGGTATTGTTAAGTTTATAATTAACTCAATTTCTTTATTAGATAATATCTGATCTACTGTTAATTGTTCTACTCCATATTTTTCTGCATAGTTTTTTGCAGCTTCATTTTTAATATCAGCACATGCAACTATTTGAAAATTATTAAAGTACTTCTGGGAGTTACTGAAATAAATATCAGCAATATTTCCACAACCAATAATTCCTACTTTCATAAAACTATTCCTTAACTGCTCCACCTGTTAAACCTGCAACAATATATTTTTGTAAAGCAAAAAAGAAAACTACTGCTGGAACTAGGGTTAATGAAACATAAGCTAATATTTTACCCCAATCAGTAAAGTACTCACCTCTAAAAACCATTATACCCATCGGCCATGAATAAAGAGATTCATCATTAATCATTATAAGAGGCAAAAGGTAATTATTCCAGCTACCTGTAAGAGTAATAACGCTAACTGTTGCTAAGATTGGAGTAGATAAAGGAAGAGTAAACCTAAAATAAAATTGGGTATAACTACAGCCATCGCAAACAGCGGCTTCAAATATCTCTTTTGGCATTTGTCTAAAAAATCCTCGAAAAAGAATTATAGAAAAACCAAGTCCAAATGCAATTTGTGGAATTATAACAGCCCAACTTGTACCCAATAAACCAAAATCACGCACTCTTAAAAACAAAGGTAAAATAGCAGTTGCAAATGGAAACATCAGTCCTAGTAAAAAATAATTATAAAGAAATTTATTTGCTGCAAATTTTACATGAGCAAAAACAAAGGCTGTCATAGAGGCAAATAAGACTACAAAAAAAGTAGTTCCGACTGCGTATACTGTTGAGTTCCATAAAAAAAGCCAGAAATCAGAATTAATTAAAAGAGATGTATAATTTTCAACTTTCCAGTCTATTGGTAAGCCTAAAGAGTTTGTTCTGAGTTCACCAGTGTGTTTAAAGCCTCCCATTACTGAAACATATAATGGAATAATAATTACTCCTGCTAGAAAAAATAGAAGAAGATATAAATAATAAGTTCTAAAATTTGTTTTCATTATCATCTCTCATTAATGTTCTTTGATAACCAATTGCAATAAATAAACAAATTAAAAATATTACAACTCCAACTGCACTTCCAAATCCAACTTTCATTCGCATTACACCAAAGTAATATAAATAGGAAACCATCGAGTGTGTTACATTTGAAGGCCCTCCTCCTGTTAGTGGCATAATAATATCAAAAAGCTGTAAGCTACCTAATAGTGATAAAAAAACTGAAAGCTTAATTGTCGGAATAAGCATTGGTATTTTAATTCTAAAGGCAGTGGTTATTGGGCCTGCTCCATCTACTTTAGCAGCTTCTAAAACTTCTTTTGAAATAGCTTGCAATCCTGCAATATAAATCATCATGTGAATTCCAAAAAATTTCCAAAATATAACAATTAAAATTGCTACTAACGCCCAATCCTTATCACCAAGTACAAATGGTGCCTCTGCGCCAAAAAATCCCCATATTGCAGCAACTAAACCATAATTACCATCATAAATGTATGCCCAGATTAACGCTGTTACTATTTCTGCTAAAATAAATGGAAGAAAAAAAACTGTTCTAAAAAAAGCTGCTCCTCTGAGTTTATCTGAAATCATTAAAGCAATTAAAAGAGCAAATGGTAATTGAACAAATAATGATATAGCAATTATATAAAAATTATTTTTGAGTGACATAATAAACACTCTATTTTTGAATAAAAATTCATAATTTTTAAGTCCAACAAATTTCTCAGGTGCACCATAGCCATTCCATCTAAAAAAACTGTAATAGGCTGCTTCACCTATTGGAAGAACTACAAACAAAGTAAATATTGTTAAGGCAGGTATTAAAAAAATTATTATTGTATAATACCTACTAAGGAGTGCATCAAATTTTGCTGATCTCATAGCTATTAACAGGGCCCTTAATTAAAAAAGGGCCCTAATATTTATATTATTGATTAAATTCCCAAGCTTCTTGAACAGCTTGAGTAGCTTCTTCAGGAGTAATAATTCCTGCCGCTAAATCAGTAGATACGTCATTAACAACCCTACCAATATCTGCACCCAAGAACTGATCATAAAATATTTGATGATATTCTGAGTTAGAGATATTTTGTGCAACTTGTTGCAAGAAAGGATTTGTAAGAGATACATCAGCACCTTTCACGATAGGTATATAAGCACCTTTTCCTGCATCATCTTTTTGAATATCAAGAGATACATAATGCATAATAAATTCAACTGCTGAGTCAGGAGCACTACTTGAGAATAACCAGCCATTTATACCACCAAGTGTGTCCCCAGCATCACCGAGACCACCACTCGTCATTGGCATATTAAACATTCCCATATTATCATCTCCTAAACCTTCACCACTTGAACTGTTAGCTTTTTGAGAACCATACATCCAGTTACCCATAAGTGCCATTGCACATTTACCGTCTCCAAAAAAACCTGCTTGATCCGGCCAAGTGTGTGATAAAAATCCTTTTTGAAAAGGTTCTAAAGCAACTAGCTCGAGCATTTGCTCACCTGATTTTAAGTATTCTGGTCTATCCCAACCACCATTATTAAGTGATTCAAGGAATAATCCTTTTCCACCATTTCTTATGTGGAGGTGTGTCCAAAGAAAGTGAACAGGCCATTTATCTTTACCACCCATACAAATAGGAGTAATTCCTGCTGCTTTGATTTGTTTTACAGCACTAATTAAATCATCCCATTCTTTGATGGCTGAAACGTCAACTCCGGCTTGATTGATAAGATCTTTATTATACCACCAAGCAACTTGTGATACTTGTAAAGGTAAACCTACTCTTTGACCTTCAAATGTAAAAGCATCTGCTGCTGCTGCACTAACAGTATCCAAATAACTATCTGGTACAACATTGGAGATATCTCTTAAAAAACCAGCTCTGGCTTGATCATACATAACTCCGCCACTCCAGCTATAAAATATATCTGGTCTATCATTTGATTGAAGCATTGTAGGTAACTTTGCTTTGAATGATTCATTTTCTAAATACTGCATAACAACAGTGTGTCCTGTTTTAGCTTCAAATTCTTCAACAGCCCTAACCATGTTAGCATATGAACTTGAGTCTTCACCAAATAAGTGAAGCCACTTTATAGTATCTGCTTTAACAGAACTAAATGACATCAAAATAGTTAGTGAGAAAAATATTTTTAGTAATAATTTCATTTAATCCTCCCTAAGATTATCGTAGTAAGAAATTTATAACACTAAAGGGATTTTTTTAAACTAAAAAAGGCAATTTTTAGGCTTAAAACCATCTATTTATGCTGTAAGATTAAGCAAAAATTTTTAATGAAAAATAAACCAAACATCATTATATTTAATCCAGATCAATGGAGAGGAGATATGCTTGGATATCTTGGTTATCCAGGCGCACAAACCCCTAATTTAGATAATATAATTAAAGAAGACGCAGTTGCATTTAAGAATGCTTTTTGCCAAGCGACAGTTTGCACACCAAGTCGTTGCTCATTTATGACTGGCTGGTACCCACATGTACATGGTCATAGAACAATGCATTATATGCTACATACTGATCAAGGGGACTCTAGTATTTTATCCGAACTAAAAAATAAAGATTACTTTATATGGTGGGGTGGAAAAAATGATTTGATAGCAGGACAAGAGGGTTATCGTAATCATTGTGATATTTATTTTGAACCAACTGATAGAGATTTTCAAAAATGGGGCTATACTCAACAACCAGGCACACATGGGGGAGATTTATCATGGAGAGGACCTGAAAATGGAGATAATTATTATAGTTTCTTCAAAGGAAAATTAGATAAAAAAGATAAAGATATTTATTTCGATGACGATTGGTCCATGGTTTATGGAGCATTAGATTTTATAAAAGATTATAAAGAAGATAAACCATTCTGTTTATTTCTACCACTTGGTTATCCGCATCCTCCTTACTGTGTAGAGGATCCATGGTTCTCTTCAATTGATCGAAGCGTAATACCTAATAGATATCAATACAAAACTTGGGAAGACAAGCCAAGTCTTTTAAAAGGAATTATGGATGGACAAAGAATGCAAGATTGGACCGATGAACGTTGGAATGAATTACGAGCGGTATATCTTGGTATGTGTGCAAGAGTAGATTATCAATTTGGACTTTTGGTCAATCAACTAAAAGAAAAAAATTTGTATGATGATAGTTTAATAATTTTTTTATCTGATCATGGTGACTTTACAGGTGATTATAATTTAGTTGAAAAAACACAAAATACTTTTCAAGACTGTCTTACTAATGTTCCTCTTATTATTAAACCACCAAAAAGTGAAAATACATTAAGTGGTGTAAGCGATACAATGATTGAATTAATTGATATTGCGGGAACCATATATGATTACAGTAATATCGAACCCTCATATTGGCATTTTGGCAAAAGTATTAAAAATTTTATTGAACAGAAAACTGATAATCATAGAGAAGAAGTATTTACGGAGGGTGGTAGACTTAGATTAGAAAGACAAGCAAGTGAAAATCAAAGTCTTCAATTACCCCATGGTCTATATTATCCTAGAGTTAGTTTACAAGGTCAAGAGGATGAAATTTTAATGCATACTAAAGCAACAATGTGCAGAAATAAAAAATTTAAATATATTAAAAGAGCTTACGAAAAAGATGAGTTTTATAATTTAATCAAAGATCCTGGAGAAATTAATAATGTTATTGATGATCCTCAATATGGGTCAGAACTTAAAAAACTAAAAGATAAAATGCTTTCATGGTATCAAGAAACTTGTGATGTTGTTCCACTAAAAGGTGATGAAAGAGATTTCAATTAATATAATTCGTTTTCAATTCTTGTAAGCCAATAGTCGACATCCATTTTCTTGTGACCAGTTAATAACCTCCAAAACTTGACAACATTTATTTTATCAAGTCTATTAGTATCTGCTTCTTGCCAAGGATAGGACCTCATTAAAATATCATTGATAGTTTGATCCTTAGTTTCATCAGTCCAATACAAAGCTCGGTTTGGTAAAGGTTGATATTTTTTTTCAGGATCCCATAATAGTTCCTGTTTCTCAGTAGGCTGTAATCTTACTTTAAACATATATCTGATATCATCTGAAAAATTAACTCCAGCACCATGCCACAATCCATTATGGAAAATTCCTATTGTACCTGCTTTACATATGATATTTTTTTGTCCTTTTATATTTTGATATTTTGCGATTCCCATTTCATTTACTATTCTTAAATGTGTACCAGGAATATATCTTGTACCACCCATTTCTTTAGTAACAGCAGTTGGAAAGTAAAATAATTGGATATCGAAAGTAGTTCTTGGATCAATTGTGCTATCTTGATGATTAACTTGTGACATTTGTCTTTGATTTGCTTTTGCATAATATTTAGAAGGAAATGTTAAGTGAAGAAATTGATGGTCAACTACAGTTTTTGAACCAACTAAACTATTAATTGCTCCTGAGACAATTTCATTTTTAAATATTTTTTCCAAAGGAGAGTTTAAAGGATAGGCATCTTTCAATGCAGTCCCAGCAGGTATTCTAGGTATACTACTAGAGGATTTTATATTTTGAAAGTAGTGCTGAATATTATCAACATCATCAATATCAGTATGCCCAATATCATTTAAAAATTCTTTATTGATATCTTCATCAATTAAACCTTCAAAAAAAAGACAGCCACTATTTGCAAATTCTGCCATTTGCTCAGTTGACAATAATTTTGTCATTTTAAAAATCTCCTTCTTCTATTTTTTCAAAAAAAAACTCATGCTTTAAATATGAAGTTCTAAATTCTTGACCAGGATGCTCTGGAATAGATTGACTCGATTGAAATAATCTCCATCCATCCAATAAAGCGTCAAGACCAGTGGGATAAGGTGGTTCATCACTATCCCCTGTCATATGGAGTTTTTTTCCTGTCCCATCAAATGTTGCCCAAGAAATAACTTCTGCTTCTAGACTTGGAAACTTTAAATAAAGAACTAAAACTTTTTGTCTTTTAGTCATTTAGTTTTCTTTAAAATAATTTTTTAATAATTCCTTTGGAGGATCATATGTTTTAATTTCATTCAGCATAAGATTTTTATATTTGTTTATCAAATCTTCATCATTAATAGGGTTTAATTGGCCAGGATCTTCCTTCAAATTATAAAGAGCGCATTTAGTATCTTCTAATGATTTATGTGGATCCGATTTTCTAAGAATTCTATTAACTTTCATTACTGGAATATTTTTAGTAAAGTTAAATGGCTCATGCATTGTAGCAGTTTGCAACTCTTCGTGTGAGAAAAATTGCCTCATATTGGTTGGCATCAATGTATATTGAAATCTGCTTCTATCGTATTGATCAAAATTTTCTGGAAAATGAAAATATGTATAATTTCCATCGGATATATTTATTCCCCCGCCCCAATATCCATACAAAGCAAAATGCTCATTTTCACTGTCTTTATCTAGAAAGTTTAATATAGATTTACCTTTAACCTCTTTAGGAAGATTGTGACCATGCATTGTCATGAATGTTGGCATCAAATCAATATTTTGAGTTACAACATTTCTTTGCTCGCCCGAATATTGTTTGTATTCCGGGTGATAAAAATAAAAAGGTATATTTGCAATTTCATTATACAAAGGCATTCTATTTTTAGCCCACCAATCATGTTCTCCAAGCATGAAGCCATGATCAGTAGTTAAAACTAGTGCAGTGTCATCCCATAAATTATTCTCATCAAAATAATCTAAGACAGTACCTAACAAGTAATCACATAGACCAATTAAAGCAATGTAGTTAGCTTTTAATTCCGCGACTTCATCATCTGTTTCTTTAACTCTGTCATATTGAGGCCAATCTAATCTTGGGCCTTTATAATTAGTTTTTAATTTTTCTCTAAAGCGCTCAGGTGCAAAGAAAGGTTCGTGTGGATCAAAAGTTTCCAATTGAAGAAACCAGTTATCTGCATCTTTATTGATATTAATAAAATCTAATCCTGATTGAAAGCATTTGACAGAAGGAAAATCTTTTTCTTCTTTAATAAACTCACTATTGATTGCATAATGATAATAACCTGTTTCCCTATCAGTTAAATTTAATTGAGATTGATGATATTTTTCTCTCAATTTTTCAAGAGGCGGTTGAACCATAGCTTTCCATGGGTCACTCTCTTGTCCTCTAATAAAATCCCAAGAATTAAATCTATTATGATACGTTGCACCACCATCTTCGAAGTAATGATAATGATCAGTCACAAGATGAGTATATGTATTATTAAGTCTTAAGATTTCTGGAAATGAATTATCAAATGGTTCTAAAGGACCCCATGCACGATGCAAAAAGCTTAAGCGTCCCGAGTGCATATCACGTCTTGCGGGCATACATGGCATACTTCCAATATAATGATTATTAAATTGAACTGATTTTTCTGCTAATCGGTTAAAATTTGCTGTTTCAATATATTTACCACCATAAGAATTTAACATTCTTTTATTTAATGAATCAAATAAAAGGAAAACTGTTTTCATAAAAATTAGATTAATACGAAAAAAAAAATTATTAAAGTTTTTTCTTTAATCTGTGAAAAGAATCAGGATTTAATCCCATTTGACCAGGATTATTTACATTTTTAGCTTTTGTAATTTTAGTTGTTATATTTTCAACTTTTTTAATTTTCCTTTTAATCTTTTTTCTTAAGGAGGTTACTATTTCATCATAAGTACTAATACCAATTAAGTTATTTAATTCATACGGATCAGCATCAAGATCGTATAAATTTGTTTCTGTGTATTGATTAGATGAAGGTTTATCACTTCCATTAGAATCTTGATCAGCAATACAATATTTCCATTTTTCAGTTCTTAAACTTCTAGCTAATTGACTTTCACTAATTTGGATAAAAATTTCGTTATCCCATTTTTTGGAAGTTTTATTCACTAAAGGTAATACTGATCTACCATCACAATGAGAAGTGTTTTTAACTTTTGCTAAATCCAATATTGTTGCATGAATATCTAATATGTTGGTTAGTTCTTTTATACGTCCGCCTTGCTGAAAAACATTTCCAATCAAAGATGTAGGAACTCGTATTGAACTTTCATGACATGAACGTTTATATTCTCTATTTCGTGTTTTAAAATTATTTCCATGATCAGATGTAAAAATAATGGCACTATCATCAAATAATTTTAAACTTTTGATAACATCAATCATTCTGCCATAAGCTTCATCTATTCTTTTTACCATTCCATAATAACCTCCTAAATGTCGAGGAGAAGATCCAACCAGAGATGAAAGATCTGGAGGAGACCACTTACCTGTATATTTTTCTCTGTATCCAATAGGTGGTGGATAATCATCTGTATTGTTTTGATGATGTGGCTCAATAAGAGAAACGAAAAGAAAAAATGGTTTTTTTTGATTTAATTTTATAAAATTTATAGCTGCATCAGTTATTGCATCAACTCTATATCCTGGAAGAAATACTTTTTTATTTTGTCCATCATAAACATATGTTTCATAAGCATCGGAAGTAAATTCTAATAGATTTGATCCCAACCAATAATCATAACCACCTCTATCCTCTTTTTTAACCGGTTCAGATGAGCCGAGATGCCATTTTCCAATATATCCAGTAGCATAACCTTCTTTTGATAAATGTTTTGCTAGAGTTTTAATATTTTTTTTTAAAGGTATTCTATTTTTAAAACATCCAGTTTTTGTTGCATACATTCCTGATTGTAATGAAGCTCTTGCAGGTCCACAAACTGGTTGGCATGTAAATGAGTTATAAAGATGTGTACCTTCGACTGCATAATGATCGAAGTTCTCCATCAAGGATAATGGATTGCCATGTAAACCAGAAGTATCCCAGCGTTGTTGATCAGTAAAAAATACAATAATATTTGGTTTAGATTTAATATTCATTATGATTTAGATTTATTTACTAAAAGGTTTTCCTTTATATTTCCTAAGATTGTCAGCGTGTTTTTTTCTATCTGTTTTTTCAAGACGCTCAACATATGTATTCCAGACTTTTGAATAAATATTTGCATGATGAGGACCACCTTCTCTAATTACACCTTGAAGTGGATCTCCTCTATCAGCCTCATACATATTTTCTTCAATCCACTCATCGATTAAAAACATTCCATGCGCTACGAGATCTTTATGCTGATCTGCTAGGTTATTCAACTCATGCGGATCCTTTTCAATATCAAAAAGCATATATTTTGGAAAATCTTTTAAACCAGTATCGTACGTTCTTATCAGTAACCAATTATCCCATCTTACAGATCTTTGACAACTCCAAGCACCATGACTAATAACTAAATAATCTCTTCCATTTGATGATTTACTATTAGTTAAATTTTCAGTGAAATTAATACCATCCCATCTGTCAGGTTGAGAAGATGAAGTAATTTGAGAAATAGTTGAAGTTAAATCTAAATTATAAAATTTATTTTCTACAGTACTTCCTTTATTTGTATCTGTTATCCCTGGCCATCTAATTATTAATGGAACTCTATTAGTTATATGATCAGCTGTTTGGTGATCTCCCCAAACATTTAACTCACCTTGATTTTCTCCGTGGTCTGCTGAAATAATTATTGCTGTATCATCCCAAAGATTCATTTTTTTTAAATCTTCAAAAACTTCATTTAAATAAAAATCTGCGTATTTAATTCCAGTATCATATGCATCAATTTGTTCTTTAGCATCAGAAGTATTTTTAATTTCACCCACTCCCATTGTATACTTTCCTCCAAGATCTTCATCAAATCCTGGAACTTCTCTAGCGCTATGCGGTCCGAAACTATTCCTTTGTTTTTTAATTAATTCTTCTGTTACCCATTCTTCGATAGGATCATCTTTAAATGGATTTCCAAATTCTTCAGGAGTATCATATGGAGTATGAGGGTCCCACATATTTACATGTAAGAACCAATTTTCTTTTTCTCCATTATTTTCTAACCATTTTTTTATAACAGGGTAGACTTCATCAGCATTTTCTAATCCACCTTTTCCAGTGTCATATGTTTCGGTAAAACCAAACCAAACTTGATAGGCAGTATGTCTTTCAGGGAAAGGACTGATACTTGCTGTATAATATCCTGCATCTCGAAGAACTTTTCCAAGAGATGTAAAAGCGTATTCTCCTCTCAAACCGCCTTTAAATTCTCTATTCCAAATATTTTTTCTAGGAGCAATATCAGAGAATTCACCGCCATGATTAACAACTCCAGTTTTGAAACCAAAATTACCTCCAAACAAAGCAGTTCTGCTAGGTAGGCACGGTGTGTCAGTTGAATAAAAATTTGTAAACTTGACTCCTTCTTTTGCTATTGAGTCAATCGTAGGAGATGTGTTTCTATGATAACCATAACATCCTAAATGATCAGGTCTTAAAGAGTCTATGTCTACGTATAAAATTCTCATCTTTATCCTTTCTTAATTAAGCGCCTGAAACTCTTTTCATTTTTGATGTTTCATCTTTTAATGTGGCTTGCGCAAACTTAAATAATAAATCTTTTTTTAATGTTTGTGCGTTCGTATTATCCCATAAATTATTATATTCGTTTGGATCATTTTCTAAATCAAAAAGTTCACCGTAGTTAGCTTCTCGGTAAATAGAAATTTTATAATTATCATTAATGTAAGTTTTTAAATGTGGCATTCTTGGATTATGTCTATTTTCAACAAATATATGTGAACGGATACTTTCCTTGTTGCCATAAAATACATCCGTTTGATCCACTCCTTGCATTTGGGTTGGTATATCAATGCCCGCGACTTTTAAAAATGTTGGTGCAAGATCAACTAAACTTAATAAAGATGAAGATGATGAATTTTGAGGAACTTTATCTGGCCATCTAACAATAAATGGTAAACGGAGCATATCTTCATAGTGGAAAGGTCCTTTAGCAATTAAACCATGCTGTCCTATAAAGTGACCATGATCAGTAGTAAAAATAATTATAGTATTATCAAGTTCACCCATTTGATCTAACTTATTAATTATTTTTCCAATATTCTTATCCATAAAACTAACCATGCCATAATAAATTGCCATGTCTTTTTTTAATTCTTCCATAGGATACAGATGACTCATGCATCCATGAGCGTTAAATGGTGAATGCCAATTGTCAAAATCAGGATTTGTCGTTTGTGTTTTTCCAAAATGTGGTGGATTTAATTCGTGTTCACCTTCTTTTAACGTTCCAGGTAACATGTCTTCTGGATTATACATTGATGCCCATGGTTCACTTAATACATATGGTGGATGTGGATCCTGAAAACTTGTCCAAAGAAAAAATGGCTTGTCATCTTTTTGTTGATCTAAAAATTCAATTGATCTTTCAGCTGTCCAATTTGTGTAGTGATGTTTTTCGTCTAACTTCCAAACCCTATCCGGTCTTGCCCAGTAGTCATATTCACGAGCAATTGTAGGAGCATATTTAGAAGTTTCACCAGGTACTGGTTGAAAATACTCTTTCCAATCACTAAGACCGTTTTGTTCCATCCAAATTGCATAATGTTGACCTACATGACTTTCGTCTGCATGATTACGTGCTAGCTCAATATGTTCAAATCCATACCAAGGTCCTTTAAAATTTTTCCAAAATTCTAAATCTCTTAAAGTTGGTTGTCCTTCTATAGATTCCTGACCTGGAACTGAAGTTAATGGCTGGAAATGTGCTTTACCAATTAAGCCAGTAGAGTAACCATTTTTGTATAAAAGTTCTCCAATAGTTTCTACTTCTTCATCTAATTTAACTCCAATTGTCCAAGCTCCATGAGAAGACGGATATTGTCCAGTAATAATACTTGCTCTTGATGGTGTGCAAACTGGTGATGGACAATAAGCTCTTGTAAAATTCATACCCTCGTCACAAAGCTTATCTAAATACGGTGTTTGTATTTTTGAATTAAATTTTCCAATGGTATCATGATGCTGTTGATCGGAAGTAATTAATAAAATATTTGGCCTTTTCATATTTACCCTTTTACAGCTCCTTGAACACCTTCAACAAAATATTTTTGCATAAACAAAAACAAAATAATTATAGGCAGAATAGTTATAACAGACGCAGCTGCCATACCAGACCAATCGACAAAGTATTCACCTTTGAAAGCGTACACACCTACGGATAGTGTTCGTATATCCGGATTACCTAATGTGATGACGACTGGTAATAAGAAGTCATTCCATGCATGCAAAACTTGTAGAATAGAAACTGTGGCTACTACTGGTTTGGTCAAAGGTAACATAATTGAAATAAATGTTCGAACAAAACCCGCTCCATCCATTTTAGCTGCTTCTTCAAGCTCTACAGGTACTCTCGAAAAATATCCTGCAAACAATAAAATATAAATTACAGGGGTGTGTCCTGCTGTTGCGAGTGTTAATCCGATTAAGTTTTTAGATATATTCAAATTATTTAATAAATCAAAAACAGGAATAATTGTGTAACCTTGAGGAATAAAAATTGTACCAATTAAAATTCCAATAAGTATTTTTTTTCCTGGAAAAGAATATCTTCCAATTACGTAACCAAACATACCAGTTGTTACGACAACTATAATTACGGAGACAACTGTAATAATAAGTGTATTAAAAAAATATCTACCCATATTAGCGCCAAACCATGCTCTTTCAAAATTTTCCCAAACAAGGCGATCAGGAATTAAGCCTAAGCCTCCCCAAATTTCAAAATCAGTTTTGAATGAGGCTGAAAGCACCCAAAGTAATGGATAGATCCAAAAGAAAGAGAAAATAATAAAAGCTATTGTTATAATTAAATATTTAACTTGGTTTTTTTCAGCGATGAAATTTAGGTATTTACTCATATTCTTCGAGTTCTCCTCATCCATAATCCCTGAAGCACTGTAATAAATAAAACGGCAACACCCCAAAATACACCTGCAGCACAAGCGTATCCAAGCCTAGGCATTGTGCCAGAGTCAGTTACAAAAGCTGTTCTAAAAATATATATTTCCATAACTTCACTACTAAAGAATGGCCCTCCAGCAGTCATAGTTTCAATTAAAGGAAAAACATTTAGCGCTCCAACTGCCTCCACAAGAATAATGACAATAGCAAAAGGTAGTACAATTGGTAAAATAATATGGATCCATAATCTATATCCTTCAGCACCATCAATTTTTGCGGCATCGTAAACATCTTGCGGGACTGTTTGTAAAGCAGCAAGCCAATACATCATAGTTATCCCTAGCCATTTCCATACATACACTCCCATTACAGTTGGAAGCACCGTATCTGGGTTTCCAAGAAAATCAATTGGGGCAGAAGTTAAATTAGTAGACATTAAAAATTTATTAGCAGGTCCATTAAAAGGGCTAAATACAAAAGTCATTACAATACCAATGATAGCAATTGCAGTAACTACAGGCATAAAGATTACAGTACGAAAGAAAGGGGCAAGTTTTAAAACCTGATTATTTAAAAATACTGCAATAATGAAACCTAAAACTATTTTTACTGGAACTGTTCCAAACATAAAAATAAAAGAACGAATGAATGCATCCCAAAAGAATTCATCATTGACAGCTTCATAATAATTTTGAAGGCCAATAAATTTTGCTTCTTTTGTAAAACCGCTCCAATCTAATAAAGAAAAATACCAAGACATTCCAATAGGATAAATGACAAACATTCCTGTTAAAATTAAACATGGTAGAACAAATACATAACACCATCTCGCATCGTATATCTGTTTGGATAAAGATTTTTTATTCATGATAAAAAGGCGAGTATAAACTCGCCTTTAGTTAATTTGTATTAAAGTTCGCTATATTTTGACGCGCCATAATTGGAGTTGATATCCCAATTTGGGAACACCCAATCATCACGAGTAACGTTAGCACCATCTGCTCTTGCTTCTTCAACTGCTTGATCAAGCGCATCTTCATATCTCTGATTACAATCTTTAAGCTGTGCTTCGACACCTTTAAGTTGTCCAGTATATAGCCCTTGAATAACTAAAGCTAAAGATGGGTCTGGAACTCTAGACTTAGCAGCTACAACACCTACATCTTTATTTCTAACTATTGGATTTGGTCCAACAAGTAGATTTTCAGCAAACATTGCAAGTGCTTGAGCTGATGGTCCAGTCAAACCAGCTTTTGCAACTGCTTCTGGATTAACAGCAGGATCTGCTGCACCAACAGTTTGTGCCCAATAAATTTGACCTTGCTCAGTTCCCATGAATCTAATTAGGTCACCAGCAAATGGTCCCATTGTACTATTAGCACTTAACCAAAGCGTATTTGACCCACCCTCTGCAATATAAAGTGGTTGAGCTTTTTTTCCATCTGGAACAGGCTCACTAGCAATACCGTATTTCCACTCCGGAGCATCTCTACCCCAAACTCCAATACACCAAGGACCTTGGAATATCATTCCTGCTGCACCTTGAGGCATAAGAGCTCTAGCTTGAGGAGCGTTCATACTCATGACACCAGGGAAAGCACTTCCATCAGATTTTAATTGAAGAAGTAATTCAACTGCTTCCATATATTGATCAGAAGCAATTTGGAATTTACCATTTTGGAAATTAATGTGTCTATTTGTAAAGCCACCTCTTCCTCCATGTGCTCCAGCTACTTGACCAAAAGTGTGAACAACATCTTCCCATCGATTAACTTGGTTTCCACCAATAATCCAACCATAATACTGACCATTACCTCTTTTAGTAATTTTTTTTGCAGCATCTCTGATTTCAGAATATGTCATACGACCAGCTTGAGGATCATATCCAGCCTCACTCATATATTTTTCACTATAGAGAAGACAAGTTCCTGTTCTTTTGTTAGCTGTTAAGCATAAACCATATGTCTTTCCATTGAATTGGTTGACACCAGGTAAATAAACTCCAGCAGGGAAATTTGCTAACCATTCATCTAGGTTTTCAATATAATCATCCCAAGGTTGAACCCAACCTTCAGATACAGCAACACCTGGATCCATTCCTAAAGGTAATTGGAATACATCATGAACAGTTCCATTTCTTATAGCTATTGGAACAATTTTATTTATTTCTTTCCATGGCAAACCATCATATTCAATAGTGATACCTCTTGAAGCTGCATATTCTGGAAAAAGTTTTTTCCAAAAGACACCTTTCATGTCACCACTATCAATCCATCTCATATTACCACCTGTTGTTGGTAATGGTTTTAGTGGATCAGGAATATTAAATTCTCCAGCAAATAGTTTTGAAGGAATAGATCCTGCTGACATCATTGCACCAGCAGCAAGAGCACCCTTCATTACTGTACGTCTAGAGATTTTTAATTCTTTTTTCTTCTTCATTAATTCCTCCCTATTTGAATTTTATTTTACGTGAATTAAGCAAAATAACAATTGAAAATAAATTTAAAATTGTGTTAATATTTATTAGTTTTTATGAAATATTTACACACAATGGTGAGGGTTGAGAACATTGATACTTCTCTAGATTTTTACTGTAACAAACTTGGATTAAAAGAGGTGCGACGAGTTGACAATGAAAAAGGTCGTTTTACCCTAATATTTTTAGCTGCTGAAAATAGCGATGAAAGAACAGGTCTTCTTGAACTAACATATAATTGGGATCCGGAAAAATATACTGGAGGAAGAAACTTTGGTCATCTAGCTTACAGTGTTAACAATATTTATGAAGTGTGTGAAAAATTAATGAACAACGGCGTCACAATTAATAGACCACCTCGTGATGGACATATGGCTTTTGTTCGCTCTCCCGATGGAATTTCCATTGAGATCTTACAAGAAGGGGAATCTTTACCTGAACAAGAACCATGGAAGTCTATGGAAAATTCTGGTTCTTGGTAGTTTAATTATTTAATTTAACTTTATAATATTTATTTTGATCAGTAGCCAAAGATATAACAGCTGGCAAAACTTTTTTATAAAAATCAAAAAGACTCGTGAACGGTTGTGGTAATTCTTTATCAATTTCTTTTCGTAATTTTTTTAAATTGTATGAAGGCACCATAGGGAACATATGATGCTCTAAATGATATTCCATATGCCAATAAAGAAAACTTAATACTGGATTAATTCTAACAGAGTAAGTACTTAAGCGGTGATCTTTTGTGTCAACTTTTGCAGCTAGATGTTGAGTCACATTAACAGCAAACCAAATTGGCTTCCCAATATAAGTTGGTAAAATAATATAAATTATTGGTAAGAAAGAACCTAAGTAAAAAGAATATGCAATAACTGTTAACCAAATAAAAACATATAATCTTGAGTTCCAAAGAATTTTTTTCTTTTCTTCTTTAGGCGCTGTTATATCAATAACTGGAGTGAATTTTCCAAAAGCATGTTTTAGAACTTCAAACTTAATTAATTTATGTGGGTATAATAAATCTGTAAGAGGTATAAAATTCAAAAAGAATGCAAATAATTCTATCGGTCTTGATACTTGTATTTCGTGATCATAATCATCTTCTGTTTGTAATGTCTTTGAATGATGGAAAGTATGGCTCCAACGCCATCTAAAACCTTCAAAGTCACACATGAAAGAACTGATATGATAAAAAAATTCATTTATCCAACGAGTCTTGAATGCAGTTCGATGAACAGTTTCATGCCAGTTCGCTACACTGAACGCATAAATCGTACCATAAATAAAAAAGAATAGATATGTCCACCACGTACCTAAAGTAATGTATGCTAAATATCCTGAAATAAATAAAGATAAAAAATAAAAGAAGAAATGGATTAGTCCAGGTAGATCTCTTCTTTTACTTAAGGCTTTTAATTTTTTTCTGTCGACTTCTGGTCTGTACCAATCATCGAGATTAACTTCCATGCTTGATAATTAAATTAATTATCCCAACGATCTAACCATGACCCATCAACTGTGGAGTCAAATTGGTCTTTTTTTGAAGTCCCTCTAAATTTAGTGTGTTGTTCTTCATAACCTTTAAACCAAGAGTCCCAATCAGCTGTATAACTTGGGTCTTCTGATTTTCTCATTATGATTGGATCAACCAAACCAGTGTGAAAACCAGCTTCATCTTTTGGATTTTGAAATCTTAGGTCAACGCTCCACCTTACATCCTCAGATAAATTTTCAAGTGATCGATGAGGAACTAATTGATGTAAAAATAGAACTGAGCCAGCCTTCATTTCACAAGTAACGACTTTCTCCTCTGGAATATCTTTGTCTTCAATAAATAAATACCAAGAATCTTTTACTGAACCATCTTTCTTTTCTAATTTATGATTCAAAACTCTTTCAGGTCTATGTCCTCCAGGAACAACTTGCATGCATCCATTATTTTTATTTACATCTAGAAATGGAATCCACGCAGCAGGCTGAGTGGTTTTTTCTGCTCCATCTTTTAAATAAGCAGAGTCTTGGTGCCATGGAACTGTCATCCTAGCTGTCTGAGGTGTTTTAGATCTAATATTCCAAACTGGATGACCAGAAATATCTTTGCCAACCCAATTTTCAACCATATCTAAAAGTTTTTTTGATCCCCAAAGATTTGCAAGAGCTGGTTTTAATTCCCCTCTATGATGTATTAATACGGAAGAACCTTTAAAATCTCTTTCGAGAGCAGCTAGTCTTTTAAAGACATCTTTATCATCATGTTTGTTTGTAATTTTTCCAGCTTGAAAAGCTTTTTCTGCAAAATCATCAACAATTTCTTCAAATTCATTTAATATTGGATTTAAATCATCCATACTAAAAACATTTTCAACGATCGTATAACCTTCTTCGTTATATTGTTTTATTTGCGCATCACTAATCATAATTCCTCCCAAAATTATCCATTCACTAATAAATCAGTTAGATGATCTATTGTTGTGTCTTTTTTATCCAAATCAGCAATTTTTTCACCTCTTGCCATTACACATAAATGATCAGCAATTGGATATACATGACTCAAGTTGTGAGTAATAAATATTGATGTCACGCCTTGGCTTTTTAATCCTTCTACAAACCTTAGTACTTTATTTGTTTCTTTTACTGATAAGTGGTTTGTTGGTTCGTCTAATATTAAAACTTTTGATTTAAAATACATTGCTCTTGCAATCACAACACCTTGTCTTTCTCCTCCAGACAATTGGTTAACTGGTGTATCTGGAGATCGAAGATGCAGTTCAACATCTGTTAATGCTTTCATCGCATCGTCCTGCATGGTTTTAGTTTTCATTAAACCAAAATTGCCAACATTATATTGAGTTTGTTCACGTCCAATAAAAATATTTCTTGCAATAGACATTTCAGGGATCAAAGCCGAATACTGATAAATTGTTTCAATACCTAAATTCATTGCTTCTTTTGTAGATTTAAATTTAACCTTATTACCTTCAAAATATATATGACCTGAATCAGGTTGATGTGCGCCAGATAAGATTTTAATTAATGTTGATTTACCAGCACCATTGTCTCCAATAAGACCAACAACAGAGTCTTTTTTTATCTTTAAGCTTAAATCTTTTAAAGCATGAACTCCTGAATAGTATTTGTTTAGACCCTCACAAACTATTATATCTTCCATCTTTAATCCTTTGCCTTGTTTTGACCAATTCGTGTCGCTCTTCTACTTATATAAGTATTAAACACTACGGCTATGATAATTAAAGAACCTAAACCTGCTCTAAACCATTCCGCATCTATTCTAGCCATAATGATTCCACTTTCTAAAAACCTAATTAGTATTGCGCCAATAACGGCACCAAAAACTGTTCCGATACCTCCAAATAAACTGACACCGCCAATAACTGCTGCAGCAATTGACTCTAGTTCTAATAAGTATCCTTGAGATGGTAATGGTGCTTCCAATCTAAATGTTTGAATCATTCCAGCAAAGCCAGCTAAGAAACCGCATAAGATGAAACAAAACATTTTAACGTTTCCAGTCTTTATTCCCATTGAAGATGCTGCGTTTTGATCTCCGCCAGTTGCATAGATCCAGTTACCAACATTACTTCTGTGAAGCATAACACCTAAAACCACGGCAACTAAAAGAGCCCAGTACAAGGACGCTCTAAATAACTCAAATTGATAAACGAATAACTCATTTGGTAAAATATGAGGAAATGGTGGTGGAAATCCTGCAGTAGCTACAGTTGTAAGACTTCTAGCAATATAGAGCATTCCAAGAGTTGCGATGAAAGAAGGGATTCCAAATCTTAAGGTAATAAATCCATTAACAAAACCAACAATAATACCAATCATTAATCCTAGAAAAATAGCGAACCAAGGTGGTATCCCTTGATGCACCATTTGTACAATAGTCATTGGGACTAATGCAAAAACAGAGCCTACAGATAAATCAAATTCACCTGAGATCATTAATATTGCGATGCCAATAGCAACAATAATATATTCGGGTGTAATACCCATAACTATTCTTATATTTCTTGCATCTAAAAATCTTTCATTAGCAATATAAAATCCAATCATTATTGCTAGGAACATTAAGAAGGTTGCTACTTCTGGTCTTACTAATAAACTTCTAAGACTAAAATTTTTACTCATATTTTTTTATTTTAAAAAAAAACCAGGCTCTATTTAAAGAGCCTGGTTAAGATATTTATCTAACTGACATTCCTTTGAATGATCTGATTGTTTCAACATCATCAGGACCAATCATAGCTTTACCAGTATTGATATCTAGTGCACTTAAACCATACTTGTTCATTAAGTATAATTGGTGAACTGACATGTAACCTTGGTAGTATGGTTGTTGGTCAACTGTTAGTTGAACATAACCTTTGTCCATTTCTTCGAAAACTACGTCAACTAAGTCAAAACCAGCAAGAAGTATTTCACCAGGTCCGTAACCTAAGTTTCTTACTGCTGCAGCTGCACCAGCTTCCCAGAAACCTACATCAAGATATGCAGTTGTATTTGGGTTAGCTTGAACATAAGCTGCCACTCTGTTTCCAACAGTTGAAAGATCTAGACCTGACTCGATTTTCTCATAAGTTACTTTTCTATCAGGGTTAGCTGCTTTGTAATCTTCCATGAAACGTGCAATACCGTTTCCTCTAGTGTATGCCCATGATTGGTTCATATCTGCAACACCGATTAGAACGTGAATATCTCCATCAGGAAACATTTCAGAAAGATTAGCTGTTAATTCATAACCAGCTGCTTCTAAGTCTTGTCCGACATATGCTAGTCTGTTACTACCAGCAGCACCTTCTGGATCATCAGTATTAGCTGTAATTACTGGAATACCAGCAGCTAATGCTTCATCAACTGCAGCATCAAAGATAGTTGGGTTAGTAATTGTAGTTACGATACCATCAACACCTTGAGCTATTGAAGACTCTAAGTTTTGTAATTGCTCTTGTTGGTCTCCATCACCTGAAAGAGTTAACATTTGGCAATCAGCATTAATTTGTGCACAAGCATCTTTAAAACCTTTGTGAACAGCTGCCCAGAAAGCATTGTTCGTATCACTGTGCATTACGAAGTTAAATTTGTATTCTGCCTTCGCTGAAGTAGCAAAAAGCGCTACAGAGGCAAGAATAATTGAAGCAATTTTTTTCATGCATTCCTCCTATAAATAATATTTTCCTAGCAAGAATGGGTATGTAAAACAAGGAGAAATATCAGGAATTAGTCTGTAAAATTATCGCACTAATCAATAGCTAAGCAAATTTTATATTTTTTTTAGGATTTGCCTTATGAAATCGTCATGCATGGGTTCAGGCTTTACACACGAAGAACGGAGCTCTACTTCCACTTTATAAATTGAAGAAATCATAGCACACTCGATTACATCTAAAACGTGAAGAGCAAGTTCTCCATTACACCTATGCATTCTATTATTTTCGATAGCGTCAATCATTTCAGCTAACCCAATACCCCTGTAGTTTGCTTGTTCAGGCGCCTCATTACTTCTTCCACTATGGTTAACAATATTTGTTTTTCCAAGGGGTTTATCTTCGACGCTAATATCTCTCCATTCAGATCCAAACTCACCAGATATGGAAACTGGACCACCAAACATATTTGGATCAGGAACTACTATTGAACCTTTCGTTCCATAAAGCTCCATATGATTACGTTTATGATTTAAAACATCAAATGAAATAAAACCTTGAATGATAGCTTTATTTTGAAACTCAATATTAAACATATAAGAAGTTGGAATTTCAACATTAAAAGTTTCTCCTTTTTTTGGACCAGCTTTGTATTCTCTTTTATCAGAAAATTTAGCTCCTCTTCCTCGTATATTTTTTACGGGACCTAGAAGATTAACAAGTGTGGTGAAAAAATATGGACCCATATCTATTACAGGTCCTCCTCCTTCTTGAAACCAAGACTCAGGACTTGGATGAAAATCTTGAACACCTGGAAAAGCAAAAATAAAATTCCCGGTAAGAACTTGTCCAATATCATTATTATCAATTAAATTTCTAGTAAGCTGTCCTCCTCCTCCTAAAAAAGTATCGGGTGCATTCCCAATGTAGAGACTATTTTTTTTTGCTAAATTTAATAATTCTTTTGCTTCATCAAACTTAACACTCATTGGTTTTTCACAATAAACATGTTTATTAGACTCAAGGGCTCTTTTAGATATATCATAATGAGCTTGGGGAATTGTGAGATTAAGAATAATATCTACATTCTTATCATTAAGAATCTCATCAACTGATAAAGGAATAATATTATATTGATCAGCTGTTTTTTTTGCGGCATCTAAATTAATATCAGCACAAGCAACAAAATTTATATTATTAAAATATTCCTGAGCCCGGAAATAAGTCTCTGCAATATTACCACAACCAATTAGACCAATATTTTTCATAACTTGTTTCTATAAATCAATTGTAAAAAATGGAATAGTAAAAAAAAAGGCCGTAAAAAATTACGGCCCTTTAAAAATAATTTAGCTTTGACTTACATAAAGTCTGAAGCGTTTTCTTTAGTAACTAATACAGTTCCAGTATCAATGTTATCTGGAATGCTCTCACCATTAGCTAACTTAAGTGCATTTTCTACACCCATATATCCCATGTTGTATGAGAATTGAGCAATAGTTGCTGACATTTCACCAGCCATTACACTTGCAGCAGCATCAGGGTTAGCATCAAATCCAACAACGACAACATCATCTAGCATATCAGCATTTTTTAATGCTTGGATAGCACCTAGACCCATATTATCGTTAGAAGCAAAGATTGCTTTTAGATTTGGGTTACCAGTGATGATATCTTCCGTTACTGACATACCTTGTGCAGTATCCCAGTTAGCTGGAAGTTCAGCAACAACGTTCATACCACATGCTTTAAGACCTTTGCTAGATCCTTCAGCTCTGTGCTGACCTGTAGTTTGCGTGATCATTCCTTGAAGAATTGCAACATCAGAACCACTTGGAACATTATCACAAATGTATTGAGCAGCTAAAGCAGCACCATTGATATTGTTTGTACCAATGAAAGTTACACCTTCATTAATTCCGTTAGTATCAATGTATACAACTGGAACACCTGAAGCCATTGCATCATCAAGAATTGGTGCAACTGCGTTAGGGTCAGTTGGTGCAATCGCAATACCGTCTACACCTTTTGCAATTTGGTCTTCAATTTGTGCTACCTGAGCCATAACATCACTTTCTTGCGGTGGTGAAAGTATGATTAGGTTTACACCAAACTCTTCAGCAGCATCTTTAGCACCAGCTTCAACTGAAGCCCAAAATGGATTTCCAGCACCTGGTCCTTTAGTACTTAGCATTATTGTTTTTGCGTGTGAGCCTGCTAAAAGACTACCTGAAAAAAACAATACAGAAGTAGTAATTATAGAAATAAAAAATTTCATTTTTCCTCCTAAATTTTTTTTTAACCATTAATCAAAAATGAAAATCTAATCAAGTGACTGTTTGTCAGAAAGCGATTATTTTTTAATATTATGTTCTGGTCGCAAGTTGTCTTCTTAGAACATCAATATAAACGGCCAAAATAATAATTGAACCAATAAGAACCTGTTGCCAGAAAACACTAACATTCATTAGATTTAGACCATTTCGGAGTATACCCATAATCATGACTCCAGCAAACACACCTAAAACCGTTCCTCTGCCCCCGAAGAAGCTTGCTCCCCCTATAATGACTGCTGCAATCGCATCTAGCTCAGATTGTAAACCAGCATTTGGATAAGCAGAGTTTGTTCTTCCAGCTAAAATTAAACCTCCAATACCAGCCAAGAAACCACAAAGGGTGTAAACTACGATTAAAATACGATCTACATTTATACCTGCTGCTCTTGCTGCGCCAGGGTTACCACCAATCGCATAAATCCATTTACCTATTCGTGTATGATTTAAAAAAACCCAAAAGATAAAGAATATAACAATCATTAAAATTAAACTTGTAGGAATATACTCTCGCGCCCCTTCTCCAAAAAAAACATCCAGTTTAATTTTACCATTTCCGATAACTCTTATCTGTTCAGCAAAACCTGTTATTGGCACACCTCCGGATATAAGATTTCCAATACCTCTAAATATGTAAAGCGTTCCCAATGTCATGATGAATGGATGAGGCATTCGAAGTAAGGTAATGCCAATACCATTAAACATACCGCACAAAAATCCAATTGCTGGTGCAACTAACATGACAACGTACCAAGGCATTCCTGCCTTCGAAGCAATAGCGAGTCCCATTAATGATAACATAATAATTGAACCGACTGATAGATCTATACCTGCAGTTACAATGACCATAAAGACACCAAGCGCTAACATAGACTGCCAAGACACTTGTTTAAAAATATTTGTTACATTTCTCCATGATAAAAACACATCAGGTTGCAACAAATGTAGGACAGCAATCATTATTAGGATCAGTAATAAGATTCCATATCTCTCAAAAAAAGGAATAAGTCTGACAAATAAAGTTTCTTGATTCTTATCCATTAATCTTTTTTCCCCATGATCCATCCAATCACTTCGTCTCTTGAAGTGTTTTTTAATTCTGATTCAGCGAAGTTTGTTCCTTGAAAAAGTGCCATTACGCGATCACAAACAGTAAAAATATCATCCATTCGGTGACTAATTACTATTACACTAACACCTAATTTTTTTAGATTTAAAATTAAATCTAGAACCTTTCCAACTTCTTTAACAGCAAGTGCTGCTGTTGGTTCATCCATCAATACAATTTTTGCATTAAAAGCTGTAGCTCTAGCAATTGCAACTGCTTGTCTTTGTCCGCCTGATAATTCTTCAACCTTTTGATCAGCACTCTTTACGTTTATTTTAAGTTTTGCAAGATGCTCTTCCGTTAACTGTTTTCTTTTTTTATGATCTAAAAAATTGAAAGGACCAACCTTTCTTGTTGGCTCTCTTCCTAAAAAAATATTATCACCGATAGGGAGATTACCAGCTAGTGCTAAATCTTGATATACCATTTCTAAGCCCAAATTTTGAGAGTCTCTGGGACTATTTAAAGTTACTTTTTCTTTATCAAAAAAAAGAGATCCTTCACTTGGCTTATATAATCCAGATAAAACTTTCATTAATGTAGACTTTCCAGCACCGTTATCGCCGACGACACCAAGAACTTCGCCTTTATTTAAATGAAGATCTACATTTTGAAGAGCTGTAATAGTACCAAAAAATTTTGAAACTGATTTAGCTTCCAGTACTAAGTTATCTGACATAAGTGTGTTTTTAAATAAATTTTAATTAATATCAACTGGTTTTGAGCGTAAATATTTAACAGTTTCTCTTTCAGCTTTTTTGCATAATTTAGGAGGCAGGCCTTTTGAAATAAGTTTTAAATCTTGAATTACTAATTCACCCATCTCTTTAAATGCACTGTCTAATGCCCCAGCTCTATGCGGAGAAAAAATTACATTTTTGAGTTTTCTTAATTTATGATTTTTAGGAAATGGTTCTTGTGGAAAAACATCAATGGCAGCAAAAACATTTCTATTTTTTAAAAAATTATAAAAATCATCAAAATTTATTATGGCTGCTCTACTCATTAAGACAAACACTGATCCATCTTTTATTAATTTAAGCTTAGATGAATTAATCATGGATTCATTAGAAGAAGTAATGGATGCAAGTACATAAATGATGTCAGCATTTTTGAGTAACGAATTTAAACTAGTAGGCTTAGCATCAAATTTTTCGATTTCTTTATTGGGAATCCAAGGATCATAGGCAATAATTTTATTAGAGAATGCTTTGAGTATGGGAGTAAGTGATTTAGCTAAATCACCAAATCCAATTAAACCAAATGTTTTATTTTTTATTAAAAAATTATTCTGACTAATTGCTCCTCCATATTTTTCTTTTTTTGAAATAAAGTCTGAGTGAGCAATATGGATACTTCTGGCTATAGATAAAGTAAGGCCAATTGCCATTTCAGCAACAGGTTGAGCAAACACAGGAGATGTTGCTAAAACGTGTATTCCATTTCTAAAACAATAATCATAATCCATATTGTCCATAAAATTGCTTTCTACATTAAATATGGCTTTAAGTTTTGTTGATTGAGAAATTAAGGATGAAGGTAAACTGGGTTGCCCAAAGATATAATCTGCCTTTGGCAAATTTTTTTCATAAAAATTATTTTTATTTTTATTTGGGGCAGTAATAAGTTTAAAATTATTTTTTAAGTATTTTAAATTTTCTTTAGAAAAAAGTAGGTCCATTTTTCTTGGATATGGATCTAATAAAATTACAGGCTTGTTTTGACTCATACAATTTTTAAATTTTAGAAAAAAAATTTATTATTATACGCCCTTACGTTGTTTATTTTTTCCTTCTAAAAATTCATTAAGAGCTGATTTCTTACCTTCAGTATTATCCACTTCAAGTGTTGGGCTTTCCCAAAAAGCTGTCCCCTCCAACCATTCATACCCATCTGTTTTCATAGAAATAACGTATGTTTTGTCAGATTCTTTTGCTCTTTTAAAAGCAGCCTCTAACTCTGAAATAGATTTAACAGTCTCGCCATTTGCCCCCATACTTTTTGCATGCGCTTCAAAATCTACAAACTGAACATTTGTCGCTCTTGCTGCATTGAGATTGCAAAGATACTCATTTCCACCTTTTGCTAGTTGCAATCTATTAATAACCATGTGACCACCATTATCACAAACAACTATAATTAATTTTTTATCATATAAAACTGAACTGTAGATGTCGCTATTTTGTAAGAGGTATGAACCATCACCTACAAATACAATTACATCTTGATCGGGTTTTGCCATTTTGATTCCAAGTGCGCCTGATATTTCATAACTCATGCAACTAAATCCCCATTCAGTTTCAAAAGTATTTAGTTCTTTAGGTTTCCATATTTGAACCACTTCGCCAACTAACCCTCCAGCTGCGGTTACAACAATATCTGATGAGTCTGAGTTTCTATAGACTGCACCTACAGCATGAGCATAGGATGGTAATTCTTGATTTGTTGGTCCACTTTCTTTGGCAACATATTCATCCCATTTATTTCTTTCCTCAATTGAACGCTGGTACCAATTATCTGGTGCTTTCCAATCTCCTAATGCCTTTGATAATTCTTGAAGTCCGATTTTTGCATCGCTTACAACAGGAGTAGCGCGATGTTTTGTAGTGTCAAATCGTGAAGTATTTATTGATACAAGTTGAAAATTTTCATTTTCAAAATTAGTCCAAGAACCAGTTGTAAAGTCTCCTAATTTTGTTCCCACAGCAAGTGCTAAATCTGTATCAGTAGCAAGGTTATTAGATGAGCCTTCTCCTAAGCATCCAATTGCACTTATATAATAGGGATCATCTTTATTCATACAACCAATACCCATTACAGTTGCTGTAACAGGAATATTATGTTTTTTTGCAAAAGCGGAAATTTCTTCTTCTGCCTCTGAATATAAAACACCTCCGCCTGAAATAATAATCGGCTGTTTAGATTGTTTTAATTTATCAGCTGCCTTTTGTATTTGATTTGGATCAGGATGAATTCTTCTAATTTCATGAATTTTTTCTTCAAAAAAGATTTCAGGATAATCATACGCTTCTCCTTGAACATCTTGCGACATAGAAATTACTGCTGGGCCACAATCTGCAGGATCAAGCATTACATTAATTGCTTGAGGTAAAGATGTTAAAATTTGCTCAGGTCTAGTAATTCGATCAAAATATCTTGATACAGATTTAAATGAATCATTTTGAGTTTCTGAAGGAGAATTAAAATGTTCTACTTGTTGTAAAACAGGATCCGGAAAACGACTAGAAAATGTATCACCTGGTAAAAGTAAAATTGGAAGTCTATTACTTAAAGCAACTGCAGCGGCTGTAACCATATTAGTAGAACCAGGTCCAACAGATGAAGTTGCAACAAATATTTGTTGTCTTCTTTTGGCACGAGCATATGCAATTCCTGTTAGTGCCATATTTTGTTCATGATGACCTCTGTATCCAGGAAGTTCATTTTGATATTCTTCCATGGCTTGTCCAATACAAGCAACATTACCATGGCCGTAAATACCAAAAGCACCTGGAAATAGTGGTTCTTTTTTTCCATTAATTAAAATTTTTTGCATAGTTAAATATTTAATCAATGCATGTGAACATGACATTCTCACCGTTTTCATGTGTTCCTTTCCCAAAAAAAATAGATACTATTATAATAAAAAAATAATTTAAAGAGTTAAACAATTTATTTTTCTAATATTTTAGAATATAGAATTATTCATGAAAGTTGGGATTGTTGGTGAAATTCATCCAAGTGGATATGAGATATTTGATAAAAATAATATTGAATATCTTGTTATTAATAATATTAACGAAGGTCATCTAATAGAAAAATTACGGGATGTGGATGGTATTGTTGTTAGAACTGCAGAAATAAATAAAAATATTCTCTCTCAAGCAAAGAACCTAAAAATTGTTGCAAGACACGGTGTTGGCTATGACAATATAGATACTGAATATTTAAACAATAATAAAATAGCAATGGCCATTACTGGAACAGCAAATGCAACGAGCGTAGCTGAACATGTAATGACAATGATGCTTTGTTTGACAAAGAATATTTTTGAATCAGATAAATTGGTGAAATTAGGTAAATTTAAAGAAAAGGGTAATCTACCCAACTACTTTGAACTCTATAATAAAAAAATTTTAATTCTTGGTTTTGGCCGAATAGGAAAAGCTTTAGCAAAAAGATGTAGTGGGTTTGAAATGGAGGTTTATGTACATGATCCATTTCTTTCGGATGAAGAAATAAAAAATCATGAATGTATTTCAATCGATAAAGAAGAAGGCTTTAAAATTGCTGATTATATAAGTATCCATTTACCTTTAAACGAAGAAACTAAAAATTTGATTTCTTTTGATCAATTTGAAAACTTTAAATCTAATATGATTTTAATTAATACAGCAAGAGGCGGTATAATTAATGAAGATGCTTTATATGAAGCTTTAAAATATAAAAAAATTTTCGGAGCTGGTGTTGATGTATTTGAAAAAGAACCACCAATAGAAAATCATAAACTATTTTCTTTAAGTAATACTTTGTTGACACCACATAATGCTGCTTTAACTCTAGAATGCAGAAAAAGGATGTCTGTAGAGTCGTGTGAAAATGTTTTTGATTTTTTAACTAAAAGTAAAAACTTAAACAAAAGTAATATTATAAATCATAATATTTTTGATTAAATATTAAGGTAAAGATTCCCATCTTCTTCTGTAACATCAAATATTTTTAGTGGGGTCTGTTCTAAATCAGATATAGAGTCTCCAGATACAATACTAAATTTATTTCCGCATGTTGGACACTCTAGTTCTTCACCTTCAATACTAGATTCACTTAATAAAGTTTTCTCTGCACAGGGGCAATTTCCTTCAGTTGCAAAAAAGCCAGACTCAAGTCTATAAATTGCATAATTTACATCGTCGTATTCAAAATTTTCAACCGAGCCAACATCAATATCGTCAACTTCACCTATTAAGATTGGCTCTATTTCATCATTCATAAAAAATTTGTAAAATAAAATTGAATTAGAATAAATATTTTTTTTAAGAAAATTGTTGATTTATCTGAATTTTAGATTTTTTCTTGTGAGTTCTTTTACATTAGAAACTCCCATTAATTTCATATCTCGTTCAATTTCATTGCGTAAATTAGATAAACTTTTTTCGACACCTTTTTGACCTCCTGCTGCCAAAGCATATAAATACATTCTTCCACCAGAACAGGCTTTTGCACCAAGCGACAGTGCCTTTAAAACATGAGTACCTCTTCTGATTCCTCCTTCACAAATTACATCTATTTTATCTCCAACAGCATCAACAATTTCAGCTAGTTGATCAAATGGTGATCTTGAACCATCTAATTGTCTGCCACCATGATTTGAAACCATTATAGCTGAGGCGCCTACATCAACAGCTTTTTTTGCATCGTCTACAGACATAACACCTTTAATAGCAAATTGACGTCCCCACTCTTTATTAATATTTTCTACATCTTTCCAACTCATAGAATTATCAAGCATTTTTGTGAAGTAATCTCCTATGGTTGTCATTACTGTTGTGCCTTCATTAATGTGATCCTTTAGATTACTTAATTCCCATTTTGGTTTTGTAAAATAATCGACTGCCCACTTTGGATGGAGCATAAAACTTAAAACACTATTAAGTTTTAACTTCATTGGAATAGTAAAACCCGTATACAAATCTCGTTCACGGTTTCCTCCAACAGCAGTATCTACAGTCACAGCCATTGCTTCAAAATTTGATTCTTTACATCTTTCTATAAGAGCTTTGTTCAAGCCTTTGTCTTTGTGAACATAAAGTTGAAATAATTTTGGTGTTTTGACTAAATTTGATATTTCTTCAATACTGGCAGTACCTAAAGAAGAAATTCCAAACATTGTTCCAAATTTTTCAGCTGCTTTTGCAACTCCAATCTCACCTTCGTGGTGAAATAACCTTTGCAGAGCAGTTGGTGCGCAATACAAAGGCATATCTAACTTTTGTCCCATTACAGTAGTTGACATATCAACTTTATCAACACCGCTTAATACATTTGGAATTAAATCACATTGCTCGTAAGCATCTGTGTTTCTCTTATAGGTTATCTCATCATCAGCAGCACCATCAATATAATGGAATATTGGACTAGGTAATCTTTTTTTTGCTAAGTTTCTAAAATCTTTAACATTATGACAATTATTGATATTGCCGAACATTACGCCTGAATAGTTTTTTGAGTTTGCTCTCCTAGACCTTCAATGCCAAGTTCCATTACATCACCTGCTTTTAAAAATACTTGTGGTTTCATTCCCATACCAACACCTGGCGGTGTTCCTGTAGATATGATGTCTCCAGGTTGTAATGACATAAATTGGCTTAAATAACTTATTAAAAAGTTTACTCCGTAAACCATTGTGCTTGTTGAACCATCTTGCATTCTTTTGCCATTTACATCAAGCCACATTCTTAAATTTTGAGGATCTGATATTTCATCAGTAGTTACTAAATAAGGACCAATTGGACCAAAAGTATCACAAGACTTACCTTTAACCCATTGACCAGAATGTTCTATTTGAAATTCTCTTTCACTAAGATCATTAATAACACAGTATCCTGCTATGTGTGATTGTGATTCGCTCTCTGAAATATACTTTGCTTCTTTTCCAATAATAACTCCAAGCTCAACTTCCCAATCAGACTTTACTGATTTTTTTGGAATCTCTACATTGTCATTTGGTCCAATGATTGCACTTGTTGCTTTTGCAAAAATTATCGGCTCAGGCGGGACCTTTGCTCCGGTTTCTTCAGCATGATCAGAGTAATTAAGACCAATGCAAATAAACTTTCCAATACTTTCTTTACAAACGCAAGGTGCAAATCCATCACTATTTTCAATCATAGGTAAAGATTTAGGGTCAATTTTTTTTATTTCATTTAATTTGCTAATAGTTACATTTTTGTTATCCCAATCTTTAACATGAGATGATACATCACGAATATTTCCATCTTGGTCAAGTATTCCTGGCTTAACTTCATTTCCAATTCTGTATCTTAAAGTTTTCATTATAAAGTCCATCCTCCATCAATTAAATTTAATGTTCCAGTAACAAAATCTGATTCATCACTGGCTAAATAAGTTGCAAGTGATGCTATCTCTTCTGGTTGTGCCAATCTACCCATAGCTTGTCTTGCTATAAAGTCTGATCTCGCTTTAACAGGATCATCGGCCATATTAACTCTACCTTCCCAAGAAGGTGTTTCAACAGTTCCTGGTAAAATAGCATTACAACGAATACCATCTTTAACGTGATCTATAGCAATTGCTTTTACAAATCCATTTAATGCAGCTTTAGTTGTGCCATATATAAATCTATTTGGAGCGCCTTTAACATTTGAAGCAGCAGAAGATACAATAACAATACTGCCCTTCTTTTGTTTTAACATTTTTGGAAGAAGATTATATGTCATTAAATAAGCAGAAAATACATTTACATTTATTGATCGTGAAAATTCATTTTCATCACAATCAAGAATTGTTCCATGATGAACAAAGCCCACTGCGTGAAATAAAACATCAATTTTGTCTATAGAAGAACAGAAGTTTTCTACATCATTTTTGTTTGTTGCATCCAATTTCATTGTTTGGATACTCTCATTTTCATTTTTTAAATCATTTAGTTTATCTTCATTAATATCAGTTGCTAAAACTTTAGCTCCCTCATTCGCAAATTTAAGAGCAGTTGCTCTTCCGATACCTTGTGCAGCTGCAGTAACTATAATATTTTTTTTATCTAATCTCATATTCCAGAATGATTTGTTTTTTTTAAGCATTAACAGACTTTATTTTGAATTCAATAAATAAAGAGACCTATAATATTAGTCATTTATAAAATATATAAATATTAAATTAATAAATAATAATTTATTAGATACATATATGAATTTTCTTTTAACAGGTGGTGCTGGATATATAGGGAGTCATGCCGCTCTTTCTCTTCTAGATGCTGGTCATAATGTTCATATTATTGATGATTTATCCACTGGGAATAAAAGTCTCATTCCTAAAAATGCATTTTTTACAAAATGTAATATTAATGATGAAGAAGTAATTTCTGAGCTTATAAAATCTAATAGCTTTGATTTATTAATGCACTTTGCTGGTTTTATTCAAGTTGAGGAATCTGTAAAATATCCGCAGAAATATTTTGATAATAATACTGAAAATGCAACTAAACTATTTGAAACTTGTAAAAATAATGGATTAAATAAAATAGTATTTTCTTCAACAGCTGCTGCATACGGATCAGTAAGTGAAAATAAATTAATAGATGAAAATACAAATTTAAATCCTCAGAATCCATATGCTGAATCTAAAATAAAAACAGAAAATTTTTTATTTGAAAATAAACATGAATACAAATTTATAATATTGCGATACTTTAATGTTGCTGGTGCTGATAAAAAATTAAGATCAGGTCAAATATCTAAAAGATCAACACATTTAATAAAAATTTTATCTGAAGTAGTTGTAGGAAAAAGAGATCATATTGAAATATTTGGCAATGACTATAATACGGCTGATGGGACGGCTATCAGAGACTATATTCATGTCTCTGACCTTGCTGATATCCACTTAGAAGTTGCAAAATATTTATTAAAAAATTCAGAATCTAACTTATTTAATTGTGGCTATGGAAATGGTTTTAGTGTTTTAGATGTTATAAATACTGCAAATAAAATTTTAGGAGATAAAATTGATTACAAATTTTCAAACAGAAGAGATGGGGATGTTGAACAATTAATAGCAGATACATCAAAAATATTAAAACATATTGATTGGAAGCCAAAATATAATGATTTAAGTGAAATTATAAATTCTTCAATTAAATGGGAAGAAAAAATTAATGAATCAAATACATAAAAGAATCTTTATAAGAAATGATAAAAAAGAACTTTATCTTTATGGGTATAAGGAACATAAAGAATCCCCAAGCCAAGAACTTGAGGTAACAGAAATTCCTAAACCTCATATGAGATGGAACCCTTCAAGAGAAGAATGGGTTACCTACTCAGCAGGAAGAAAAAATAGAACTTCATTTCCTCCAAAAGAATATTGCCCACTTTGTCCAGGGGCAAATTTAAATTATCCAACAGAAATACCTTTTTCAAATTTCGAAGTTGCAGTTTTTCCCAATCGTTGGGCTAGCTTTAATCCCAATGGAGAAAATATATTTTTAGAAAAAATTTTAAGTAAACCTTCAAAAGGAGAATGTGAAGTAGTTGTCTATTCCTCAGAACATCATGATACGATTTCTGAAATGCCTTTAGAACGAATAGAATTATTAACTAAAGTTTGGATTGATAGATATACGGAGTTGCAAAAGAAACCTGATGTTAAATATGTTCTACCTTTTGAAAACAGAGGAGAAGAATGCGGGGTCACGCTTCATCATCCGCATGGTCAAATTTATGCTTATCCTTTTATTCCCCCTGCAATTGAAAAAGAAATAAGGGCATTTAAAAAAGAGAACTTTTTAATTAAAATTATGAAGGAACTGGAGGAGAAATATTATGTTTATCAAAATGAAAATTTTATTGCAGCCGTACCACCTTTTGCAAGATATGCTTACGAAGTATGGATAATACCAAGAAATCAAATTGAAGGCCCTTGGAAATTTAATGATAAACAAACTGAAGATTTTTCTAAATGTATTCAACAGGTTGTAAAAGGATATGATAGTTTTCTCAATAAAAGATGTCCATATATAATGGGTTTACATGCTTCTCCTAAATTAGATGATAATCAGTTTCATTTTCACGTTGAATTTTATCCACCTTTACGACACGGTGATAAACCTAAAGTTTTAGCAGGCTCTGAATCAATGGCTGGTGTTTTCATTATGGATGTATTGCCAGAAGATTCTGCTAAAGTATTAAGAAAATTTATGTCATGAAAACAATAGAAGAAAAAATAAATTACTACAAAGAGAGTCTAGATCTATTTGATGATGGAATGGATAAGTATAAGTTTTTAATTGATCAGGCAAAAAATGCTAAAAATTTTCCAGAAGAATATAGAAATGACTCATTTAAAGTCTCTGGGTGTCAGGCACAAGTTTGGCTGGTTCCTCAATTAAAAGAAAATAAGCTCTCATTTTATTACGACTCAGATGCATTTATATCAAAGGGTATGGTAACAATTCTATGTGATATTTATGGTGACAGAAATCCCTCTGAAATTAAAAATTCTGATTTTAGTATGCTAAATACTTTAGAGCTTGATACTCTTTTAACTCCAGGGAGAAGGAATGGGGTTTTTTCAATGCTTGAAAAAATAAAAGAATACGCAAATTCTTATTTATAAAATAGATAATGTTTTATGAGCCAAAAAAGGGAAGTCCTTTTAAAATAGATCCATTTAAGTCACTAGTTTTTCCTCGACCAATTGGATGGATATCTTCTATAAATGAAAATGGAGTTGCTAATTTAGCACCTTATTCATATTTTAACGCTGTGGCTGATGAGCCTCCACAGGTTATGTTTTGTTCAAATGGTAGTTCAACACATGGAAAATATAAGGATTCATTATCAAATATTTTGACTACAAAAGAATTTGTTGTAAATTTTGCAACCTCCACTTCACGAAATCAAATGAATATATCATCCAGGGATTTCAAACCAGATGAAGATGAATTTATTTTGTCAAATTTAAAAAAGAAAAAATCAAGACTTGTTAAAACTCCCTCAGTTAAAGATAGTCCTGTTAATTTAGAATGTAAATTAGTTAAAACAATTAAATTAAAATCAAATTCAAAAAAAATCTCTACAATGATTATTGGTGAAGTAATTGGAATTTTTATAAATAATAAATTTATTAAGAATAATAGAGTTGATAGTGTTTCAATGCGATATATAGCAAGAATGGGATATAGTGAATACACGACTATTTCTTCAAAATTTAATCTAAAAAGATAATCTTAATAAAAATAAATAAATCATTGAAATTAATAGACTAATAATTAAAACCAGAGTAAACCTTAACTAATGGGAGTATGGCGGAACTGGTAGACGCGCCGGATTCAAAATCCGGTCACTTCGGTGGTGTGGGTTCAATTCCCTCTACTCCTACCAAATTAATTAATTCTTAACAAATTATAAAAGATCATTAAAAACATTTTAATGACAGATATTTTTTTTCATTTAGGTTTCATGAAAACTGCCTCAAGTACTTTGCAAGAGTATTATTTTAAAAAAAATAAAAATGTTAATTTTTTAGGCAAAAATATAAATGGGAATAACAAAATATTTTTTAAATTTAATAATTTATTTTTTAATGAAAAAATATTACCAGAAGAGGTATCAAATTTTTTTATAAATAATTTTAGTATATCAAAAAATAAAATTAATGTTATTTCTCAAGAGGCTTTCACATTGCCTTTCAGATATAACGACTCTCATGATTTTTTATTTTCATTAGATAGAATTAAAAAAATAAGTATAATTTTAAAATCAAAACTTAATTTAGATACTAAAATACTTTTAGTCGTAAAACCTCAAGATAAATTTTTAATAAGTTGTTATGGATTTTATTCCCATAAGATAGATTCAAATACCATAAGCAATCTTGATCAACTAATTGAAATTTTCTTTGAAAAACAAAAACTAAGTAAAAATTACTTTTTGAGTAAATTGTTTTACTTATTTGATTACTATGAAGTTTCAAAGAAAATTGAAGAATATTTTGGAAAAGATAACATGTATATTTTAAAACTTGACGATAATATATCTGAAAATTTAAATTCTATTTTTGGAGATAATTTAAACATAAAAGACATATTCATTAATAGGTCAATTAGGGTAAATAATATAGTATATAAAAGAGTAAAAAAAAATACAATAAATCTTCATAAGTTTAAAATATTTTTATTTATAATATCTCTTTTAAAAATAAATAAAATTAGAATTTTTAAAAATTTGTATTGGCAGATTAATTCTAAATTATCTTTTTTTTTATTTTCAAAGAAAATTAATTATTCTGAGATAAAGATAAAAAAATTTTTAAAAACTTTTGAACAATCTAATAATAATTTAGATAAATTTTACACACATAACATAAAGAAAAAAATTAACTAATTTAATAATTTATTAAAATCTTTTGGAAAACTATATTTATAATGCAGATAAGTTTTTAGATTCACTCATTAGTTGTATCAAGCTTTAAAAGAATCATATATGTTCGTCTTTTGGATTTTATATAGACTCCCGTGATCAACTTTTATAGTAAATTTCTTTTATATCTCCTAATCTCGTGTTAATGTTTCAATTGAGAAGTGCTGAAAAAAATACTTTTTTAACTTGAATATGATGGAATGAAATTAGAAGTAGAAAAAAAATCCGGTCACTTCGGTGGTGTGGGTTCGATTCCCTCTACTCCTACCAATTTATCTTCACGCATTATAAAAAACATTAGTAAAGCAATCAAAAACATTATTACGCCTAATGCATACATATTAAATGTTAAACCAAAAGTTTCAGCTGAAATTCCAACTACAGCAGGTCCAAATATAGCTCCGACAAAAGCAATACTTGATACATGAGAAATAGTAACTGGAATTGGATTTTGAGAATTTTTTACTGCCTGTCTAAATACTATGGGCATAACGTTCGAAATTAACATTCCAAAAAGTGTTATTGCTATAAAAATAATAATTATATTTTGAGAAAAAATACTTAATACTAATATTGTGGATCCAACCATTGCAAAACATGGACCTACAATTACTTCACCAAATTTTGTAATTAATTTTGACGCAAAAATATTACTTATGATCTCACCTAAATTAAAAAAAATAACTATTGAACCGACTAAAAAAATTGGCGCAGAAAGATCAGTAACGAGCCATAAAGGTGACCATTGAATTATTATTCCCATAAATGCGATAATACACATGTTAATTGATGCGAACATGATAATTTTATAATTTGGAATTGAAAATCTTGGATCCTTATTAACAACATCATATTTCATATTCAATCCAAAGAAATACATATTCAAAGTTGATATAAAAACAAACAAACCCACAACAAAAGTAGTAAAGACAGGATCAATTTCTAAACCAAGACATAAACTAGATATTCCTGCTCCAAGAAGAAAACCAAAATTAAAGGATGATTTAAATATTGGATTAAGGATTTTTTTTGTTTTCTCTTCTATTATCGCAACTTGTGTAAAAATATTTGGTGCTTGTATGCCAATAGAAATACCCCACAACATAGATACAAAAATAAAAAAATTATATGAAGAGAAGTAAAAAATAGAAAATGGAATAAATGCGTATAATAATCTTGCAATTATTAAACAATTTGTGCTTCCTATTTTTGGGAGTAAAAAACGGGTCGTAAGTTGGTTTGTAATTACATTACAAATACCAAAAATAATAAATCCTATAGAAAATTCTATTTTTGTCATATCAATCAAATCAAAAAGAATTGGTGAATTTACCATAAACATACTGAAGGTTAATGTTGCAAAGAACCCTTGTGAAAACGTTGCATAAAATGCAGTTTTTAATTCTTTAGTCTCTATATTTTCCATTTAAGTAATATTTATGATAATTTAGATTTAAAATCATTAATAGTATAAATCAAAATTATAAAAAAAATAAATTAAATGAATTTTCTTAAAAAAACTTACAATTGGACTTTAGAAAAAGCACAACATAAAAATGCAAAGTGGTATTTAAGTCTAATATCATTTGTAGAAAGCTCATTTTTTCCAATTCCACCAGATTTACTGCTTATACCAATGGCGTTAGCTTCCAAAGCAAATGCTCTATTTTACGCATTTATATGTACACTCTTTTCAGTACTTGGTGGAATACTAGGATATGCAATAGGATATTATTTTTATAATTCAGTAGGTATTTACATTGTAGACTTTTATCATTTAGAAAATTCTTTTAATATTTTTGAAAGTTATTACAAAGAATTTGGTATATTGATTGTTCTTGGTGCAGGAATAACTCCATTTCCTTATAAGTTTATTACTATTGCAAGCGGTGTATTTGGATTAAATATTTTTTTGTTTATTATTGTTTCTATTATTGGTAGAGGATTAAGATTTTATTTGATAGCAATACTTCTTTATTTTTTTGGTGAAAAAATTAAGTTAATTATTGATAAATATTTTAATTTTTTAACCATTGTGTTTTTTATTTTACTTGTTGGAAGTGTTTTTATAATTAGATTTTTATGATAATTCGTAATTGGATAACACTTTTATTTTTTATTTCGCTTATTTCGATATCATCAGCGTTAATTGCAGAGTATTTTTTTAATCTACAGCCATGTGAATTGTGTTTAAAGCAAAGACATCCGTATTATTTAATTTTAATATGTTTAATTTTGATATTTTTATTCAAAAATTTAAATAAAATTTGGTTTTATTTAGTAATACAGTTTGCATCAGTTTACGGGCTTTTTTATTCTATATGGCATGTTGGAGTTGAAAATCAAATTCTTAAAGGGCCAGCAGGTTGTTCAGCAATGCTAATAAACAGTGAGAATACTACAGACCTTAAAGCTCAGATATTATCAAAGCAGGTAATAAGTTGTGATGAAGTTATTTGGAGTTTTTATGGAATTTCTGCTGCTTCAATTAATACGCTTGTTTTACTAGTTATTTTTATTTTAAATGCTATTTATTTATTTAGATACTATGGCTCTAAAAAAGAAAAAAACATCTAAGAAAAAATCTTCGTCAAATAGAACTACTCATAGGGAGATTTTAGAAGAAATCATAAGAGTCGATCATGCTGGTGAATATGGTGCGACTAAAATATATGATGGTCAAATAGCAGTTTTTGGGAAAAGCTCAAAGCTTGGCAAAACTATTCAACATATGGCTGATCAGGAACAAGAGCATATTGATAAATTTAATGAATTAATATTGGAGCATAGAGTTAGACCAACTGCTCTTTTACCTTTATGGAATGTTGCGGGTTACGCGCTTGGCGCATCGACTGCTTTAATGGGTGAAAAAGCTGCCATGGCATGCACCGTTGCTGTTGAAAAAGTAATTGGTGAACATTACCAAGAACAATTAGAGCTCTTAGGAGATGACCATAAAGATTTAAAAAAAACAATTTCCAAATTCCGAGATGATGAACTTGAACATCATGATATTGGAATAGAACATGATGCAGAAAGTGCGCCAGGATATAAAATTATGTCAAAAGTAATAGAACTTGGATGTAAAACAGCAATCGCTATATCAAAAAAAATTTAATTTTCTAATTCAGTATCCCAATATAAATAGTCTCTCCAAGTCTCATGCAAAAAATTAGGAGGGAAATTCCTACCATTATTTTGTAATTGAATTGACGATGGTCGAAGAGGTTTTTTAAAGAGTTTCATATCTGTATTCTGTATAAGTTTTCTTCCTTTTTTTAAATTACAGGATGTGCACGCAGAGACAACATTTTCCCAAGTAGTTTTTCCATTCAGACATTTAGGAACTAGATGGTCAAATGTTAGTTCGTTTGCAGGAAAACGATTGGTACAATACTGACAAGTAAAATTATCTCTCAAAAAAACGTTAAAACGTGTAAAAGCAGGTCTTCTTTGTGGAGTAACATAATCCTTTAAAGCTATTACACTTGGTAACTTAAAAGTAAGATTCGGAGAATGAACTTCATGCTCGTAATTTTCAATTACTGAAACTCTTTCAAGAAAAACGGCTTTGATGGCATCTTGCCATGAACATAAAGAAAGTGGGTAATAAGATAGTGGCCGAAAATCAGCATTTAGAACCAAAGCTGGATTTTCTGCGGTACTCATTTTAGTTTCTACTCACCCAAGTCATATTATTCAAATAGTAATATAATATTAAGATTCGATTACTTTAAATATTTTTTTTAATAAAATTTTGGAATAAAGTTATTGTTTCTTGCGACATAGTATGCTCATCATTTGGTAAAAGGTGAGATACAAATTTAAAATTATATTTTTTTAGAATTTCAACTGATTGATTGAAATTTGAAACAGGTAGCACATTATCTAGTCCACCATGTGAAATAAATATTGGTGTTTCTAAAAATGAATTTTTTGGAACAAATTCTCTTGAAATTATTCTTGAGGAAATAATTGCTATGCCAGCTAATTTTTGATTAAGAGATTGACCCAATTCAAAAGCCATTATACCTCCTTGAGAAAAACCCATAACAAAACAATCACTCATCTCTATGTTTAAATCATTTGTAAGAAGAGATATCGTGTTATAAATTTTTTTAACATTTTCATTTATTAAATTTCTAACATTTTCAAATTCTTTTGGACCAACATCAGAAATATAAACACCGTTCAAATATAAATCAAACCATTGATAACCCATTGGATTGCCAGGCATAATACTTGGTGCATTTAAAGCTACGTAGTGCATTCCCCATTCATCTTGGTCTAAAGGTTCTGCTAAATAAATAAAATTAGCGGCATTATCACCATAACCATGAAGCATTACCATTAATTTCTTAGGTTTATCGTGTTTTGATATTGATGGGCCTAATAATATATTGTCCATACTGACCTTATGTATGAATTCTTGCTTCATTCAAGAAAAGTTTTATATAGATAAATATATGGGTACAATGCAGATAGTGCTAGTTTTATTTATGGCTGCAACTCTAGCAGTCGTAGTGATTGGGGTCATAGCAATGGCTGTAAATGGCAAACTTAATAAAAATCATAGTAACAAGCTAATGCGTTTAAGAGTACTTTTTCAAGCTATAGCTATATTTGTTTTTGTCGTTATTGTCTGGCTTGCCAGAAATTAAAATTTAGAGTCTAGATAAATCATTAAATTTTTAGTATATACACGCTCATTATGGGAATCCATTTTAATCACAAATCAAGAGCGGGAGACCGCAAAATGCAAAAAGAGTTAAAACTTAAAATGAAAGCTGAGGAACGTAAGAAGAAACGCGAAGAACAAGAAAAGCTTAAAATGGAAGAGGAAATGCGTAAACTCGAAGAACTTACAAGACCTGATAAAGAAGAAAATCAGTGATAGCAGAAATATTAATTATTAAAAAATTTTAAAATTTACTAACTGGGTAAAGGGTAATGTTCAGCTATGAACCTCTTTAGAATTTCTAATGTTTGATCAGCTTCTTCTAAGAGCATCATATGACCACAATCTTCAATGATCTTTACTTCCGATCCTTTAATATAATCAGCAAGAATTTTTCCATCTTTTAAACGGCACATTCTATCTTGTGCACCTAATATAGAAAGAGTAGGTAAATCCAATTTCTTCGCAACCTCAGGTCCATTTTTATAATTATCACATGCTCTAAAATCGACACCTAGAGTATCTTTAATTTCTTTATTTTGAACAATCATGGAACCAACATTTAGATGATATAAACCTGGAACAGGATGACCTCCAAAATGTCCTGCTGGACCGTGGGCAAAATCCATCATAAGATCAACAGCCTTAGGATTACTCTCTTCAGCAAGCCTTAATAGTTCAGGATTCATTGGAATTGCAGATGCGCCACCCATAAGAGTTAACGTTTTAATTTTTTCCGGGTGTTGAGCAACACATTCCATTGTTACAAGACATCCTTGAGAATGTCCAACTAGTGAAGCTTCTTTACATCCAACTGCACCAATAACATCACCAACCCAGTTTCCCATTTCTTCAATAGTTTTTAAACTTTCACCAGAAGATAATCCGTGACCTGGTAAATCAACTGCTAAAACACTGTATCCACGGAATGCAAAGTAACGTGTTTGTAAAACCCAAACCATGTGACTTAGTCCACTACCGTGAACAAAAATAATAAGAGGTTTATTTTTATCAAAAGGTCTGCCTCCGGTGGAGGCAAACGTATCAATGCCGCGAACTTTAAACTTCATTTATTTGTTTGCAACTAAACGAGGTTTTTTGGCTGCTCTGAAGCCATCTTCGAAATCGTTTACAATATCTTCGAAGTCTTCTAAACCAACAGATAATCTAATCATATCATGAGATAGTCCAGCAAATTTTAAAGTTGCCTCATCCATTTGTGAGTGCGTTGCAGATGCTGGGTGTATAACTAATGTTCTCGCATCACCTACATTTGCTAAATGAGATGCAAGTTTAACATTGTTAATAAATGCAGCTCCAGCCTCCTTGCCACCTTTAATTCCAAAGGCGATCATTGACCCAGTTCCTTTAGGAAGAATTTTTTCTGCAAGTTCTTTATCTGGATGTCCTGGTGCGCTAGCATGTGAAACCCAAGCAACACTCTCATGATTTGATAAATACTCAACCATTTTCAAAGCATTAGAACAATGTTTTTCCATTCTAAGAGAGAGGGTTTCTAAACCATGTAAAATATTCCATGCATTTTGTGGTGCTAAACACGGCCCCATATCTCTCATACCCTCAGCTCTTGCCATCATTGTAAAAGCTGTTGGGCCAAATTCTTCTGCAAATGATAATCCATGATAGCCCTCGTAAGGTTCTGTCATAGAAGGAAATTTATCATTTTGCATCCAATCAAAAGTTCCACCTTCAACTAATATTCCTGCCATAGAAGAACCGTTACCACTCATCCATTTAGTTAGTGAGTGTACAACAAGGTCAGCACCGTGTTCAAAAGGTCTACACAAATAAGGAGTTTGATAAGTACTATCAATAATTAGTGGGATACCAGCTTCTTTTGCTATGTTTGAAACTTCAGGCATGTTCATCAATTCATTACCAGGATTACCAACAAGCTCACCAAAAATACCTTTAGTATTTGGTTGAATTGCTTTTTTAAAACCTTCTGTATCTCTTGGTTTTACAAAAGTTGTTTTAATACCAAACTTTGGAAGTGTTAATCTAAATAAATTTACTGTTCCACCGTAAAGCTGAGAAGAAACAACCATGTGATCGCCAGCGTTGCAAAGAGTCATAATAGTTAAAAATATTGCACTCATTCCTGATGCAGTTGCAAGAGCAGCTGTTCCTCCTTCAAGTGCACAAACTCTTTCTTCTAGAACTTGCACTGTTGGGTTGGACATACGACTATAAATATGACCACCTCTTTCTAAATTAAAAAGTGCTGCCGCATGATCAACATCATCAAACATATATGAAGTTGTTTGATAAATTGGAACTTGTCTTGAGCCAGCGTTTTTACTTGGTTGATAACCAGCATGTAGACTGAGTGTGTCAAATTTATAAGTTTTTGGATCCATTATAACTCCTTTGCTTTTGTTCTTAATTCAAACTTTTGTATCTTCCCAGTTGAAGTTTTTGGTAATTCACCAAAGATTACATGCTTTGGTCTTTTAAATCCAGCCATATTTTCTTTACAAAACTGAATTATATCCTCTTCTGTGGCATTTTTTCCAGGTGCTAATTCTACAAAAGCACAAGGTGTTTCACCCCACTTCTCATCTGGTTTTGCGACTACTGCAACCAAGGAAACAGCTGGATGTTTTGCAACAACATTCTCCACTTCCACAGATGAAATATTTTCTCCACCAGAAATTATAATATCTTTCGATCTATCTTTTATTTGAATATATCCGTCAGGATAGACTACAGCTAAATCACCAGAGTGAAACCATCCTTTTTTCATGGATGTTTCAGTCGCCTCTTTATTTTTGTAATATCCTTTCATCACAACATTTCCTCGAATTAAAATCTCTCCCATTGTTTCTCCATCCATTGGAACTTTTTCATAGGTCTCTGGATCTGCGACACAAACTTCTTCAGTATTTGGATAACGAACACCTTGTCTTGCTTTAATATCAGCTTTTTCAGATTTTGATTGTGACTCCCATTCTTCATTCCACGCGCATTGAAGAATATGGCCGTATGTTTCAGTTAACCCATATACATGCATAACTTCAAAACCTAAGTTATCCATCTTTTCAAGAATTGCACTAGTTGGTGGAGCTCCAGCAGTTAATACATATACTTTATGATTTATTTCCTTTTTATCTCTCTCATCTGCGTTAGCAATTAAACTTAAAACTATAGGAGCGCCTCCGAAATGAGTTACCTTATATTTATCTATTAAATTATAGATATCTTTTGCAACAATATATCTGCAGCAAATAATCTTTGCATGTATTAAAGCGGCTGTCCAAGGGTAGCCCCATCCGTTACAGTGAAACATTGGAACGGTATATAGAAATGTTAATTTATTGGGCATGTTCCATGCCGTAACACTTCCTGTTGACATTAAATATGATCCACGGTGGTGATACACAACACCTTTTGGTTTACCAGTTGTGCCTGATGTATAGCTTAGTGAGATTGCTTGCCATTCATCTTCAGGTAAAGACCAATTAAAATTATCATCACCCGTTTGTAAAAATTCTTCATATGTCATTTCTCCAATTTTTTCACCCTCACTATCTTTAAAAACTGCCTGATCATCATGAATATCAATAATAGGAATATTCTTCCCATATATTTGCAAAGCTTTTTTCATTGTAGGTGAAAATTGAGTATCAGTTATAAGAAGTTTTGCATCACTATGATCTAGAATATACGCAATTGTATCTGCATCAAGTCTAGTATTGATCGTATTAATAACGCCACCAGTCATTGGGATAGAATAATGTGCTTCGAATAATTCCGGAGTATTTGCCGCTATGATTGAAACGGTACTTCCTTTTGTAATACCTTTTTTTGCTAATGCACTAGCAAACTTGGTACATCGATTATAGGTTTCAAGCCAAGTGTAACTTCTTTTTCCATAAACTAAAGAGTCATAGTTTGGATATATATCTTTCACGCGAGTTATAAAACTTAATGGTGATAGTGGAACAAAATTGGCTGAATTTTTATCTAGGTTTGTATCAAAATTACTCATCTGTTTCCTAAAAGGATCAAATACTACAAGAAATTAATTTAATTTACTAATGGTTTTCCAGTTTCAAGTGTATGTTTTATTCGCTCTTGAGTTTTAGGCATCTGGATAAGTCTCATGAAAGCTTCTAATTCAAGATTATAAAGATCATCTTCACTTAATTCATTATCAATATTTGTATTTCCACCACTAAGTACAAAAGCAATTTGCTTACCTACTTCTAATCCATGGTCTAAAATTTTATTTTCATTATATAGTGCTTCAAGTTTTTCAATCATTTTATCTCTGACAGCACTACCGCCTAGATTGAATTTAGGTTGAGATGGTTTTTCATAGCCTCCCTCAATATTATTTAATAAATCGATAGCCGTTGATAATTGTCTGTCTCTATTTATTACCACCTTATCTTTATCTAAAAAGAATTGATTTGGCAGCGCTTCATTTGGTGAGGTAGCAGTAATAGCATAACCAATAAGATCAAAAACTTTCATAGACGCATGTTCAGAATTTTCTTTACCTTCTGGAGTTTGTAACCAACGCCACAGCATTTCCTTACAACCCCCACCAGCAGGAATGAGTCCAACTAAAGATTCAACTAGTCCAAGAACAACATTTGTATGAGCAACGTTATAATCACAATGCAATACCACTTCAAAACCACCGCCAATAGCAAGTCCTGATGGCGCAGCAATAAAAGGCTTATCTGCATATTTTATTGTTTTACACGTTTGTTGGAAATCAATTATAAATTTTTCAATTTTAGACCATTCATTATTTTTAGCAAAATCCATGACATAATTTAAATTTACACCAGCAGAAAATTGCATTGCATCATTAATCACAATTGTGCTTTTATTATTTTGAGCAGCTTCTTTTAAAACTAACATAGAGTCAGTATCTAAAGCGTTTGCCTTAGTAGTAAATTCAACAACCTGATATAATGAAGCATTTTTAATATTAGCAGAAGGGTTCTCAAAAGTTTTTTGTAAATTTAACGATCTTAAATTATCAATACTTGAATCTAAATATCCAGGTCTTTTATTAAATTCAAAAACTCCCTTTAGATCATTAAAGAAGTTAATATCCGTATTTTTATCAATAAAATTTTTTGTATCAATATTTGAAAGCATTTCAAAAGGGCCAATAGTCCAATTAAAACCTAATCTTAGTGCATCATCTATGTCTATATATTTTGATGATACATCAGGGATTAAATATGCAGCATACCTAATTACTTTTGTCAGAATTGATTTTGCATATTCACCGTATTTGTCTTTTCTTTGAATGAGTTTATTTATGTCAATTTTATCTGCCATACCTAAATTAATTTTCTGACTTGGGTGATACTCGCCAGTTTCTAAATTAATTGCTTCAAGAATTTTTTTACCATCAGATTTATTCATTCTATAAAAACCACCCTTACCTTTTCTTCCTGTATACCCAGTTTCAATAAGTTTTGTGACCAATGGTATTTCTTGTGCAACCTCGTGGAAAGGATCTTCTTTTGGGAGTTCTTTGATAAAACTTTTTAAAACATCAGCCATCAAATCAATACCAATTAAATCGTATAGCCCAAAAATTCCAGTCTTCGGGATACCCATTGGTCTTCCAAATACTGCATCAGCTTCTTCAATTGATATCTTCATTTTAAAAGCTTCAGTCATAGCAACTTGCATTGCATAAACTCCAATTCTGTTTCCAATAAATCCTGGAGTGTCGTTACAAATAATTACACCTTTACCAAGTTTTTCATCACAAAATTGTTTTAATAAATTTATTTTTTCAATGTCATTAACTTCTTCAGTTACTATCTCGAGCAATGCCATATATCGAACTGGGTTAAAAAAATGGGTAATGCAAAAATTTTTTTTCATTTCATCTGACATATTTGCAGATAAGATTTTCAATGGAATTGTAGATGTATTAGATGAAATTATAGAATTGTTCTTTCTTGTAGTCTGAATTTTATCATAAATGTTATGTTTAATATCTATTCTCTCAACAACAGCCTCCACAACCCAATCAGCTTCTGCAACTTCATTAAAGTCATCCTCAATATTTCCAACCTTAATTAATTCTGCTTTGTTTTTTTCTACTAAAAGTGGAGGTCGTGATTTTTTAATTCTTTCTTTTGCGTTTTCTGTAATTTGGTTTCTAGATCCTTCTTTTGAAGGTAAGTCTAGAAGTGTAACATCAATATTAGCATTTGCTATTTGGGCTGCGATTCCACTGCCCATAGTGCCAGATCCTATTACTACTACTTTTTTAATATTCATGTGAGTTCTATAAAGGTGAGCTTATATAAGAAAAATTTGCCGTATGAAAATAATTTAAGCATAAGGCTGGAAATTAATATAAATATCTCTTATAGGCGCGCAAAATGAAAAAAAATCCTTCAAGAAATGTCCATTTTTCAAAAGGACCTAGTGAGATTTTAGATGCAATTAATACGTCTATAGATATCGATCAACGTCTGTATAAAGAAGATATAACTGGGTCAATAGCGCATGCTAGAATGCTTGGTAAACAAAAAATAATAAATAAAAAAGAACAAAGTGCAATAATCTCTGGACTTAAAGCAATTGAAAGAGATATTGAAAAAAACAAGGTCGTATTTTCAAAAAAACTTGAAGATATTCATATGAACATTGAAAGTTTATTATTTAAGAAAATTGGAAAAATTGCAGGAAAGCTTCATACTGCAAGATCTAGAAATGATCAGGTAGTAACAGATTTAAAATTATGGGTTAAAAAAGAATCTAAAATTTTAGATAGTGAACTAAAAAAATTTCAGAGAACTTTAATTAATATTGCAACAAAAAATACTGAAACAATTATGCCAGGTTACACTCATTTACAGATTGCTCAACCAATAACATTGGCTCATCATGTTTTAGCTTACGTTGAAATGATTGGTAGAGACAGAACAAGACTTGAAGATTGTTTATATCGTCTTAATGAAAACCCATTAGGTGCAGCTGCACTTGCAGGGACTTCTTTTCCTATTGATAGAAAATATACAACTAAAGAGTTGGGATTTAGAGAACCAACAAAAAATGCTATGGACACTGTCTCAGATAGAGACTTTGTAATAGAATTTTTATTTGTTCTATCACTAATTGCTGTTCATTTATCAAAAATAGCAGAGGAAATAGTACTTTGGTCAAATCAACAATTTAATTTTATCAATTTACCAGATGATCTTTCAACTGGTAGTTCAATTATGCCTCAGAAAAAAAATCCAGATGGTGCAGAGCTTGTTAGAGGAAAAACAAGTATTATCATTAGTAATTTAAATTCAATGCTTAATATTATTAAAGGGTTGCCACTTTCTTATAGTAAAGACTTACAAGACGATAAACAAATAACATTTAATTCATACGACAATGTTTCTTTGTGTATAAAAGTTATGAATGAAATTTTATCAAAATCTACATTCAACAAAACTAGAATGAAAGAGTTGATTGATAATTCAAATGCAACCGCTACCGATTTGGCTAATTGGTTGGTTCAAAATCTTAGATATTCATTTAGAGATGCTTATGTTGTTACAGGAAAGATTGTTTCTTATTGTTCAAAACAAGATAGAAACATAGATTCATTATCTCTTGAAGATTTAAAAAAATTTGACAAAAATATAACAGCTGACGCAAAAAAAGTGCTATCAACTACTAACAGTGTTAAATCAAAATCAAGTTTTGGGGGTACGGCTCCTGAAATTACTAAAAAAATGATAAAACTTGTTATAAAAAAATACTTATAATGATCAGATTAATATTATTTTCATTTTTATTGTTTACTTTTAGCTGTGGTAAAGTTGGTCCTTTAAGTTTACCAGAAGATCAAGTAGACAAATCGGTAATTACATATCCATGTGATGAAGCCTGTTTAGAGAAATTAGAAGAAGAGAAAAAACGTCAACAATCTGTTATTATAAACACTGAATAAATGCTCACTTATAAAAATAATGACCCGTATATTGAGGGTACTTCTTTATATGACTTAGTTAAAGTTTGTCAGACACCTTTTTATGTGTATTCACAACAAAAAATTATTAATCAAGTTAATAAAACTAAAGAAATTTTAGGTAACAATATTTTTTATTCAATTAAGTCTAATTCAAATCAAGCTATTTTGAAATTAATGAACTCGTTAGATATTGGAGCAGATGTAGTGTCAGTTGGTGAATTAAAAAGAGCTTTGGAAGCTGGTTTCGATCCAAATAAAATAATTTTTGAAGGTGTTGGAAAATCTGATCAAGACTTACTCTATGCTATACATAAAAATATACGTTTAATTAATACTGAATCTTTAGAAGAAATAAAACTTCTCGATAATTTAGCAAATGAAAAAAATAAAATCGTTGATATTGGTGTTAGACTTAATCCAGATGTTGATGGTGAAACTTTAGGTAAAATTTCAACAGGAAAAAAAACTGATAAGTTTGGTATAGAATTCGATAACATAGATAAAATTATCAAATTAGTTAAAAGTTGCAAAAGTTTAAATTTAATTGGTATTAGTTGTCATATTGGAAGTCAAATTAGTAAAAATGAGGCCTATAAAAATACATTTTCTCAAATGAAAATGGCTGCAGATAAATTTATTGAATCAGGCATTAATATTAAACATGTAGATTTGGGAGGAGGTTTTCATGTTAAATATGAAGATTCTGATCCTGACTTTAATATCAAGAAGGTAAAAGAAGAGCTTGATAATTGTTTTACGCAAACAAACTATGAATTATCGTTTGAGCCTGGTCGATATTTAATTGCTGAGGCTGGAGTTACAGTTACCTCTATTCTTACAATTAAGAATAATGGAGGTATAAATTATTTAATTGTTGATGCTGGTATGAATACATTGATACGTCCAGCGATGTACGGTGCACATCATGAAATATCAGCGATAAATGTAAACTCAGAGGAATTTATGGATTATGCTATTGCCGGTCCTATTTGTGAAAGTTCAGATGTTTTTTTAAAAAATATTAAATTGGCTAAACAAAAAATTGGTAATCTACTAGTTATAAAAAATACAGGAGCCTATGGAAAAGTAATGTCTTCAAATTATAACTCTAGACCACTGCCCTCTGAAATTTTAGTACACAATGATAATTATGCAATTATTTATTCCCCAGAGAAAATTGAGAAAACAATTGAAGCTGATATTATTCCTAGCTGGTTGTAACTAATTTAAAGTATTGTGTATAATTTTAGCTAAGTCTGAAATTATCAAATTTAAATTAAAGAAGAATTCCCTAATATAGAAATCAATAATAATAAAAGTATTTACACCGTAGGATCGATAAATCCATATTGCTAAAATTACAACTATAGCTAGAATAATTACTATAGTTGAATTAATAACACTTGGTTTTTCTTGTCTTACAACTGTACTTGGTAAATTTCTGACTGGACCATTTTCTAATTTTTCTTTTTGTTTATTATTATTTAAATTTTGATCTAATTCTTCTTTTTTTGTAGACGGGACTGATGATGTAATGTCAGTATCATCTAATTCTTGAAACCATTGATGATTACAGTTTGCGCATTCAACCATTCTACCATTTGGTTTAAGATCTGCAGAATTTACTAAATACTTGAATTCACAATTAGAGCAAACAATGAACATAAATTATATATAGATCAGTCAGGCTAGTATATAAAACAAAATCATTAAGTATGTTAATTTTAAAAAGTATAATATTTTATATTTCCTTGGTTATATGGACAGTGTTGATGGGTATTTTATGTTTACCTTTTCTCTTATTACCAAGTTATTTACTTAAATATCCAACGAAACTTTGGATACGTGTTATTTTTGTTTTTCTTAATCTTATATGTAATATTAAACATAAAATTGAGGGTTTAGAAAATATTCCAAATGAAAGTGTCTTAATTGCGTCTAAACATCAGTCCGCTTTTGAGACACTCGCTCTCTATTACTATTTAAAAGACTGTTTCTTTGTCCATAAAAGAGAGCTTTTCTTTATACCAATTTTTGGACAATATTTATTCAAGTCTAATATGGTTGCGATTAATAGAGATGGTGGAACAACAGCTATGAGAGATATGTTACAAAAAGTTCAATCAAAATTATCTTTTGGATCTTCAATTATTATTTTCCCCGAAGGAACAAGAAAGCTGCCTGGTAGTAAACCTGATTATAAGACAGGTTTTATTGGAATTTATAATCATACAAAAAGAAAAATCCTTCCTGTAGCTTTAAATTCAGGTTTATGTTGGCCAAAACAATCATGGGTATTAGAAAAAGGATTAATTACTATAAAATTTTTACCGACAATTGATGAAGGTTTAGATAAAAAAGTTTTATTAAACGAAGTTCAAAATAGAATAGAAACTGCTTCAAATTTATTATTGGATAACTAATTCTTTTCTGTGGGATCAAAAGTTCCTGCTTGACCAATCTCTTCAATAATTTTTCTAATTTCTTTTGATTTTATAAATTTTTCTTCCAAATATTTTAAATCATTATTTCTTATTGCTTTTTGATAAGTAAGTAGATCTTCACTGAAACGACCAAGCATTTCTAAAACGGCTTCTTTATTTTTTTCATAAACATCACGCCACATTACTGGATCACTACCTGCCAATCTTGTGAAATCTCTAAAACCTGCAGCTGAATATTTAATTACTTCATCTTTCATTTGAGATTCAAGCTCTGTTGCAGTTCCTACAACAGAATATGCAATGAGTTGTGGAATATGAGATGTCATAGCCAATACTCTGTCATGACGTTTAGGTTCCATGATTTCTATATTCATTCCAAATGACTTCCAAATATCTGAAACTGATCTTGTTATCTCACTCTGAGTTTCTGTTGGGGTCAAAATACAATACCTATTCTCAAACAGCTTTGCGAAACCAAATTCTGGTCCACTTTTCTCTAATCCAGCAATAGGGTGGGCAGGAACAAATAAAATTTTTTTATTATTAATTGATTCTTTAAAATCTTCTATAACACTTACTTTTGTTGAACCAACATCTGTTACTAGTGTTGTTTCATTAACATAGCTATTCAATTGCTTAAATATATCCCTATATGAACTCAAAGGCGTACAAATAAAAATAATATCAAATTGTTGATTATATTTATTTAAATCACTCTCTATTACATCCACAAGACTTAAATTTTTTGAAATATTTATTACCTCACTGTCCTTATCAATACCAAAAATTTTTTTTGTTAATTTTTTTTCCTTCAGAGCCCTTGCTATGGATGATCCAATTAATCCCATACCAATGACCAGAGCTGAATCATAAGTTATTTTAGACATTAAATTTCTTCAAACTTTCAATTGTCAAATTCATTTCTTCTTTTGTACCAATACTAATTCTCAAAAAATTAGGCAAATTATAACTATTTAAACGCCTAATAATAATGCCATCATTCATAAGATGATTACTAATTTTCTCAGCTTCTTCTTCTGAAGTTTCAATTAAAGTAAAATTACCTTCAGTTTGTCTGGTTTTAATATTTAGAAGTTTGAGCTCTTTTTCAAACCAATCTTTAATTTCAGAATTTAATTTAACAGAGTTTTCAATATGTTCTTTATCCTCCAAAGCTTTAATTGCAAGAGACTGTGAAATAGTTGTCGTATTAAAAGGAGGTTTTATTTTATTAATTATATCAGCTATTTTTTGACTGGTATAGCACCAGCCTACTCTTAAAGCTGCAAGTCCATATGTTTTTGAAAATGTTCTTGTTAAAATAATATTCTCATATTCATCCGTTAAACTAAATCCTTTATCATAATCGTCTTTTTGCACATATTCGACATATGCCCCGTCTATAACAACTATAATATTTTTAGAAATACTATTCATTAATTTAACAAGTTGTTCTCTAGACAAATAAGTTCCGGTTGGGTTATTAGGTGATGCAATATAAATTACTTTAGTAGCGTCATTTGTTTGCTCTATGAGATTTTCAATATTTAAATTGAAATTTACATCTTCTATAATTTTTTTTGGAACTGCACCAACTACTTTACTCACAATTGAATACATCTCAAAGCCGTGGTTTGCGTGGAGAATTTCATCGCCATCTTGACAAAATGCCAAAGCTGCAAATAATAAAACTTCATCTGAGCCAGAGCCAAGAATAATTCTATTACTATCAATAGAAAAATTTTTAGCTATTGCTTCTCTTAATGATGATCCATCAATTTCTGGGTATCTATGTAAATCATGATTAATATTTTTTGTTTCTAACAATTCAATTGCTTTCGGTGAAGCACCATAGGGATTTTCATTTGAAGAAAGTTTTATAACTCTTTTATTGTTATTTAATTTTGCCTTACCACCTTTATAAACATTAATGTTTTCTATAGATCTTTTTGATTGAATATTTTCTTTAGTTAACTTCTGAAGTTTTTCAGAAGATTGGAAAATTTCTCTCCAAAGTCTAACAATGGTATCTTTCGGATAAGATCCTGTAAATTTAGAGCTTAATCTGTCGAGAATTTTTTGTTCTCTATCTAGATCAACAACAGAATTATCTTTTTTGTGTTTTCCTATTTCTAAGACAATTTTAGATCGATTAGATAATAAAGATAAAATTTCATCATCAATGTTATTAATTTTGCTTCTTAAATTGTCTAATTCTTTATTTTTCATAATTTTGGACGTTTCTTTACAAACTATCTTACGATAAATCAAAATAAAGTAGTATTTAATTTAAAAAATGACGATTTATTGACTTAGAAAGATATATAAATATAAGACCGATTATCACCGATTTGATACAGCTTGCGGGTGGAGCAATAATCAGCTAAAGCGTTTACACTCCTCCTTCATTCTTTCAAATAGTGTTAAACTAAAAAGATATGAAAACAAGATTTACTACTGACACAAAACTTGAAAGCGAAATAGCCTATTTCGAGAATATTAATTTAAAAATAGAATCAGGAGATATAATAGATAGTTTTAAAATAGCATTCAAAACATATGGCAAATTAAATGCTGATAAAACTAATGCTATTCTTGTTTGCCATGCTTTAACTGGAGATCAATATGTTGCTGGGAATAATCCCATTACTGGGAGAGAAGGTTGGTGGTCTAGAATGGTTGGGCCTAATAAACCAATTGATACAAACAAATTTTTTGTAATTTGCTCAAATGTACTCGGCGGTTGTGCTGGCTCAACGGGTCCTAAAGAGTTACAAAATGGAAGTGATGTTGCATATGGTGGTAATTTTCCTTCCATAACAATAAAAGATATGGTGAAGGCTCAATCTTTATTGATTGAAAGTTTAAATATAGATAAGTTATTTTCTGTCATTGGTGGTTCGATGGGAGCAATGCAAGCACTTCAATGGGCAATCGATTTTCCAGATAAAATTTTAAATATAATACATATTGCGGGCGCGTTAAAACATTCAGCTCAAAATATTGCATTTCATGAAGTTGGGCGACAAGCAATAATGAGTGATCCTATTTGGAAAAATGGAAAGTATTTTGAAAATAATGAAGTGCCCGAAAGAGGTCTATCAGTAGCAAGAATGATTGCACATATCACATATTTATCCGAAAATGCGATGCATAGAAAATTTGGAAGAAAACTTCAATCAAGAGATATTATTTCTTTTGGATTTGATGCTGATTTTCAAGTTGAAAGTTATCTGAGATATCAAGGTAAATCATTTGTTGAAAGATTTGATGCAAATTCATATCTTTATTTAACAAGGGCTATGGATTATTTTGATTATGATGAAACATTTAGAAAAAATATTGAGTTTAGTCATAATCCCAATAACCATTTAAAATATTTAATTGTCTCATTTTCCTCGGATTGGTTATTCCCTACAATAGAAAGTAAAATGATTGTAAATCAATTAAATTCTCTATCACGAGAAGTAAGCTTTCTAGAAATTGATACTGATAAAGGACATGATAGTTTTTTATTAGAGGAACCGCAGTTAGATGATGTAATAAAAGGTTTCCTAACAAACAACTTTGCGAAGATAGATGAATAAAATTAATAGCATAAGAAAAGATTGGTCTCTTATTGAAACACTTATCGCAGAAGATAGAAAAATCCTAGATATTGGATGTGGTGATGGTGGTCTTATGGAACAATTAGAAAACAATCGTAATGCGATAACTCATGGCATTGAATTAAATAGAGATCTAGCTGCAAATGCTATCGCAAGAGGTTTCAATGTTGTACATGGAAATGCCGAATTAGATTTGTCTCAATATTCAAATAATAGTTTTGATTATGTAATTTTAAGTCAAACTTTACAAGCAATGATGAAGCCCAAAGATATTCTGTCTGAATTATTAAGAATAGGATCAAAAGCAATAGTTTCTTTTCCTAACTTTGGACATTGGAAAATAAGATTACAACTTTTAATATCTGGAAAAATGCCAGTAACAGAAAGTTTACCTTATACATGGTATGACACACCTAACATTCATTTTTTTACAATTAAGGATTTTTTGAATTTATGTAATGAAATGAATATTGTGATTGAAAAAAGTATTGGATTAACATCAAAAGGTAAGCAATTTGATATAAGTGAATCAGTTACTGGGGTTAATTTTTTCACTCACGAAGCTATCTTTTTATTAAGTTATAAAAATTATGAACCAATAAAAATTAAATCATCAAAAAAAGTTTTTGCAAAAAATTCTGTTATTGCAAATTAGTTATTAGATGAAAGTTGAAATTATAAATCAATTAAAAGATAACTACTCTTTTGTTTTATATAATGACACACTTAATAGTTGTGTTATAGATCCTGCTGATAGCAATCCTATATTAAATTTTGCTCTTGAAAACAATTTAACCATAGAAGATATATTTATTACACATCATCATAAAGATCACACATCAGGTGTAGAAGGAATACTTAATGCTTTTCCAGAAGTTAATATACACTCTCCAAGTGCTCAGATTGAAAATACAAGATTCGTTTTACGTGATGGAGATGAAGTCAACTCCTGCTTAAATACATTTAGAATAATAAAAACACCTGGGCATACATTAGATCATATAATTTACTATGATGAAAACAATGGTGTTTTATTTTGTGGTGATACACTATTCAGACTTGGTTGTGGTCGTGTGTTCGAAGGAACATTAAATGAAATGTTTAACAGTTTAAAAAAAATCAATGAGTTAAGTAAAAATACAATTATTTATTGTGGTCATGAATACACAATAGGCAATTTAAATTTTCTTGAGAAAACACTTAAAAAAGAAAGTGCTTATTTGACAGTTAGAAACAAAATAAATAATGATTTAAATAATAAAGGAAAATCCGTACCTTTTTTATTAGAAGATGAAAAACAATATAACTTATTCCTAAATCAAAATTCAAAATTAGGTACTATAATTAAGAAAGAGCTAGGTTTTACAGACTTTGAATTATTTGCTTATTTGCGAAAAGCAAAGGATAGCTTTTAAGGTCTTTATTTCCAGTATTTACGCCATATTTTTAATTTGACTATTAGCATAGTTCACTATAAACCCCGCCATCAAAAGGTATGTTAGCAATTTTCAAAACTGGTGGAAAGCAATACTCAGCAAGAGCTGGTCAGATACTTAAAGTAGAAAAACTTGAGGGATCCAAAGGTGATAAAGTGTCTATTACTGATGTATTAGCGATCAGTGATCAAAGCACAAATAGCTTAGGCGAGCCATTACTAAAAGATGCTTCAATTGAAGCAAAAATTGTTGATCAAATCAGAGATAAAAAAATAATAGTTTTTAAAAAAAGAAAAAGACAAAATTACAGATTAACACAAGGTCATAGACAATATCTAACTGTATTAAGAATAGAATCAATTTCTTATGGTGGAAAAAAGTCCACTGCTGAACCTGAAACAAAAAAAGTTAAAAAAACTGAAACAAAAGTTACTAAAGAAAAAATTGAGTCTAAAGAGGTAAAAGTTACAAAAAAGAAGACAGTTGCAAAAAAATCAGTAAATAAAGCTTCACCTACTAAGAAAAAATCAGTAAAGAAAACTGTTAAAAAAACTGTTAAAACTAAAAAAGAAGATAAATAATGGCAACAAAAAAAGCAGGTGGTAGTTCTAGGAATGGAAGAGACTCGGCGGGTCGAAGACTTGGAGTTAAGAAATTTGGTGGTGAAAGCGTAATAGCAGGAAACATTATTATTAGGCAAAGAGGCACAAAGTTTCATCCAGGTGATAATGTTGGCATAGGTAAAGATCACACAATATTTGCTACAATAAATGGAAAAGTAGCTTTTAAAAAAACAAGAGTAAGAACTTTTGTATCAGTTGTTCCCACAGAACAATAATCCCAATTAATTAAAAATTTATTATGAAATTTTTAGATCAAGCAAAAATATATATTGCATCTGGTAATGGTGGAGATGGCTGCGCTAGTTTTCGTAGGGAAAAATATATTGAGTTTGGTGGCCCTAATGGAGGCGATGGAGGCAAAGGTGGAAATATTATTTTTAAAGTGGATGATAATTTAAACACACTAATTGATTTTAGATACCAACAACATTTTAAAGCAAAAAAAGGTGAAAATGGAAGGGGAAAAAATCAAACAGGAGCGAATGGAAGCAACATGGTTATTAAAGTTCCACCTGGAACAGAAATTTACAATGAAGATAAAACGGTATTGCTAACTGATCTAACAAAAATTGATGAAGAATACATTTTATTAAAGGGTGGTAATGGCGGTTTAGGAAATAATCATTTTAAATCATCAGTTAACCAAGCTCCGAGAAAATTTACAAAAGGTGAATTAGGAGAAGAGCGATGGATATGGTTATCACTAAAATTATTTGCAGATATAGGAGTAATAGGCTTACCTAATGCAGGTAAATCAACTCTATTATCAACAATTTCTAATGCTAACCCAAAAATTGGGGATTATCCATTTACAACCTTACATCCAGTGCTTGGTACCGTGAAGCGCTTTGATAAAGAAATTGTATTAGCAGATATACCAGGGTTGATTGAAGGTGCACATGAGGGAAAAGGTTTGGGAGATAAATTTTTGGCACATATTGAGAGATGTAAATATTTACTTCATTTAGTAGATATAAATGACGACAATTGGTACGAAAACTATATTACAGTAAGAAATGAAATTTCAAAATATAGTGAAAAAGTATCTTCAAAAAAAGAAATAATTGTTTTAACCAAAGTTGATTTACTCAATGACAATTTAGAGGAAAAAAAAATTAAGATCAATCAAAAGTTAAATTCTGATATTCTTTTTATATCAAGTTTTAATAATGAAGGTATAGATGATCTAATTGATTATTTATTCAAATATAATGAAATCACAAATGATTAAAAAATATAAAAAAGTAGTTGTTAAAATTGGTTCAAATTCAATTGTTGATTCGAAAATAAAAAAGATCAAATCTAAGTGGTTAGATAATTTATGTAAAGACATTGCGGAATTGAATAAAACAAAAAAAATTGTGATTGTGTGTTCTGGGGCTATTGCTTTAGGTGCGAAAAGTATTTCAAATACAAAGTTAAGAAAATTAGAAGATAAACAGGCAGCAGCTTCAGTTGGTCAAATTGAATTAGCCCATCAATGGCGAAATAAACTAGGAAAATACAAGATAGGTGTTTCTCAAATTTTATTAACATTAGAAGATAGTGAAGAAAGGCGACGATATTTAAATGCTAGAAATACAATATCATCATTACAAAGCAAAAAAATAATCCCAATCATTAATGAAAATGACACTGTTGCTACTGAGGAAATTCGATATGGTGATAATGATAGACTTGCAGCACGAGTAGCACAAATGATTGAAGCAGATTTATTAATTTTATTAAGTGATATTGATGGGTTATATCAAGGTAATCCAAAAAAAGATAAGGATGTCAAAAAAATTTCAGAGGTATTTAAAATTGATAAAAAAATTGAAGAACTTGGAAATTATCAATCTTCTGAGCTAGGTAGTGGTGGAATGGCCACAAAAATTTTAGCGGCAAAGATAAGTGCTGAAAACGGTTGTACTACGATAATCACTAATAGTGATAAAAACAAACCAATTAGTGATATTAATAAAAAAAATTCAACAATTTTTTATCCCTTAACTTCTACAAACTCGTCCAAAAAGAAATGGTTATTAAATCATTTAAAACCATCAGGATCGATTATTATTGATGCAGGAGCTAAAAATGCAATTTTAAAAAATAAAAGTCTTCTTCCTGCAGGTGTAATAGATATAAAGGGAAGGTTCAAAAGAGGCGATGTAATATCTATCTTAGTTGAGAATGGTCAAAAGGTAGCAATAGGCATATCTGCTTATGATTTTAATGATGCAAAAAAAATTATTGGAAAGAAAAGTAAAGAAATTTATAAAGTTTTAGGTTTCGAAGGAAGAGATGAAGTGGTACATAAAGATAATTTAGTTAAGCTTTCTACATGAGTATTGAAAATAATATTATTGAATTAGGCAAAAGAGCAAAATCTGCCTCTCTAAATATGAAAGTCTGTAGCAGTGATCAAAAAAATCTTGCTTTAAAAAAACTCACTAAAAATTTAGATAAAAATAGAAATAAAATTCTTGAAGCTAATAAAATAGATTTAGAAAATGGTGAAAAAAAATCTTTAGCTAAGCCTTTAATAAATAGACTTACATTAACTGAAAAATCTATTGATGGATTGATTACATCAATTGAAGATATAATCGAAATACCAGATCCAATTGGCATTACATTAGAAAAATGGGAAAGACCTAATGGTTTGCAGTTTCGTAAAATTTCAACACCACTTGGCGTATTGGGCGTAATTTATGAATCCAGACCGAACGTCACTGTTGATGCGTCTTGTCTTTCTATAAAATCTGGCAATTGTATAATTTTAAGAGGTGGTAGTGATAGTTTTCATTCCTCTAAGGAATTGGTAAATAATATTACAAATGCTTTCACAGAAGCTGGCCTCCCTGAACATTGTGTCCAAATGATTAATACACCTGAAAGAGAAGCGGTTGATCATTTGCTAAACATGAGAGATTATGTTGACGTAATTATTCCTAGAGGCGGCAAAGGTTTGATTGAAAAAATTAATTCAGCAAGCAAAATACCCGTTATCAAACATTTAGACGGTATATGTCATGTGTATGTAGATAAAGATGCTGATTTAAGCATTGCAGAAAAAGTAGTTTTTAATAGCAAAATGAGACGTCCTGAAATTTGTGGTGCTGCAGAAACACTTTTAATTGATGAAAAAATTAAAGACGAAGCAATGAAAATATTAAAACCTCTAAAAGAAGTAAATTGTGAAATTAGAGGCGATGAATATATTCAGTCTTTAGATAGTGATTTTAAAACTGCAAGTAAAGAAGATTGGTCATTAGAATATTTAGATAAAATTTTATCAGTAAAAATTGTTTCAGGAGTTGATGAAGCGGTTAAGCATATAAATGATTATTCTTCTGGACATACGGAAAGTATAATTACAGAAAGTGAAAAAACCTTTGAAAAATTTTATAATAAAATTGACAGCGCAATAATACTTAAAAATGCATCTACTCAATTTGCGGATGGCGGTGAATTTGGTTTTGGTGCTGAGATAGGAATCTCTACAGACAAAATACATGTAAGAGGACCAGTGGGAACAAAACATTTAACTACATTTAAATATGTCGTTAATGGTAATGGTCAGGAAAGACCTTAATTGAAAAAGATTGGACTTCTGGGAGGGTCTTTTGATCCGCCACATCGAGGGCATCTATTTATTTCAAATGAAGCTAAAAAAGTATTGCAGCTAGATGAAATTTGGTGGCTAGTTACACCTCAAAACCCCTTGAAGATTTCAAAACCCGCAACATACGAAGAGAGATTACAAAATTGTAAACAAATTACAAAAAATTTTCCTATAAAAATATTAGAAGTAGAAAAAAAAATTAAATCTCAATACTCTTATCAAACAATTAAATTTCTAATTCAATATTATAAAAATATTAAATTTTTTTGGTTAATGGGTGCAGATAATTTAGTTAATTTCCACGAATGGGAAAAGTGGCAATCAATTTTTCATATTATCTCTATTGTTATTTTTAGAAGACATGGATATAATACAAATGCTTTGAAAAGTGTTGCAGCAAAAAAATTTATTCATAATAAATATATAGCTCAAGACATAGAACATGCTTCAAAAAAAATTCCTGCATGGACTTTGATTCAAAATAAAGAAATTAAAATTTCATCATCTGAAATTAGAAATCAAAGAAATAAATTAAGAGGCAAATATTAATAAAATTACTTCATTGACAGAAAATATTGTATCAATACTGAGTGATGCAAAAGCTGAAGATATAAAAGTTATTGATTTATCTAATAAATCATCAGTTGCTGATGCCTTTGTGATTGCTACCTGTAGATCAACTAGACATTCAGATGCTACAGCAGACGAAATGGTAAAAAAATTAAAAAAAGCAGGGATAAAATGTCCGAATCCTGAAGGAAGACCTCAGTGTGACTGGATAATTGTTGATGCAGGCGAGATCATTGTTCATTTGTTTCGACAAGAAATTAGAGAATTATACGCATTAGAAAAATTATGGGAAGTAAGCTTTGATTCTTCGCAAACTAAACTAGCTTAAAATATATGATAATTTCAAAAAATGTATTTTTAAAAATAATACTACTGCTCACGCTCATTACACTTCTTGCACCTAAAACATATGGATCTTCTTCAGATGAAGAAAAATATAAATATTTAGATCTATTTGGGCAGGTATTTGACAGGGTAAGATCATCCTATGTAGAAGAAGTTACGGATCAAGAATTAATTGAAAAAGCGATTGATGGAATGTTGTCAGGTTTAGATCCTCATTCTGGTTTTATGAATGAAGAAGTATTTCAAGAAATGCAAATGGATACAGAGGGTAAATTTGGGGGACTAGGTATTGAAATTACCATGGAAGAAGGTTTTGTAAAAGTCATTGCTCCGATTGAAGATACACCAGCATATGAAGCTGGAGTTCTTGCAGGTGATTACATTATTCAAATAAATGAAACACCTGTTTTTGGCCTAACTCTAAATGAAGCTGTTGAATTAATGAGAGGTAAAAAAGGTGAACCAATAGTAATTACTATTTCGAGAGCAAATACTGAACCCTTTGAGATTGAAATTATTAGAGATTATATAAAAATTAGATCAGTAAAAAGTGAAGTACTTAATAATATTGGATATTTGAGAATAACATCTTTTAACGAACAAACAGAAAGTGGCCTTCTTGATGCGATAAAAAAAATTGAAAAAGAAAATCAAATAAAAGGTTATGTTTTAGATGTACGGTCTAACCCAGGGGGTCTTCTTACCCAAGCAGTTAAGGTAACAGATATATTCTTGGAAAGAGGAGAAATTGTTTCAACAAGAGGTAGAGATAAAAAAGATATTAGAAGATATCGTGCAAAGAAGTCTGATAGAACTAATGGTAAACCACTTGTTGTAATTATTGATGGAGGTTCAGCATCTGCATCTGAAATTGTTGCAGGCGCACTGCAGGATCATAAAAGAGCAATCATTATAGGCACACAATCTTTTGGTAAAGGATCAGTACAAACAATAATTCCCTTTCAAGTTTCAAATAGCGATAATCTCACTGGTATAAGATTAACTACAGCTAGATATTATACTCCTTCAGGTGAATCAATCCAGGGTAAGGGCATTGTTCCAGATATAATTATTGAGCAAGGAGAATTTGAATCTTTTAATTACAAAAGATTTTCTGAGTCGGATTTAAAAGATTCCCTTGATAAAAATAACGAAGAGGAATTAGAAGATAATGAAGATAATGAATTAAGTGAATTTGAAAAACGTTTAGAGCTTGATTATCAACTTCGTAGAGCCTTTGATCTTGTGCAAGGTGTAAGTCTCTTCAATGAAATTCAAGGCTAATAATGCAAAAAAAATATAGAAAATGTGTGGGAATGATGATTCTCAACACAAAAAACCAGATTTTAGTTGGCAAAAGACTAGATAATCCTAGCGGGTATTGGCAAATGCCACAAGGTGGTATTGATGAAAATGAAAATCCTGAAGAAGCAGTTTGGAGAGAAATGATGGAAGAAATTGGTACTAATAAAGCGTCCCTAATTGCTTCATCTAAAGAATGGATATCCTATGACATACCAAATGAAATTTTAAGCACTTTACCCTGGGGAAATGAGTATATGGGTCAAATTCAAAAATGGTTTTTATTTAACTTTAATGGTGATGATAGGGATATAAATGTAGGAACAGAAAATCCTGAATTTAGTGACTGGAAATGGATAAATTACGACGAAATTACTCATAATGCGGTACCATTTAAAAAAAATGTTTATCAAAAAATTCAAAGTGAATTTAAAAATGTTCTTAAAGATGTTTAATGAAAATCCTGAATTAATAATTACAAGCTTAGATAAACAAATATGGGATGAAGAGTTAGAAAACTTTGTTCCTAAAAATATTTTTGATGTTCATACCCATATTTATAAATGGAGTTTTAATAAGGATCCTAAAAAAGATACTGGCGAAAGAAATTTTCAAGGAAAATATTTTAGTGAAGTATCTATGAGATTTGCAGATCAAGTAGATCAATTACTTATGCCTAATAGAGTTGTAAGTAGGTTAAGTTTTCCTTTTCCATTCAAATATCCATGTAACTTTGAAGGTTCAAATGAATATATTTTAGAGCAAACTAAAACACTTACTGAAAATAAGTGCTTAATTTTAATTAACCCAAATATGGATAAAAATTATATTGAAGAGCTTTTATTAAAAAATAACATTAAAGGTTTTAAACCATATAGATTTTATTCAAAAACAAAAGATACAGTTAATTGCAAAATTTTAGATTTTATAACTGAAGAGCAAATAGAAATTGCAGATAAATTTGGACTTATCATTATGATGCATTTAGCAAAAAAGGATGCAATTGCCGATGATGATAATATTAATGACCTAATTTATTTAAGTGATAAATATCCTAACGTTAAATGGATACTTGCTCACTGTGCTAGAAGTTATTCTGCTTGGGCATTAGAAAAGGGAATTAAGAAAATTAGAGATTTAAAAAATATTTGGTATGATTGTTCTACAGTATGTGAATCTGATTCAATTGACGCTCTGTATCAAGGAGTTGGTCTTGAAAAAATAATGTATGGATCTGATGATATGATAGGTAGGATGAGAGGGAAATATATTACTTTTGGGAAAGCTTGGTCTGCAATAAATTCTGATAATCATAATTTAGCTCTAAGTCATTGTGATAATCGAATGACATTTATTAGATACGAACAATTAAGAGCAATGAAAAGAGGAATTCGAAATAGCAAAATAACAGAAAGTGAAAAGCAGGATCTTTTTTATAATAATGCAAAAAATTTAATAGACTCTGTTAATTCTAGAAATTAAATCTTATCATAAAAACTTACAGTTATAGCTTCTAATTTAGCTTTTGCTATCGACAGCTGCTCTTCTGACTCTTTACTTTCCTTACTACCTAATTCTTCAATTTCTTTTTCAATTGAAGACTTGTCTAAAGAATTTAGTTCAACTACACTTTCTGCAAGAATGATACATTTCTCAGGATTAATTTCAGCAAAACCCCCTGATACAAAAAATGATTTAACTAAATTTTTATCCTCACTATAAACCATTACTCTACCAGGTCTTAATGAGGACATTACTTGACTATGTCCAGGTAAGACACCCAGATCACCATCTTTGCCTGGAACAATAATAGTTCCAACATCATCATTAAAGATGAGGTTTTCTGGAGAAACTAAATCAAAAGAAATTGTTGCCATTATGCAGCTTCAGCTTCTAATTTTTTAGCTTTTTCAATAGCTTCATCAATACCACCTACCATATAAAATGCAGCTTCTGGCATATGGTCATATTCACCTTTTACGAGTCCATCAAAACTTTTTATGGTATCTTCAAGATCAACATATTTTCCAGGAGAGCCTGTGAAGACTTCTGCAACAAAAAATGGTTGGCTCAAAAATTTTTCTATTTTTCTAGCTCTTGCAACTGTTAACTTATCTTCTTCTGAAAGCTCATCCATTCCTAGAATAGCTATTATATCTTGAAGACTTTTATATGTTTGTAGAACTCTTTGTACTTCTCTAGCAACTCTATAATGATCATCACCAACAACTTGTGGATCTAAAATTCTAGAAGTAGAGTCTAATGGATCAACTGCTGGATATATTCCTTTTTCAGAGATAGCTCTATTTAGAACTGTTGTTGCATCCAAATGTGAAAAGGATGTTGCAGGTGCAGGATCAGTTAAGTCATCTGCAGGAACATATATTGCCTGTACTGATGTAATAGATCCTTTTTTTGTAGTTGTGATTCGTTCTTGTAAAGCACCCATATCTGTTGCAAGTGTTGGCTGATATCCAACTGCAGATGGGATACGTCCTAGAAGAGCTGACACTTCAGAGCCTGCCTGGGTAAATCTAAATATGTTATCTACAAAAAATAACACATCCTGACCTTCTTCATCTCTAAAGTATTCTGCTTGAGTTAATCCTGAAAGAGCAACTCTAGCTCTTGCTCCTGGTGGTTCATTCATCTGACCATACACAAGTGCAACTTTTGAATCTTTTCCTTTTAGGTCAATAATTCCTGATTCAATCATTTCGTGGTACAAGTCATTACCCTCACGCGTTCTTTCTCCCACACCAGCAAATACCGAATATCCTCCATGAGCCTTGGCAATGTTGTTAATTAATTCCATAATTAAAACTGTCTTACCAACTCCAGCTCCGCCAAATAATCCGATTTTACCACCTCTTGCATAAGGTGCTAGTAGATCAACCACTTTAATTCCTGTGACCAGAACTTCGGTTTCTGTAGATTGATCAACAAACTCTGGCGCTGGTCTATGAATAGGATAAGATTTACTTGTTCCAATGTCACCTCTTTCGTCAACTGGCTCTCCTACAACATTCATAATTCTACCTAGAGTTTCCGGGCCTACAGGCATTGAAATAGGGGCACCTGTATCAGTAGCTGTTTGACCTCTAACTAGTCCATCTGTTGTATCCATAGCGATTGTACGAACAGCATTTTCTCCTAAATGCTGAGCAAC
>CACMKZ010000003.1 GCA_902614375.1 uncultured Alphaproteobacteria bacterium
TGATCAACAAGACAGTGCTAAAGATTTGGAATTTGATAAAAACAATAAAAATTTTTCAATATTAAGATTTAAGGGTTTAAAATTTTTAAGAAAAAGAAAAAAATTTAATCAACTTAAAAATATATGTTCTTCAAATAATATTGAAACAGTCATCACTGATAGCTGGAAAAGTCTTGAGTTACCAATTAATTTTTTAAAAGAAAAAAAAATCCCAATTATTAGTCTTGTTCATGGAAACGAAATAATAATCAAAAACGATAATCATCATAAACGAATAAAAAAAGTTTTGGAATTAGCAAACGCATTAGTGGTCAATTCATTATATACTAAAAACTTACTTTCAAAAATAAGTGAAAACTTTAAAAAAATTGAGGTTATCTATCCAGGTGTAAAATCTACTAAAAATATTATAGAACAAGCAATAGATTTAGATGATAGTTATCCAACTTTGCTTACTCTTGCCAGACTAGAAAAAAGAAAAGGACATTCGTATATTCTTAAATCTATTTTTAATTTAAAAAAAATTTATCCAAATATTCAATATATAATTGCTGGTGAAGGTGATCAGTTAGAGAATATAAAGAAAGAAATAAAAAATTATAATCTAGAATCAAATGTGAAGTTAGTTGGAACAATAAATGAAAATCAAAAAAAATTCATTTTTTCTAAGACTGATATTATGATCATGCCGACAATAGATGAAACTCATGCAAATTCTATTGAAGGTTTTGGAATCGCATATATTGAAGCGGCACAATATGGAATTCCTTCAATTGCCTCAAATGTTGGAGGTACTCCTGAAGCTGTATTGCATAATAAAACAGGTTTAATTATTAATAATTTTAATGAATTAGATGAATCAATTAAGAATTTAGTTGAGAACAAACAAAATACAATTGAATTAGGACAAAATGCAAAAAATAGAGCAGAAAATGAATTAATCTGGAAAAAACAAGTAGTCAAATACAATAAGTTAATAGATGATATTCAATGACTATTTTATTTCATAACACAACTTTTGATAAAATTGATGTTTGGAAAAAAACAATAAAAAAATATTTTAAAAATGAAAAAATAATTTCAATTAAAGATTATAAAAATTTTAATGATGTAAATTGTGCAATTATATGGAATCTACCAGATAATACTCTTTCAAGACTAAAAAATCTCCAAGTTATTTTCTCTATGGGAGCTGGAGTAGATCATATTCTAAAACTTAAAAATTATAATAAAAAAATTCCCATTATCAGAATAAAAGATGAAGAAATGGGGGGGAGAATTGCCAATTATTCTCTAGCTCAAATACTAAATTATCAATTAAATTTTAAAATTTTTCAAAATTCTCAAATCAAAAAATACTGGTCTGGAGAAAGGACACCAATTGATAATAAAAATTTAACAGTAGGTATTTTAGGTCTAGGCTTTCTTGGTAATCATATTGCAAAATTACTAAACAAATTAAATTATAATGTTATTGCATATAAAAAAAATCGAGCAAAAGTAAAAAATGTAAAAATATATACAGGTAAAAATATCACTAGTTTTATCAAAAGCTCTGATGTTATCATTTCTATTCTACCATCAACAACTCAAACAAATAATATAATAGATAAAAAGTTTTTAAAGAATATGAAAAAAAATTCTTGTTTAATAAATATAGGTAGAGGAAATGCAATTGAAGAGAAAGACCTTCTGAATCATTTAAAGAAAAACAAAAATTTTTATGCTTATTTGGATGTCTTTAAAAATGAACCTTTAAAATCAAGTAGTCAATTTTGGAGATTGCCAAATGTAACAATTACTCCACATGTGGCAGGTGTAACAGCTATAGAGCCATCTGTTAAATATATGTACTCCAAATATAAAAAACTAAGAAAAAAGGAAAAATTAAAATCAGATGTTAATCCATCCGACGGATATTAATTGACATCAAAATAATTTTCTAAAATTCTAAAATAAATACTTTCTAATTTTATAATATCTTCAACAAAAACAAATTCATCTACTTTATGAAGAGTTTGATTTCTAAGACCTAACTCTACTACTTCACAATAGTTCTTTATATATCTTGCATCAGAAGTACCGCCATCAGTTGCTTGCTCAGGTGAGCTATTTCTTCCTGTGACATCAGAAATTGATTTTGAAATAATATTATATAAATCACCAGCTTTATTCAAAAATGACTCAGCTGTTGCATCATATGTATAAGTACAACTAGCGTTTTCTAGTTTAGAGAAAATCTTTTCTATTTTATTATCAATCCATTTTATAAGTGAGTCAGATGAGTGCATATCATTAAATCTAATATTGACTGTTGCTTTAGCTAATTCTGGAATTACGTTTTGAACAGGATTGCCAATATCAATAGTAGCGATTTGTACTGATGTTGGTAAAAAATTTTCATTACCTTCATCTAGCGGCTCTTTTAATATACTATTTAATAAATTCACTAAGTGATGTGAAGAATTTTCAGCTAAATGAGAATTCGCCGTATGTCCTTGAATACCTTTAACCTGAAAAAAGAAACTAACTGATCCTCTTCTTCCAATTTTTACTTTATCGCCGACCTCATTTTTAGAAGTTGGTTCACCAACAAGACAATGATCAAATTTATAATTTTGTTTACTTGCCCATTCTAGAATTCTTGGTGTGCCGTTTACAGAATCTCTTTCTTCATCACCTGTAATAATAAAGGAAATCTTTCCTGGAAAATTTTTATATTTATCTACAAATCTTTTAGCGGCACTAATGAAACAAGCAACACTGCTTTTCATATCTTCGCTACCTCTTCCATAAAGTTTGCCTCCATCTATTTGTGCAGAAAAAGGAGGGTATTTCCATGAACTTTCATTACCTACAGGAACTACATCTGTATGACCAGCATAAGCAAAATGTTTTCCTTCATTTCCTACTGTTGCAAATAAATTTTTTACTTCATAAGAATTGTTTCCAGAGAAAGTTAATTGATGACAGTCACATCCTATAGCACTGAGATGATTTTCAACGACTGTTAAAACGCCCTCATCTTTTGGAGTTACACTTGCACATTTAACTAAAGATTGTGTAAGAGTAACTGGATCAAAATTAATTTCTGACATTAATCTCTTAAAAGATCATTGATTGATGTTTTGCTTCTAGTTTTTTCATCAACTCTTTTAACAATAACTGCACAGTATAAAGAAGGATTAATATCTCCTTCTTTTTTTCCTGGTAATGTACCTGGTACCACAACTGAATACGCTGGAACTTTTCCCATATGAATTTCCCCAGTTGATCGATCGACTATTTTTGTAGATGCTCCAATAAATACACCCATTGATAAAACCGCACCTTCACCAACAATAACACCTTCAGCCACTTCACTCCTAGCTCCAATAAAACAATTGTCTTCAATAATCACAGGATTTGCTTGAAGAGGTTCAAGTACACCGCCAATACCAGCACCTCCAGAAATATGACAGTTTTTACCTATTTGTGCACATGATCCAACTGTTGCCCAAGTATCAATCATTGTTCCTTCGTCAACATATGCACCAAGATTTACAAAAGAAGGCATTAAGACAACACCTTTAGCAATAAATGCAGATTTTCTTACAACAGCGTCTGGTACATATCGAAATCCTGCTTTCAGATGATCATCTTTAGTCCAATTTGCAGTTTTACTTTCTACTTTGTCAAACCAAGTAGCATGTGATGCTTTAATGATTTCATTATCATTTAATCTGAAACTTAAAAGAATTGCCTTTTTAATCCATTGATTAACTTGCCATTCATTATTAATTTTTTCACAAACCCTTAAGCTACCACTATCAAGTTTGTTTAAAGTTTCATCTACTGCATTTCTAATATCACCTGCAGTATTGACGTTAATATTATCTCTCTCCTCAAAGGCATCATTTATAATTCTTTCCAGATCATTCATATTTTACCCTCATTTACATCTTTTAAAAATAAACTCAAATCTCTTGTTTGAAAATCTAAATATTCTTTAGATGCTTCAATATCATCGGAAAAATTTTCATAACCAGCATCAACCCAGACAGGTATAAAACCAACTTTTTTTGCTGGAACTAAATTCTTTGCAATATCATCAAACATTGCGGATTTATTTGCTTCGATATCAAATAAGTCGATAATTTTTTCATAGGGAGAAATTTCTGGCTTAGGAATGTAATTAGCCATTTTAATATCATATATTTCATCAAAAAAGTTTGTTAGATTTATTTTCTCTAACACATCTAAGACATGTTGCTTATTAGCATTTGTATAAATAATTTTTCTTCCCTCAAGTTTATATAATTCATCATTAAGATTTTGATTTGGACCAACAATTGAGTAATCTAACTTATGAACTTCTTCTAAAAAATAATCAGGATCTACACCATGATTATCCATCATACCTCTTAATGTAGTGCCATGTTGCTTGTAATATTTTGCTTGTAGTTTTTTTGCTTCAGCTAATTCCATATTTAAATTTTTAGCTACAAACTCACCCATTAACTTATGTACTTGCTGAAAAATTCCACTGTCTGCAGAGTACAGTGTGTTATCTAGATCAAATATCCAGGTATTGATGTTATCTTTAAAGCTCATTTAATTACTTGTTATTTGTGTACCAATTCCATGTTCAGTGAATAACTCTAATATTACTGAATGAGGAATTCTTCCATCTAAAATAGTAGATTTTTTAACACCTTTTTTCATTGCATCAATACATGTATTAATTTTCGGCTTCATACCTCCAAAAATATATTCTTTATTAGCAATATTTTTAGCTTCTTCTAAAGTTATTGATGATATTAATTTTTCATCTTTGTCTAAAATTCCAGGTACATCGGTTAGTAATAATAATTTACTTGCCTGTAACTCACCTGCTATAAAACCCGCAACAGTGTCAGCATTAATATTATATGTAAAATTATTTTCATCCTTACCTAAAGGAGATATGACAGGTATTTGACCATTTTTTATAAAGCTAGTTAGCATATCTTTGTTTAATTTTTTTGGTTGTCCAACAAAACCAATATCAACTATTTTTTCAATATTTGAATCACTATCTTTAATTTCCACATTCAATTTAGTTGCAGTGACTAAGTTATCATTACCAGATACTCCTATCGCTTTTCCTCCAGAGGCACTTATAGATTCTACTATTTCTGAATTGATATCCTTAGATAAAACTTCCTCAACTACCTTAATTGTTTCTTTATCAGTAACTCGTAATCCTTCAACAAATTGTGTTGATATATTTTTTGATTTAAGTCTCTCACCAATTTGAGGCCCTCCACCATGAATAATAATTGGTGACACACCTACTTCTTTTAATAACCCAATATCTCTTGAAAAACTCTCAGACAGTTTTTTATCTCCCATTGCATGTCCACCGTATTTTATTACAATGGTATCACCACTATGTTCTCGAATGTATGGAAGAGCTTCAACTAAGGTTGAGGCTTTATGAATAAAATAAGCCTGATCACTCTCTGATAAAAAATCAAATTTCATATTTATTGTGATAACCCGTATATAGATCTTTGAATCTCTGTAATACCATTATTTTTTTTGGTCTCAGATTGATATATTTTCGTAAATGATTTTTCATAATTTAGCATTAAACTTAAAATTGATTTTTTTTGATATTCTAAATAGTTATTAGATATTTTATCTATTTTAGTTAAAATTATTGAAAATTTTCTTGAACAATCACTCAATAAATCCAACATATCAATATCAGAATTTTTGATACCAACTTTTGAGTCAATGAGTAAAAAAACATGATCAAGTGTATCTCTATTTTCTATATATTCTTCAATCAGGGTCATTAAGTTTTCTCGAGCAACTTTTGATACTTTGGCAAAACCATAACCTGGCAAATCAATCATATTTATTTTTTCACTAATTAAAAAAACATTTATAGCCTGAGTTCTTCCTGGAGTTTTACTAGTTTTCGCTAGTTTTTTTGTTTTAGTTAACGAATTTATTAAACTAGATTTTCCAACATTAGATCTACCTATAAAACAACATTCTTTTTTTATATCTGAATAAGGAATGTCTTTAAATGACTGAAAGGAACCTAAAAACTTATTATTATTAAAAAAGTTATTTAAATTTTTATTTAAGCTAGCCATTTTTGGCTAAAATTCTTCTTTGAATATACCATTGCTGCGCAATTGATAAAATATTGTTCACTGACCAATATAAAACTAAACCAGCTGCAAAACCAGCTAGTACAAAAGTAAATACAAATGGAAGTAATGCAAAAATTCTAGCCTGTGTTGGATCAGCGGGAGCAGGATTTAGTTTTTGTTGTAACCACATAGTGAAGCCCATAATGATAGGAAGAATACCAATATCAATTATTGACAGTATAGGTGGCACATCCCAAGGAACTAATCCAAATATTGTCATTAAGCCTAATGGGTCTGGCGCAGATAGATCATGAATCCATCCATAAAAAGGAGCGTGATACATCTCTATCGTAACAAACAACACTTTATACAAAGAGAAGAAAATTGGTATTTGTACTAAAATTGGTAGACAACCCGCAACAGGATTAGCACCCTCTCTTTTATACAAGGCCATTAGTTCTTGCTGCATTTTTTGTCTGTCATTTGGATATGTTTCTTTTAATCTTTGCATATCAGGCTGAAGTTTTTTCATCTTTGCCATAGATTTAAAAGATGCCTGAGCTAGCGGAAATAAAATTAAACGCATTAAAATGGTAAAGGCAATTATTGCTAGACCAAAATTACCTGCGTAACCAAAAAACCAATTAATGGCATATGAAACAGGTTTAGTTAAAAAGCTAAACCAGCCCCAGTCAATTGCATCAGTAAATCTTGGTATAGAGAGATTTTCGTCATAAGCACTTAAGACATTTAATTTTTTTGCACCCACAAATAATTTTCCGCCGTAAGATATATTTTCGCCTGAGCTAATTATATATATCTGACCAACGTAACCTGCTCTATAGCTATCACGTCCATTATTACCGTATCTATAATTGACATTAATAGATTGGTCAGCATCAGGAATTAAAGCAGACATCCAATATTTGTCTGTAAAACCTAACCAGCCTCCTTGTGTTTTATTATCGCAAAACTCTTTTTTTGTTTGCATTGATGAATTACAATCATCGGCAATATCATCATAATTTTTTTCCAATAATTCGTCGTTTATTAGACTAATTAAACCCTCGTGAAGTATAAAAAAATTAATTGTATCTGGTGTGTTTATTCTTTTGATTAATCTGTATGGAAAAACTTCAATATCTTCACCACTGTTATTTTCTATTTCCTGTGTAATTGTAAACATATACTCATCATCAACTTGATAGTTGATTTTGAAGGTTATGTTTCTATTATTCGTCCAACTAAGTGTAACAGGGCTTGAGGGGCTTAGAGTGGTAGAGTTAGTTTTCCAATTTGTTTCTAAATTAGGTAATTCAATGTTAGAATTTTTTAGCTCTTTCCAACCTGTTTCAATGTAATATGGATTAGCAGTCCCATCTGGTAACAAAAGCTGGATATTATTCGAATCAGGTTCTAAGCTAGTTTTATATTTTGATAATATGAGGTCATCTAAAATTGCTCCTTTTAGATTTATAGAACCTTTAATAGATGCATTTTCAAAAATAACTCTGTCGGTTTGAATTAAAGCTTCATCTCTACTTTGTATTTCTGAAACAGCTTGGCTACTTTGTCCATCAATGGATGTTGCAGGCTCTAATACTTCATCTTCTTCAAAGGATGTTGTTTGAATTGGTTGAGTTGGAAATAATAATTGAAAAAAAATAATTATCGCAATTGAAATACCAATAGCCAAATATAAATTTCTTTGTTCGTTCATTTATTTAACTCAGATTTTTTAGGTACTGGATCAAATCCGTGTGAACCCCATGGATGACATTTTGAAATTCTTTTCACCGATAAAATTGATCCTTTAAATAACCCATGTTCCTTTAGTGCTTTAATAGAATACTCAGAACAGGTTGGTAAATACCGACAATTCTGCCCAAGTATTGGGGAAATCAATAACTGGTATGATCTAATTACTATGATTAAAGGTAATGAAATATATTTACTAACCATTTATCTTTCCCTTAAGTTCTAATAAAAGTTTATCAAATTTCTCTTCGAGCAATGACGTTTTAGCTATTAACACATAATATGAATTAATTTTACCATTAATAATAATTTTTCTAGCTAATTCTCTCATTATTCTCTTTGCTCTATTTCTTTTTACTGCGTTGCCAATTTTTTTGGAAGCTGTGTATCCTACACCTATAGAATTTTCTAGATCTTGATTGTGTAAAATTTGGATATTCATATTTTTACCTTTTATAAATTCTCCCTGGTTTCGTATCATAACGAAAGTCGATCTTTTCTTAATTGTAAATAATGTTTGGGCCATTTGGCCTTTTTAAGCGCTTAATTGAGCTCTTCCTTTTGCACGTCTTCTATTAATGATTTGACGACCTGCTTTAGTTGCCATTCTAGCCCTAAAACCGTGTCTTCTTTTTCTAATTACTCTACTAGGTTGGTAAGTGCGTTTCATAATAAATCTCTGGGCCTAATACGAATTCATTATATATAAGTCAAATATTTACTTATGTAATCAATGAAAATTTTCAGAAAAGCTAGTGAATTAGAGCCAAATTTAGTTTCAATCAAAGACAAAGGTCAGTCTATTGGTTTAGTTTTAACAATGGGAAACTTACACGATGGACATTTATCTCTCATTAGAGAGGCACAATTACATAACGAATTTGTGATCTGTTCAATATTTATTAATCCTACTCAATTTAACAATGAAAATGATTTCAATTCTTATCCAAAGACAATTGATGATGATATTTCTAAACTAGAAAATATTGGTTGTAATGTACTCTTCTTACCTGAAGTTCAAGAGATATACCCTAAAGGATTGGCAAAGAAAAAAATTGTAAATAATTTTAGAAATATTTTATGCGATAAATTTCGACCTGGTCATTTTGATGGAGTTACTACTGTTGTGGATCTTTTTTTTAATATGATTAAACCAACGAACAGTTATTTTGGTGAGAAGGATTTTCAGCAAGTAAAAATAATACAAGATTTAGTAAAAATTAATCATCACAATATTAAAATAATTCCATGTCCATCCGTACGAGATAAAGAAGGTATGAGTTTATCTTCAAGGAACTCTAAATTTTCAAATAATCAATTAAAAATTTTCAATGCATTAGGAAATAAAATTAAAGAACATATTAATCTATTAACGCAAAATGAAATTAATAATTTAGATCAATTAAAAATAGAGCTTCTTCAAAATAATATAAATAAAATTGACTATTTAGAGATAAGAAATGAAAATAATTTAGAAATAACAAAAAATTATTCTAAAGCTAGATTATTTATTGCTTTATATATTGGTGATATAAGAATTATTGACAATTTTAAGTTATATTAAGGTATTAACCAATTATATTCTGGTTCACTATTGTTAAATGTTAATTTTAATCTACGATGACCTGAAATTTCTAAATAAAGCCAATCAATTTCATTAATTTTATTTTCAACTACTGTAAAATTTTTATATCCTTTTTCACTTTCTTCATGACTCGGCTCCTTGCCGGTTAAGTGTTTAGGGATACCATCTTCTGGAAACTCTGTGATTGAACTTGGATTTTTCAATGTTAAGTAACATTTTCTACTAAACAATCTTGTTTTATCCCACATTTCTTTAGCTGTATCATTTTGATTATTAACCAAAGACGTTGTTTTGATTCGCATTTGAATTTTTAATTTATGATCATAAAACACAAATTGAGAACTAGTATTTTTTTTTAAATTAGGTACTTTGGGAGATCTGAAGTCTGTGTGAAAATTTAGTGTCATGCTACTGGGATCAAATTTTCTTAAGACTACAACTCTAGAATCTATTCCACCTTCACTATCAATATTACTAAAGACTGGCGTATGAAATGCGTGTTTTCTATCTTTGACTCCTCTTGTTAAATTTTTCTTTATATCCTCAAATATTTCTGCAGCATTTTCTTTTGAAGAAGTCGACATTGTTATTGTAATATAAATTGTTTTGAAGAAATAGCTAGATAATGGAAATAAATAAAATTACGAATTTATTGAACCTGGAGCATGTTAAGTTTTTAATATCTATCTTTAAAGAAAATAATATTGAAATTCGATTAGTAGGAGGATGTATACGAGATGCTCTTCTTGAAAGAGAAATCAAAGATATTGATACAGCAACAACTTTGAAGCCTCAGGATGTTTTGTCATTACTAAAAGAGAACAATATTGAATATGATGATTTTGCTATTCAATATGGATCTATAATTGCTTATCCTCATAATCGAAAAATACAAATTACGACTTTACGTGAAGATGTTAATCAAATGGGAAGACATACAAATGTAATTTACACCAACAGCTGGAAAAAAGACTCAGCCAGAAGAGATTTTACTTTCAATGCTTTATATGTTGGAAACAACAATAAACTACATGATTATTACAATGGCCAATCAGATTTAAATGAAAGTAAAATTTGTTTTATTGGTGAAATAGAGGATAGAATAAAAGAAGACTACTTAAGAATCTATCGATACTTTAGATTTAGAGGTTTATTTAATTTACCTAAAACATCTTTAAGTGATCAAAAAATTGTAGAAAAATACATTCACGAATCTTTGGCAGTGTTGACCAACGATGTAATAAGGCAAGAAATATTAAAAATGTTTAATATGTCTTTTCCTTTAAATTGTTTTTACATATCTCATCAAACGTTACAAAAATTTAAATGGGTTGAAATTGTACAAGAGCATTTCATACGAACAAAATATGATCTTGGATTAAATAAATGTCTGAATAAGATTGATAATTTAATAAATTAGTTTTTTAGTTTACAATTTTTGCACAAACCAAATATTTCTAAATTATGTTTTTTATAATTGAAGTTATTTTTTTCTGCTTGTTTTGAAAAATAAGAAAACAAATTATTTCCAGTTAGCTCAGTAACACTATCACAGTTTTCACATATCAAAAAAGATGTAGAAGTTTTTGCATTACAGCCTTCATGTTTGCAAGCAACATATGAATTTCTACTTTCTATTTTATGTACTTTGCCAATTTCTATAAGCTTATCTAAAGCTCTATAAACTTGAAGAGGAGATTTAATTCCCTTTTTTTGAATATCGAAAAGAATTGTATATGCTTTAAGAGGTTCTGATGAGTTTTCTAAAATATCAAGAACTGTTTTCTGGTTTTTGGTTAAATTTTCTGATGCTAATGCCATAATTTTAATTAACAAATAGTTTTCATTTTTGCAACTGACCCTTTATCTCCAGAGGAATAAGTGAAATAATAAATAATAATAATGCAACTACAATTATAGAAGGCCCTGAAGAAGTATTAATCTCAAGCGAAACAAACAATCCTGCAATTACTGATATGACACCAGCTAAAGTTGCAATTATAACCATTTGACGAGGACTGCTGCTAATATTTCTTGCAATTGCTGCAGGTATTAAAAGTAAACCAGTTATCAATAAAGCGCCAATCATTTTAATAGATAAAGCAATTACTCCTGCCAATAAGAGTGTGAATATAAAATTAGAAACTTCTGGTCGCATTCCTTCTGCTGCTGACAAATCATAATTTACCGTTGCTGAAAATAAAGATTTCCAAATAAAGTACAAAATCAATAATATTGCAGCACCACCTAAATAAACTATAGTTATATCTTCAACATCAACTGCAAGTATATCTCCAAATAATAAACCCATAAGGTCAAATCTAATTGATGTAAGAAACCCAATTAATACCAAACCTATAGCAAGTGTAGAGTGAGCAAGTAGACCTAGTAATGAATCTCCTGCGAGTTTTGTTCTTTTTTGTAAATTAATTAATAGTAAAGCAACAACAGCTGAAATTATAAAAACTGAAAATGTAATATTAAAGCTAAAAGAATAAGCTAAAGTTACACCCAATAATGCCGAGTGAGACAGCGTATCTCCAAAATAGGATAACCTTCTCCAAATTACAAGACATCCGAGAGGTCCGGCAATTATTGCAATACCAATGCCAGCTATGAGAGCTCTAGTAAAAAAATCATCAAACATTATTTGTAACTCTCCCATCTGTTTCATGAGAATGATCATGATTATGTTGATAAAGTGATAGAGTTGTGGCGTTATGTTCACCAAATAATTCTATGTATGCCGAATTCTTTACAATTGATCTTGGCGTTCCAGAACAACATATATGACCATTTAAGCAAATTACATGATCTGTAGCTGACATAACAAAATGAAGATCATGTGATATCAGTAATATTCCACAATTAAGTGTTGAACAAATTTTTTTAATAAGATTATAAAGTGCAATTTCTCCATTAAAATCTACACCTTGAACTGGTTCATCCAAAACAAGTAAGTCTGGTTTTTTTGCGATTGCTCTGGCGATTAAGACTCTTTGAAATTCTCCGCCAGATAAATTATGAATATCGTTATAGAGAAGGTTATCTACTCCAGTTAATTTTAAAGCATCAACAATTTCAAGATTATTTATATGACTTGTTAATTTCATAAAATCAACGACACGAAGAGGCATTGTCCAATCAATATTAATTTTTTGTGGTACGTAAGCCATTTTTGAAGCAAAGTTTTTTATTTGTCCTTCATCAGACTTAAGTATCTTAAGTATCATTTTAGCTGAAGTTGTTTTTCCAGAACCATTAGGCCCTATTAGAGTAACAATTTCCCCCTTGTGAATTTCCAAGCTTATTCCTCGTACAATCCACTTTGATGACTTGTACACACCACAGTTATCTAGTTTAACCAATAAATTATTATTTTCTGCCATTTTATTATTTACAACGTAAAATGTTATATTATAACATTACAATACTTTAACACACTAAAATCTAATAGGAATACTTTTATGAAACAAATGAACATTTTTCTACATGTTTTTAAAATTATCTTGTTTTCAGGAATTCTTGTTGCAACTGCATCAGCTAGAGCAGAACTAAAAGTTGTAACGACTATTAAACCACTTCATTCATTGATTGCTAATGTTATGAATGGAATTGGTGAACCTGGACTTATAATTGAAGGAAGCATATCTCCACATAGTTTTACAATGAAACCATCTCATGCAAAAATGCTTGAAGAAGCAGATATAGTATTTTGGATTGGGGAAAGTATTGAGACATCATTAGAAGAACCTCTGGAGTCAATAGCAAAAAGTGCTGAAGTCGTAGAGTTTATGGAAGTTGAAACAATTGCTAAATTAAAATTTAGAGAAGAATCTATATTTGATGACCACGATGATCATGACGATCATGACGATCATGACGATCATGACGATCATGATGACCATGATGACCATGATGACCATGATGACCATGATGACCATGATGATCACGATGATCATGACGATCATGATGAACATGATGATCACGATGATCATGATGACCACGATGACCACGATGACCACGATGACCACGATGATCATGACGATCATGATGAACATGATGACCACGATGACCATGATGATCACAGTGGACACGATCACCACGGTCATGCACATGGTGAATTTGATGCTCACATTTGGTTAGATCCAATGAATGCTAAAGAAATGGTTCATGAAATAGCTCATGAGTTAGGGGATTTAGATCCTGCCAATAAAGAGAAATATGAAGCAAATGCCGAAGCAACAATTAAAGCTTTAGATCAGCTTATTAGTGATGTTGGTACAGATATTAATTCTGATGCAAAATTTGTTGTCTTTCATGACGCCTACCAATATTTTGAAGAAAGATTTGGTGTAAGAGCTGCAGGAGCTTTAACATTGAATACTGATGTTTTACCTGGTGCAAAGCAAATAGCTGATATTCAGGATGTTATTAAGGATAAGGGAATAAAATGTATTTTCTCTGAACCTCAATTTAATCCAAAGATTATTACAACAATAGCTGAGGATATGAATATCAAAACAGGAGTTTTTGATCCTTTAGGTGCTAATATCGATGCTGGTAAGTCACTTTACTTTACGTTGATTAGTAATCTCGGGGATGAGCTTAAAGGCTGTTAATTTTAAATATTTAAATAAATTCCACCTTGTATTAAGGTGGAATTTATAGAACTAATTTTAGGGAAATTGATATGGAAAATACTTCTCAGGTTCCAGTTACGGTTTTAACAGGGTTTCTTGGAGCTGGAAAAACAACACTTTTAAATCGAATTTTAACTGAACAGCATGGACGGAAATACGCTGTTATTGTTAATGAATTTGGTGAGCAAGGTATTGATAATGATCTTGTTGTTGATGCTGATGAAGAAGTATTTGAAATGAACAACGGGTGCATTTGTTGCACTGTTAGAGGCGATTTAATTAGAATTCTTAGTGGTTTAATGAAACGTGCTGATAAGCTAGATGCAATTATAGTTGAAACAACTGGCTTAGCTGATCCAGCCCCAGTTGCGCAGACATTTTTTGTTGATCAAGATGTTGCTGATAGAACAAAACTAGATGCAATTGTTACAGTTGCTGATGCTGTTCATTTAAGTTCTCAATTAGTAGATCATCATGAAGCAGAAGAACAAATTGCTTTCGCCGATGTAATTTTGTTAAATAAAGTTGAACTTGTTGAAGATAATGACATTGTAAAAGTGAATGATCGTATTAGAAAAATTAATCCTTTTGCAAAGATTATTAAAACAACACGTTGTGATGCACCTCTTGATGAAATCGTAGGCTTAAATGCATTTAGTTTAGATAGAGTATTAGATATTGAACCTGACTTTCTTGAATCAGATCATGATCATGAACATGATGATGATGTTACTAGTCTATCCTTTGTATCTGATACACCATTAGATATGGATAAGTTTCAAGATTGGTTTGGAAATTTACTGAGGACTAAGGGTCAGGATATTCTTCGATCAAAAGGAATTTTGAACTTTAAAGGTGAAGAAGAGCGATATGTATTTCAAGGAGTGCATATGCTTATGGATGCTTCACCAATGGGACCTTGGCCTAAAGGAAAAGATAGGAGTTCTCGAGTAGTATTTATTGGTCGTGATCTTGATAATATGAATCTTAAGGAAGGCTTTGAAAATTGTAAATCAGCATGAATGCTGATCTAGAAATACTTCAAAAATCAAATAAAACTGAACTTGAAAGAAGAGGTTCAATTTTTAATATTGGAGCTCCAGCTATAGAAGCGGTTACAATTCGTAATCAAATAGCGGTTGGATTTGGAGACGGCACTGTAAGATTTTTTCAATCTGGATTTGAGCCTAAAACAGTCAAAGCACATGAAGGTGTAGTGTTGAGTATGGCTAATTATGCGGACGATGTACTAACGGGTGGAGACGATGGACGTTTTCTAAAAATATCATCCGATGGAAATATTGAAGAAATTTTTAATTTTGGTTCAAAGTGGGTAGACTGTGTAGCTACCCACAAAGATACAAAAGTTTGTTCATCAGGAAAAACTGTTTATGTCTGGACAAAAAATAGAGACAAACCTCAAACTTTAGATCATCAAAGTACTGTTGCTGGATTAGCATTTGATAAGAAAGGTAAGCGCCTTGCAGTCTCAAGATACGGTGGAGTAACTGTGTGGAAATTAAATAATAATAAATGGACATCATCAAATTATACTTGGAAAGGATCGCATGGAACTGTAACTTTTAGTCCAGATACAAAGTATATTGTAACAGCGATGCAAGAAAATCAAATTCATGGTTGGCGCATAAACGATAAAGCTGATTTAGCAATGAGAGGCTATCCATCAAAAATAAAAAGTTTTACTTGGGTTGGAGATACACCGTATTTGGTTACATCTGGATCCAGTGATGCAGTTTGCTGGCCATTCGATGGTAAAGAAGGACCAATGGGGAGAAAGCCAATTGTTGTTGCAAACGGTGGTAAAGAACTTGCAACATTTGTCAAAGCACTTAATGGAGAAAAAGCTGTTTTCACCGGTTACACAGATGGGTCAGTTTTATTAGCAGAAATTGATGAAAGTAAAAAACCAATTATGATTAGAAGTTCGACAGGTGCAGAAGTTTCAACAATAGCTATATCTAGTGATAACTCACAAATATTAATTGGCGATATGAAAGGTTCTATTCTTTTATCATCCTTATGGGCAGACAATTAAAGGAGAAATATGTTTAATCGTAAAACTCAAAATGTTGAAAAAATAAGAAATCTCAAACAGTTAATTTCCAAGAAATATAAATTACCAGAAAATACTATAATAAGTATTGCTGAGCTCAGTTGTCATTAGCCTGATTGTCCACCTATTGAAACGGTAATTACTGCAAGAAATGATGATGGAACAATGAATAATTGGCGTGTAGCGAAATCAATAGAAGAAATAGAGGAGTCAGATATTAATAATCTGACAAATCACACTCATTAAATTATTAAATTTAAAATAATTTATTAACAGCAATCTCCACCTTCACAAGTGCAACAACAGCTGCAGCTACAACCACACTTTGGTGGGTTTGGATTTTGATTTTTCATAATGATACCTATATCTATACCTGAATAATTTTTAAACAAATTTATGAGAAAAATAATAGAAATTAAAGAGTGTATGAAGACTTTTGAGGGTGACGGGATACCTGTAACGAGAGCTTTCCCTGTCCCCGGAATGAGAGAAAATGATCCATTTCTTCTTTTTGATCATTTCGGCCCAATTAATTATGAGCCAGGAGGGGCAACTGGCGTACCTGCGCATCCTCATTGTGGATTTGAAGCAATTACTTACATGCTTGGTGGTGAGGTAGAACACAGAGACTCATTTGGCGGACAAGCAGAAATTGAAACTGGTGATGTACAATGGATGACAACTGGTTCAGGTTTAATTCACTCTGAATTAGTAACAGAAAAATTTAAGAAAAGTGGTGGTATAATGCAAGGATTACAAATCTGGGTTAACCTTCCACAAAAAAATAAAAAAGTAAAACCTTGGTATCAACATATTAAGAAAAATAATATTCCATCAGTAACTGAAAACACAAATATAGAAATTAAAGTTCTTGTGGGTGAAATAAATGGAACCAAATCCAAAGTTCAAACATATTCACCTGTATCAATATTTGATATTCAATTTACAAAACCAGATATGACAAAGTTTAAAATTGATAAAGAACAAAATCTTATGATTTATATTATTGATGGTCAGTTACAGTTCAATGAGGAAGATAAAATCGCTAATAAAGGTGATATGATTTACTTTGATCAGTCAAGTGATGAGGTTCAACTTACATCAATATCAGAAAAGGGATCCTATCTAGTATTAGCCGGAAAGCCGCTCAAAGAACCTGTAGCACGTTATGGTCCTTTTGTGGCAAATACTGAGGGAGAAATTAAGCAAGCCATGATGGACTATCAAGAAGGAAAGATGGGAAGCTTAGCTTAAGTTAATTGGCGTAACATTTCACCAGCAACTATTGCAACTGAACTACTAAGATTAATCGATCTTGGCCCCTTTATCATTGGTATTGTTAATCTTTCATCGACAGAGCTATGGACAAAATCAGGTGCTCCTGCACTTTCTCTGCCAAATAAAATAATATCATTTGATTGAAACTTATAATCGAAATAACTTTTTTTACTTTTTGTTGTTAGAAGAACGAGTCGATATGAATTATCCTTTGACCACTCATAAAATTTTTCCCAACTTAAATGTTTTTTTAATTCTAGATAATCATAGTAATCCATTGATGCTCTTTTTAATCTTTTATCATCAATAACAAAGCCAGCTGGCTCTATTATATCTACTGGTATTCCAAGACAGGCACCTAGTCTAAATATGTTTCCTGCATTCTGTGGTATGTCGGGTTCAAATAGAGCAATTCTCATGTTTTTTTACTATATTATTTTCTTACTTGCGTCACGCTGGCACATATTTAAAAAGTATTTTTTTGAGTAATTAAGATATAAGAAATTCACAATAAATGGCTAAAAAACCCAAAAATAAGAGAAGAGATTTCCTACAACTTAGCACTGTAACGCTTGGTGCTGTTGGAACAGCTGCTTTTATATGGCCTTTTCTAAAAAGTATGAGTCCAGCAGAAGATACATTAGCTGCAGGATCAACGGAAGTAGATATTAGTACTATTGAAGAAGGTCAAAGTATAACAATAAAGTGGCGTGGAAAACCAGTCTTCATAAAGAAAAGAACAAAAGAAGAGATAGATGCTGCAAAAATGGTTCAAGCTTCTGACTTAAGAGATCCACAAGATGATGCAGATAGAGTACAAAAAGAAGAATGGTTAGTTTTAGTGGGAGTATGCACACACTTAGGTTGTGTTCCGCTTGGTCAGAAAGTTTCTGACATGAAAGGTGAGTACGATGGTTGGTACTGTCCATGTCATGGTTCACATTACGATACTTCAGGTAGAATAAGAAAAGGGCCAGCTCCCAAAAACTTGGACGTTCCGCCCTATACCTTTTTAAACGATAATACTATAAAGATAGGATAACATGGATAAGAATAGAAAAGTACATCAGTTTAAAAATCCTGTCCTTAATTGGATAGAGTTTCGTTTACCAATTATTTCTTATTTCAAAAAAGAATACGGCGATTATCCAATGCCTAAAAATTGTAATTATTTTTGGAGTTTTGGTGCATTGGCAACAATTACACTTGTTACAATGATTGTAAGCGGAATTTTTCTTGCAATGAATTACACACCACATACTGATATGGCATTTGATAGTGTTGAAAGAATAATGCGAGATGTCAATTACGGATGGTTAATGCGATACATCCATTCTAATGGTGCAGCCTTTTTCTTCATCATTGTTTACATTCATATAGTAAGAGCAATGTATTTTGGTTCTTACAAATATCCAAGAGAGCTTAATTGGATTTTAGGTGTATTCATATTTTTACTAATGATGGCTACTTCTTTTCTTGGGTACACATTACCGTGGGGACAAATGTCTTATTGGGGAGCTACAGTTATAACCAATTTATTTAGTGCAATTCCATTTATTGGTGAGGGATTAAAAACATGGCTGCTTGGTGATTACAATGTCGGTAATGCTACTTTAAACCGTTTCTTTGCTCTTCATTATGTTTTACCATTTGTTATTTTTGGTGTTGTAGGATTACATGTTGCTGCAGTCCATGTTCATGGTTCAAATAACCCTGATGGGATTGATATTAAAACTAACAATGACTCAGTAAACTTTTTTCCATATATGTTAATTAAAGATACAGTAGCTATGTGTGCTTTTGGTGTTGCTATCTCTGCAGTAATTTTCTTTGGGCCAAATCTTATGGCTGAAGTTGATAATTATATTCCAGCAGATCCACTAGTCACTCCAGCTCACATTGTTCCAAACTGGTATCTTGCACCTTTTTATGCAATTTTAAGAGCAGTGCCTGATAAATTGGGAGGAGTTCTTCTAATGTTTGGCGCGATAGTAATTCTCTTTGTACTACCTTGGTTAGATAGATCAAAGGTAAGAAGCTGTAATTATAGACCAATATATAAGTGGTTTATGATGGGTTTTTTCGTTAACTTTTTTGCATTAGGTTACGTTGGTATGCTTCCTGCTGAAGGTTTATATCTTTTAATTGCTAGAGTAGGTTTACTTTACTACTTTGGTTTTTTCTTTATCATTACACCTTTTGTTGGTTGGATAGAGAAGCCAAGTAAGCTACCGCTCAGTATTAGTGATGTTTATTCTAAAAATATAACTCCTAATATTGGCGGAGGAGAAAAAGGAATACCTTCACCAGCAATGCAAAAAGATACAAATCTATAATGCGCCTACTACTTATTATTTTTTTATTATTCTCTTCAAATTTATTTGCTGCAGAAATGAGTACTGAAAAAATGCCAAAACATGATTGGTCTTTTAAAGGTGTAACGGGAACTTTTGATAGAGCTGCAATTCAAAGGGGCTATAAAGTTTACAGAGAAGTATGTGCAGGATGTCATTCAATGAAACTTCTGTATTACAGAGATCTTATTGATGTTGGTTTTTCGGAAGCTCAAGTAAAAGTTATTGCTTCTGAATATACTGTATTAGATGGTCCAAATGATGACGGTGAAATGTTTGAAAGACCTGCTAGACCAGCAGACAGATTTGTTAATCCATATGCCAATGATAACGAAGCAAGAGCAAATAATAATGGAGCTTATCCCCCAGATTTGAGTGTAATTACAAAAGCTAGAAAATATGGGGTTGATTATATTTACAACCTTCTTCTAGGTTATGTTGAACCTCCAAAGGGAATGGAGGTCGGTAATGGAATGTGGTACAATAAATGGATGGCTGGAAATCAAATAGCTATGCCAGCACCTATAGCCGATGGAAGTGTAGATTATGATGATGGCACTGATAATAATGCAGAACAGTTATCGGCTGATGTAACACATTTTCTTCACTGGGCTGCTGAACCAGAAATGGAAGAAAGAAAAAATTTAGGTATCAAAGTAATATTATTCTTTATTATTCTAGGAACAATTGTGTACTTAGCAAAAAACAGACTTTGGCGAGACGTTACTTAGACATTAAATAAAAAGTTCATTACATCACCATCTTTGACGATATAATCTTTACCTTCTTGTCTTAGCTTTCCTGAATCTCTACTTCCAGCATCACCATTATTTTCTATATAGTCTTCATAAGAGACAGTCTCTGCTCTAATAAATCCTTTTTCAAAATCAGTGTGAATTTTTCCAGCAGCTTGAGGTGCAAGTGTTTCTTTTTTTATTGTCCATGATCTTGTTTCTTTTGGACCACATGTAAAATAGTTTATCAAACCTAAAAGTTCATATCCTGATTTTATAACCTTATTCAATGTTGTTTGATCTAAATTAAGTTCTTTAAGAAATTCAAGTTTTTCTTCTTCATTATCTAATTCTGCTATTTGTGCTTCTATTGATGCAGAGATTAAAACTACAGAATGATTATTTTTTTTGGCAAACTCGATGACTTTTTTTGATAATTCGTTTCCAGTATGAATTGATTCTTCATCTACATTACATATGTACATAGTCGGCTTTAGACTAATTAAGTTAAGACTATTTACAAAATCAATTTCATTGCCAGCAAATTCATCAATTTTTAAGATACTATTTGTATCTAGCATTTGTAAGATTTTATTTATTATCTCAAATTGATGTTTAGCTTCTTTATCATTTGCTTTTAATTTTTTTTCTAAACTAGTTTTTTTATTATTTAAGCTTTCAAGATCAGCCAATTGCAATTCTAAATTTATTGTTTCAATATCATCTAATGGATCAATTTTTGATGATACATGAGTAATGTTAGTATCTTCAAAGCATCTCACAACATGTGCTATTGCGTCAACTTCCCTAACATGTCCTAAAAATTTATTTCCTAAACCTTCTCCTTGAGAGGCTCCTTTTACTAATCCTGCAATATCAACAAAATCCATGAAAGACGGGATTATTTTTTCACTTTTTCCAATGATTGCAAGTTTGTCTAATCTGTCATCGGGCACTGCAACTCTTCCTATATTTGGTTCTATAGTTGCAAATGGATAATTTGCCGCCTCTGCTTTATTTGATTGGGTAAGAGCATTAAATAAAGTAGATTTACCAACATTTGGTAATCCAACTATCCCACACTTAAATCCCATAATTAATTTTGCTCACTTATTTTTGTTAAAAACAGAGGAATATCTGAAAATATTAATTCTATATTTTTAACCATTTTATCAATTTTTTTATTTATTATTTCATCTTCTGATTTTGAAAATTTATTTAAAACATAACTTGAAACTAAATCTTTATGTCCAGGATGATCAATTCCAATACGTATTCTAAAATAATTTTCCCCTATAAATTGGTCAATACTTTCCAATCCATTATGACCTCCGTTTCCACCACCTTGTTTTATTTTTACTTTCGATAATTCTAAATCAAGGTCATCATGTATAACAAAAGTATGGTCTAATTTTATTTTATAGAAATTCACAATTTCTGAAACAGCTTTTCCAGATAAATTCATGAATGTTAGAGGTTTTAACACAAAGATTTTTTGATTATTAATTACACCTGAATATAATTCTTTTTTTTTATCTTCTTTGATTTTATCTAAATTAAAATGTGAGATTATATTATCTGCTAAATGGAAACCTACATTATGTCTGGTATTATTATAATTTAAACCTGGGTTTCCAAGGCCACAAATTAAAAACATATAATGAAATATAAAGTAAAGTTACTTAGATTCTTTATTTTCTTCTTTATTATCAGAAGATTCTTCCTTCTTTTCCTCTGATTTCTCTTCACCACCTTCAGCTGACCCTTCTTCAGTTGTTTCTTCAGTTTTAGTTTCCACTTCTACAGTTGGCGGAACTAAAGTAGCTATTACGAAATCTCTATCTGAAATAGTAGGAGCAACTCCCTCGGGTAGTTGAATATTACTAATTTTTACTGCATCACCTATTTCACTTTCAATTAAATCAAATTCTAGTTTGCTAGGTATATTATTTGCATTACATGTTAGTTCAACAAGTCTTCTAACAGTATTTAAAACTCCACCTTTTTTCAAACCAGGACATTTATCTTGATTTAAAAATTCAACAGGAATTTCAACATTTACTTTTGTATTTTCTTGTACTCTTAAAAAATCAAAATGTATAAGTCGATCACTAACAGGGTGATATTGCAATTGTTTAGGAAGTATTTTTTCTTTCTTTCCATCGACATCTAGATCGATAATTGTTGAATAAAAAGAACCGGTACCCATTAATTTTTTGAGTATTTTATCTTCTAGAGCAATTTTTTTAGGCTCAGTTCCCTTACCATAAATAATACCAGGAACTAATCCCTTCATTAAAAGACTATGATTTGAACCAATATCTTTATTTCTTTCTATCGCTTTAAAATCACTCATAAAATAAAAAAATTTTAATCGAAAAGGGCGGACACTGAAGTATCAGTGTTAATCCTTTTAATCGCATCACCCATTAAAGGAGCAATACTAATATGTCTAATGTTTTTTGTGCTTTTTACCTCTTTAGAAGGCTCTATTGTATCTGTTAATACCAATTCTTTTATGCTTGAATTTTCAATCTTTTTTAGCGCATCTCCGGATAATACACCGTGAACAATATAAGAATAAATTTCTTTAGCCCCATTTTTACTCAGAGCTTCAGCAGCGTTGCATAACGTGCCTGCAGAGTCAGCTATATCATCTAGTAAGATACAAGTTTTACCTTTTACATCTCCGATGATATTCATTACTTCAGACTCACCAGCTTTTTCTCTTCTTTTATCAGCAATTGCCAGTCCAGCCTCTAATCTTTTAGCAAAAGCTCTGGCTCTAACAACACCACCAACATCAGGTGAAGCAACAACTAAATCTTTGTTTCCATTAAATCTTTCTTTAACATCATCAATTATCGGTCTTACAGAAAAAATATTATCTAAAGGAATGTCAAAAAAACCTTGAATTTGACCAGCATGTAAATCCATTGTTAATACCCTATCAGCACCCGCGGATGTAATTAAATTTGCTACAAGTTTGGCAGTGATTGGTGTCCTAGGTCCAGTCTTTCTATCTTGTCTTGCATATCCATAATATGGGATAACAGCAGTAATCCTTTTAGCTGATCCCCTCCTTGCAGCATCTATTGTAATTAAAAGTTCCATTAAATGGTCATTAGCCGGATGTGATGTCGATTGAATAATAAACACATCTTCACCTCTAATATTTTCATTTATTTCTACAAATATTTCTCTGTCATTAAAAGTTCTAACAGAGGCATCTGCTAATGGAACATCAATATGTTTAGAAATTTTTTCTGCTAGGGATTTGCTACTATTACAGGCGATTATTTTCATATAATCAAATCAATTACTATATTAGAATAATAATAGATCAACAAAAATTAATCATTAAATGCAATGATATTGAGCATTCTTCCAGTATCTCTAAATTTTTGTGATTCCCTTCGATGGCTAAAAAAAACTTTCTTATTTGAGAAGGTATCTTTGTTAATATTATATATATTTTTAATACCCAATTCCTTGAATTGATAGTCAATCAATCTTCTTAAATTAAATAAATCTTTGTCTTTATTTTTGTATTTGAAGAAAATAGAGTATTTTTTATTTTTGCTTATAAACTTACTTTTAAAGTCTTTTGATACTTCAAAGTTTTTAAAGCTCAAACAGGGACCAATAAGAACCACAATATTTTTTTTAATTATTTTTTGTTTAACAAAATATTCTATACCTTTAGCAGCTATATTTTTTAATGCCCCTTTCCAACCTGAATGAAGAGCGCAAATATATTTTTTATTTTTATCAAAAATAAAAATTGGACAGCAATCTGCAGTTAAAACTCCTAAAGCTATTTGCTTATTGCTCGTGATTAATCCATCTCCAGAATATTTATTACCTATATTTTTTTTATTAATTTCTACAATCTTGTTGGAGTGTATTTGACTAATAAATTTAATTTTTCTTTTAATCTTTAAATTTTTAAGACAGATATCAATATTTTTATTTACATTTACCTTTGTATCTTTGCTATTTAAGCTACAGTTCAATGAATAGTTTTCTTTTTTTGATACTCCACCATTTCTAGTAAAAAAACCAACTTTAACAAAAGACTTAATTTTTGCATGTGTAAAATAATTTTTAATTATCATAGGTTAGAAACAACAAGAAATTTAAATAATTTTCCCATCCTATCAACATTAATTAATCTATCCACTTCTTCATCTAATAAATTTTTATTTATATTTGAATTTTTAGTTAGCAATTTTTTCTTTCGTTCTAGTATTCCATATTTTAATAAAAAATCTCTTTGTGTAACAAATTCGTTTATTTGTAATTTGTTTTGTTTGGCTATTTCAATTAATTCATTGAAATTTACATGACTTGAAATGTCTTGTTGCCCTATATTTTCAAATATACTGGTTTTTTTATGATTATATATTGCTTGTAACGTAAAGCTTTTTAATTTTTTATTATATCCATAATCGATTAGAATACATATACCTCTATTTTTTTTTAGATATTTGCAAATTTGCTCGAAATATTTATTTCTTGAAAAAGAAACTTCATAAATTTTTTGTCTTTTGTATTTATTTAAATAATCTAATATTTTTCTACTAATTACTAGTTTATTTATAGAATAATATTTGTTTTCCTTTTCATTGAATTTCACATATCTTTCATACCAATTATTATTATTGTTTAAAAATTGCCTTACAGGAAAGCAGTCAAAAAATTCATTTGAATATATTATTGAAGGCAGTTTAGATGTAAAATTTAAAGCTTTTGACCATCTAATTTTTGATTGCTTAAAATAATTTAAATTTTTCTCTTGTATTTTTCTTAATTCTTTATTTATTTCTATTAAATTAACATTAGCATTTTCAAAAAAGTTAGGAAGTATTTTTGCAGTTCTTTCAATATCTTTAAATAAGGTTCCATTCCCTGGTCCTAATTCAATTAAATTAAATTTTGAGTTAATTTTTTCTTTCCAATAATAAACTAAATACACACCAATAATTTCTCCAAACATTTGTGAAATTTCTGGAGATGTAACAAAGTCAAATTTTCTTCCTATTGGTTTTTTTCTTAGGTAATAACCATTACTTGCGAAAAGAGCTGTTTCTATAAATTTATCTAAACGAAAATTTTTTTTATTGTTAAGAAGTTTTACTTTATTAATTTTTCTTTTGCTTAACATTTATAATTATCAATATTCCAAAAATAAAAAAAGGTATACATAGTATTTGACCCATTGAAATAAAATTAAAAAATAATCCTAGGTGTAAATCTGGTTCTCTGACGTATTCAATTATAAATCTAAATAAGGAATAAAATATTAAAAAGAGACCGCTAATTACTCCGTAAATTTTATATTTTTTTATCTTATAAAAATAGATTAATAATATGAGAAATAAAATAATTCCTTCGAGAAAAGCTTCATATATTTGAGAAGGATGCCTTGGTATACTATCTATTGATGGATAAATAACTGAAATATAAAAATCAGTTGGTCTACCTATTAGTTCTGTATTGATAAAGTTTGCAATTCTCCCAAAAAATAATCCAATAGGAGCAACGATTGAAACTAAATCAGATAGGTAGAAAAAACTTCTGCTATTAATTTTTGCAAAAATTAAAGTACTTATTATTATACCCGTCAACCCGCCATGAAATGACATACCTCCATTCCAAATTTCAAATAGATAAAAAGGATTAGTTAAAAATTCATTAAGTTGATAAAAAATCACATAACCTGTTCGCCCTCCGATAATCACACCTAATACTGACCAAATAAGAAAGCTATCTATTTCTTTATTACTGTATTGATTTCCATAAATTTTGTTTAATCTTTTAATAATATAAATCCCTAATAGGAATCCCAAAATATATGCTAAACTGTACCATCTTATCTCAATGAAACCGATTGATAAGATGACAGGATCTATTGATGGTTGAATAAAATTCATTTATCTATATTTAATATTATAACATGGTTGATAGAAACAAAATACTTTCCGATTTATCAAAGTTTGCGGTGGATGCTATGAGCACTTTTTCAGGTGTTAAAGAGGAGATCGAAACAATCGTATCTTTACGAGTTAACAAAATAATTAAAAAAATGAACCTAGTTAAAAAAGATGAATTTGATGCACTGAAAAAAATGGTGCAAAAAGTTATGATGGAAAATGAAAAATTAAAAAAAACATCTTCAAGATCAGTAAAATCTAAGAAAAAAACAGTCAAAAAGAAAAAAACTATTAAAAAGAAATCAAAAAGCTAGGAATCCTCAACTAATTCACATTTTTTTATATATTTTGCCTTGCAAAATACGAGTCCAATCTAGTAATCAAGATATAGTACTAATTATATGTGCCATGACTATATAGTGTATGGAAAATGAGAATATATTGTTAAATCCCATAGATATCATTGAAGATGTTATTCATCAAAAAAAATGGAATTTTAGTAGAGCTGCCGATCATGAATTGGTTGCTGAGATAGCATCCCATTGGTGCGCTTACAGATTATATTTCACTTGGTCAGAAAATATTAACGCGCTAAGTTTTTCAATAACTTTTGATATTAAGTTTCCTGAAACTAAACTCAATAAGGCATATGAACTACTAGGACTTATAAATGAGAACTTATGGATTGGGCATTTTGATATAACAAGTAAAAATGGTATTCCAGCGTTTAGACATACTTTATTGTCAAATAATTCAACAGAAACATTACACAAAAAATTTGAGGATCTTGTTGATATAGGAATTTATGAATGTGAAAAATTTTATCCAAGTTTTCAGCAGGTTCTTTTTGATGATATTCCTCCTAAAGAAGCTATAAAATTTTCTAATTTTGAAGTTATTGGTAGAGCTTAATTTTTTTTATAAAACTGCTATATTATAAATAGATGAAAAATATCTTATTAATGGGATGTGGTCACATGGGTGGATCTTTAATGTCTGGATGGTCTAAATCTAAGAATTACACCATCAGTGTTATAGATAAAAAAAAATATGCAATTTTAAAAAAAAAAAATAGAAATAAAAAAATAAAATTTTTTAAATCAATTGATGATATCAATAATCAAAATAATCTTGATTATATAATATTTGCAACTCGACCTCTTGAATTAACAAATGTTTTTAAAGAATTAAAAAATGCAAATTTTAACAAAAAATCTATAGCTATCAGTGTAATAGCTGGCAAAAAAACAGAAATTTTTAAAAATAATTTATTAAATATTAACAAAATTGTAAGAGTTATGCCAAACATGCCTGCATTAATAGGAGAGGGTGTTCATTGTATCTATACGAATAAATCTATTAATAAAAAAGAAATTAAAGAAATTGATAAATTATTCTCTTTGAGCGGTAAAACTCTTTTTTTTAATAGTGAAACTTTTATAGATAAAGCAACCGCTGTATCAGGGAGTGGTCCGGGTTTTATATTTCAATTAATTGATATTATGGAAAAGTCTGCAACTAATTTAGGTTTTTCCAAAAACACAGCTAAAATTTTAATTAATGAAACTTTTAGAGGTACTTTAAATCTATTAAACTCAAATAATATTTCTGCTGAAAAAATGGTAGAAATTGTTGCAACTAGAGGGGGTACAACCGAAGCAGGAATAAAGAAAATGAAATTAAATAAGGTTGATAATATTTTTAATCAAGTTTTTAAGGCAGCATACACAAGAGCAAAACAACAAGGTAAAGATAAGTGAATAAAAATAAGATATTTCTAGCAAAAAAGACTTTACAATATTTAGAGAAAAAAAAATTAAGAGACATTAATCTTAAAAATTTTTTATCTAATACTAAAATGCCGAATATTAATAATAAAATTGATTTAATATTAAATATTAATGACTTCTTTGATTTTCAATTAAAAAAAAATCTAGTTAATATAGAACAGTCATCACAGAGAGATATGTTATTTGAAATCATGATGGCACGTTATGATATATTGAATGAATATAGACCTTCTGTAAAAAATATAATTAATTATTTTATGTCTAGACCTCAAGGAGTACTGAAACTTATTCCTAAATTAATTGAGAGCAAAATTTTAATTGCTACTTTTGCAAATATTAATCCTAGTGGTATTCAGGGTGTTATAAAAATAAAAATTATTTTTGCTCTTTATTATATAACTCTATTTACTTGGTTTAATGATGAAAATGAAAGTTTAGAAAAAACAATGAGTGTCTTAGATAAATATTTAAACAACATTGAAAAATTTATAAAATTTTCATGAGCTTTCATAATTTTATAAATTACAAAGAATTTGAAAATGTAGATATAAGAATAGGAACAGTAATTGAAGCCTATGAATATAATGAACTTAAAAAACCATCCATAATTTTGAAAATAGATTTTGGTGAAAAAATTGGTATAAAAAAAACTTCTGCACAATTACAAAAATATTATAAAAGTGATGAATTAATTAAAAAGCAAGTTATTGCTGTTGTAAACTTTGAGCCTAAACAAATTGGTAAAATTATTTCAGAAGTATTAGTTCTTGGTGTGCCAGATTTAGAAAATGAACCAGTTTTATTATCTCCGGATAAACCGGTAAATAATGGGGGTAAATTATTTTAAAATCAAAGAGGAAGTAAAACTTTAAGTTGAAGACCCCCTAGATCCGAGTCAGATAATTTGACATCACCTCCATGAGATCTAATAATATCCCTTGTAATAGTTAATCCTAAACCGCTTTCTCCCTTAAGTTTGTTCCTAGAGGGATCTAAAGTAAAAAATGGTTTAAATACATCTTCATATTTATCTCTTGGTATACCCTCACCATCATCATTAAATTCAATGACACAATCTTTTTCATTAGTATAAAGAATTATTTCAATTTTTTTTGCATATCTTTGAGAATTATCAATTATGTTATTGAAAGCTCTTTTAAGTTGGATCTGTCTCCCAGAAGTTTGAATAGTGTTTTTTTCTTTTATAGTTAACTCAATACCATTTTTTTCAACAGTTTTTACAATATCGCCAATTAATTCATTTATTATAATTGTTTCTATTGGTTCAGGTGATTCTGTTTTCACAAAACTGACATAACTATCTAACATTGAAGTCATTTCCTTAACATCTACTTCTAGTTCAGATTTTGCTTTTTCATCTTTCATTAATGAAATTTGTAATTTCATTCTTGTTAAAGGAGTTCGAAGATCATGGCTAACACCAGCTAGCATTTCTGTTCTTTGCTTTAAAAATCTTTTAATTCTAGTTCTCATCTGATTGAACGCATTGGCCGTTTGCCTTATTTCATATGCACCTGCAGTCTTAATATCTGGAGCATCTAAACCTCTTCCAAATGTCTCAGCAATTATCGCCAGTCTTTTTAAAGGTCTTAATTGTCTACTCATTAAAAAGTAAGACATAAAAAAAAGAATGATAGACGCAAAAATCATCCAAAGTAGAAAGACAAAAGCAGATTCACTGTATAGTCTATCTTTATCAACATTTATTTCTAAAATATCATTATCAATCTGAATATATATTAAAACACCTTCTTCAAGATTAGACAAATCATAATCAAACTTTTTTTTCAAATTACTTAAGGATTGATTTAACCTATTAGACAATATTCCTGAATTTAAACTAAATTTTGAAGCCAATAATTGTTTATCATTAATAATATTGATTTTCATTTTGAAATCCTGATTGGCTATATTAATTGCATTATCAGTAAGATCATTATTTATTAATTTTACTAGAACATTTATGTCTGCAGCCACAGACTCTGTTAGTCTTTTAGAAATAATACTCCATGAGGTCTGATAAAAAACAAAAGAAGTAAGCAGTACTATAATAATTATAGGTACAAAGATGATAATTATTGATCTTCCGATTAGGGTAGAAGGTATTATTTTTTTAATCATTAAATTTCATTACAAATTAATTTATATCCTTTACCTCTAATAGTTTTAATAAATTGAGGTTGTTTTGCATTTGTTTCAATTTTTTGTCTTAAACGCGTAACTTGCACATCAACTTTTCTAAGTTCAGTTTCATCAAATTCTTGTTCTGCTAGCTCTTCTCTTAAAACGATATCATTTCTTTTATTGATTAATTTTACAAGTAAATTATTTTCTCCTTCTGTTAAATAAATTAATTTATCATTTTTTTGTAATTTAAAATTTAATGTATCAAAAGTAAATTCCCCAAACGAAATCTTATTATTTTTGTTTTTAAGATTTTCAAATAAATTTAATAATTTTCTAATCCTTAAAAATAACTCTTCTGGTTCAAATGGTTTAGATAAATAATCGTCAGCACCAATTTTTAATCCATCAATTTTGTCTTTGTCCTCCCCCATTGCTGTAAGCATGATTATAGGTGTATTAGAAAATTGCTTTGCATGCTCAATAAGCTTTATACCATCACCACTCGGCATCATTCTATCAAGAATGATTAAATCAAACAAAACTAGAGATAAAATTTCTTTTGCTTCGTCGTAATCCTCACTTTGATAAACTTGTAAATTTTTTTCTGTTAAATAATCTTTTAACAGTTCTCTCAATCTTTTATCATCATCAACAATCAAGATATTTTTTTTCATTATTATCTATTTATTTCATCAAATTTTTCTTTATTTTGATCATCGACCATCTCATACAGTATTTTTTTAAAACCATTTATATCCATTTCATTAAATTTTAATAAAACATTACGTATTTTTCTTATTTGAATTTCAGATAATCTTTTCTCTAATTCTTGACCTTTTTTTGAAAGTGTTAATTTCTTAGTACGTTTATCTTCACCAACAGATAATATAATATATTTTTCGTTTACAAGTTGGTTCAATACTCTAGACAAACTTTGTTTTGTGATTTTCAATATTGAAAGGAGTTCCTTAATTGTAAGATTTTTTTGCTTTCCAACAAAATATATCACTCGATGATGGGCTCTGCCAAAATTAATTTTTTCCAAAACTTTATCAGGACCTTCTGTAAAATCTCTATATGAGAAAAATAGTAGCTCTATAATCTTCCTAATTTCCACTTCATTTAAAAAAAGAGGTGTTAACAATTTATTTAGGTCAGCCATATTGACTTAATTATGCATCACTGATACTCAATTGTCATTAAAAAAAGTTAATAATGAATATGCTTAAATCATTTGAAAATAGATCTGGATGGATTTGGATGAATGGTAAAATAATTCCATGGCAGGATGCAAATTCCCATGTAATCTCCCAAGGTCTTCATTATGCAAGTGCAGTATTTGAAGGAGAAAGGGCCTACAATGGTAAGATTTTTAAATCAGAGGAGCATACTAAAAGATTTTTCAAATCTGCTGAAATAATTGGAATGGAAATCCCTTTCACTCATGATCAAATTAATAAAGCAAAATACGAACTTATTGAAAAAATGAATTATAAAAATTGTTATGTAAGACCACTTGCGTGGAGAGGTGGAGATCAAATGGGTTTATCAACTGGTAAATCTAATATCAATGTAGCCATTGCTGTTTGGGATGATTGGGCAACTTATTTTAAAATTGAAGATCAAAAAGCAGGTTTGAAACTAATTACATCTCCTTGGAAAAGACCTGCACCAGATACTGCTCCATATGAAGCAAAAGCTTCTGGGCCCTATATTATTTGTACTCTGTCAAAAGAATTTGCAGAAAAAAAAGGCTATCACGATGCATTGATGCTAGATTATAGAGGCTATGTTGCTGAAGGCACGGGAGCAAATATTTTTTTTATTAAGGATAACAATATCCATACACCTATTCCAGATTGTTTTCTTAATGGGATTACACGTCAAACAGTTATTGAAATGGCAACTAATCAAGGTTTTGAAATAACAGAAAAGCATTTGATGCCCGATGAAATTGGAAATTATGATGAAGCTTTTTTAACGGGAACTGCTGCAGAAATTACCCCTATTAAATCTATTGATGATTTTAAATATAATACCGGTGATAATACTACTACTTTTAAATTTATGAATGATTTTAGCAATATGGTTAAAAACGCTAGCTAGTATTTTCCAACCATTCATCATCTTTATAATAAAATTCATTTTTCCAAAATGGAGCTTCTTTTTTTAAATAATCCATAATAAACTCACAAGCTGCAAAACTATCTTTTCTATGTTGTGAAAAACAACAAACTAAAACAATTTTTTCATTAACATTTAATTTTCCATATCTATGAATTATCAAAGTATCAATTAAACTCCATTTTTTAGTCGCGTTGTTTTCAATTTTTGATAATTCTTTATATGCCATTTCTTGATAAACTTCTAAATTTAAATATTTTACATCTTTATTGTTATTTAAATCTCTTACATATCCAACAAAAGAAGTAAGAGCTCCTATGTCTGAATATTTATTTTTAATTTTCTCTATTTCTTCTTCTAAATTAAAATTTTTTTTTTGTATTTTAATCATTAACCACCACTAACAGGCGGAAAGATTGCAATTTCATCAATTGGTTTTAAATTCAAATTTTCTGAAACATATTCTTGATTAACTGCAAATCTTAAAACATCTTGTAAAAAATGTTTTTGCAGCTCAGGATATAAATTCTCTAAATATTTTTTTAATTCTTTTATAGTTTTAGGATGATTTATTTCAATTATTTCCTCACCCTTATTTGTTATATCCTTAATCCAAGCAAAATATCGAATTCTCATATTATTTAAAAATGTTTTATTGATCCTCTAATGTAATCATAGGCTGTATAGAGTGTTAGAATTCCAGCAATCCATAGAAAAACCTTACCTAAATAAAAAATAAATAATAAATTTAGATTACTCTCGGATAGTATAAGTAATCCAAGTGCAGCTAGTTGAAGAAAGGTTTTTGCTTTTGCAATTCTTGATACTGGAATACTGATTTTAATTCCTGCTAAGTATTCCCTTAAACCTGATACAGTTATTTCTCTTAATAATATTATTAGGGCTGGAATCGTATCCCAGTCTTTTATTACACCTTTAGAAGTTAAAATAAGAATCACTGCTGCTACTAATAATTTATCAGCAATTGGATCAAGAAATGTTCCAAAATTTGTAACTTCATTTCTTATTCTTGCTAAATATCCATCAAAATAATCTGTTATTCCAGCTAAACAAAATAATGTAAAGGCAATCCAGCCAAAATATGGGTTCTTAAGATATATACAAATAACTATAATAGGTATTATTGCTATTCTAATTAACGTTAGAATATTGGATATATTCATCTGTGTTCTTTCTAGATGAAGAATTTTTTAAACGCTATGAAAATATTCATAAATTTTTGTTAGAATTGACTCAGGTATAGATTTAACCTCTTTTAATTCATCTAAACTGGCTAATTTTAATTTCTCAACAGTACCAAAATGCTTTTTTAATATTTTTTTTCTTTCTGGACCCACCCCTTCTATATCATCAAATACAGATTTAACACTCATCTTTGATCTTTTTGATCTATGTGTTGTTATTGCAAATCTGTGAACTTCATCTCTAATATTTTGTAAAAAATGAAGAAGCGGATTATTTTCGTTTAATCTATGTATAAATTTATCATGTATCAATATTTCTCTGCCTGCATCTCTTTCCTCACCCTTTGCCATAGAGATAATTGGTATATCTATTTTTAAACTATCTAATACCTTTTTTGCAGAATTGTATTGTCCTTTACCTCCATCTATTAGTAATAAACTTGGCAGATCTAATTCATCTTGAAATTTTGAATTACTAAATCTCCTAGTTAGCATTTCTTTCATCATATAATAGTCATCAACTTTATTTTTGTTTTCTTCAAGATCAAATCGAATATTAAACTTTCTATAATTTGATTTTATAAATCCATTTTGATTATAGGCAACCATTACACCTATAGGATGTTTTCCAAATGTATGACTATTATCGTAAGCTTCTATTTTTATAATTTCATCTTTAAGTTTAAATATTTTTTTAATTTCTGCATTAAAATTATCAAAGGATTTAAGTTTATTTAATTTGATATCTAAATTTATTTTAGAATTTTTTTCTGCAAATCTAAGTAAATTTTTTTTAGGCCCTTTTAATGGTTTCATGAATTTTGTTTTATCAAAATTTTTTCCTAAAATTTGTGCATTATTATTCTTATCAACAAATATGTTAGTAATAATTATTTCAGGGATATCTTTCTCTGCATAAAATATGTTTAAGAAACCTAACATTATTTCTTCGTGATCTAATAAGTTGTCATGATCTGGGTAGAAAGCTTTACCACCATAAGAAGTATTATTTCTAAAAAAACTTCCATAAATACATGTTTTGCCTTCATTTGATGTTATAGCAAAAATGTCAGCATTTTTAATATCCTTAATCTTAATTGAATTATTTTGCTCAATATGTTTTAAAGCTTTAAGTCTATCTCTTAAAGATGCTGCTAATTCAAAATTATTTTTTTTTGAAGCCTTATACATTTGATCTGTAAAATTTTTTTGTATTTTTTTAGAATTACCACTACTTAGAAAATCATCAGCTGACTCTATTAATTTCGAATAAGCTTCTTTTGTTATTTTTCCTCCACATGGACCAGAACATCTTTTAAGATAATAATTGAAGCACAACTTATTTCCTGCATTAACCTCTTTATCTGTGCATGATCTTAATAGAAATATGCGTTGTATTGTATTAATTGTTCTATTTACTGCATCTGGACTTGCAAATGGTCCATAATATCTTCCCTTTTTCTTTTGTGGACCACGATGTTTTTCAATTCTAGGAAAATCATGTTCTGAAGAAATAAATATATAAGGGAATGATTTATCATCTCTTAAAAGAACATTAAATCTTGGCTTATGTTTTTTAATTAAATTACATTCAAGAATGATTGCTTCCAATTCTGTATTTGTAACAAAAAAGTTCATTGATTTAGTTAGACTAACCATTCTTTGAATTCTTCTAGTTAAGTTATTTAGAGATAGATAATTCTTTACTCTATTTGATAATACTTTTGCTTTCCCAATATATAAAATATTACCTTTATCGTCCTGCATTTGATAAACACCAGGTTGATTTGGTAAAGTTTTAGATGTAGCTTTAATAATCTCTTGTCCAAGAAGCGTCATTTTATCAATCGTAAATAAATATTCTTTCTTTAAATAGGAATTTTATAAAATTAATAAATAACTAACAAGATTATTGTAGTTCATTTAATAATTAATTTAATGTAAATAAGAATAATATATTAAGGATTTTATATGGCTAAAATGACAACAGAGGAAGCTTTCGTAAAAGTTTTACAGAAACACGGTATTCAACACGCTTTTGGTATAATTGGATCGGCGTTTATGCCAATATCAGATCTTTTTCCTAAAGCTGGAATAACATTTTGGGATGTTGCTCATGAGTCAAATGGCGGAATTATGGCTGATGGTTATACTAGATCAACAGGTAAAATTGCAATGTGTATTGCACAAAATGGACCTGGTATAACTGGCTTAGTCACACCTATAAAGACTGCTTTTTGGAATCATACTCCAATGCTCTTAGTTACTCCTCAGGCAGCTAATAAAACTATTGGTCAAGGTGGATTTCAAGAAGTTGAGCAAATGAATTTATTTAAAGATATGGTGTGTTATCAAGAAGAAGTAAGAGATCCCTCCAGAGTTGCAGAAGTTTTAAATAGAGTTATTTCAAAAGCTATAAAAGGATCTGCTCCTGCTCAATTAAATATACCAAGAGATTTTTGGACCCAAGTTGTTGATATTGATCTGCCACCTATTATTAAATTTGAAAGACCTTCTGGTGGAATTGAAGCAATTAAAGAAGCCGCAAATCTTTTATCTAATGCAAAATTCCCTGTTATTTTATCTGGTGCTGGAGTGATTTTAGCTGATGCTATTGATGATTGTAAAAAAATTGCAGAAAAATTAAGTGCTCCAGTTGCTTGCGGATATCAGCATAATGATAGTTTTCCTGGCAAACATCCTCTTGCTGTTGGTCCTTTAGGATACAATGGATCTAAAGCAGCAATGGAAATAATATCTAAGGCAGATGTAGTTCTCGCACTTGGTACAAGGTTAAATCCTTTCTCAACTTTACCAGGTTATGGAATAGATTATTGGCCAAAAAATGCAGATGTTGTTCAAGTTGATATAAATTCTGATCGTATTGGTTTAACCAAAAAAATTAGTGTTGGTATTTGTGGAGATGCAAAACTAGTTGCAGAACAAATTTTAGAAAACCTTACAACAAATGCAGGCGATAACGATAGAAAAGAACGAGAGGAGTTAATTCATAAGACAAAGTCAGCTTGGTTACAAACATTAACTGGCCTTGATCATGAAGAAGATGATCCTGGCACATCTTGGAATAAAGACTCACGAGATAGAGAACCTGAGAAAATGTCACCAAGAATGGCATGGCGAGCTATTCAAGCAGGATTACCCGAAGATGCAATTATATCAAGTGATATAGGAAATAATTGTGCAATCGGAAATGCTTATCCAACATTTGAGAATGGTAGAAAGTATTTGGCACCTGGTTTATTTGGACCATGTGGTTATGGTTTTCCATCTGTAATTGGAGCAAAAATAGGTTGTCCTAATACACCTGTTGTTGGCTTTGCAGGTGACGGCGCATTTGGAATTAGTATGAGTGAAATGACTTCTTGTAATAGAGATGGATGGCCAAATATTACAATGATAATTTTTAGAAATTATCAATGGGGAGCGGAAAAAAGAAACACTACACTTTGGTATAATAATAATTTTGTCGGAACTGAACTTGACCCTAAATTAAGCTATGCAAAGATTGCAGAAGCATGTGGATTTAAAGGTGTTAAGGTTCATACTCAAGAAGAGCTTACTGAAGCTTTACAACAATCTTGTAAAGATCAAATGGAAGGTGTGACTACTTTTATAGAAGTAATGTTAAATCAAGAACTAGGAGAACCTTTTAGACGAGATGCTATGAAGGCGCCAGTTGAAGTTGCTGGAATTGATCCAAAAGATACAGTAGTTCAATAATTATTTCTGATCGTTAATAATTAAGTCTGATGCTTTTTCAGCAATCATCATAGTAGGGGCATTAGTATTACCTGATGTTATAGTTGGCATCACAGATGCATCAACAACTCTTAAGTTTTTTATTCCTTTTACCTTAAGATTATCACTTACAACTGAATTTTCATCATTGCCCATTTTACATGTACTTACTGGATGAAAAATAGTGTTTGCAAATTTACCTGCTTCCCTAGCGAGAGATTCATTATCTTTAAATTGAGTTCCAGGTCTATATTCTTCAGGTGTATAATCTTTAAATGCCTTTGATTCTAAAACAACTCTTCTTACAATTTTAATAGACTTACCTGCAATTTCCCTATCTTCATCTGTAGATAAGTAATTCATTTTAATTTGAGGATAAATTCTTGTATCTGAAGATTTAATTTCTACTGAACCTCTACTTGTCGGACGAATATTTGTTATTGTAGGAGTGAATGCTGGAAATTTATGTAGGCCTGCTTTTCCTAATAAATCAGTACTAGCTGGCGAGATATGAAATTGTAGATTAGGGTTTTCTAAATGTGAGTCACTTTTAACAAATCCACACAAATAACTTGCTCCAACTGTTAAGGGTCCTTTTTTATAAATTAAATAATTTAAACCTGTTAAAAATTTTTTTGTAAAACTATGATATATATCATTTAATGTTTCTAAGTTTTTAATTTTGTACACTGGTCTTAACATTAAATGATCAGTTAAATTTCTCCCAACACCATTAATTTCTTTTACAACACTAATATTATGTTCATTTAACAGTTTACCTGGACCAATACCCGAAGCTTGTAATATGTGAGGTGATCCAATTGTTCCTGCAGACAATAAAACTTCTTTATTTACAGAATATGAAAATTTTTCATTGTGTTTCCATAAATTCACATTTTTTACTTTTAAATTTTCAAAAGTTATATTTTTAACATGTGCATTTGTTATAACTTTTAAATTTTTTCTATTTTTGATAGGTTTAAGGAAAGCAACAGCAGAACTACATCTAAATCCTTTATTGATTGTCATTGGGAAATAACCCATTCCTTCATTGTCACCATCGTTAAAGTCTTCATTTTTTTTGTATCCAAACTCTTGAGAAGCCTCTAAAAATAAATCCAATAATTTAAACTTTGATCTAATTTTCTCTACTTTGATGGGTCCGTCGGTACCATGAAATTCACTTTTAGAAATTCTGTAATCTTCAGATTTTTTAAAATACGGTAATACGTCTTCCCAAGACCATCCAATATTACCTAATTGTCTCCAGTAATTGTAATCATTTGCATGACCTCTTATATATAACATCCCATTAATTGATGAACTTCCACCCAATGTTTTTCCTCTTGGAATAAGCATTTTTCTATTATTACAAAATTTTTCCTCTTCAGTTGTGAAGCACCAATCAGTTTTTGGATTATGCATTGTTTTAAAATAACCACCTGGAATATGTATCCAAGGATTAGTGTCTTTTCCTCCAGCTTCAATTAAAAGTACTTTAATATTTTCATTTTCAGTAAGTCTATTTGCTAATATACAACCAGCTGTTCCAGCACCAATAATAATATAATCAAAGCTTTCATTCATAGTTTGCAAGAAATTTTCATTATTTAAGTATATATTTGTTAAATTATTATGTAACTAACTTTAAACAATTATAATTTCATTAGTGGATATATTAATCTTAATACTTGGCTTAGTAATTCTAGTTTTCGGAGCTGAAATCTTAATAAGAGGTTCGGTTAGTTTTGGAAAAAAACTAAATATTTCTCTTTTTGCCATAGGCGTAGTAATAGTTGCAGCAGGCACTTCTCTTCCCGAACTTGCAAGCAGTATTAACGCAGTCTTAAATAATCATTCAGATTTAGCACTAGGTGCTGTTGTAGGAAGTAATATAGCAAATCTAATCTTAGTGATGGCAGCAACTACGATTATTGTACCTATAACAAACATAACAAATAATCAAATTAATCAGGCATGGATCAACATAGCTCTGGGTATTTCTTTGATAATTATGAGTTATTTATATTTTAACTATTTATTTGGAATTATATCTCTAATAGCTTTGACTTTGATAATGTATTTTCAAATTAAAAAAGGCTCTATAATTGTTGATGATATAGATAAGAATGAATATTCAATATTTATTTCATTAATATTAATAGTTTTAGGAGTCATATTTTTAATTTATGGTTCTGATTTATTTGTAAACTCCGCAATCATTTTGGCTAAAAAATTACAAGTATCGGAGGCAGTAATAGGACTTTCGTTAATAGCTTTTGGAACTTCTCTACCTGAGTTGGTTATTGGCATAATGTCAGCATTAAAAAGAAAAGTAGATTTTGCATTAGGAAATATTTTAGGTTCAAACATTTATAACGTTCTTGGTGTTTTAGGTATAAGTTCGTTTTTTGGAAAATTTGGAATGCCAGAAATTTTAGCAAGACAGGATTTATATATTATGCTGTTGATTACCTTTATTATTTTAATTTTTATGTTAATTTTTAAAAAGCTTGGTAGGTTATACGGAAGTGTGGGTCTTATGTTATATTTAGGCTACATTTATTATATTTTTATCTAACAAAATATGAATTTAAATAACAAAGAAGTTATTTTAGATATTTTAAATATTGCCATAGAAGCAGGTAAAGAAATATTAAAAATATACAAAAAAAATTTTAATGTAGATTTAAAAGCAGATAACTCACCAATCACAGAAGCAGACATTAATTCTAATAATCTCATAAAAAAAAAATTGATAGAAATAGAAAAAAATATTCCTATTCTAACTGAAGAGAGTTTAGTCAATTGGGAGACAAGAAGAGTATGGAAAAAATATTGGCTTATTGATCCACTTGATGGAACTAAAGAATTTATAAATAGAAATGGTGAATTTACTGTAAATATTTCATTAATTGAAAATAATTTACCAATTTTTGGAGTTATCTATGCGCCAGAAAAATCTTTATTGTATTATGGAATAAAAAACAATGGTTCTTACAAATTGATTACTCAAGATAATATTAATACACTTAGCGAGTTTAAAAAAATTAATGTTAATAATAATACTACTTCAAATATTAAAATTATTGGAAGCCGTTCACATTCAAATAAAGATTTTCAAATTTGGGTTGAGAAAAATTTTTCACAATATGAGCTAATTTCAATTGGGAGCTCATTAAAACTTTGTTTTTTAGCAGAAGGAACTGCAGATATTTATCCTAGATTAGGCCCAACTTCTGAATGGGATATTGCAGCAGGTCATATTATTTTAGAGGAAGCTGGTGGAAAATTAAAATCATTTGATAATACAGATATTTTATACAATACTAAGGAAAATATAATTAATCCAAATTTTTTAGCTTACGGGAATGTTTCTAAACTAAATTAATATGAAACTATCACATATAGATAAACTAGAGTCTGAAAGTATACATATAATAAGAGAAGTTGCATCGGAATTTGATAATCCTGTAATGCTTTATTCAATTGGTAAAGACTCATCAGTAATGCTGCATTTGGCTCAAAAAGCATTTTATCCAAGTAAAATTCCTTTCAAGTTAATGCATATTGATACAACTTGGAAATTTAAAGAAATGATAAACTTTAGAGATGAGATTGCTAAGAAGTATAACCTAGACTTATTAGTTCATATTAACCAAGAAGGAGTGCGAAATAATATAAATCCTATTTCTAGTGGCTCAAAAATTCATACAGATGTAATGAAAACACAGTCATTAATTCAAGCATTAGATAAATATAAATTTGATGCTGCATTTGGAGGTGCAAGAAGGGACGAAGAAAAATCACGTGCAAAAGAAAGAATTTTTTCATTTAGAGATAAAAAACATCGTTGGGATCCAAAAAATCAAAAACCAGAGCTTTGGAATTTGTTTAATACTAATATAGATAAAGATGAAAGTGTAAGAGTTTTTCCATTATCTAATTGGACTGAAATAGATGTTTGGCAATACATTTATCAGGAAAATATTCCACTTGTCCCGTTATATTTTTCCAAAATAAGATCAGTTATTAGAAGAAATGATATGATGATTATGGTTGATGATGATCGTTTAAAAATTAAGGAAAATGAAAAAATAGAACAAAAAAAAGTAAGATTTAGAACATTGGGTTGTTATCCATTAACTGCCGCTGTGGAATCTGATGCAACTACTGTTGAAGAAATCATTATTGAATTACTAGAGTCAAAATATTCAGAAAGACAAGGAAGACTTATTGATAATGATCAAATTGGATCTATGGAGAAAAAAAAACAAGAAGGTTATTTTTAATGGACATAGAAACTTTTTTTCAAAATCAAAATAATAAAAAACAATTAAAAATTTTAACTTGTGGTTCTGTAGATGATGGTAAATCAACACTCATTGGCAGAATATTATTTGATTCAAAAAATATTTACAGTGATCAGTTAAGTCAAACTAAAATTGAAAGTGAAAAGTATGGCACACAAGGTAAGCAAATTGATTTAGCATTATTAATTGATGGTTTACAAGCTGAAAGAGAGCAAGGAATAACTATAGATGTTGCTTATCGTTACTTTGAGACTAAAAAATGTAAATTTATTATTGCTGATACTCCTGGCCATGAGGAATACACACGCAATATGGTTACAGGAGCATCGAACTCAGATGTTGGCATTATATTAGTTGACGCAACTAAAGGTATTCTTGACCAAACAAAAAGACACACATTTATTTTATCTCTTCTCGGAATTGAAAAAATTATAGTTGCAGTAAATAAAATGGATTTAATCAATTATGATGAAAAAAAATTTAAAGATATAATTGCTTCTTTTAAAAACTTTGCAGGAGAATTTAATTTTAATTTACAAAAGTTCATTCCAATATCTGCTTTAGTTGGTGATAATGTATTTCAAAAAAATAAAAACATATCTTGGTACAATGGAAAATCTTTAATTAATGAGCTTGAAGAAATTAGCTTAAAAGACTCTTTAGAAGAAGAAATTTTTTCATTACCAGTACAATTTGTTAATAGATTGAGCTCTCAATTTAGAGGATATAGCGGTACAATCACTTCAGGAAAAATAAAAGTTAATGATGAGGTTCATGTCTTTTCAAGCAAAGAGAAAATTAAAATTATCAAAATATTAACTCCAAAAGGAGAGAGTGACTTTGCAGTTAAAGGGCAAGCGGTAACACTAACATTGGACAAAGAAGTTGATATTTCTAGAGGTGATTTATTATGCTCTGTTAAAAACCATAATTATTTTTTATCTGATCAATTTGCATCTCATATTATTTGGATGAATAAAGAACAAATGATACCCGAAAGAAATTATATCTTTAAATTTATAAACTTTCAAACAATAGGGAAAATTACAGATTTAGTTCATAAAATAAATATTAATTCATTCGAAAAAATTGCTTCAAAATTTTTAAACTTAAATGAAATAGGGTACTCCAAAGTTGCATTAAATAAAAATACAATTTTTAATCCCTATAAAAATAATAAAAAATTAGGAAGTTTTGTTATAATTGACCAATTCAATAATCAAACTGTAGGAGCAGGTGTTATTGAGCATGAGCTGAGAAGAGCGTCAAATATTTCATGGCATCAAATGTCAATAAATAAAAATTTACGATCCTCTATAAATGGACAAAAGCCATGTGTTTTATGGTTTACAGGATTATCAGGGTCAGGAAAATCTACTATAGCAAATATAATCGAGCAAAAGTTACACAAACTAGAAAAGCATACTTACTTATTAGACGGTGATAATGTTAGGCATGGTTTAAATAAAGATTTAGGATTTACTGATGTAGATCGTGTTGAAAATATACGGAGAATTTCAGAAGTATCCAGATTAATGGTTGATGCAGGACTAATAACAATTGTTTCTTTTATCTCACCATTTAAATCTGAAAGAAAAATGGCTCGAGAATTAGTAGAAAGTGATGAATTTATAGAAATATATGTTGATACCTCAATTGAGGAGTGTGAAAAAAGAGATCCAAAAGGTTTGTATAAAAAAGCTAGATCTGGCAAATTAAAAAATTTTACAGGGATTGACTCTAATTATGAAATACCGTCATCACCTGAAATCATATTGGAAACAAAAATAAAATCAGCAGAAGAATTAGCAGATGAAGTTATTCTTTATTTAAAACAATATAATAAAATTTAATTTTTTAATTTTGAAGCTGGTTTTCCATACTCAATATTAAGACCACCATATCTTCTCACTCTAACATTACATTGTTCAGCGTGACCAATAAATCCTTCAAGATGTGAAAGTCTTGATCCATATTCCCCAATAAGTGTAGCTGCTTCATCTGTAGTAATCTTTTGATAAGTATGGGTTTTAATGAACTTACCAACCCACAAACCACCAGTATATCTTCCAGCTTTTTTAGTTGGAAGAGTATGGTTAGTACCTATGACTTTATCACCATTAGCAACATTAGTTCTAGCACCTAAAAATAGAGCTCCATAAGATGTCATATTTTCTAAAAACCAATCATCTTTTTTTGTCATAACTTGAACGTGCTCTGATGCTATTTCATTTGCTTTAGATAACATCTCCTCATAATTATCACATAAAATTATTTCTCCATAATCTCTCCAGCTTGTACTTGCTGTTTCTTTAGTAGGTAAAATTTCTAAAATTCTATCAATTTCTTTAAATGTTTCTTCTGCAAGTTTTCTTGAGTTTGTTATCATTACAGCAGGAGAATTATATCCATGTTCTGCTTGTCCTAATAAGTCTGTTGCACATATTTCACCATCAACGGTTTCATCTGCAATAACCATTGTTTCAGTTGGTCCAGCAAATAAATCTATACCAACTTTGCCATACAATTGTCTTTTTGCTTCAGCAACAAATGCATTGCCAGGTCCAACAAGCATATCTACGGGTTTAATTGATTCTGTACCAATAGCCATTGCACCAACTCCTTGCATTCCTCCCAAAACATAAATTTCGTGAGCACCACCCATTTTCATTGCTGTAACGACAGCTGGATTTGGCTTACTTTTAAAAGGTGGGGTAGTAGCAACAATTCTTGGAACCCCAGCAACAGAGGCAGTAACAACTGACATATGAGCAGAAGCTACCATTGGGAATTTTCCAGCAGGTACATAACATCCTACTGCTTGTACTGGTATATTTTTATGACCAAGAATCACGCCTGGATGCGTTTCTACTTCTAATTCACTTAAAGTTTTAAGTTGTGCTTCCGCAAATGATCGCACTTGTTTTTGAGCAAATTTAATATCTTCTTTGTCATCATCAGAGACTTCACTCATTAATTGATTAATTTGATCTTCACTTAGTCTAAAACTATCTGGAGAATAGTTATCAAATTTTTGAGATAACTCTCTAATATGTTTATCGCCTTCTGTTTCAATCTTACTTAACGTTTCTTCAACAATTTTTTTTACTTTATCATTATCTTCAATTCTTTGTTTTTCGTCTAAACCTTTTTTTAAATATTCTATTGCCATAATTATTTTTTATGAATTAATTTAAAGATATCAATGCCTATTTGATCTAAAATGTGTGCTATATCGATTGGTACCCAATTTTCTCTAATTAACCCTTCATGATGTAAATAAAAATCCATGACTCTCATTGTTATTTTTTTTTGAGTAGGTTCATATCCTAACCAATCACTTGATCCATGAACACACTGAATACTATGCCAACCACCAGTCATAGAATAATTTCCATCTCCAATTTCAATATAATGACCGATTTTCCAATAATCTCTGTCCTTGAATGTAAGTCTAAATGGGAGCTGATGATGATCAACAAAACCATCTAAACCTCTAGCTGTACCTATACCACTTGGCCCATACCACATCATTTTTGGGTGCCAATAATCTTGTTGAGGATGATTAATTAATTTCTCCCTTATTTGATCTTTTGATAGACCTGGCTCAGTCTCAGGTTTAATATTTAAACTTCTTTGCATGGTTAAATCTTGATTCAAAGATTGAAGAGACAGTTCCTTATCTAAATTTTGATTATTTTCTCCATCACCTGTTATTGGACTAGGCCACATCCCTTCTACCCCAAGAGATTTATTTATAGGCCAATATCCAGCCTGACGGATAAAATCTACAGTATCAATTAATGTATAGGATTTTATTATTTTATTATTTGTAATCTGATGTGCTTCACATGTTCTAAGATAAATTGTTTTGTTAGTAGGCTTTACGCCCAACCACTCATTTTTAAAAGTTCCAGTTAAATGACTAATAAATGAAACAAAAACTTTATCTCTAAATGCTCCTCCAATAACTAGATTATTTCTTCTTTCTAGATCGGGGAATGCCTTCTTTAGAGGTATTAAATATTTATTTTTTATTTCTTCAATTCCTTTAATTTCATTAATTGGATGAAATCCATTAAACTCAGCATCTACGTGATATAAATTTTCAAGATTTTCTTCTAAATTATCTAAAGAGCACTCGGCAATTTTTTTTAATAAATTTTTAAAATATATTTTGTTTTCAATATTTATCTTTGGATCAAGATCTAAATGAATTATGTTTGAGTTATTTTTCTCACCGGTATCAAAGTTTTGTATTTTATTTGCCATAATAATTTAATAACACTATTGTTAAATAATAATTGATTTATTCATTATTTTGAATAATATTCAAAAAAAATGAATAAAAGATCATTACAATATGTCAATTAATATTACATCTAGATTAGCCAAATTCGATGAACTTATTCCTAGTAATATACCATTTGTTGAGGGAAAACTAAAAGGTCATCAAGATAGGAAAAATTATTCAGTTATAGGACCTGGTGTAAGTGAAGATGCTAAACAAAATGTTAAAATAGCTGAAGAACATGGCTTTAATATTGGTGCTGTCAGTGCTGCGCCGATGAATGGCTCTGGATTACATAGTCACACAACAGCAGAAGTTTTTATAATTCACTCAGGTGCTTGGCGTTTTTATTGGGGTGTTGATGGCACAGAAGGAGAAGTAATACTAAAAAAAGGTGACATCGCTTCTTTTCCTACAAACATGTTTAGGGGTTTTCAAAATGTAAGTGATGAAGAAGCTTTAATGTTTGTTGTGTTAGGTGAAAATGATCCAGGCGTTATTACTTGGACACCTAAACTTTTAAAAGATGCAAAAGAATCTGGCATGGTATTAATGAATGATAATTCTTTAATCGACACAGAGAAGGAAAAAATATCAGATGAAACTAAAATTATTCAGCCACTAGAAGATAATGAATTAGAGAGTTTCGATCATTACTCTTCAGAAGACATAGAAAAGTTTGTTATTCGATTTAATGATAAAGATAAATATTTTGTCGATGATGATAACTATCAATCTAATAAAATTATCAACTACATTGATCAGTTTCGAATTCATGATAAATCTTTTACCCCTAATATACCTCATGTAACAGGTTTTAGCCTTTCACTTCTCAACGGCAAGAGTGCTCATATACATGAATACAAACTGGAGAAATCAGAAGTGTATCATTGTTTATCTGGTGAATGGGAAATAGATTGTGATGGAGACAAAGTTGTAATTAAAGAAAAAGATACTTTTTCTGTTCCAAAAAATTCACTTCGTTCAATAAGACAGATAAGTGATCATGATGGTAATTTATTTATAATACGACAAACTAATTAAATATTAATTATATGAAAGGATTTGATGCACAATTCAAAGATTTTCCTGATTATATTTTAAAGATCACATATCAAATTTGGGAAAAAAACGATGTTGAAGCAATAAGAGATTATTATGCTGATACTCCAAATGTAAGCCTCCCCACACCTACAAGATCTCCATCTGGAGTAATTTATGGTGCAGACCCAGTAATTGAAAGTACCTATGCTAGTAAAAAACTATTTCCCGATAGAACACTTTTAGGTGAAGATATAATTTGGACAGGAAATGATGATGAGGGATATTTTTCATCGCATCGCATTTTGTCAACCTCTACTCATTCTGTTGATGGGATGTATGGGAAAGCAACAGGAAAAAAACTATATTACCGAACTATCGCTGATTGTGCATGCATGAATAATCAAGTTTATGATGAGTGGCTTGTGAGAGATCAAGGAGCAATTGTGAGACAAATTGGAATTGACCCCAAGAAATTTGCAAGCAATCTTATTAAAGATGAGGGTGGTCCTGAAAAAGCTAGTAAACCCTTTGATGAAAATACACCTGTTAAATCAATTTATAAATCTCCTATATTAGCATCTGGTAACATTGGAGAATTATATGCAAATATATTAACCTCTATTATGAACATCAATTTAGAGAAAACAATAAATGATAATTATGACAGAGCCATACAGCAATTTCAACCAGGGGGAAATACTCACTATGGTAGAGAGGAGGTAATAAAATTTTGGAAACAATTAAGAGATGCTTTTCCTAACGCACTGTTCTCCGTTGAGCACATTGCTTTTAAAGAAGAAAAATATGAACCTAAAAAAGCTTCAGTTCGATGGTCTATGGTAGGTAAACATGAAGGAGATGGTCTTTTTGGGAAAGCCTCTAATTCGAAAATTTATATAATGGGTATTAATCATGTTGAATTTGGAGAAAGAGGTATTAAAAATGAATGGGTTCTCTATGATGAAACTATGATCTGGAAACAGATTTTATTAAAAACAGGTTAATTTAAATGTCTAATATTTTAACAACACATGTTGGAAGTCTTCCTAGATCAAAAGAACTTTCAGAATTTTTATTTGCAAAAGATAAAGGAGAGAAATTTAGTCAAAGTAGTTTTGATGAAGTATTAAAAAATAACGTGGAAAGTGTTGTTAAGAGTCAACTTGATGTTGGAATTGATTTTGTCAGTGATGGGGAGATGAGTAAAATTAGCTACGCTACATATATTAAAGACAGAATTGATGGGTTCTCAGGTGAAAGCGAAAGAAGAGCACCTGCTGATCTTGATGATTTTCCAGAATACAAAGAAAAGATTGCTAAAAGTGGTGGCACGCCAACTTATACTAGACCATGTTGTACAAACGAATTAAAAGTAAAAGATGAAACGTCTCTTCTACAGGACATAAATAATTTTAAAAATTCACTTGATAAACTTAATCACCGACATGCATTTATGAACTCAGCATCACCTGGCGTCATAAATGTTTTTATGCCAAATAAATTTTATAGTACCGAAGATGAATATTTGGATAAATTATCTAATATTATGGCTAAAGAATATGAGCTAATAACAAAATCAGATATCCAAGTTCAATTAGATTGCCCAGATCTTGCTTTAGCAAGACATATGAATTTTAAAAATTTATCTGAATATGAGTTTATAAAACGTGCAGAACTACAAATTGAATGCCTAAACTCAGCATTATCTAATGTAGATGTTGAGCAAACTAGAATGCATATATGTTGGGGCAATTATGAAGGACCCCATACACACGATATTGCTCTAGAGAAAATATTACCTATAATTTTGAAATCAAAGATAAAATACTTTCTCATTGAATCTTCTAATCCTAGGCACGCACATGAATGGAAAGTTTTTCAAGATATAAAGTTACCAAAAGATAAAGTCTTAGTACCAGGTGTAATCGACTCAACCTCTAATTTTGTTGAACATCCAGAAGTTGTTGCAGATAGATTAATTCAGTTTTCTACAGTCATTCCAAAAGATCAATTAATGGCAGGGACAGATTGTGGTTTTAGTACATTTGCTGGTTTTGGAAAAATTGATGAAAAAATTTGTTATGAAAAGCTTCATGCATTAGTTGAGGGTACTAAACTTGCCTCAAAAGTTATCTAATTACTGATTTAAAAATTTTGCTCTTTCTAAAAGATCCACTCCTAGTTTTTTTAAAAAATGTAAATGATCAATAAAGATCCAGTTTTCAGCTAGTTTATCTCCATCTCTTCGATATAAATCTACAACTCTCATTTCTGATTCAATATCACTTGCATTTGTTAATCCTAAATATTCTCCTTTAGGTTTCATAATTAAATTTGGCCAACCAAACCAACCTCCAAGATCATCTTCAGAGCTACTAAGTATGTGTCCATTGAAACGAACAAACTCTAAACCATCTTGAAATGGTTTTGTGTGACCTTTTTGATAACCATCAATAGTATATGAAGCCCCTATACCTCCTGGTCCCCACCAAATCATGTCATTATGCCAATCTAATTCTAATTCTTCTTTATAAGATTGCATTTTGGATCCTTTAACAAGTCGATCGCGCATTCTATGAATTAAATCCAATGTTTTTTGACTTTCACTTTCATTAGAAATATCAAATTTTAAACCTTTATGATTCATTGGCCCTGGTGTTACACAAACGAGACCTGTAGATTCAGGAATTATAGAAAGACCTAGTTGCTGCATTAAATTCATTACATCTAAAAAAATTGCTCCTTCAGTAATTTTATTATTCTCCACTTTATAAAATTCAGCAAATCTTAATAAAGTAGATTTATAATTTGGTTTAAGACCTACAAACGGTTTATTAAAAACACCCATGAAATGACCCATGCTGGAGATCCATTTCCCTTTATTTTTATCTAATGAATTTATCCCAGCATAAAATATATCTAATCGACGTTGTATAGGTGAAAATGAATCTTTAATTGGTTTCCAAAGATTATTAGCAACAAGATCTATACTACCTAGTTCGTTGAATGGGTGGGTACATTTCATACTAAAATCTTCTGATGCGTATTTGGATATAACTTCAGATAATGAATCAATGTTGCAACTATTTATTTCATTAAAATAATCTAATACTAATTTTTTTTCTGCTTGGAGATCAGTCATTCCATTTTGATTATATTAATAAACTAAAAAAGACAATATTCATTTTTTTGAATAAAATTTCATTGCTTTGAAATATTTTTAAATGTATCTCATTACAAATACAAATTATGAAATTTAATAAAATTATAGATAAAAGACCAGAAGCCCTTCAAGATCATCATATGCCTAAGAGTTATGATATTTCATTAAAAGCATACGGTGGTGGAGGAACAGCTAAGTCATTAAATCCAAAACCAAAAAAACTTAAACATCAATCAATGAAGGGGTTTGAGGATCAGTATAAAAATATAATCGATTATATTGTAAGGATTACATATCAAATCTGGGAAGAAAAAAATATTGGCTACATCTATGACACCTACAGTAAAGATTGCAGAGTTTGGGATGAATTTGGTTTACAATCTGGATTTGAAAAAATAGTAGCTGATACTGTACACACAAACAACGCCTTTCCAGATATTCGATTATTTGCAGATGAAGTTATTTGGGCAGGGGATGAAAATGCAAGTTTTCATACTTCGCATAGAACAATTATTACTGGAACAAATACAGGATTTAGCAAATTTTCCAAACCAACTGGTAAAAAAGTAAGATTATTTTGTATTGCTAATTGTGTAGCCAAAAATAATGAAATTTATTACGAAAATGTTGTCTACGATACAGCAGGTTTAATTAAACAACTCGGATTAGATTTAAATCAGGTTGCCAAGCAACTTGTTGATGAGGGAATTGCAGGACCCTATGCCCCTCATTTTAAAAACTTTAAACCAACAAGAAATATTTCTAAATTAAAACCAATTAGTTTTGATATTCCAGATAAAATTACAAATGTAAGAGAGTTTGTTCATGCAGTTTATGATACAATTTGGAATAGACGAAACTTTTCTGCAATAAATAAAGCATACTCGAGTAAGGTAGAATTTGAAGGTTCAACTGGTCGTAAATTTAAAGGAATTTTTCAATTAAGAAAATTTATAATTTCACTTTTAGCTTCATTTCCTGATCTTGCACTTAGTATTGAAGATTTATACTGGATGGGAAATACAAAAGACGGTTATTTAGTATCGGTTCGTTGGGGCGCAGTAGGAACGCATAAAGGGAATGGTTCGTATGGCCAACCATCTAATAGAGAAGTGTATTTGTGGGGAATCACTCAATGGGAAATTAAAAATAATAAAATTATTAAAGAGTGGACTGGTTTTAATGAGCTTGCAATTCTAATGCAAATTTTGGGAGATAAAAAATGACTTTAGATGAAAGTAAAAAATTATTAGCTGATATGTATGAAGCACTTAATGCTCAAGATCTAGAAGCACAACACAAATACTGGCATGATGATATGGTCTGGCATGGTCCTCCAGGTTTTGGTGATATCCATGGTATAGATAATTTTAAATATAAAGTTCTAAAACCTTTTTATGAAGCATTTCCAGATTATCATGTAAAAAATGATATTGTGGTTGCTGAAGGTGAGTGGATTAGTGCAACGGGATTTCTAACAGGCACACATAGTGGAACATATCTTGGAGTAGAGCCAACAGGCAAATCTATCAAAATGCAATTTTCAGATTTTTGGACCATTAAAGACGGAAAGTTTTTAGATAATTACGTTATGGTAGATAATCATGGTGTTTTCGAACAGATGGGATTAAAATTTAAATAAATTATTTTGTAGTTTTTCTTTTTATAAGTCTTCCCTGTACAATATGATTTATAGGTTCAAAATCTGGATCCTTAATAAATTCATTTATTAATTGAGTTGCTAGTTTTGACATTTGTCTAATAGGCTGTCTGACAGTTGTCAGGTTATATGATTCCCATGATGACATAGATATATCGTCATAACCAATAATTTCTAATTGAGAAGGTGTTTTTAATGAAGTATTTTTTTTAATATAATCTAAACACCCAAATGCCATTGTGTCATCAGCGCAAAATATTGCACTTATGTTTTTATTAAAAATTTTTTCAGTTGCTTGATATCCACCTTCATAAGTAAAAAAACCTTTTTCAATATTTAATTTAATTTTTTTATTATTTTTAAGATAATTTTTAAAACCTTTGCATCGCTCATCGCTAACAAAAGATCCTTTTGGCCCTTCAATGAGGCCAATATTTTTATGGTTTTTCTTTATAAAATATTCTGCAACTATTTCTCCTCCATTACGATGATCACACGCAACGGAACTTATTGTTGGTATATTCCAACTTCTATTATAGGCAATAAACTGTATTCTTTTTTGATTGCAATCTTCAACAAATTTTTCAGTAGGTTTTGTGGCTGATATTATAGCAATAAGTTTTTCTTTTAAGTATGGCTGTATTAATTTTTCATCTAATTCTTCACCATCATCAGTCGTAATTAATAAAATTCTAAAGCCTCCATTCCTAAGTGCTTCATGTAACTCAATTAAAACTTCTGGATAATATCTGCTTGTAACGTAAGGTAAAATGACAGCCACTAATCCACTATCATCACTAGATACTGAATTAGAAGATATATTAGGTGCTTTATATTTTAATTTTCTAGCTGCTTCCAAGACTCTCAACTTTGTCCTGCTAGAAATGCTTGCACCTTTAGTAAAACATCTGGAAACTGCTGATTGGGATACTCCTGCTAATTTTGCTACGTCCTGTGATGTCGCAGTCTTTTTAAAACTCATGAATTATCCCCCCATTTCAATATTCAAAATCTTGAATATCAATTCATATTATTGCATTATTTTCTAATACCAATATAAAGGATTTATACTTAAATGTGAATTTCACACTTTATTAATAAGGGGAAATATATGAAAAAACTATTAATAGCTCTATTGTTCACATTTGTTAGCACAAGTGCATACGCCGGCGGGCATTCACCTTGTGGAGTAACAGATGGATCAATAAAGATTCTAGCAAACGAATTTACAACATACAGAATTTTCATGGATGAAGTAAAAAGTTGTGCAGGACCTAGTGCAGATTTTTCTGTAACTCATTCCGTTGATCATAATAAATTACAAGTTGCGGCCCTATCAGCTAACCCAGCTGAATTCTCTGCTAAACTTGTAACTAATGGTTCAATTACAACTTTAATGAATGATAACTTAATTCGTCCACTTGATGATTTAGTTGCTAAATACGGAAGTGCATTACAAGACAATCAAAAAATCGTGATTGATGGAAAGATCTATGCAATAGCTTTCATGGCTAATGCTCAGCATCTTTGGTACAGAGAAAGTATTCTTAATGATTTAGGTATCGCAGTTCCTTCAACATATGAAGAAGTAATTGCAGCTGCAGAAAAAATTAAAGCTTCTGGTAAAATGGCTAACCCATATGCTGGTGCTTTTAAATCTGGATGGAACCTAGGTCAAGAGTTCGTAAACATGTACCTTGGTCATGGAGGTGATTTCTTTAAAGCTGGAACAGCTGAAGTTAGTGTAAATAACGCTAAAGGTGTAGCTGCTCTTAACATGCTTAAAAGATTAACAGAAGTAAGTAACCCTGATTTCTTAACTCAAGATACAAATGCAGTTAAAGAAGAATGGGAGTCTGGTAATGTTGCATTAATGCATATCTGGAATTCAGGTGCAGCTTCATTGTTAGATGATGAAGGTGATCAAGCAATTAAAGCTGATACTAGATTAGCTCCTTCTCCATCTGTAGGTGGTGGAAGTAAACCAGCAACAACTCTATGGTGGGATGGATTTGGAATTGCAACAAATACTTCTGATGAAAATGCAGAAGCATCTTTTAGAGCTCTTTTAGGTGCAGCAACTTCAACAGAAATGGCAAATGCTAATCCAAATGCAACAATTTGGTTGATTGATGGTTATTCGCCTGGAGATACAGCAGGACCAGTTGTTGATGCTGCTAACAGAGGTGCAACACCTTATCCAAGCTTACCATACATGAGTCTATTACATGGTGCTTTGAGTACAGAACTTGTTGAATTCCTTCAAGGAAATGAGTCTGCTGAAAAAGCATTAGCGGATGTAGAAGCTGCTTATGTAGCAAAAGCTACTGAGCAAGGTTTTCTATAAACCGTATAATTATTTATGATAAAGTGGAACATTATTATGTTCCACTTTTTTTTTAGCAAGAAATAGATGCCCCACAGAACATTTTTTTGGTTCTTCTTTCCAAGTGGATTGGCAATGCTATTATTTATTGGCCTTCCAATTATTTCTAGTTTTTTTCAATCTCTTCATATTGAACCCGAACAAATTTTAATGGAAGTAGAAAAATGTGATCCATTTGGATGTAAAACTGAAACTAAAGTAGATATTGAGGCCACTACAAAATTACAAGAAGAACAACCTCTTGGAAGATTTAATGGTTTAGGAACATACGGAGATAGAAACCATTTGGCTTTTGATGAAATTAAAGAGGCTTGGACTAATTCCTCATCGATAGCTGAGTTTACAGATATCTTACTAAATTTACCTTTTTACAAAGCACTTTTATTTACACTGACATTTTGTTTTGCAGTTACACCACCAGTTGTAGTTTTAGGTTTCATTGTTGCTTTAAGTGTAAATACAATTACAAAAAGCTTAAAAGGCCCAACCATTTTTGGTGTTATACTGCCCATGATAGTAACACCATTGATTGGGTCTCTCGTTTTATTTTGGATGATAGATGCTAAAGGAATATTAGGTTCATTCATTCAATTCTTATTTGATGATCCAAATCTATCACTAAAGTCTTCAAGTCAATTGACTTGGATTACTCTGATTATTTATGGGATCTGGCATAATACACCATTTGCTTTTGTTGTCTTTTATGCTGCCTTACAAACTGTTCCTCAAGATCCAATTGAAGCAGCGATCATAGATGGCGCCTCAAGATATGAACGAGTCAGACACATTGTTATTCCACATCTTTATCCGGTAGCAACATTTATTATATTAATTTGTCTAATGGATAATTTTAGGGTTCTTGAGCCAATAATTGGTTTCGCTGCTGAAGGAGTTGCTCAATCACTTTCTTGGATGATTTATAACGACTTAAGAAGTGAAAACAAAATGTTATTTGGGTCTGCCGGAGCAACATCTATGTTAACTATTATTGGTGTAGCAATTCTACTAACACCAGTACTTATAAGAACATGGAGAGAATTTAGGACAGAAAGATAATATGGAATCAAAAATTAATAGATACTCAAAACAACTAATTTTAATAAATAGTTTTTTTATTCTTGCTTGGTTAATTGTTTCCGTGTTTCCTTTTATATGGACCTTCTGGGGATCATTTAAAGTAAAAGCTGACTTTTTCTCAAGAGCTGATTGGATGTTTGCAGTCACAGGAGTTAATACTTTAATTGAAACAGGAGATACTTCTACAGTCAAGGCTTATGTAGAATCTTGGACTGAAGGTGAATTTTGGAAAGCAACAATGAATACAATTATTATTACTGTTTCAGTTGTTACGATCTCTTTATTTTTAGGAACATTAGGTGCTTATGCCTTGTCTAGATCGACATATAAATATACTTTTTGGATTTTAATAGCTGCCTTGATTTTTAGAGCGATGCCACACATTACATTAGTTTCTGGTTATCTGTTTCCTTTCTTCCAATTGAACGTTTGGGGCATACTTCCAACTACCATAATTGTTTTAGTTGCAATCAATCAACCCTTTACATTATGGTTGCTTTATTCCTTCTTTAAAACAGTTCCTAAAGAGTTAGATGAAAGTGCACTAATTGATGGTTGTTCATATTTTCAAGCGTTTCGCTTTGTTATAATGCCTGTTATGTGGCCTGGAGTTGTTACAGCAGGTTTATTCAGTATGATGTTAGCCTATAATGATTTTACAGTTACTTCACTTCTTTTAAATCAGCAGAATTATACTATGGTTCCTAAAATTAATGCTTATTTGGGCACAATTGAACATAGTGGAAATTATATGTGGGCAGTCTCAAGCGTTGTTTCAGCAACTGCACCACTTTTTATGATAATCATGTTTTTCCAGAGACAATTAATAAGTGGTTTAACTGCTGGAGCAGTAAAAGGCTGATAATAAATTTCTAATCTTATGAAATACAAAGCAATTTTATTTGGATCTATCGGGACACTAATTGAATCTTCTAACATTCAACGTAACTCATTTAATGAAGCTTTTAAAGAAACTGGACTTGATTGGTATTGGGATGAGCAAGATTATAAGATTTTGTTAAAAAAATCTGGTGGGACAAAAAGAGTAGAAGATTTTGCTGAAAAAAATAATGTTAATGTAAATGCTTCACAAATTAGAAACAGAAAAACAGAAATCTTTAGCTCGTACATTATTCAGAATAAACAAAAATTAAGAAAGAGTGTTGATGAAATAATTAAGTATACAAAAGATAATAATATTAAACTTGCTTTCTCAACTTCTACAACTTTAAATAATGTCGATGCAGTATTTGAAAGTCTTTCCGGTCAAATTTCAAAAGAAGAATTTGAGTTCATTGGTAATAAATCATTTGTACAAAATGAAAAACCACATCCAGAAATTTATAAAGTTACATTGGATAAATTAAATTTACAGCCAGAAGATTGTCTTGCAATAGAGGATACTGAAGAAAGTAGTAATTCTGCCGTAAGTGCTGGAATTAAATGCATTGGGTTTCCAGGTGATTACCATTTGGAAGATAGTTTTCAAATGTGTATTAAAAAAATGAATTTATTAGATCAATCTATTTTTTCATTGTAAATAATCAGATCAAATGTATCTAAAAAATTTTAATGTAAAAAATAAGACTGCTCTTGTGACAGGGTCAGGCAAAGGCATAGGTAAAGCATGTGCTATAGCGTTAGCAGAAGCAGGTGCAAATGTAATTATTCTTAGTCGTACAGAAAAAGATCTTTTAATTGTTCAAAACAAAATTAAAAAACTCAAAAAGAAATGTAGTTATTATGTGTGTGATGTAACTAATTTAAAAGAAATAAAAAAAATATTTTCTAAAATCAATAAATTAGACATATTAGTAAATAATGCTGGCACAAATAGACCTGAATATTTCACCAAAATTAAAAGAAAAGACATGAGTGAAGTGGTTGATCTTAATATTAAAGCATCATTCGATATTGCTCAATTAGCTACAAAAGTTATGCTTAAAACAAAAAATAGAAAAAAAATTGGTGGATCAATAATAAATATCTCTTCTCAGTTAGGTAAAGTAGGAGCTCCTCTTAGAAGTGTTTATAATATGACTAAGTTTGGTGTTGAAGGTCTCACCAAAGGGATGGCTATTGATTTGGCTAAGCACAACATTAGGGTTAATTCCGTTTGTCCTACATTTGTGGAAACCCCAATGGTCAAAAAATTTTTTAAAGATAAAAGTTTCAAAAAATCTGTAATTGAAAACATACCTTTAGGAAAAGTAGCAACAGAAAGTGATATTGCTAGTGCTGTAGTGTATCTTGCTTCAGATGCTGCATCAATGATGACTGGTTCATCACTAGTAATTGATGGAGGATGGACAGCTAAATAATCAAAATTTAATTTTCTTTATTTATAAAATAAGTTGCTACGATTACGATTACACCACCAATAAAAGTAATTAAAGTTGGTATTTCATAAAAAATCATAAATGTTAACAACACACCAAATACAGGAAATAAAGCGTAAAATGGAAATACTCTATTAACAGGGTACATCCTATACAAATAAAACATCGACATGTGTGCAGCAATTGAAACAAAGATACCTGAATGCAATATTAATAACCATGACTGAAAACTAATATTTTTTATTTCGTTTATTGTTTGTCCTTCAAAAATTGATGATGAAATAATTAGTAATACAAATCCAACTAGTCCCATTACCGCATTTGTGAGAGTAACTTCTAAATCTTTTAGGTACCTGGAAAATACTTGTGCACTAGCATAGAAGAATGCCATTAACGTAATTAAGAATAATGCAAAAATTTCATTTCTTATTAATGGATCAAAGCCCAATAAAATGATGCCAAAAAAAGAAATAAATATTAGTACCCATTTTTTAATACTCACTTTCTCTTTTAAAAAAAATGAGCTTAATAATATTGCAAATGGTACAGCCAGTTGAGAACCAATTATTATTGGAGAAACTATGTTTGCTTCATTTAATGATAATGTCATAAAGACATTTGCTAAAAAACCCATAGAGATTGAAAAAAAGAGAAGTGGTAGCCAATATTTTTTTTCAGGAATTCTAAATCTCCAAAAAGGTGAAAGGCATATAAAAACCACTAACATTCTTAAACTTCCCATTAATAATGGGGGTACATTTTCATTAAAAATAACTTTCTGAACTGGATAGGCACTTCCAAATAAAAAAGTGATTATTAAAATTAAAAAGTAATGTCTTAAAAGCATTCGACTTAAAATTTATTTATTAATTAATTATTTGCAGCAACAACAGCTGCCATAATTGATGCAAGTTTAGAATGTTTAGTATCAGCTCTACTAGGAACAACAACTGGAACTTTACCACCAATTACTATTCCTGCAGCACATGCCTTCATAAAATAAACCATTATTTTAGATAAAGAATTTCCAGTTTCTAAATTAGGTACTAATAATATATCAGCATTACCAGCAACATCATTTTTGATACCTTTTATTGTAGCCGCTTCTTCAGAAACCGCATTATCAAAAGCAAGCGGACCATGAATAAATGCATTAATTTTTTCTTCAGACGCAAGTTCCATAACTTTTTTTGCATCGACTGAACTTGGCATACTTTCAATTGGATCTTCTGTACCTGATAAAATTGCAACTTTTGGTTTATTACTGTTTAGTTTGTTATAAAACTGAACAGCATTTTTAAGAATTTGTAATTTTATATCAACTCTTGGTAAAACATTTAGGGCACCATCAGTGATAAAAAGAGGTTTTTTAAGTTGTGGTGTAGTCATATGCCAAATATGACTTAATCGTCTACCATCAAGTAAATTAAATTCTTTTTTTAAATAAGAGCGCATTAAAATATCAGTATGGAGATTCCCTTTAATTATGATTTTACTTTTATTTTCATTAGACATTTGACACGCAACTGAAGCACTTTCCTCTTCATCTTTAGCCTCTACAATATTAAAATTTGAAATATCCAAACTGAAATTTTTTGCCGTTTCGATAATTAAACTTTTATTTCCAATCAATGTTGGATCGATGAGGTCCATATTTTTACCTTCAATTACAGCTGATAAGATGCTTTCTTGATTGGGGCATACGACAGCAGCGGGTATGTTAGGAGTCTCTAAAGCTTTACTTTTAAGATCTTCTGGTAATGTGCTCATATTTGGTATTCTCTCTATACCACTGCTACAATTTTTCCTATGATATTTCTTTATTGTGAAAGAATTATTCTTTGATTTATCAATAATTTCATATACTCAATCATTATTAAGGAAAAAAATGGATTTAGAAAAAAGAACTGAAATACCTAATTCATTAGAAGAACATTGGATGCCATTTACATCCAATAGAGACTATAAAAATAGTCCAAGATTAATGGTTAAGGCAGAAGGTGTTTATTATACTGATCATTATGGAAATAAATTAATTGATGCTAGCTCAGGATTATTTTGTAGTCCAGCGGGTCATTCAAGACCAGAAATAAGAGAAGCAGTATCTAAACAATTAGAACAATTAGATTATGTTCAACCATTTCAACAAGGTTTTGGTGGTTCATTTGATTTAGCTAGAAAAGTTTCAAAACATACGCCCGAAGATTTAAATAAAATATTTTTTACTATTTGTGGTTCTTCAGCTGTTGAAACAGCAATAAAAACAGCCATAGCATATTTTAAAGCAAAAGGAGAAGGTCATAGATCTCACATAGTAGGAAGAGAAAGAGGTTATCATGGAATGAATATTGGAGGAATTTCTGTTGGCGGAATGATTGCTAATAGAAAAACTTTCTCAAATATTCTCATGCCAAATGTACATCATCTAAGACATACTCATTTACCTGAAAATCTATTTGTAAAAGGCGAACCTGAAACAGGTGCTGATCTAGCAGATGATCTTGAAAGAATTGCTGGTAACATAGGTGCTGAAAATATTGCAGCATGTATTGTTGAGCCAGTAGCAGGATCAACAGGAACTTTAGTTCCGCCAAAAGGATATTTAAAAAGGCTAAGAGAAATTTGTAACAAACACGGAATTCTTTTAATTTTTGATGAAGTTATTACTGGCTGGGGAAGAATGGGCGCTCCATTTGCAGCCCAAGCTTTTGATGTTTGTCCTGATATTATGACAATGGCTAAAGCAATTACTAATGGTGTTGTGCCTTTAGGAGCAGTAGCTTCACGTGATCATATCTATGACACTATTGTTGATGCTTCACCTACAGGAGCTATAGAATTTTTTCATGGTTATACTTATTCTGCTATACCTGTTTCAATGGCAGCAGGTTTAGCAATGCAAGATATAATCGAGAAAGAAGATTTATTTAATAGAGCAAAAGATATGTCTCCATATTTCTTAGATGGTTTATTTACTTTGAAAGACTTAGATATCATTACTGATATAAGAGGATATGGAATGATGGGAGGAATTGATATTAAAATGGATGAGCGTTTAGGCAAAGCTGGATATGCTTGTTTTAAAAAATTATTTGAAGCAGGTTTAAGCTTGAAAGCAACGGGTGATTGTTTAATTGTTGCACCTCCATTTACTTGTGAAAAAAAACATATTGATGAGATAATTGAAAAATTAAGAACAGGTATCTCAAACTATATGCATGACAGATAATGAAAATAGGTGTTCCCTCTGAGATTAAAGCTCAGGAGTCTAGGGTTGGGCTTACTCCGCAAAGTGTTAAAGAATTAGTAAATAATAAACATAAAGTATTAATTCAAAAAGATGCCGGTATTGGTGCTGGATTTTCCAATAGTGATTATGAATTATCAGGTGCAAAAATTGTAAATTCAGCAGAGGATATTTTCAATGATTCTGAAATGATTGTAAAAGTTAAAGAACCTCTAATGAATGAAGTAGCAATGATAAGAGAAAACCAAATTTTGTTTACATATTTACATCTTTCAGCAGCTCCAGAATTGACAAAGGGTTTAATTGATTCAAATTCGATTTGTATAGCTTATGAAACAGTAAGTGATCATAATAATAAATTACCACTTCTTGCACCTATGAGTGCTGTAGCCGGCAGAATGTCGATTCAAGCTGGTGCGTATTCACTTGAAAAACATAAGGGGGGAAGTGGTTTACTCTTAGGGGGTGCGCCTGGGGTTCAACCTGGAAATGTCTTAATTTTAGGCGGGGGTGTTGTAGGTGAAAATGCAGCAATAATTGCTACCGGAATGCAAGCAAAAGTTTTCATCGTTGATAAATCAGAAAAAAGATTAGAAGAATTACAAGAAAAATTTGGTGATAAAATAGAACCACTACACAGTGATAAAATAAATCTTAAAGATTATATTTCTGAATGTGATTTACTAATTGGTGGTGTGCTTGTTCCAGGCTCTAATGCTCCAAAGATTATAACTAAGGACATGATAAAAGAGATGAAAAGTGGATCTGTAATTGTTGATGTTGCAATTGATCAAGGTGGTTGTGTTGAAACTAGTAAACCAACAACTCATGCAAACCCTACATATGTTGTTGATGATGTAGTTCATTATTGTGTTGCAAATATGCCAGGGGGAGTTCCTAGAACTTCCACACTTGCTTTAAATGCAGTCACTTTACCATTTATTCAAAACTTAGCTTCTAATGGTTTTAAAGATGCGTTGAAAAATGATAAAAATTTTATGAATGGTTTAAATATTTTTAAAGGTGCCGTTACATATAAAGCTATTGCTGATGATTTAAATTATGATTATGCTAATCCAGAAACTTTAGTACACTAAAAACTATTAGAAGCTTCTACCATTATCTTTAATTTTACTTTTGCCAAATCTCGAGGTAAGTGACCAAGGCCACAATCAGGAGCAACAATTAATTGTTCCTTATCAATAAACTTTAATGCATCATTTATTCTTGAGACAATTTCTTCTTTAGTCTCAACTTGTGAACTTGCTATTTTTACTAAACCAAAAATAACTTTTGTTTGTTTAAAATCTTTTAAAAAATTTAAATCATTATATCGATGAGCATCTTCTATAGAAACTGTATCTATAATTGACTCATCTAAAGCTTTACTAATTTTACTGTAAGAATCTAAAGGCGCTTTTGGATAATCTACTGCATCTAATTTATCAGGATAGCCGCAACAAATATGAGTAATTTTTTCAATACTTTGATTATTAATATCCTTAAAACATCTTTCTAGGTTTTTAATTCCAAAATTAAGAGCATTTTCTGGTTTTCTAGCAAACAACGGTTCATCGACTTGAATATATTTACATCCTACATCAACCAATCTTTTAATTTCTACATTAATAGCATCAGCTAAGTCTTCACCCATATGTTCATCTGAATCATAGAATGTATTTGCTATGGTGTCTGTTATAGTCATTGGTCCAGGTATAGTAATTTTTAAATCTTTATTCGTTAAACTCTGATTTTTTTTCCACTCTTCAACTAAAAAAGATTTTTTTGCTTTAACTTTTGAATTTATTGTTGGTAACCAGCATTTGTAATTTCCTGTCCTAGCAACTTTTTCTGTGAGATTTGTAAAATCAATTCCTTCTAAATATCTACAATGATAGTGAATATAATTTTCTCTTCTAACTTCACCATCGGTTAGGATATCAATACCGCATTCTTCCTGATCACTAATTATTTCTTTGGTAGCTTTATTAAATAACTCTTCAACATTATCGCCCATTTTTTTTATTTCATCTTCATAAAATTTAGTTGGATATTCTGTATCTGTACCACCAGAAGCATTAAACCAATCAGTTATTTTTAAGTAGCTTGGTTTAGGATAAGCGCCTATAACAGTCGTTAACATATCTTAATTATTCCATTTTTCTGCTAAATGGTCCAGAATTTGTATTAACACCTGAACTAGAAAGTTTAGTATTCGATAACTGTCGTTCCTGATGAATCATGCGGTGACTTAGCAATTTTGATACTAAATCATTTTTAATGTCTTGAAATTCTTTTACCCTAGATAAATTATTAATTTCATTAGGATCATTTTCTAAATCAAATAATAAACATGGTAATGAAGGAAAATGAACATATTTCCATTTATTATTTCTAATGACTGATAGATTACATTGTTCGGGTGCTAATTTTTTATCTATAACAAATGAAGTACTTTCTCTAAAATCATAATCAAAAACAACATATTCTTTATTAGGTGATTTTTCGTATTTATTATTGATATTGTGCATCAGTGATTGACCATTCCAATCAATGGGGATGTCACCACCAAGCCATTCTAAAATTGTAGGAGCAACATCTACAGATTCTGTTAAATGGTTAATCTCTTTTGGATTGTTTTGAGGTACATAAATAAATAATGGAATTCTATAAGAGGAGTCCCACCAACCTAATTTTCCCCATAAATTATTTTCATTTAACATTTCTCCATGATCACTGGTAAATATTATCATTGTATTCTCTTCTTGCCCTGATTCTTTTAGAGCATTTAAAATTTTACCAATATTAAAATCAACTTCTGCACACATTGCAAAATAGACACTCATAATATTTTTGATGTCTTGATCTTTTAAAAGATCATAATTAATTTCAGAGAAATTTTCTTTTAATAAAAATTTTTTGCATAATTCTTCAAGTAGAGGATGTTTTTTTGATAATTCTTTAAGTGAAATATCATTTTTAGATAAATTAATATTATCTGGATTAAATTTACTAAACCATGGATCAGCTATATGAAAGGGCGGGTGTGGTTTTAAAAAAGATACATGCATAAAAAATGGATCTTTCACTTTTTTTAAATCATTAACAACTTTGTCTGCTAAAAATGCGGTGTCTGAAAATTCAGTTGGAATATAATATGGCTCATAAATATATGCTTGATCATCTTTTGGCTTTCTTCCTTTGTACAGATCTTCTGCTTTATTAATTTCAAAACCATTTTGATTAAGATGGTTAGCCCAAGGTTCCGGTTTTCCTCCTGGTAAAACACAGCCATCATCAAACCCTTCCATTGGTGATTCGTAAGTAAAATTTTTTTCATCTTTTGGATCTAAGTATCTTGGATCCCAAGAAGTATCGGTGTATCCATAAAGACTTGGATTGTAATTTAATTTTCGAGCTTCTTTTGCAATATTTGTAAATCTTTTATCAAGAGGAGCACCATTATATACTGAACGATGTATAAATGGATATAAACCAGTCAGCATTGTAGTTCTCGAAGGACCACATGGAACAATACCTGCAAAGTGTGATTTAAAAATAACACTTTTTTTTGCTAATTTATCCAAATTAGGAGTGAGAGCATATTCATGATTTAAAAAACTAAAGCAATCGAAGCGCCACTGATCAGCACAGATAAAAAGTACAGATTTTTTGATTTTCTTCATATTCTACAAAATACTAAAGTAATTAAAAAGAAATACACAATTTTTTAAATAAAAACGTAATAAATTTGTCAATTATTTTTGCTAAAAGCTCAAATTTGTATAAAAAAAATACATACGATAAATTTATCTTATAGGAGAAAATATATGTTAAAAAAAATACTCGTAGCATTGGTATTTTCTTCCGCAATGTTTGTATGGAGTGGAAGCTCTTTTGCAGGCGGTCATTGCGTAGGCTCAACCATGAGCGATGCATATACTGGCGGAAAATATCCACAGCAATATGAGTTATCAGAATACGAAAGTGCAGCTAGTTGTACAATGAAGTTTTCAGAGAACCCAAGTATTGCAAGTATTAATGCAACAATTCAAGGGAACCCAGGAAGCCTACCTCCAGTTGAGGATAGATTACCTGATGAACCACTTGTTATAGTGCCATATGAATCAATTGGTAAATATGGAAACACTATTAATTTCTTATCTAATGCAACTGAAGCTGGTACTTCAGATATGCTTTCTACTCGACATGTTAACTTAGTTCGTTTTGCTGATGACTTGTCAACTGTAGTTCCAAATGTTGCAAAAGATTATGAATGGAATGATGATTTTACTACTTTAACATTCATGTTACGTAAAGGTCACAAGTGGTCAAATGGTGAACCTTTTGTAGCTAGAGATGTAGAGTTTTGGTACGAAGACTTGATGATGAATCCAAAGATTCGTGAAAAACCATATCCATATCTGTTAGTTGGTGGTGAACCAATGACTGTTGATGTAATTGATGATCAAACAGTAAGATTTAACTTACCATCTCCATTTCCTGGTTTACTTGCTACTTTAGCTACATCTTATAACCAAGCTTTTATGCCTTCACATTTCCTAGAACAATTCCATCCGGAAATTGATTCAAATGCTGATGCGAATGCACAAGCTTTAGGTTTTGCAGATGGCTGGGATGCTTTAGCGGCTTATTATGGGAATTCAGGTTGGACTGATACTCCAACTCCATTATTAAGAAATCCAGAGTTAGTAGATGGTTTACCATATGCTGCTTATCCTTCTTTAGAAGCTTACATGACCATTGAAGATACTACTGAAGGTAGAGTATATGCTGCAAACCCATACTTTTTCCAAGTTGATACAGCTGGGAATCAATTACCATACATTGATTATCAAAATGAGAGATATATCAATGAAAATGAAATAAGATTATTGAAACTTGTTAATGGTGAAGTTGATTACAAATCTCAATCTGTACAACTTGAGTCTGCGCCTCAATTATTAGATGGAGCAGAGTCTGGAGGGTATAATATTCAAATTAACCCTGGTTGTGGAGCAGCACTATTTAGCTTCAATGTTACTCACCCGGACTTAGAAAAACGTAAAGTTTACGGTGATATTCGTTTCCGTCAAGCAATGTCAATTGCTCTAGATAGAAATGAAATTAACGATGTAGCTTACTATGGTATGGGTGTTGTAGAGCAGTTCACAGGTATGTCACCAGCTCCTGATTTCGTACGTGAAGATATGAAAATGTATATGACTCAATATGATCCAGATGGTGCTAAAGCACTTCTAGATGAAGTTGGTCTTAAGGACGTTGACGGTGATGGCTTTAGAGAACTCCCTAACGGAGAGCCTTTTGCTATGAACATTGACTATGCTACTCAAGGTATAGGTGGTGTAGAAGTTGAGTTAGTTGCTCGTATGTGGAACGATGTAGGAGTTAAAACTTCTTTTAAAGAGGTAACTCCTGATGAATATCGTGGTTCACAATCTTCAAATGCATTAGATGTCCATGCATGGGATAAAGGTCAACCATTAGCAATTATTGCAGGTGATCCTGAAACATTCAAAGCGCCTTTTGGAAACTACTTTAACCATACGCAAGGAATGTTGTGGGCAGCTTATATTGATAGTAACGGTGATGAAGGTGTAGAACCTCCTCAATGGGTTTACGATTTAAGTGATGGTATTGATAAATTTCAATCATATGCTTTAGGTACACCTGAATCAAATGAGTGGGGTGAAAAAATTACAACAATGTTAACAGAGCAAACTTTGTTAATTGGAACTGTAAAAGCACCTTTCCCAACATATCATAGAAATGCTTTGAAAAACTTTACACAATTCAAAACAACTTCTTATGAATATTATAGAACTTATCCATATTTAGCTACTCAGTGGTGGTTAGACGAATAAGTCAACTATAAATATACTTAAAAGCGGCAATTTTTTATTGCCGCTTTTCTTTTTTCTACTATTCTCAAAAATCAATTAAGTGAAATCATGCTATGATTAATTTTGTTCAGTTTACATTTACAAGAGCATTTTTAGCTATTGTAACTTTATTAATTGTTTGTTTCATAGTTTTTTCTTTAATGGAATTAGTACCTGGAACGTGTGCTGAAAGATATTTAGCTTTTAAAAATACTCAAGGCTCTCAAATTACTTATGAAGATATTGAAGCAGAAAAAATTCGCTTAGGCTTAGATAAACCATTCCTTTATAGATATGGAAAGTGGATTTCTGACATTGTTATCAATCAAGATTTTGGTGATAGTTGTATTCTAAGAATGAATATTAATGAATTATTAAGTGGAAGATTTACTTTATCTCTAACCATATGTTTAGTGGCATTAATATTTTCATATTTAATTGCTATACCCGTAGGAATTATTTCAGCCACGACAAAATATGCATCATTAGATAACACTCTAAAGTTTGTTAGTTACCTTGGCATAGCATTGCCAAATTTTTTAGTAGCACTTTGTATAATGCTTTTTATGACAATCTATTATGGAGATACGATGACAGGATTATTTTCTCAGGAATATGAAAATGAACCATGGTCATCAGCAAAGTTAATGGATTTTTTAGGTAGAGCATGGCTACCTATTTTTGTTTTAGGATGGAATGCAACTGCCTTTGCATTACAAACTGTCAGAGCTTTAATGTTAGATGAAAATGACAAGTTATATGTAATGGCGGCAAGAGCAAGAGGTGTATCAGGGATGAGTTTGCTTTGGCGATATCCAGCAAAGCATTCTTTAGGACCTGTAATAAATTCAATAGGATTTGATTTAAATAGAATTTTTAGTGCACTTCCAATAGTTGCTCTGATTTTAATTTTGACTGAGGCAGGAGCTTTATTAATAGAAGCTTTGGCTAGATCAAATGATCAGCAACTAGCTGGAGCAATAATATTTTTACTTACAGCAACAATCGTTTTTGTTAATTTTGTTACAGATATAATTTTAGCAATAATGGATCCAAGAATAAGAAAAGGAGTTATGGGTGGAGGTTAGTAATCAAAAAAAAGAAGCTTATTATACAGCTACACAGATGCAATTAGTAAGAACACGCTTTTTTGGAAATAGATCGGCAATGATTGCAGGTTCAATATTACTTTTCATGATTGTTTGTAGTCTATTCTCAGATTTTTTATCTCCATATGATCCTACTATTAATGGTCGCGACAAAGATTATGAAAACGGAGCACCTCAGGTTCCGATGTTTTGGGATGAAAATGGTTTTTCACCAAGGCCATTTTTACACACTTTAACAAAATATAGAGGAGCTGATACTAATTTTAGATGGGTCTATAAAACTGATACTGAAAAAAGAAGATACGTTTATTTTTTTGTTGAAGGTTGGGAGTATAAAGTTTTTGATTTTAATATAAATCTTCCAGGAAAAATTTTAGATTTTAAAATTCCAGGTTTTACATTCAATACTCATTTATTTGGAGTTGAAGAAGGTGGTATTCATATATTTGGAACAGATAAGGCAGGAAAAGATTTATTTAGCAGAACCTTGAGTGCAATTTATATTTCACTAGCTGTAGGAACACTTGGTGTTTTTATATCATTTGTACTATCCCTAATTATAGGTGGAATATCAGGTTACTATGGTGGATGGATTGATAGTGTATTGCAAATGTTTACTGATGCAATTCGAACGGTTCCGCCAATACCTCTGTTTATGTGTCTTGCTGCCTTTGCGCCATTAGAATGGAGTTCTGAATTAAGGTTCTTTTTTATTTCCTGTTTACTTGGATTAATTTCATGGCCAACACTTGCTAGAAGAGTAAGAACGCATCTACTTAGTGAAAGAAGCCAAGAATATATTCTTGCTGCAAAACTTTGTGGAGCATCATCTACTCACATTATTATAAGACACTTGTTACCAAGTTTCACGAGCTATATTATTGTCGATTTAGTCATTAGTTTCCCATACATGTTATTATCTGAAACAGCTTTAAGTTTTATAGGACTTGGTTTGAGAGAACCAGTAAACTCTCTAGGTGTACTTTTACAAAATGCAACAAAGGCCGACGTACTTTTAAACTATCAATGGTATTTTATCCCTGTATTTTTCTTAGTCGTATTAATTTTAACATTTGTCTATGTGGGGGATGGATTACGTGATGCAGCTGATCCTCATAAGGTAAAATAATATGAGTCATTTATTAGAAGTAAAAAATTTAGATGTAAAATTTGATACTGATGAAGGTAGAATTACTGCAGTTGAAAATATCTCTCTTTCTGTAGATCAAGGTGAAGTACTTGGTATAGTTGGTGAATCCGGATCAGGTAAATCTGTGACTGCTAAATCGATTATGAAATTAAATCCAGGTAATACTTCTTATAATGAAGACGCAGAAATAATTTTAGACAACGAAAATGTTCTTCAATTTACCTCTAAGCAAGACTTAAAAAAAATAAGAGGTGGTAAAGTATCAATGATTTTTCAAGAGCCTATGGCAAGTTTTGCTCCAGCAATAAAAATTGGCGCACAAATGGTTGAGCAATTACTAATTCATAAAAATATTAATAAAGAGGAAGCAAAATCAATATCCATAAACATGCTAAAAAGAGTAGGCATAGCAGATGCAGAAAAACGGTTTAATCAATATGCATTTGAATTATCTGGTGGAATGCGTCAAAGAGCAATGATAGCTATGGCACTATCAACAATGCCTAAACTTTTATTAGCAGATGAGCCAACAACTGCTTTAGATGTAACAATTCAAGCTCAAGTAATTAACCTAATTAAAGATATTATTAAAGAATATCAAATGGGAGTAATATTTATTACTCACGATCTAGGTGTTATTGCACAGGTAGCTGATCATGTAGCGGTTATGTATTTGGGAAGTGTAGTGGAGAAAGGTCCAGTAAATGAGATCCTTAAAAACCCAAAACATCCTTATACAAAAGGGCTATTACAAGCTTTACCTGACATAAATAACTTAGACGCACCGTTATCTCCAATACCTGGAAATATTCCAAGTCCATTAGATAGACCAACAGGGTGTGTATTTAGAACTAGATGCCCCCATCATAATCCAGAAGGAAAAGATGGTAAAATAGAAATGAAATTAATTGAAGTTGAACCAGGTCACTGGGTCGATCAATGTGGAATTAAGTGTGGTCAAAATGGGTGATAATTTAATTTCAGTAAATAACGTTTCAGTAAATTTTGATTATCAAGAAAATTTTATTTCAAAAAAACAAAAAATACATGCTGTAAACAATATCAATATCAAAATTAAAAAAGGATCTTTTTTTGGTTTAGTGGGTGAATCTGGTTCAGGAAAAACTACTCTTGGTAGAGCAATACTTGGAGCTAATAAAATTAGTTCTGGAAATGTTATTTTTCATGACGATGAAAGAGATTATGATTTAACAGATATGAACAAACAAGATTTAAAAGAATATAGAAAAAAAGCTCAATTAATTTTTCAAGATCCTTATGCTGCTTTAAGTCCAAGAATGACAGTGAGAGATATTATTGCAGAGCCTTTAGAAGTGATGAAAATAACAAACTCAAGACAAGAAACTGATGAAAGAGTAAGAGACATTGCTTCAAAATGTAGATTAAATATTGAGCATTTAAGAAGATTTCCTCATGCATTTTCTGGAGGACAAAGACAAAGAATATCAATTGCAAGAGCCTTAGTAAGTAATCCAAAATTTATAGTAGCAGACGAAAGTGTTGCTGCTTTAGATGTATCAATACAAGCAGATATATTAAATCTTTTAAAACAACTTCAAACCGAGCTTAACTTAACTTATTTATTCATAAGTCATGATTTAAGTGTAGTAGCTCATGTATGTGATGTTGTTGCAGTTATGTATTTGGGGCACATAGTTGAAATGGGACCCTCAAGAGAATTATTTAAGAATCCAAAACATTCTTACACAAAGGCACTATTATCTTCTATTCCATCAATTGATCCAGAGAAAAGATCTGAAGCTATAGAACTAAAGGGAGAAATTCCTAGTGCATTAAATCCACCTCCAGGTTGTGTGTTTAGAACCAGATGTCCTAATCCTGGAGTAGATTGCAAAGGTGGAGAAATAAAAATGGGCCTTATTGAAGTTGAACCAGGTCACTGGGTCGATCAGTGTTGTGCTCTATAAGTAGTTTTTATAACTGTAATGAAAAATATAGCATTTATTGGAACCTCTCATATTCATACACCAAATTTTATTTCTAAGGTAATTTCAAACATTAAAATTAATTGTATTGGTGTTTGGGACAAAGACAAGAACAGGTCAAAAAGTGACTCAGAAAAACTGAAATGTAAAAATTATGATAACTATATTGATTTATTGAAAGAACCTAATTTAGATGGTGTTATTGTGTGTTCAGAAACTAATTTGCACTATGAATTAGTTAAACAGATTACCGAGAATAAAAAAAACTGTTTTATAGAAAAACCTTTGGGGATAGGAAAAAAAGATTCTTTTGAAATGGCAAATCTTATTGAGTCTTCAAATATTATTTTTCAAACTGGATATTTCATGAGAAGCAATCCTGTTTACATAAAACTTAAAGAATTAATTGCTGCGAATTATTTTGGCGAAATTTCAAGAATTCGACTCATTAATTGTCACGATGGTCTTATGAGGGATATTTTCAAAAACTATCAATGGATGACAGATCCTAAGGTTGCAGGCGTTGGAGCTTTTGGTGATTTAGGAACACATGTTTTAGATCTTCTTTTATGGTTTTTTTCTGATGTTGAGTCAGTGAGCGCAACCTTTACAAAAGTATATAATCAATATCCAGATTGTGAAGAAAGTGGAGAAGCTTTAATAAAATTTAAAAGCGGGTTGATAGCTAGTATTGCTGCGGGATGGATAGATGTAGCTCAGCCTTATACTATTTTTGTAAGTGGAACGAAAGCTCACGCAAGAACAACGAATGAGCAATTAATTATAAACGAAAATAAGGAAGGTAAAAAAATAGAAAGAATAGAAGAAAATTTACCAGAAACATTGCCTCATGCATTTGATTTGTTTCTCAATTCATTAATTGATAACAATACTAAAAATCTAGTTACTCCTACAGAAGCAGCATTGAGAAGTAGTATAATGGAATCAATTTACCAATCAGAAAAAGAAAAAAAATGGATAAATATCTAAATTAAAAAATATAATTATGAGTAAAATAAAAGTTGGCATTATTGGCGTTGGGGGTATTGCAAAGTTACATGTACCTGGTTGGCGCATGTCAGAACATGCAGAATTAATAGCAGGTTCCGATATTAATAATTCTATTCTTGAAGATTGGGGCAATATAAATCAAATAAAAAAATTATATCTTGATCCCTTAGATATGATTAATGATCCAGATATAGATGTAATAGATATTTGTGCGCCTAATAACTATCATTGTGATTTAGCAATTAAAGCAATGCAAGCAGGCAAAAATGTTTTATGTGAAAAACCCTTAGCTCCAAATGCCTCACAAATAAAAAAAATGATTGAAGTAAGAGATCAAACGAAAAAAAAATTAATGTGTGCTCAACACTTTAGGTTCAGAAAAGATTCTCAATTAATAAAAGATCAATCCAAATCAATTGGTTCGATATATCATGCACGCTCTTGGATGCTTAGAAGAAATTTTTTACCAGTCTCACTTGGTTTTTTAAAAAAAGAAAATTCAGGAGGAGGGCCTTGTATTGATATAGGGGTGCACGTATTAGATTTAACTCTTTGGTTTATGAACAATCCAGAACCACTTTCTGTGACGGGTGTGTCAAAAACAGAATTAGCAAAGCAGCCAAATTCTTTTAGTTATAATGGAGAGTACGATAAGGAAGCAATGAACGTTGAGGATTTTGCAGCTGCGTTTGTTAGGTTTAAAAATGGTGCAACCTTGATGCTTGAAGTATCATGGATGCTTCATCATAAACTACCAGAAGATAAAATAGAAGATATGCAGGTATGGTTATACGGAAGAGAAGCTGGTTTGCATTGGCCTAATTGTGAGATTATAAAAAATGATATCAATTCTCAAACTCACATAACTAAAAAAATTGAAGGAAATTTAAAAGACACTATTGAACCTCATGCCAAAGAATGTATCGAGTTTGCAGAGTTTGTTGCAAACGATCAACCAGTTACTATTCCAGCTGAACACTCTCTACAAGTAATGAAAATTTTAGATGGAATCTATAAAAGTCAAGAAGTAGGAAAAGAAATTATTTTAGAATAATAGATTATGATTAATGAAAAATAATTTATTTTTAGCTGTTATATTATCACTTTCAGGATTGTTTTTATTGGATTGTATGGGGATTGCGATAAAGTTTTTACGAAACGAATATCCAGCAGCTCAACTTTCTGTTTTTAGAAATTTATTTGGAATGATCCCATGTGTTATTGCTTTATATTTTTCACAAGATTGGCACCGCAATGGTAGACAAATAAAAATAACGCAATGGAAGTTAGGATTATTCCGCGGAGTATTTGTAGCATTGGCTCAATTATGTCTCTATACTTCTTATGCTTACTTACCTTTTGCTTTAGTCGCTACCATGGAATACACTGGGCCCATGATGGTCACCCTTCTTGCTATTCCTTTATTAGGTGAAAAATTTGGTTGGTACAAAATGAGTGCAGTAATCTCTGGTTTTGTAGGTATCGTTTTAATTATGCAACCTTGGTCATCAGACTTTAATTATATGTTATTACTTCCTATACTTGCTGCTTTTGGATATTCATTAGCAAGGGTAACATCCTTAAGTTTTGAGGATCATGTTCCTTCACCACTTATCAACTTGTATGGTCAAACAGGGACAATCATAGTTGCATGTATGTTAGTAGTGTTTTTTGGTATGTGGGAAAATTTCAAAAGTTTAAATGATTTCTTAGTAGTTTGTGTAATGGGGATTGCAGGAGGATCTGGAACTTTACTTTTAATATATGGTGCTAGAAAAGCAGAACTTAGTAAAATTATGCCATTTGATTATATCGAGATATTTTTTGCACTTATTTTAGGTTGGATATTTTTTGCAGAATGGCCAGTTGATCAACTCTTCCCAGGTGCTTTTTTCATAGTTTTAGGTGGATTAATCATTTATCTTCAACAAAGAAAAAATAATTTTCAAAGATTAAGGAAAACATAATGGAATATAAAATTACCAAACTTCAAAATGATAAAGGTTTAGATATTGACATAGTTAATATTATTAACTCAAACAATTATAGTTTTAGTTTTTATACTTATGGTGGTTATATGAGTGAAGTTTGTATTCCAACTTCTTTGAATGTTTCTGAAACAGAGGATGTTTTATTAGGTTATGGTAATTTAGATGATTGCCTGGAAGCTCATGGATATTTCAATTCAATTATTGGAAGAGTGTGTAATAGAATAGGGCAAAGTAAATTTACTCTTAATGGGAAAGAATATAATTTATATTCTAATACCGAACCTGATCATCTTCATGGTGGAGAGGTAGGTTTCAATAAAAAGATTTGGAAAATAGCCGATATTAAAAAAACAATCCAAAGTATAAAAGTAGAGCTCACTTACCAGTCTAAACATTTAGAAGAAAATTATCCAGGCAACTTAAATTGTAAAACTATTTACGAACTTAATAATAATAACGAAATTCTAATTTCCTTTAATGCTACTACAGATCAAGATACTATTGTTAATATGACTAATCATAACTATTGGAATTTCCATGGCCATAAAGATAATTATAAAAATATTACTGACCATGTTGTAAGAATATCATCTAATCAAATTTGCGAAACTGATGAGGGATCAATTCCTACTGGTAAATTATTCGATGTAGTTAATACAAAATATGATCTTAATAATTCATTTGAAATAAATAAATCTTTTTTAGATGGTGGTGGTATTGATCACAATTATGTTCTCAAAGATCATTCTATTGATCAATCTATAGCTTCCATCTACAGTAATATTACTGGTATGGGAGTTGAATACTCGACTGATCAACCTGGAATACAATTTTATACTGGTAATATGATGAAAGATTCATATCATGGCAAACATAATCGAAATTATGGATTACAATATGGTATGTGTCTCGAGACGCAAATTTTTCCAGATGCTATTAATCAACCAAATTTTCCATCAACTATATTAAAAGTAGGTGAAACATATAATTCAAATACAAAAATAAAATTAAGAAATGATTTTATATAAAATAATTTATTGTTTTATAATTTTATATCTATAGACATCCGCATAAATGAAAATCAGTAAAAAAATCATAGATAATTTAAAAAAAGGTGGAGTAGATTTTTACTTAAGTGTTCCTTGTAAGTTATTAGCCAACATGATTGATATTCTTGAAAATGATAAAGATGTTTATTATTCGGCTGTACCAAGAGAGGAAGAAGGTATGGGTATTTGTGCTGGAGCTTATTTAGGAAATAAATTCCCGTGTATAATGATGCAGAATACAGGGATTGGAAATTCAGTGAATGCAATTGTTTCTCTATTACAATTATATCAAATGCCTGTTGTTTTTTTAATTAGTTACAGGGGTACACCTGGTGAGCCAGTAGGAGCGCAAGGTGGAATGGCGAAGATTACTGAAGATATTTTACAAACGTTGAGAATACCTATGTTACATTGCTCTTCTGAAAAAGAATTAGATAAAATTTCAACATTTAGCAAGCATGCCAAAGTTGTTGAATCACCAGTAGCTATTTTATGTGATTTCAATTTAATGAAAGATGATAAATGAACCGTTTTGATTTATTAAATAAGGTACAAAATATTCTTAAAAATAACTTAGTTATTTGTAATATAGGTCTTCCATCTCAAGAATTATATAAAATTAGTGATCAACCAAATTTTTTTTATATGTTAGGCAGTATGGGCTTATCATCTTCTATTGGCTTAGGCTTGGCACTATCCCAAAATAAACACGTTATTAGTATAGATGGTGATGGATCAGTTTTAATGAATATGAATACCCTAGCAACAATAGGTAATAGAGCTCCATCAAACTATACTTTATTGATAATTGATAATGGTTCTTATGGATCAACAGGAGATCAACGAACATTTACTGATGAGAAAACTTCCTTAAAGGATGTTGCATTAGGAGCTGGCTGCAAAAATGTGATTGAATGTTCTGGCGAGGAAACAGTTAATGAATTGAACAAAGCCATTGATGATAAAGATAATTCATATGTAATAATTTCAAAGATCAATTCTGGAAATGTTAAAATTGATCCCATTCCACTCAATCCTATCACTATAAGAGATAGGTTTAGAAAGTTTATTGGTAAAGTTAAATACCTTTAATTAATATTTTATGATCATTTGCGCAGGATCAATATTTACAGATTACATAAGTAGGATTAATAAATTTCCAAAAAAACCAATTAAAGTTTTATCTAGAGGTATTGATAAAAGATTAGGTGGTTCAGCAGCAGTATCGGCATTTACTGCAAAAATTTTGGGTTCTGAATCAAAATTCATAGGAAAATTTGGAGATGATGATTCATCAGTCTTTTTAAAAAATGAATTAAAAAAATTTTCTATAAATACTAGTAAATCAATTTTTATTAAAAAATGTCAGTCTTCGCAAAGCTTTGTAATTGAGGATACAAAAGGTGAAAGATTACTAGCAGCATATAATGATCCAAAATTACTTGATTATAAGAAAATGCCCAAATTAAATTTTAAAAAAAAGGATATTTATTCAATAGATATGAGATGGATAAATATGGCCTCTTATATTGCTATTAATACCAATAAAAAAAATATTAAATGTGTTGCTGATCTAGATAATTTTAAAAATTCTAATAAAATTTCTGAAATTGTTCACAAAGCTTCGCACCCTATATTTTCTGAAGAAGGTTTGAAAACTTATAAAAAAAACATCAATATGCAAAAGGCTCTTTTTCAAATATTCAATGAAACAAATAAATTTGTTGCAGTTACTATGGGATCAAAAGGTGTTTATTGGGTTGAAAATAACTCATTATATCATTGTAATGTTCCAAAAGTAAAAACAGTTGAAACGAATTGTGCAGGAGATGTTTTTCATGGTGCTTTTGCAACAGCTCTATCATTAAATAAATCAAACTCTCAAAGTATTCAATTGGCAGCAGCTACTGCAACTTTAAAATGCATGAAAGCTGGAGGCGTATATTCAATACCAAATTTAAACAACGTAAAAAAGTTTTTAAAAAAATTAAAAATTAGAAAAATTAAATGACAAAAATTTTAATTACAGAATTTATAGATTCACAATCATTGCAAAATATAAATAAAAAATTTGATGTAATTTATAAAAAAGATGCCTGGCAAAATAAAGATTTTTTAGAGAGAGAAATTCAGAAATTTGATGGCATCATCGTAAGGAATAAAACAAGTTTAGATAAGAAAATTTTAATAAATGCGTCAAATTTAAAGTTTATAGGAAGATTAGGTGTTGGTCTTGATAATATAGATACAGAATACTGTAAAAAAAATAATATCATTGTTCAGCCAGCAACAGGTATGAATTCTGACTCTGTTGCAGAATACGTTGTGAATTCCTCTCTTACATTATTAAAAAAAACTCACATTATTAAAGAACAAACTCTACAAGGAAAATGGCCAAGGACATCAATTGTTACAAAAGAACTTAAAGGAAAGATTCTTGGCCTAATAGGCTTTGGGGATATTTCAAAAAAAGTTTTAAATCTTGTAAATGTTTTTGATGTTAGCTGTATTGCATATGATCCTTTTATAACTTCGAAACAAATGGAGGTAGAAAATGTTAAGAAAGTTTCATTCGATGAAATTCTTAATTTGGCCGACATAATTTCTATTCATGTCCCATTAAATAATGAAACAAAGTATCTATTTGACAGACAAGCTTTTATTAAAATGAAAAAACAACCAATTATAATTAATTCTTCTAGGGGTGGCGTCATCAATGAAAAAGACTTAATTGATGCTTATAAAAATAAATATATCTCTGGTTTCGCATTAGATGTTTTTGAAAATGAACCAGTAAATGAAGCATTTTATAACAATATTACAAATGATATGAATTGCATCTTAACACCTCACATTGCAGGTGTAACTGCTGAATCAAACGTTAGAGTAAGTAATTTTATAATTGATAAAACAAATAAATTTTTTGAAAATTTTAAAGATTAAATTCACTCATCTTAACCACACGATTTTCTTTTATTGATTTCTCTGCTGCTTCTCCAATAGCCACTGCATGAAGACCATCGTTTATAGAAACTTGTGGTTTTAAATTATTATTAATTGCTTTAATAAATTCTAAATGTTGATAATAAGTCGATCCATGATGTTGCCCAGCTGATAAAATTTTTTTATCTACCTCAACTAATTCTTTAATTGCATTTTTAGAGTTTCTTAAACCTATTCTAACTTCTGAAGAGTTTTTTCCTGATGCATCAGCTGGCACACCTGTTTCTATTTTACCCTTATCTCCAACAACACATAGCTCTTCTTGCATTTCTGAATTTTCTGCAAACATACAAAGTTCTAAAGAACTTCTTATTCCATTTTCAAAATCTAAAATTACAAATGCATTGTCCAATATATCAGGAACTTTTCCATTATAATTTTCATTAAGATGATTTACACTTTGGTCACCACTTGCATATACTTGTGTAACTTCACTATTTGTAATTAGTCGCATTAAATCAAAAAAATGACAGCATTTTTCTACTAATGTTCCACCGGTGTTTATTTGGAATCTATTCCAATCATCTACTTTTTTGAGAAATGGAAATCTATGTTCACGAATTGAAAGCATTTTAAGTTTACCAATTTTATTACTATCTATTTCTTGGATCATTTTTTGAACAGGTAACATGTACCTATACTCCATAGCCACCCATATTACTGATGGATATGAAGTTGATAATTTTTTAATTTCAAGACAATCTTCTAATTTTGTACATAAGGGTTTTTCAATTAATAAATGTTTTTTTGTTTTTAACGCTTCTTTAATAATATCATGATGGGTAAAATTGGGAGTCGAAATAATAAAAGCATCCACTTCATTACTTTTAAAAATTTCATTATTATTTGAATAGATTTTAATATCATTTGAGATAAGATTTTTAGCTTTATTTATTGAATTATCATTACTGTCTGAGATGGCAACTACTTCAGCTGAATCTATAAGATTAATATTTGAAATATGTTCACAGCCCATTAGTCCACTTCCAACAATTCCATATTTAATTTTCGTTTTCATGTTGTGTAAATTGGAATATTTAATTGCGCACTTAGTTTTTTTATTTCTGAATATACATCTCCATATGTGAATGCTAGATGATGTTCGATACCAGACGTGAATAATCTAACTAATTTTTGATAGGTATTTGTTTGAAATTTCACAACACCCGAAGTACCTGAAAATGAATTTTTTTTATCTAAAACTTCACCTTTAATAACAATAAATTTTAACTTATTTTCTGATTTTGAAACTCTAAATATTGTTATTTTTCCAGGTCTAAATGCAAAATCATGTAGCAAAGCTTTCCTTCTATTAGAATGTACAGTTGCACTTGCTGTATTTTTTTTTGCCATACTAATTGGAGCTAATCCACAATGCCAAAAAACTAAAGTATCAGTTTTGGGATCGCAATCAACAACATCTACTAAAAGTGAAGGTCTGTTATTTATCTTATTTAAAATATCGCAACTTATACTTCCTAATACATCAGCTTCACATGCACTGCTAACTCCCTTTTCATTCATCATAGCCATTGGACCACATGATGCACATCCAAATTGAGTAAACATTTCAGGCCAACACTTAATTGCAAAAGTATCAATTTTGTTATCATTTTTTATTTTTTCTAACCCATGAAAAATTGAAATACTTTTATTTAATTCATTTGCATTCAACTTAGACACTGATTTCAAATCTTTTTTTATTTGATTTTTAGTTTTTGTAATATCTTTAGTGCTAACATTTTTAGAAATATTAAACAAAGTTTCTAATTTAATTTTCTTAAGACTATAATTTAATTTTTTTTCTATTTCTCTATTATCATAATCACAGGTAAAAAATCCATCTGGTCTTTTTCCAACAAGTCCTAAATTCTTTTTTTTTGAAAAAATAATGTTATCTTTCTTTTTAGAATTTTTTATTTTTTTCAATGTATTATTTTTTAAAATTTTTTTATTTTTTAAAAAATTATTAATTTTTTCCATTTCGAATAATTTATTATTAATAAATATTGAAAATTCTGACTTATATTTTAATTTGATTAAAGAATGCATAGCAAGATTTACACCACATAAAGAGTTCAATCTTAACCGCTTACCTGTTCTTGGCTCTTTAAAACTTATTAAATGTATTGGTTTATTAAATGTTTTAGCAAAACTTGTTATAAATTTTGCATCAGTGAAAGTTGTTTGAGCAATGATATATTTGCTACAATTTAGTTTTTTAAAATATCTAATAGCTTTTTTTCCTGTTTCATCATCTGTAATTAATTCTTTAAATTGTGAGTATTTAATGTCTAAAATATCTATAAATTTTTCAAACCTTTTTTTATTATCTAAAGCATAATTTATATCAAATGTATCTCTTGCTAATGCTAAATAACCAATCATTGAATTTTGATATGTTTATAATATTTTTTAACAAAATATTATTATTTAATTTCAAAATTTGCCATTATTTCTGGGTTTTTATTACTTGTATATAATAATTTAATATGTTTAAGTCTCAAAAATAATTGGAGGATAAATGATGAACTTTAAGTTTATTTTAAAAGCAATATCTGTAGCTTTAGTTTCATTCTCATTAACTTTAATTTCTGCAGTTTCTTTTGCTGCCACAGATGTACGTATTATGTGGTATGGAGATGGAGACAAAGAAAATGTGCCAATTGCAGCACAAATTGATGAGTTTAATGCAGCTAATCCAGATATAAATGTAATTTTAGATATTGTACCATATGATGCAATAATGAACACTCTACCTATCCAGCTTGCTGCTGGCGAAGGTCCTGACATTGCTCGTGTTACTGATCTAGGTGGATTAAACAAATATTATGCTGATATTACGCCTTATGTAGCTGATCCAAGTTACTATGAAAAAAGCTTCGGTCCTTTTTTAAATTGGTATCGTAAGCCTGGAGATACAACTTCAATTCATGGTTTCCATTCTACAATGACCGTTACTGGTCCATATGTAAATAAAACTCTATTTGAACAAGCTGGTGTAGATCTATTAGGCCCTGGTGCAACTTGGGAAGAATGGGCAGCAGTTTCAATTGAAGTAGCAGAAAAAACAGGTACTCCTATACCAATGGCTTGGGATAGATCAGGTCACCGTGTATCAGGCCCTGCGATTTCTATGGGTGCGAAATATTTTGACTCAAATGGTGATCCAAAATTAGTTGATGATGGATTAAAAGCTATGACTCAAATGCTTTATGACTGGCACCAAGCAGGTACAATGAGTAAAGATCTTTGGGGATCAGTTTCAGGATCTAAATATCATGCTCCAAATGATTGGTGGAATGCTGCTGAGGTAGTTTTCATGATGAGTGGTTCATGGCAAATTGGAAGATTTGCAAATGAAGTAGGAGATGATTTTGATTGGTGGGCTGTACCAGCTCCATGTGGTCCTGCTGCATGTACTGGAATGCCAGGTGGAAATGCACTACTAGCATTCAATGCTAATCCAGCTGTTGGAAAGGTAATGGATTATCTTTCTAGTAAAGAACAACTAAGTAGTTTTATTGGTCAAGTTCTTGCCATCCCTGGACACTTAGATCTACAAGTTGACTATCAAACTGATGATCCAAACGCAAAACATGCATTAAACACTTTTGCTGGCGCAGTGCCAACTATTGATCAAGTCGCTTTTGATCTTCAGGCACACGTTGACAACCGTATAATGTTTAACGCAATTATCTCAAGATTAGGACAAGCTATTGTTGGTGAAATGACAATGGAAGAAGCTTGGACGCGTATGGATGAAGATGTTGAAAAACAACTTAAAGAAAAATACGGCGGATAATTACATCCAAAATAATAATAATATAAAGCTGCTCATTTTGAGCAGCTTTTTTTCGAAATCATTTAATGGAAAATATTAGAAATCAAACAAAAATTTTTTTCCTTAGAATTTTAAACATTCCCTTTGCATTTTTAATGCATGCTATTGATTTAATCATGTGGCCAATTCAAAAAATTATTGGAGTAAGAAATATGCCATATATTTTTTTGCTACCAAATTTAATTTTTTTTGGATTATTTGTAATAATCCCTCTTGGTGCAAACTTTTTCTTTTCATTATCATCTGGTGACGAACTGTTATTTGCTGAGAGAGAACTTCCTACAACAAAACAATATGATCAGTTATTTGATTGTGAGAGTTATTTAAACCCAAATACATGTACAGAAGATTTTTTTTGGAGAGGAGTTTATAACACTATATTCTTTGTTGTTTTTCAAGTTGGCTTAATGATTTTCTTTTCGGTTTTGACTGCCGTGATATTAAATAAGAAAATTATTGGCAGAGGCTTTTTTAGATCTGTATTTTTTTTCCCTGTTTTATTGTCACCAGTTGTTGTTGGTTTGATTTGGCAATGGATACTGCTAAAAAATGGAGCTTTCAATGCTATAATTGAGTCTTATGGTGGAGACAAAGTATCATTTTTAACAGATCCATCATGGGCTATGGCATCTGTAATCTTTGTATCAATATGGGCCCATATGGGTTTTTACACTCTGATTGTATTAGCAGGTCTTCAAGCAATACCTCCAAATTTATATGAGGCAGCCGAAATGGATGGAACTAGCCGAGAAAGAATTTTTTTTCGAATAACTCTACCTCTTCTAATGCCAAATTTATTAGTTGTATTTATTCTTGCCTCAATAAAAGGTGTTCAAACATTTGATGAAATATATGTTTTAACTGGTGGGGGGCCTGGAACATCTACATCATTGATTGTTCAATATATTTTTACCACAGGATTTGCTTCATCTGGATCTGTTCAAAATTTTGGTCTTGCAGCCGCCGCATCTATGGTTCTCGGTGTGGTACTTTTATTTTTAACACTTATGCAGTTGTATTTTAGTCGAAACAAAGAAAGTAAACATCAAGAAATTTAATATGTCTGAAACAGCTTCAAGAATAATAAAAATTGCTACAAAAAAAAGATATAAAAATAAATATCATTGGACAGATTATTTTTCTTATTTTTATTTATTTCTAGGTGTTCTTTTAATGTTTGGTCCTGTTGTGTGGTTAGGATTATCTTCATTAAAGACATTAGCAGGTATACAAGAATATCCCCCAACAATTTTGCCACTTTCTCAAATTCAAGTTGATGTTGAAGGATACGATAAACCCTTACCAATTTTTAATGTGACGCAAGAAGATGGGTCAGTAAAGCAGTTAGCACAAATAAAAAGAATTGGAATTAATGCTAAAATGGTTGATCCTCTAAACCCAGAAGAAACAGTAAAAGTACCGATTGATAAAAGAGAAAAAATTAGAGAATTTAAAATTCAGTGGGAAAACTATGTTGATCCTCTAAGAAAATATGATTTTTTACTTTATTTCAAAAACTCAACTTTCATTACTGTTGTAGCCACAATAATAACTTTAATAATAAACTCAATGGCAGCTTACGCACTTTCTATATATGAGTTTAGAGGAAAAAATTTTGCACTTGTTTTTGTTATAGGCACATTGTTAATTCCATTAACTATAATCTTGGTTCCAGTTTTTTATGTTGTTGCAAACTTTGGAATGATTAATTCATTATGGGGTGTAATTCTTCCAGGTGCTGCAACACCAACAGGAGTTTTTTTACTTCGTCAATATATGCTTACATTGCCTAGAGAGCTTATAGAAGCAGCCAGAATGGATCACGCAAGTGAATGGGCAATTTATTGGCGAGTAGTCCTACCTTTATCTATACCGGCTATTGCAGTTTTAGCAATTTTTTCCATAATGTGGAGATGGAATGATTTCTTATGGCCTTTAATAGTTTTATCAAAAAGTGAAGTTTATACATTACAAATTGGATTAAACGCATTTCACGGAGAACTTACTAGTCAGTGGAATTATGTATTATCAATGACTATGGTAACTTTATTACCTATAGCAATTATATTTGCTTACTTACAAAAATTTATAACAACAGGAATAGCAAGTACAGGTATGAAGTAATGCAAGACAAACCTCTAATTTTTTTTGATCCTTATCCAAGAAATGAAGAAATGGTTTTTACCAATGATGTTAAGACTGAATTACAAAAAATATCTAATTTAATCTATCACTTTGGTAGTCGAGCTCCTGATGAACTTGTAGATAAAAATATTGAAGAAATTGAAATATTAGTTGGACAGACTGCTATGCCTAAAGAACGTTTAGATAAATCAAAAAAAATTAAAGCAATTATAAATGTCAAAGCAAATTGGGAACCGAATATTGATTATCATGAAGCACATAGAAGAGGTATTTATGTTTTATCAGCTGCACCTGCCATGGCTCCTGCTGTTGCTGAAGCTTGTATAGGTTACGCAATCTCACTTTCTAGAAATGTTTTGGGAGTTTACAAAAAATTTTTAAATTCTGAAGAGCAATATGGAATTAAAGAAAATAAATTTGCTTATACACTTTTTAACTCAAATGTTGGGTTAATTGGGTTTGGAAATTTAGCAAAAAGTTTACTTCCTTTGTTAAAACCATTTAACTGTAAAATTTCAGTATTTGATCCATGGTTATCTAATGAATACTTAGAAAGCCAGGGTGTAAACCCTGTATCGATTGATGATTTATTATCTAACAATAAATTTATATTCATATTAGCTGGAGTTACTACTGAAAATGAAGGATTCATTAGTAAAGATAAATTAAAATTAATTAAAAAAAATAGTTCAGTAGTTCTAGTCAGTAGAGCGGAGGTTGTTGATTTTGACGAATTTATTGAACTTGCTGAAAATGAATATTTTAGAGCAGCTATAGATGTATATCCAGTCGAGCCTGTGCCAGCAGATTCAACTTTTAGAAAAAAATCCAATATTTTATTTACTTCACATGTTGCAGGTGCTTTAGATTATTCATATAAAAATATAAGAGATATGATGATGAATGATATAAAAAAAATCTTGAATGGGATGCCGCCTATACACTTACAACATGCTGACCCTGACAAAGCAATAATGAGAAGAGATAGATGACTGAAATCATATTAAAGGACATTTTTAAAAGTTATGATCAAACAGAAGTAATTCATGGAGTTGATTTGAAAGTTGAAAGTGGAAAATTTCTAGTTTTAGTTGGCCCCTCTGGATGTGGTAAGTCAACATTATTAAGAATTATTGCTGGATTAGAAAGAATTACATCAGGAGAAATTTTAATCGACGGAAATGAAGTAAGTAATATACCCGCTTCAGAAAGAGGTTTGGCTATGGTTTTTCAATCATATGCTTTGTATCCTCACATGTCTGTTTTTAAAAATATGGCCTTTGCATTGGAAAATTTAAAAATTGATAAAAAAACAATTGAAGAAAAAGTTAATAGCGCAGCTAAACTTTTACAAATTGAAGAGTATCTTCAAAGAAAACCAAAAGCACTTTCTGGTGGTCAAAGACAAAGAGTAGCTATTGGAAGAGCAATAGTTAGAGATCCAAAAGCCTTTTTGTTTGATGAGCCCTTATCTAATCTTGATGCTGAGTTAAGAGTAACAATGAGAAAAGAATTATCAGCACTTCATGAAAAAATTGGTGGTACAATGATTTATGTTACACATGATCAAGTTGAAGCAATGACATTGGCTGATCAAATAGTAGTTTTAAATAATGGTTATGTTGCACAAGCAGGAGCACCACTTGATTTATATAATAATCCCAGTGATATTTTTGTAGCTGGTTTCATTGGATCTCCAAAAATGAATTTTATAAAAGTTAATGCAATTGATAGGTCTGGTTCATTTAATTTAGTTTCAGATGCATTGAATTTACAAACAAATCATAAAAATTTACAAAACAATACACCTTATTCTCTTGGGATAAGGCCTGAACATATAGAAGTTTGTGAACAACAAAATTCAGATTTGAAAGTATATGTTGATTTTACTGAACAGCTCGGAAGTGAAACTTACTTTTATTGTCAGGGTGAAGGAATAAAACAATTAATTGTTCATCATACCGGGCAATATAAAATTAATAAGGGAGAAGAATTATATCTTCGTTTTAAAAGAGATTCAGTTCATCTTTTTGAAGAGAATGGCATGTCTGTATCAAAAAAAAATAATTAATGAGTTCTAAAAAAATTGGACTTGCCATTATTGGTACGGGTATGGCTGCAAAACCCCATGCCTTGGCTTTAAATGAATTAAAGGACGATATTAATGTAGTTGGAGTTTTTTCTCGAAATAAAGAAAAAAGAGAAAATTTTTCTAAAAATTATAATTTTAATTCATTTCAAGACATTGATAGCATTTATGATAATCCTGAAGTTGACATGGTGGATATCATCACCCCTCCAAATCAACGCTTAGAACTAGTAGAGCAATTTAGTAAACACGGAAAACATATCTTAATGGAAAAACCAATTGAACGAACTTTAGAAAATGCAAAAAGTATAGTCTCAATTTGTGAAAATAATAAAGTTAACCTCGGTATAGTTTTTCAACACAGATTTAGAAAATCCTCAATTAAATTAAAATCATTAATAAATGAGAATAAATTTGGTCAAATTTTTTCAGCTCAAATCAATATTCCATGGTGGCGGGAACAGTCCTATTATGATGAACCAGGTAGAGGAACATACAAGAGAGATGGTGGAGGAGTTCTTATAAGCCAAGCTATTCATACACTTGATCTTGCTATCAGTCTTTTAGGGGATGTTAAAGACGTGATGGTAATGGCGGAAACTACAAAGTTTCATAAAATGGAGTCAGAGAATTTTGTAACTGGTGGTATTAAATTTAAAAATAGCGTAATTGCATCTTTATTCGCTTCAACGAGTGTTTTTCCAGGCTCATCAGAGTCAATTGTTCTTCATTGTGAAAATGCAACAGTCAAACTTGAAGCCGGAACACTTATTATTAATTGGAGGAATGGTAAAAAAGAAGAGTTTGGAGAGGAATCTGGAACTGGCGGTAGTGCTGATCCTATGGCTTTTCCATTTGATTGGCATAAAGATCTTATACTTAATTTTGCAAAATCAATTAATACAAATAAAAAATTTGAAATTAATGGAAAAGAAGCATTGAAAGTTCATTATCTAATTGATGCAATGATAGAATCATCTAAAAAAAATATACTAATTACAATGGAGTAAAATATTTAATCATGAGAAAAATTAAAGTTGCTGCAATGGGTGTTGAGCATAGACACATTTTTGGACAATTAAATGGCATGTTAAATTTGGGATGCGAATGTGTTGGCTGGTGGAATGAAACTGATAATAATATTACGAAAGATTTTAATGAAAAACATCCTGATATACCCCGCTTTACAAATAAAGAGGATTTATTAAAAAATAAAGAAATTGAATTAGTATTGATAGCAGACATTCCAGTTAAAAGAGCAGCTTTAGCTATTGAGTGTATGAATGCTGGAAAAGATGTAATGTTAGATAAACCTGGATGTACAACTTTAGAACAACTTAAAGAAATTGAAAATACTGCAAAAAAAACAGGAAAAATTTTTTCAATTGATTTTTCTGAAAGATTTGAAGTGCCGTCAGTTCAAGCTGCCTATGATTTAATTAAAGCGGGCGAAATTGGAGATGTTGTTCAAACAATTGGAATGGGACCTCACAGATTGAATATTCAAACTAGACCTGATTGGTTTTTTGATTACGATCAATATGGTGGTATTTTATGTGATATTGCTTCACATCAAATAGATCAGTTTTTATTTTTTACTGGATCTAAAAATGTAGAAATTATAAATTCTTCAACAGGTAATTTTTCAAATCCTGAACATAATAAGTTTGAAGATTTTGGTGAAATTTTAATTCATGGAGATAAGGGTAGAGGTTACATTAGGGTAGACTGGTACACTCCTGATGCTTTACCTAATTGGGGCGATGGCAGATTGACTATTTTAGGTACAAAAGGATACATAGAATTAAGAAAGTATGTCGATCTTGTTGGTAGAGAGGGTACAGATCACCTTTTTTTAGTTAATAATAAAAAATATGAATATAAAGATGCTTCTAAAGAACCCCTAACATATTTTGAGAGATTAATGGGTGATGTTGTAAACAGAACTAGTACTGCAATGGATCAATCACATTGTTTAAAAGTGATGGAATTGGCAATCAAAGCTCAAAAAAATGCGATTAGGCTTGGCAATATTAAGTGATGAATATGTCTAATCAGGAATTATCTGATACTTTAGAAGATGTTATTAATAATACAAAAATTTTTGATATTCATACGCATTTATTTCCATCTGCCTTTAAAAGTCATTCTCTTTCTGGTTTTATTAATTTATTAAACTATCATTATTTAATTGCAGAATTATTAACCAATGCAAATATAAGTGCAGAAAAATTTTACTCTCTGGATGACGTAAATAAAGCAAAACTTATCTGGGAAGAATTATTTCAAAATAGAACACCAATTTCTGAAGCGTGTAAAGGCGTACTAACTGTACTTCAAAAATTAGATATTAATTATAATAATAAAACTTTTGAAGAACTAAAAAATGAATATGAAAATAAATTTCTTACAGATGAAAAAATTTTAAAATTATCAAACGTTTCTTCTTTAGTAATGACAAATAATCCATTTGATATTGATGAATGGAATTTATATAAAGATAATGATTGGGATAGAAATATATTTCAATCATCATTAAGACTAGATGATTTAATTATTAACAATTCCCAAGCAACTGAGGTTGCAAAAAATCAAACTAAGATAAATCAAAAAGCAAATGATATTGTAATAAATTATTTAGATAGTTGTTTTTTAGTATCAAATCCAGTGTATGCAGCTATTTCAGCAAATTCAGATAATTTTAAAGAAATCTTAAATGATCCTCTTTGGAAATTAATCTTATCATGGTTAAATAAAAAAAATATCCCATTGTCTTTAATGTTAGGTGTTAAACGAGCTGTAAATAGTAGTTTTGGTTTAGCTGGAGATGGGATTGGTGATATTAATCTCAAAGAACTAAGTAAATTATGTAATTCTTTTCCGGAAAACAAATTTCTTGTAACTTGTTTATCTTTAAATGATCAGCACGAATTAACTGTCTTAGCTCGTAAACATCCTAATTTAAAAATATTTGGTTTTTGGTGGTTTATGAACCAGCCAAGTATTATAAAAATTGTTCTAAAAATGAGGATTGATATGCTAGGTCTATCATTTATACCTCAGCATTCCGATGCAAGAGTTACTGATCAACTTATATATAAATGGTCTCATTTCAAAAATATCTTACATGAAATTTTATATGAATATTATGAAGATCTTTCTAAGAAAAATTACGAGTTATCAAAATTTATAATAGAAAGGGATATTAATAATTTATTAAATCAAAACGCAAAAAGTTTTTTTCTTAAATAACTGCATATTTTACTAAGTTATTATAGCTAATCTGAAGTGAATCAAAAGGATCGCCATTACATTCATCTTGTTCAACAATATACCACTTACAACTTGAATCTGTTGCTGTTTTAACAATATTTTTGATATCTAAATTACCTAAGCCAACCTCTGCAAAAAAACTTTCTTGATCATTTATCATTATAAAATCTTTTAAATGTAATAATGGCATTCGTTGATCTAATTTTTTACACCACATTAATGGATTTTGACCACCTTTTTGTATCCAATAAATATCTGGCTCTCCTTGTATGAATCTACTATCTGTATTTTTATAAATTCTTTCTAAAATTATTTCATTTTGAATTTTTTGGAATTCAAGTGCATGATTATGGTAGCATAGCACCTTTCCTTCTGCATGAAACTTGGAGCCAGCGATATTTATATCTTCTATGAATTTATCAATTTCTTCTAAGTTTTTCATATCTACATTTAATGGATAAGGAAGAGCTGAATATTCGCAATTAAAAATATTTAGCTTATTAATAACTTCATCAGTATTTTTTATAATTTGTTCATTTGGTTCATGTGTAGCGCATATAACTAAACTCAAATCTTCACACATGCTTTTTATTGTTTTAGGATTAATTAAACCAACACCACTGATTTGAATGCTACTATATCCAATATTTTTGATTTTTTTTAGACTTTCAAATAAATCTTTTTCATTTTGGCAAAAATCTCTAACGGTATAAAGAGTTACTGCAATTTGATTAATTTTCATCTTGATTTACTTATCATTTCTTCTAATTTTTGTTCATATTTAACCTCATCTAAAGGAAGCTCTATTTTTTTTTCCTCTAATCCCGATAGAACCATCGCATTAATTAATTCAACTGAATTTAAACCATCTTTTCCATTCACTAACAGTTTTTCTTTTCCTAGGAGGAAGTTTGTAAAGTTTTGAATAAGTCTTTGATGCTCAATATGTTGATCCAAATCAGCCTTAAAATTAAAATTAATTTTTTCTTTTTTAGGCATCCCAAAAAGTGTTTTAGAGTTTTTAATGAATTCAGTAGATGAATCTATTTTTTCCCATATAACATTATTATCCTGAATTGTAATTAAACCCTTATCTGATGCAATTTCCAATCTGTTTACACCAGGAGCTTCGCCTGTTGTTGTAATAAATACACCTTTTAATCCATTTTTATATTTAAAGATTGAAGTAACTTCATCTTCAACTTCTATCTCATGAAAGCGACCTAATCCCAAATCAGTATATACACTGTCAGGCATACCAAATAACCACTGACACAAATCAAGTTGGTGAATACTCTGATTTATTAAAACGCCTCCACCTTCACTTTCCCATTTAGCTCTCCAATTAGACGTCTGATAATAATAGTTTGTTCTAAACCAATTAGTTATTGTCCATTGAAAACGGTGAACTTTACCTAATTCGTTTCCATTAATTAGTTCCTTTATCTTAACATAAACAGGATTAGTCCTTTGATTTAGCATAACGGTAAAAAATGCTTTAAAACTTTGTGAAATATTAATAAATTCTCGACACTTTTTACTAGTTATTGCTAAGGGTTTTTCAATTATAACATTAATATTATTTTCGAGAGCTTTTTTCGCTAGATCTATGTGCGATTTATGAGGTGTAGCAATGATTGCCGCATCTATAATTTTATTATCAAAAAAATTATCAGTATTTTCAAAAAAAGGAATATTTTCATATTTATTTTTATATTCTACATTTGAATCAGCAACTGCGGCTAAGATGGCATTTTCTATTTTATTCTCTTGTAATTTTTTAGCATGATTTGCTCCCATACCTCCTATGCCAATAACACCATATCTGACACGTTTTTCCATAATTAATTTTATTATATTAAAATAAAAAATATTTAATTAATTTATGTAAGTATTGGATCTTTTACTGGAATAATTGGCACTCCACCTGGGGATTGTTCTGTGCCAGAAATTTCAATAGTGCTAATATTGCTTCGCCATCTAACACTTACTGCAAACATAATAGCATCAGCAATATCTCTTGGCTCGAGAAGAGTAAAACCAGACATAAATTTTTTAGCTTTATTTTTATCTGTAAATGCAGCTTTACCAAAATTTGTTTTAGTTCTTCCAGGACATATTTCAGAAACTTTAACTCTTGAACCGCTAAGTTCAATTCTTAAGCTTTGTGCGATTCTATGGATAGCACCTTTTTGACCGCCATAAACAGTACTCATTTGTGGGTATAGACCTGCAAGAGACCCCATTAAAACTACATGTCCTTTTCTTCTTTTTATCATTCCTGGAACAATAGCTTTTAAAGTATGAAGATAAGACTCGACATTTAATCTTGTAGATAATTCAATATCTTGCCTTGACGCTTTTAATATACCTTCAGCCCCTCTTCCAATGCCTGCATTACAAACTACAATATCAACTTTTACTTTGGAGAGTTTTTTATAAATTTGATCAGTGTCAAAGAGATCAATTTGAATGATTTCAAATTTATGTTTTTTTTTCAATTTCTCTAATATTGAAACGTCTTTATCAAGAGCATAAACTTTTACATTTTCTTTTAAAAATCTTTTAAGTGTTTCTAAGCCAATACCACTTGATGCACCAGTTATAAGCACACTTTTATATATTTTATTGATCATCTTCTGTTTAAGTATATTTTAATTATTAATATGCAATTAAATAAAAACATAAATACAAATCTTTTAAAAGAACAATCATTTCCAAGTTATAATATTAATAATAATGAAGATTGTATACTTCATTTCGGTATTGGTAATTTTCATAGAGCTCACCAAGCACTATATATTCATGAAATATTAGAAAATAATAAAAACATTTCCATAATTGGGGTCAATTTAAGGTCTGAAGAAACAAATAATAAAATGCAATTACAAGACTACTTGTATTCTTTGGTAAGGATATCAAATAATTACAAAAAAGTTGATATTTTAAATCCAATTAAAAAAGTTTTATTTGGTTTAAAACACAAGAATGAAATAAGAAATTTAATTGTATCTGAAAAAATTAAATTAATTACAATTACTGTTACAGAAAAGGGATATCATTTTGATAAAAATAAAAAATTAAATTTTTCGAATCAAATTATTAATGATCTAGAGGATAAAGAGTTATCAACTTTGATAGGCCATCTAAGTTTTGGAATAATAGAAAGATATAAGAAAAACAAAAAAAAATTAATTGTTTTAAGTTGCGATAATTTGTCTGAAAATGGAACAATTTTAAAAAATTTAGTTAAACAATTTATAGAAAAAAAATATCCAAAGTGTTTAGATTGGTTTGATAATAATATTGAGTTCCCATTATCTATGGTTGATGGAATTGTTCCAAATAATAATAAACAATCTGAATATTTTAACTTGCCATATAATGATAATACAATTGTGGTTACTGAACCTTATAGAGATTGGTATATTCAATCAAATAATGATGAGCTAAAAAATATTTTATCAAATAATAAAATAAAATTTGTCGAAGATGTAAAATTTTATGAAAATAATAAACTTAAAATACTGAATGCGTCCCACTCAGCTTTAGCATACATTGGTCATTTGTGTGGGTATACATATGTTCATGAAGCAATAGAGGATAAAAATATTTACAATTTTATTTTAAATTTTTTAGACCAAGAAGTGTTACCCACTTTAGAAATTAAAGATGACTTTAATATTAATGAGTACAAAATGAAAATTTTAGAAAGATTTAAAAATACTTACATAGAGGATAAATTGTTAAGAATTGCTATGGATGGTTCTTTAAAAATACCTATAAGAATACTTGATACCTTCAAAAATAATAAAGGAGTAGCTAAATATATTCAATTTATCATAGCCTCTTGGTTATTTTTCTTATTTCAAATTATTGAAGAAGATCAAAATAGACTGGATGATGCAAATAAAGAATACTTTTATAGTGTTTACAAAAATAATAAGGATAATTTTTTTGAAGAAATAATTAATAATAAAAATATTTTTAATCTTTCTGAAAGTAAAAAAGAAGAAATGTTAACAGCAGTCAAAAAAAATCTAAATTTAATGAAAGAAAATCCTTTAAAATCATTATTAAAAGAAATAATTTCATAAGATGAAAATTTTACCTAACAAAATAAATAAATTTTTTGATAGCATTTTGTCAAAACTATCTGTTCAAAAAAAAGATAGAAATTTACTTATTAAATCACTTTTAGATTCTTCTATTAGAGGCGTGGACAGTCATGGTATTAGACTATTTTCTCATTACGTAAAATGTATTGAAAACGGAAGAATAAAAGCAAAACCTAAAATGAAGCTTATAAAAAAAAATAGAGGTGTAGCTGTATATGATGCTGATGATGGCTTAGGGCATGTAGCAGCATTAAAGGCATCAGCAATAGTATCATCTATGGCAAAGAAGAATGGCATTGCTTCAATTGGCATAATAAACTCCTCACACTATGGTGCTGCAGGTGTATATTCTATGGATATTGCACAAAACGACTGTGTTGGTTTTTCATTTACACACTCAGATGCTTTTGCCATACCGTACAATGGTAAGAAACCTTTTCACGGTACTAATCCTTATTCTTTTACAGCACCAATAAGTAATAAAAACTTTTTACATGCAGATTTTTCTTCAACTTCGATAGCATGGAATAAAGTTATGAGAGCCAGAGCAAATTCTACTAAATTAAATTCTGAGATTGCACTTGATAAATCCGGCAACTACACAACTAACCCTTATAACGCTGTTTCTCTGGCTCCACTTGGAGGTAAAGAATATGGATATAAAGGTTTTGGATTATCTTCTTCAGTAGAAATAATGTGCGGACCTCTTATTGGTATGGCTCATGGATACCGTTTATTATCAATGATTGGACCAGATTTTAGTACGCCAAGAAAGTTAGGACATTTCTTAATCGCCATTTCATTAAATGCTTTCACAACAAAAAATCAATATTTTAAAGGTATGAAAAACTATATGAGTGATCTAAAAAAACAAAAATCAAAAAAAAATAATAATCCAATTTTATATCCAGGCGAAAAAGAAAAAATTACTTCTAAAAAAAGATTAAAAACAGGTATTCCAATAGATAAGGAATTAAAAACCGATTTTTTATTTTTAGCAAATAAATATAAGGTAAAAATTAATTTATAGCTTTTATTACACCTTTAAGCTGATCTAGCCCTTTCATTCTGCCTAATAATGAATATCCAGGTATTACTGAATTAAATTGGTCATGAAGTATTGTATGCCCATGATCAGGCCTCATAGGAATTTGTTTAATAGGATGATTACTTTTTTTCCTTTTATTTTCTTCTTTTAATATTGCTTTGACAATAGACACCATGTCTAGGCTTCCATTAAGGTGATCATCTTCATAAAAATTGAGGGATTTTGGAATGTGTCTTATATTTCTTAAATGAATAAAATTTATATAAGAACCATATTTTTTAATTATATTGACTAAGTTGTTTTTTTTATTAACACCAAGGGATCCTGTACAAAAAGTTAAACCTACATTTGTATCTTTTTTTATATTCACAATAAAATTAATATCTTTCTCATTAGAAACAATTCTTGGTAATCCATAAACATTATATGGAGGATCATCTGGATGAATATTGTAATGAATATTATATTTTTTTATGATTGGATAAATTTCTTCTATAAAATCTTTTAAATTATTTTGTAAATCACTATGATTTAATTCTGCAAATTGATCAATCTCATAATTTAAATCTTTAATTGTATACTTTCTATCGTTTGCAGCTAATCCCCCAAGTAAAGACATCTTAAGTTTTTTTAAATCACTAGAATTCATTTTTTGTAATATTTTTTTTGAAGTATAGATTTCTTTGGATGAATACCTTTTTTTTGCTGTTTTAGATTTCAAAATAAAATTTTCAAATGCACAGACATGAAGATGATTATATTTTAGAGCAAATGCTCCATTTGGTAGTTGATGATTTAAATCTGTTCTCACCCAATCAATCAATGGCATAAAATTGTAACAAATATTTTTAATCTTATTCTTTCCTAAATTTATCAATGACTCTTTGTATTGATCTATGTAATATTTATATCTCCCTGACCTCTTTTTTATGTCATTATGGACAGGAAGACTTTCAACAACACTCCAAGTTAAATTTTTATTGTTATTAATTTTGAAACTTTCAATAAATTTCTTCCTTTTCTTGATTTCGAATGCAGACCATTTTTCACCATATTTTATTTGTGCTAGTGATGATACGATTCCTTCAACGCCTATCTGTCGAATTTGATCTAATTTTGAAGGATCATTATGACCAAACCATCTAAATGAATACAGCATGCGACAATAGTATAATCAATATAATTATAAATAAATACTTTATTTTATTTTTGTTGATTTAAGTTCTAATTCTGCATACATTAAAATAAATTTAAGGAGGAATGATGAAAAAATTTATAATATTTTTAACTTCTTTTTTTGCTTTACTAGTATCACCTGTTTTTGCAGGTGGTCATGGTGTTACTAAAGTAGCTCTAGTCCCTGGTGGCCCGCACCCTTATTTTGCTGCGTGGGAACAAGCAGGTTTAGATGCTGTAGAAGACTTTGGTTTAGGAAAAGCAGATTACAGAGTCCCTGCAGAGTGGGATCTAAGTCAACAAAACGAGTTAATTGAAAGTTTAGTTGGTCAAGGTTACAATGCAGTACTTGTATTTCCTGGTGATGCAGTTGGTACAAATAAAATTTTAGGTGAACTAGATGATGCTGGTATACCAACAGCTGCTTTAGCAGGATGTGTTGAACAACCAACTCAAGCAAAATTTTGTTTTGGAACTGACACTGGTCACTCAGCTTATCTTGGTACAAAAGAATTAATTAAAGCTTTAGGTGGCAAAGGAAAAATTGCTCACTTTACTGGTTTCTTAGTTGATCCAAATACAACTCTAAGAATCAATGCTGTTGAACAAGCTGTTTCAGAAGCAGGCGGTGGAGTAGAAATTATTCAAGTTATTGCTGATATTGATGCTTATGAACCAGCTGATGAAAAAATTAATGCTTTCATGGCGGCTCAAGGAAGTGAAGTAGATGGTATTGTTACTACTGCTTGGGTTCCTGCTGTTGTAGCAGCACAAGCTTTAACTAATATGGGCGATAAAAGAATTAAAATGGTTGGTATTGATCATGACGAAGTAGTTTTAAAAGCTATTAAAGATGGTTATGTTCATGGAACTATGCTTCAAAACCCATATGGGCAAGGTTACATTGGTTCATATGTAATGGACAAAGTTAGACAAGGTTGTGAGTTCAAAGCTGATGCACCTTGGAAATCAACTGCACAAACTGATCAATTTATTGACTCAGGTACTGTATTTGTTGATATTAGCGATGTTGATACATACGTTATGGCTATGAGAGGAATTTCTCTAGAAATTTTAGAAACTTTTGATAGCACATATCTAAACTGTCCAAGTTAAAATAATATGGGGGCATTAAGCCCCCTTTTTTTATGAATAATAAAATTCCTAATTTTGTAAAAACTAATCAGTTTGGTTTACTTATATTGGTAATTGTATTTATTTGTATTTTCTCCTTTTCAACTGATGGATTTACTTCAAGATTCAACATTTATGCACTCTCAAGAGTAGTTGCTCTGGATATAATGATTGGTTTAGCAATGATGGTAGTTATACTTACTGGAGGTTTAAATCTATCTCTAGGTGCTTTAGGTGTTTCTGCAGCAATGTTTGGTGGTTGGTGTATGGAAAGTATGGGAATTCCTATTTCTATTACAATCATTTTAGTTTTAGCTTTTGGATCATTTCTAGGTTGGATTAATGGATTTGTAACTGTTAGAACAGGTGTTCATAGTTTCATTGTTACACTGGCAACGATGAGTATTTATTTTGGCTTCATGACCTTGCTTACTGAAGCAGAAGCTTTTAGAAAATTACCAGAGGCTTTTACTGATTTTGGAAGTTTAAAACTTTTCAATAAATATATTTCACCATTGCTAATTATTAGTGTGCTAACTTGTTTTGTACTTTACTACATTTTTAAATACACTGATATTGGACGAAAGCTTATCGCAGCTGGAGCTAATCCTGATGCTGCAGAATTATCAGGTATTTCTGTAGATAGAATGTTTATTTATTGTCATATGCTGTCAGGCTTTTTAGCAGCACTAGCTGGCATAATGTTAACAGCAAGAATTGGTGCTGCAATTCCGTCTATGGCTGGTCATCTTGGATTTGATTGGTTATTACCTGCTTTTTTAGCTCCAGTATTGGGTGGAACACTTCTTTCTGGAGGTAAGGTTACAGTTTTTGGAACAATGCTAGGAGCAATTCTTGTTACATTAATAAATAATGGATTATACTTAATTGATGTAGGTGAATTCTGGGTAAGATTTTTTCTTGGTATCATATTATTAGGAGCTGTTCTTCTAGATAGAGCTAGGGAATATTTTACTGTTAAAAATTCAATTGTTTCATGAGCGCGCTTTTAAAAAAAGATTGGTTTGGACTTGGCTTAGTTTTAATTTTTGGTTCAATTTTAATTTCATTGTTTAAGCCTGCATTTATTTCCCCATTCAATTTATATGTTTTAATGCTGAGTGTTAGTTTGATGCTCGTTGTGGCAATGTCACAAATGATTATCATTGCAATTGGTCAAATGAACTTATCTGTCGGAGCAATTGGTGGCTTAGTTGCGATTTCATTTACTGGCTTAATGGAAGTTTATAGCATGTCTATTTTTCCTGCTGTTCTGATTGGATTATTAATTGGTCTTGCTTGTGGTTTTATAAACGGATACATAACTGTTAAAACTGGCATATCAGCTTTTATTATTACCCTTGCTACACTTTACATTTTTAAAGGAATGAATTTAGGAATAACAGAGGCTCAACCTTTTTATGAAATTCCTGAGGCTGTTAAATTTTTTGGAAATGCAAAAATCTTTGGCCCTATACCTTACTTAGTTATTATACCAATTATTATAACTGTGCTGATGTGGATTTTAATGAATAGAACATCACTTGGAAGGTATATGCTGGCATACGGGAATAATGTACAATCATCAGAACTAATAGGAATATCTTCAACAAAAATAGTTATTTATGCTCATGTTATATCAGGCCTTTTAGCTGCTATCGGTGGAATGTTAGTGGTTTGTAGATTACAACTTGGGACACCCAATATAGGTGATTCTTGGCTATTACCTTCATTTGCTGCTCCGGTAATTGGAGGCGCTATACTTGCTGGTGGAAAAGTAGATGTTATTGCTACTGCTTTTGGTGTGATATTAGTTTCTATAATTTCTCAAGCTTTAGTAATTTTTAAAATTGATCCTTTTTTTGTTCAAATATTTTTAGGATTTATGATTTTATTAGCGGTATTTATAAATAGATACAGAGAATATAGAGAAGAGAGAAGAACAAAGGTTTTTTCAGATGAGTGATTATATTTTAGAACTCAACAACATTACAAAAAATTTTCCTGGTGTTAAAGCTCTTGATAATGCAAACTTCAGACTCAAAAAAAAATCAATCCATGCACTTCTTGGTGAAAATGGAGCAGGAAAATCTACATTAATTAAAATAATTACAGGAGTATATAACCAAAATGAAGGTAAGCTATTTTTAAATAATCAAGAGAAGTCTTTTTCTTCACCTAATGAAGCAATGAATGCTGGAATTTCAGTTGTGCACCAAGAAAGAAATTTAATTAGGAGGTTTTCAGTTGGTGAAAATTTAATGTTAACCAACCTTCCTAAAAATAATTTAGGTTTAATTGATTATAATACTGTTGCCAAAGAATCAAAAAAATGGCTCGATATTATGGAGCTGGATATAGATCCAAATACAATAGTATCAGATTTAACAGTTGCAAAAATGCAACTTTGTGAAATAGCTAAAGCCTTATCCTTAGAATCAAAAATACTATTATTAGATGAGCCAACTTCATCATTATCCCCACAAGATACAAAAAATTTATTTGCATTACTTAAACGATTAGTTGCTGAACAAGATGTAAGTATAGTATTTGTTAGTCACAAATTAGAGGAAGTATTTGAAATTTGTGATGAAGTTACTGTTTTGAGAGATGGTAAAAATGCTTGTGAGTCTGAACAAATTACTAATCTTAATAGACAGAAACTTGTTAAATTAATGATTGGTAGAGATGAACAAATAATTAAATCTAAGAAAAATATTGATTTTACAGATGAAAGTTTACTAGATCTACAATCAATAAACACTGACCTTGGTCATAAAAATATTAATTTAAATTTAAAAAAAGGAGAAATACTTGGATTATACGGTTTAGTTGGCGCAGGAAGAACAGAATTAATAAAATGTGTACTTGGGTTAGATAAAATTAATTCTGGACAGATTTTACTCAACAATAAAGAAATTAAAATTAAGTCTCCAAAAGATGCACTAGAAAAATATAAAATTGGATACATAAGTGAAGATAGAAAAAAAGAGGGATTAATTCTAATGCATGATGTTTTATCCAATGCCGGAATAACAGTCTGGTCAAATTTGAAAAAAATATTATCCTTTTTAAATGACAGTATTGTTTACAATAAAGTAGATCCTTATGTGAAACAACTTGAAGTAAAAACACCTTCATACCAACAAATCGTTTCTAACTTATCTGGAGGTAATCAGCAAAAAATTAGTGTAGCTAAATGGCTAGCTTCTGGAACTGATATATTATTTATTGATGAACCCACAGTTGGTATAGATATAAAAACAAAATCTTACCTTCATGAATTAATTATTGAACTATCTTTAAAAGGCACATCAATAATTTTAATTACCAGTGATATGCCTGAAATGATTAGCTTAGCAGATAGAATTATAACAATGAAAGATTTTAAGGTAGTCGGTGAAACTATCAATAATCATAACTATGAAGAAATGAGTTCATCAATTATGGGAAATATTCATGAATAAAAGACAGCTTGGAAAAACTGATATAAACTTAACAGCTATTGGTTTTGGTGGAGCGCCCTTAGGCAATTTATTTGAAAATCTTGATGAACGAAATTGCTACGACATACTTGAAAAAAGCTATGAAAAAGGAATCAATATTTATGATACATCACCTTTATATGGTTATGGATTAAGTGAACATAGATTAGGAAATTTTTTAAAAACTGTAGATGAGGATAGTTATTTTTTATCAACAAAAGTTGGAAGATATCTAACACCAGCAAAAAAAGATAATATAGATAGAGGGAGATTTGCAGGAAGTTTAAATTTTTCTCCTAATCTCGATTACTCTTATGACGGTGTGATGAGAGCATTTGAGCAATCATTACTAAGATTAGCTGTTTCAAAAGTAGATATTTGCTTAATTCATGATGTAGATCGATTTAATTTTGGTGACGAGGTTGATCATTATTTTAAATTAGCAATGGATGGCGCGTATAAAGCCGTACAAAAACTAAAAGAAGAAAAAGTTATCAAGGCTATTGGAGTAGGAGTAAATGACTCTGATATATGTGCACGATTTGCAAATGCAGGCGATTTTGATTGTATGGTTCTAGCAGGCAGATATTCATTATTGGATCAAAATGCTCTCAATGATTTTTTCCCTATTGCTGAAAAAAATAATATAGGAATTATTCTTGCAGGAATTTTTAATTCAGGAATTTTAGCTAAAGGTGTAGGTGAAAATATTACTTATTTTTATGATAAAATTCCAGAAGAAGTTAAACAACGATACTTAAAAATTGCAAATATTTGTAAAAAATATGATGTGCCTGTCCCTGCAGCAGCAATACAATTTTGCTATACAAATAAACTTGTTACTTCCATGATATTAGGTATGGATAGGCTTGATCAAGTGGAGCAAAACTTAGGATTTTTAAATTTTCCTATACCTGAAGATTTGTGGAAAGATTTACTTAATGAAAAACTAATTGATGAAAGATGTCCAATATGAAAATAATTGATATTAAAACTCAGGATATTCGTTTTCCAACATCAAAAGATAATTTGGGAACTGATGCTGTACATGTTGATTGTGATTATTCTGCAACCTATGTCACAATATTTACTGATCAAAAAGATCTAACCGGTATTGGATTAACCTTTACTATTGGAAAAGGTAATGATCTTTGTTGTACTGTTATAGAATACTTTAAAGAATTTATTATTGGAAAAAATATTGAGGAAATAGAAAGGGATATTGCATCCATATGGGAAAAAATTACAAACCACAGTCAATTAAGATGGGTAGGGCCACAAAAAGGTGTAACACATCTTGCAGCTGCAGCTTTTTTTAATGCAATATGGGATTTAATTTCTAAATTTCATAAAAAACCTCTTTGGAGATACATAATAGAATTAGAAACAACAGATTTATTAAATAAACTCTCTTTTTCTTATATCGACGATGTAATTACTAAAGATGAAGCGGCTAAAATAATTGATCAAAAAAAATTAAGTTTGCCTTCAAACTTAGACGATTTAAATTCCACTATTTTTCCAGCATACACAACTGCAGCTGGTTGGTTGGGGTATTCAGATGAAAAAATGAAAAGACTAGTTGAAGAAAATTTAAGTAAGGGTTGGACTCATTTTAAAATGAAAGTTGGTCAAGATATAGAAAGAGATATCCATCGCTGTAAATTAGTAAGAGAATTAATAGGTGATAATAATAAATTGATGGTAGATTCAAATCAAATCTGGAGTGTAAATGAAACTATAGAAAATATTGGAAAACTAAAACAGTTCGATATTTTATTCTATGAAGAACCAACCAACCCTGATGATGTTTTAGGTTTTAAAAAAATTAAAGATGCACATCCTGACATTAATCTTGCAACAGGAGAAATGATACAAAATAAAGTTATGTTTAAACAATTTATAGAACACAAATCTTTAGATTATTGCCAAATTGATAGTTGTAGAATTGCAAGTATAAATGAAATTTTACCAGTTCTTTTAATAGCTAGTAAGTTTAATACCCCCGTTATTCCTCACGCAGGTGGCGTTGGTTTATGTGAATATGTTCAACATTTAAATCTAATCAACAAGTTTATAATTTCTAATCATGAATTATTATTAAGTGAATATGCAGAAAGCTGCTCTGAACATTTTGAAAATCCAGCAATAATTAAAGATGGTGGATATGTTACTCCTACAAATCCAGGATATTCTGTAAAAATTAAAGATAGTTCTCTTAATGAATTTGATTATAATAATGGTACTTATTGGAAATAAATGTACGTAGATAGTCATCAACATTTTTGGAAACTTTCAAGAGGAGATTACTCTTGGATGACCCCAGATATGAAAGTCTTATATAAAGATTTTTTTCCAGAAGATCTTGAGCCACTTATAAAACAAAAAAATATAACTAAAACAGTAATTGTCCAAGCTGCTGACACGGTTGCTGAAACAGAATTTACATTAAGTTTAGCATCAAAATATGAATTTATTGCAGGCGTGGTGGGTTGGGTTGATCTAGATAGTAACAATGCTAAAGATGATATTGATAAACTTTGTGAGAGTAAATTTTTAAAAGGTTTTAGACCTATGATACACGATATTCAAGATGATGCTTGGATGTTAAATGATCACTTAAAAGAAAATATAAAATATTTAAATACAAAAAATTTAACTTTTGACGCTTTAGTTCGACCAAATCATCTTCAACATCTTATACAATTTGTTAAAAAATATGATTTCCTTCCTATAGTTATTGATCATATTGCTAAGCCCGTAATTACTAAATCTGAAATTGACCAATGGAAAAAAGATATGACTGAACTATCAAATGCAAGTAATGTTTATTGTAAATTCTCTGGAATTCTCACTGAAGTTGGTCCAGATTATACAAAAGAACAGCTTGATCCTTATATTGATTTTATTCTTAACACTTTTGGATCTGATAAATTAATGTGGGGAAGTGATTGGCCTGTTTTAACAATGGCAGATAATTATTCAAATTGGTTTGATTTAGCAATGAATTATTGCAATTCTTTTTCTGAAGACGAAAAAAATAAAATATTTTCTCGAAATGCAACTCAATTTTATAGTCTTTAAAAGATTATATAAATTTAAATTTAATTAAGCGATGAAACAAAACTATTTTGAGCCAACTTGGTCATCAATAAAACAACATCAAACACCAAATTGGTTTAAAAAAGCGAAGTTTGGTATTTATGCTCATTGGGGAATCTATTCTGTTCCAGCTGCTGGACCCAATGTGACGTGGTATCCTTATTGGATGTATAGACCACCTAGTCCTCAGTTTGATTATCATTGTAAACATTATGGTCATCCATCTAAATTTGGATATAAAGATTTTATACCAATGTTTACTGCTGAAAAATTTAATGCAGAAGAGTGGGCAGATTTGTATTATCGATCTGGAGCAAAATTTGCTGGACCAGTAGCAGAGCATCATGATGGTTTTCCAATGTGGAATTGTTCTGATACTGAATGGTGTGCATCCAAGATGGGGCCAAAAAGAGATATTGTTGGAGAACTTGCTAAAGCAATTAGAAACAAAGGGATGAAATATATGGTAGCAATGCATCATGCTGAAAACTGGTTTTTTTTCCCACACTGGAATAATGATTTTGATACATCAAAAAAGGAATATGAAAGTTTATATGGTGAACTTCACAATTTAGATTTAATAGGAAATCAGGCTGTATATCCTGATCATTGGGGTAGAAAAAATGAACATCAAGACAAGCCTAGTAAAGCTTTTCATGATAGATGGTTAAATAGATTAAAAGAAGTAGTAGATAATTATAAACCAGACTATGTATGGTTTGATTTTGGAATTAGATTTATTCATGAAAAGTATAAAAAAGATTTTCTTTCATATTATTATAACAAAGAAACTGAGTGGGGTAATGAAGTAGTTGTATCTTATAAATGGCATGATCTTCCCCCCGGCTCTGGATTATTAGATCTTGAACTAGGAAGAGAGTCAGAATTAACCCACTATGATTGGATTACTGATACCACAGTCCACGATGGAAGTGCTTGGGCTTATATGAAGAATTCAAAATATAAAACTACGACAGATTTAGTTCACTACTTAATAGATAATGTTAGTAAAAATGGATACATGCTCTTAAATATTGGGCCAAAACCTGATGGAACAATTCCAGAAGAAGATAAAAATCTTTTAGAAGGTATTGGAAATTGGCTTGATGTAAATGGAGAAGCAATATTTGAAACAGAAACATGGGATCAATATGGAGAAGGCCCAACTAAAATGAATGAAGCAGGACCTTTTTCAGATAATCGAGCAAAACTAATTTATACTGCTAAAGATTTTAGGTTCACTACAAAAGATAATTTTTTGTATGCAACTGTATTAGGATGGCCTAGCAAAGATTTTACTATAAAAAGTATATATAAACTTTTTGATAATGAAATTGAAAGGGTAGAATTATTAGGAAGTACTGATAAAGTAGAATGGAAACATACCAGAGATGGACTCCATATAACAAGACCAGATAATAAACCATGTGAGCATGCATACAGTTTTAAAATAACAAGAAAGGAATATTTATAAATGATTAGATTAGGTATGACTCTTGGAATTAAAGAGGAAAAAATAGAAGAATATAAAAAACTTCATGCAAATGTTTGGCCTGAAGTCTTAGAAAATTTAACAGAACTTAATTTTAAGAATTATTCTATATATTTGCATAAAAATACTCTTTTTGGATATGTTGAATATCACGGAGACAATCTTGATAGAGATAACAAGTTAATGGCTTCAAACCCTAAAGTTCAAGAGTGGTGGAGTGTTTGTGGACCATGTCAAATTCCAGACCCAAATAGAAAAAAAGGAGAATGGTGGTCTAGTATGGAAGAAGTTTTTCATCACGACTAAAGTTAATTATGAAAATCAAAATTTGTTCAGTTGGTGAATGTATGATTGAAATTGCCAATACTAAGAATAATATTTTTCAACAATCATTTGCAGGTGATACGCTAAATTTTTGTAACTATATTGATAAAAAATATTTTGATGTCTCTTTTTTTACAGCCATTGGTAAAACTAGTGTAAACAGATCAGTTTTGGAATTCATAAATTCTAAAAAAATTTCAACAAAATTAATTAAGCAAGTTAATAGTCATGAAATTGGTTTATATTTAATTAAGAATAGAAATAACGGAGAAAAACAATTTTTTTATTGGAGAGATAATAGTGCAGCAAAATATTACTTTAATAAGATAGATTTTGTTTCATTATTTAAAAATTTGAAGAATTTTGATTATATCTATTTTTCTGGAATTACACTTTCAATTATTGATCCATCTAAAATAAGTAATTTTGTTAATTTGTTAAAATTATTAAATAATAAAAAAGTAAAAATTATCTTTGATTTTAATATTAGAATTAATCGATGGACTAAAAAAAATTTAAACAATTTTTTGCATTCTATTTTAAATTTTGTTGATATTTGTTTTGTGTCAGGTGAAGATCTACAATTTTGGAAAAATGATAATAGTTTAAGTAATTTTGAAAAATTAATAAATAAATACAAAATAGATCATGGTATATTTAGAAAAAATGCTAAATTAACTTACTCAATTCAAAATAAAAAAAAATATACAATAAGAAATAAATTTATTAGAAAAGTAATTGATACTTCAGGAGCTGGAGATGGATTTAATGCTGCCTACGTATCAAATTTTATTATTCATAACGATCCAGCTTTAGCTCTGAAAGAAGCCAGTCTTCTGGGCTCGAAGATAATCATGCAAAAAGGAGCAATAGTTGATGTTAAATAGCGAATTACAATTAAAACTAAAAGAACAAAAAATTTTACCAATTCTTAATACTACAACTGTAAGCAATGATATTGATCGCTTAAGCAAATATTTAGAGAAAAATAGATCTATTCGATATATTGAAGTAACACTGAGAGAAAATCAATCTTTTGATATAGCATTAGAATTACAAAAACATTTTACTAAACATAAATTTGGGTTGGGGTCAGTTTTAACAAAAGAAGATTTTATTAAAGGTCAAGATCATAATTTTAACTTTTTTGTTTCTCCTGGAATTGTTGATGAGGTTTTAGAAATTAATAATTTATTATATATTCCTGGAGCTGAAACAGTTAGTGAATTTATATATCTATATAAAAAAGGTTATAAAATAATTAAATTTTTTCCAGCAAATTTAAATGGAGAGCAAAAAAAATTACAATCAATTGAAAATATTCTAAAGGATATAAAATTTATTCCAACAGGTGGAGTCAATAAAGATAATATTAATAAATATCTAGATTTAAAAAATGTTTTATGTGTTGGAGCTTCAAATTTCGAAGAGTTTTAATTTACTTTTGTCATAGTACAAAGCATTTCAAAGGCAATTGTTGCTCCTACTAATGAAGTCATATTATTTACATCAAATGGTGGTGATACCTCTACAACATCACCTCCTACAAAATTGATTTTGTTTAGTGCTCTTATAATAGTTTGTGCCTCTCTCACATTAAAACCTCCAACTTCTGGAGTGCCAGTACCTGGTGCAAAAGTTGGGTCTATTCCATCAATATCAAATGTAAAATAAGTATCTGTATGAACTAGAACTTCATAAATTTTTTCAATACATTTATTAAATCCCATTTCATAATAATCATCTATAGTAATAATAGTTACACCTTGTTCTCTAGCCCAACTTAAATCTTCAGGATCATATAAAGCTCCACGAAGACCAAGGATTACATATTTTTTTGGATCAATTAGATTTTCTTCTATAGCTCTTCTAAATGGTGTGCCGTGAGTATATTTAAATCCTCCAAAATAAGTGTCCCAAGTATCAGAATGAGAATCAAACTGAAATAAACCGATTGGTTTTTCTTTTGCTATACCTCTAAGAATTGGTAGGCTAATTAAGTGATCACCTCCAATTGATAATGGTATTGTTTTGGAATTATAAATATTTGAGTAAAATTTTTCTATTTTATCTAAACTATCATTTAGGTCTGCTGGATTTACCGGACAATCACCAATATCTGCAATATTAAATTTATCATAAGGGCTCTTAAGTGAAACAGGGTGATAAAGCCTTACAAGTGACGATGCATTTCTAATTTCTCTTGGCCCATGTCTAGCGCCAGGTCTATTAGTAGTTCCTCCATCCCATGGTACGCCTGCAACACAGTAGTCTAATTTATTTAAATCTTTTATAATAGGTAAACGAAAAAAAGTAGCAACGTCAGCAAAGCGAGGAGTTTCCATACTAGATAGAGGTTTAATTTGAGTCATAAAACTATCTTATGATATATAGAATTGGATTATACAAGACAAATTAGTATGGATTATAGTAAATTTCCTAAACCGCAAGATGACGGAAAAGCTGATCATCTTTTAAGTAAGTTTTTGCCGGATATTTCTCTTAAAAATCAACAGGGAAATCTATTAAAAATAAAAAGATCTGACACTTTCCGTTTAATTTTATATTTTTATTCTATGACAGGTAATCCAAATGAAAGTTTACCTAAAAATTGGAATAAAACTCCAGGAGCCATTGGCTGTACTTTGGAGACCTGTAGCTTTAGAGATAATTATGAAGAATTAATCAAACTAAATGCGCTGCCTATAGGAATATCAACTCAAACAATAGATTATATTAAGGAAATGACAGATAGATTAGCAATTCCCTATGATGTTTTAAGTGATTCAGAAAATATTTTGCTCAATTCATTAAAAATGCCTTATTTTGAAATTGAAAACAAAATTTATTTTAAAAGATTAACTCTTATTGTGGAAAAAAATATTGTTAAAAAAGTATTCTACCCTATTTTTCCTCCTAACAAACATATAAATGAAGTTCTACAATGGCTAAAAGAAAACTAACTATTTTTTTATTTTCTGTATTTTTGTTTTTTTCTAACCTTTCAACAGCTAATCCAAATATAGATCAATGGCTAGAGTCAGAGAAATCTTATAAAGATCTTATCAATGAGGGATTTGAAGTTAAAAGCTACGCTATAAGTGACATAGAGGTTGTAAATGATTTAACAATAATCTTATTTGTTACAGTTCTCCAAAAAGATAACAAAGTATATGAGTGTCAGGAATATCAAACTATAGATAAAAATGTCGAGACTTTAGATATGAACTTAATATGTAAAGAATTAGTTCAACCTTATGAAAGAGGTATAGGAACTTAGGTTCGTTCAATATTTAAAAAAAACCACTGTAATGCTATTAGTGTAAGCCCATTTAAAATTTGTTTTTTATTCATTTTTGTTTTTACCTCATTAAAACTATAACTTTTAACTAATATATCCTCATTTTCATTCTCTAGACCTCTTATAATTTCTTTATCGGGAGCAATTACCTCACCTAAAAAAAGATTATAAAAAGATTCAGATGATCCTGGGGCAGGAAAGTAACCTTGTATAGATGTAAGATTACTTACTTCACATCCAGTTTCTTCCAAGCATTCTCTCTTTGCAGTATCTTCTGGAGTTTCACCAAGGTCAATTATTCCAGCAACTATTTCATCTAGATAATTTTGATTATCTTTAGAAATTGTCCCTGGTCTGAACTGTTGAATTAAAACGATTTTTTTATTTATAGGGTCATATGGTAAGACCGCAGATACTTGTGCACCACCAAATAACTCCCTTTTTATTTCGTTACTCCAATTCCCATCATATTTTTTGTATTTTAGAGTAACTTCATTCATTTTAAAGAAACCGTTGTGAATATTCTTTTTATCTAAAATTTTAAATTTTGGACTCATAAAAATTGATATATTTTATATTACATATATATTTATAATTATGGAAAAAGCATTATTTGGTGCAGGTTGTTTCTGGGGTGTGGAAGAAACTTTTTGTAAAACTCCAGGCGTAATAAATACCTTAGTTGGTTATTCTGGAGGCGATACTATTAACCCTTCCTATGAAAGTGTTTGCCAAGGAAATACAAATCATACTGAGGTTGTTTTAGTTGAATTTGATAACTCTAAAATATCTTATGAAGATCTTTTGATGGTTTTCTGGAAGTGTCATGATCCTACTACTTTAAATAGACAAGGTCCTGATATCGGAACACAATATAGGTCAGCGATATACTATTATAACGAAGATCAAAAAAATAAATCTATTCATTCTAAAAATGAATATGCTAAAAGTGCAGGATTAAATATTGTTACTGAAATATCAGAAGCTAAGGAATTCTATAAAGCTGAAGAATATCATCAAAAATATATTCAAAAAACAGGCTTACACTGCGCTATATAGATTAATTCTTTAGGGAGTTTATGTCTGTCGATTTTTATTACGCATTTTTAACAGGTTGGGTAATACTTCTATTATTTTGGAGTACTATTGTTTTCTTTATATATCTTAGAAAACCTCCTAAATCCAAATTAACTAAAAGTTTTATAATCAAATCTTATCTGTTTTTTTTGGCACTATTGTTAATAATTTTAATTTTTCGATAAACCGATTCGTTTTTATTATAAATTATGTATCAACATATAGTAGGTCAAAAAGATTAAGATACTAACATATTGATAATTAACAACTTTTTTATATTTAATGTTGAATACTGGTTTTTTCATAAATATAAACTACCTCCAAATTAATAAAATTATTATGTCTATATTAAAAAACTATTTTAAACAAAACAGTGTGATGCACAGTTTCTCAAGTTGCCAATGGCCAATTGGAGATCCACAAGAGAAAGATTTTCATTTTTGTGAAGCTGATACCGTTGCTGGGAAGCCTTATTGTCAGAGTCACTGTGATGTTGCATACATTGACGAAAAAGAGCTTAAAAAAGAAAAAGAAGCTCAAAAAAATCGTCGCATTGCTGCTTAAGTCAATCTTTACAAATTATTTTCTCATCAAATGTTAATAATTTAGAGTTATTGACATAAGAGACGTTTTTCTTAAAATAAAAAAACATGTTATTCAGTGTACTGAAAAAACTTAACTTTGATGGAACATTAGAAATCATAGATTCTAATGGCAAGACCCATAAATTTGGAAATTCAAACCCTCACGTTTGTATAAGACTGAAAAACAAATCTATTGAAAGAAAACTATTCTTCAACCCTAATCTACATATAGGTGAAGCATATATGAATGAGGAGTTAGTTGTAGAAAAAGGCACTATAGAAGACTTTCTTAATTTAATAACTAATTGTTACGATGATTTTATTTCTAACAATAAGTTTTATAAATTTTATGAATATTTATCTTCTATTTTCATGCCATTTCAGCAGATTAATCAGCTTGTAAATTCAAAAAATAATGTAGCACACCACTACGATATAAATGAGGATTTATATAAATTATTTCTTGATCAGGATATGCAATATTCTTGCGCATATTTTCACAATCCCAATATGAGTTTAGATCAAGCACAGAAAGATAAAAAACAACATATAATTAAAAAACTTCAAATTACAGAAAATATGGATGTTCTTGATATTGGGTGTGGTTGGGGAGGAATGGCAATTGAAATAGCTAAATCTACTGGCGCCAAAGTTAAAGGAATTACACTTTCAGAAAATCAATTTAAAACTGCATCTGAGCGAGCACAAAAAGAAGGTTTGGCTGATAAAGTTTCTTTTGCACTGCAAGATTATAGAAATGAGACCGAAAAATATGATCGCATTGTATCAGTTGGTATGTTTGAGCATGTTGGTGTTAAATATTTTAAAACTTATTTAAGTAAAGCTAATGATATTCTGAAAGAAAATGGTGTTTTTCTTTTGCATACAATTGGTCAAAGGGGTAAACCAACTGCTACAAGTCCTTGGATAAGAAAATACATTTTTCCTGGAGGTTATATTCCATCATTATCTGAAGTAATGAATGCAACACAAAAACTTAATATAAATGTAACTGATGTTGAAGTATTAAGACTACATTACGCTCACACACTTTCTAAATGGTATCAAAATGTTATTGAAAATAAAGATAAAATTATAAGTATGTTTGATCAGCGTTTTTTTAGAATGTGGGAGTTTTATCTATTGGCAAGTAAGTATTCCTTTATAAATATGGGTAATGTTGTTTTCCAAATACAAATCGCAAAAAATATTAACAATTTGCCTCTCACAAGAAATTATATCTACAACTAAACAGTTTATATTTATTGAATTTCCAAGACAGGTAATATAATCTTTAGTTTATGGCGCTATCCCTAAATAATTATATAATTAGAGCATCAATTTTTTTAGTCGCTGTCTTTGTTATTGTTGTTTTATTATACCCAGTTTTACAAAATGCTTTTTTATCAAATATTTTTATTAACATTATAATTTTATTAGCACTGTTAACTGGAATTGTATTTAATATTTTTCATCTCATTAACTTAAATTATAAATATATATCTTTCTCGAACTTTAATATTACAAATTCTATAGAAGCATTCTCTACTTTAAGAGGGCAAGACAAAAACATTTCTCTTGAATTAAAAAATCTTGACGGAAAATTTGTTTTTAAAAGTTCATCAATAAATAGATTGATAGAGAATTCTGATATGACTTTGATAAGCATAAGAGAAACTTCTCGTTACCTGGTAGGTTTGTTAGTTTTTTTAGGACTCCTTGGAACTTTCTGGGGACTTCTAAAAACCATTGGATCTGTTGGCAATGTTATCAGCGGCTTAGGTATAGATGATACAAATGTTGCAGGTTTTTTTAATTCTCTTAAAGATGGATTAAATGCTCCACTTGAAGGCATGAGTATTGCATTTAGCAGTTCTTTATTAGGTTTAGCTGGCTCTTTAGTATTAGGATTACTTGATTTAAATCTTGGACAAGCTCAAAATAAATTTAGTCAATACTTTGAAAAAATACTTAATAGCAATTCTTCTCCAGATTTTTCTAAAGTAGAAGATAAGCCTACAGGTGAAGCAATTCAAAAAATCTATGACAACTTAGAAAACCTCCTAAATGCTTTTAAGAAATCATCTGACAATCAAACTAAAATTTCAAACAATTTAGAAAAGTTTAATGAAATACTTAACAAAATCAATTCCAACTCTTCAAATCTTGATAAGCAATTATCAAATTTCTTATCTTCACAATTAAACACACAATCTACACTAATGAACCTTACAGAAGCTTTAAGCAAAAATGGAATATTAGAAGCAAAAAAAGTTAAAGAGTATTTTCAGAAAATTGAAAAAGAACTAAAGAAAATTAAAAAATAATAATGTCTACTAGGTCTTTAAGAAATAGACTTGCTGATACAACAAATATTTGGCCCGGTTTTGTCGATGTTCTAGCTACTCTTTTAATAGTAATCATATTTGTGCTAATGGTTTTTACTGTTTCGCAAATATATCTGAGTGATGCTATATCTGGCCGAGATAAGGCGCTTCAAGATTTAAGAACACAAATAAATGAATTATCTAAAATACTTGTTATTGAAACAAAAGATAAAGAGGCAGCTCTTTCAACTCTTTCTGAAACTGAGAAAAAACTTGAAGATACAGAATTAAATTTACAAAGTGAGCAATTATTAAGTGAGCAATTACAAACTGATGTTTCAAAAAAACGATCAGAAATATTTGTTCAGGAACAAAATATAATAGCTTTATCCGAGCAAATTAGTAGTCTTTTAAAAGAACTGAGAATAGTTGCAAATGCATTAGAAACTTATGAAGGACAAGAAATTACTTTACTTGAAACCGAGGGACTTGGTGAACGAATTAATAAAGCACTTGCAACAAGAATTGATCAACTAAAAATACTTAATCAAGAATTAGATAATGCTAATTTTAAACTACTTGAAAGTGAAAAATCTCTCAAATCTACAATAGCAGAATTAAATAAGAAGAATGAAAATTTAATGGCCATTAACGAAAGTCTGGGTCTAGAGGAAGGAGGTATTGAAGAGCAGTTACTTGCAATTAAAAATAAAAATGAAAAGCTTCTAAGTTTAAATGATGAATTAGAAAAGACGAATGTTGAACTTTCATTAAGGGATGAAGAATTACAAAGTCAAATATCCCAATATCAAGAACTAATGAATGATCTTTTAGAAATTAATGATAGTCTGGGCTTAAAAGATGCATCACTTAATGAGCAACTTGATGCAATTAGGTTTAAAAATGAAGAATTAGCAAGATTAAATAAAGATTTAATTCAGAAAGATAGCACCATTTTTAATTTGCGAGGAAAAATATCTGAATTGAATAATGTACTTTCTTTGTCTGAAGATAAACAAAAACAACAACTTGATAAACTTGAGCTACTTCAAAATCAAATTGCATTATTAGAACAAGAAAAACAAACGCAAAAAGAAACATCACTTGAAGAAATTAAAAATATGAAAATACAATCTTCAAAAACATTAGAACAGGTAGAAATTCTTTCTAATCAAATTGACACTCTGCAAAAAGAAATTGCTTTACTTAATAGTGCTTTAGAAGCTAGTGAAAGTCAGGCTTTGATTAAAGATTTAGAAATAGAGGTACTAGGTGAAAAGTTAAATAAAGCCCTTACATCAAAAGTATTTGAACTTCAAAAATATAGATCTGAGTTTTTTGGAAAACTACAATCTATTTTAGGTGATAGAAAAGATATTAAAATTGTAGGAGATAGATTTATTTTTGAATCAGAGCTATTATTTGACTCTGCTTCAGCAGATTTACAACTATCTGGTAAAGAAAAATTAAGTGAAATTGGTCTTACTTTAAAAGAGACTACTAATGATATTCCATCAGATATTGATTGGATTATAATGGTAGAAGGACACACAGACAAAAACCCTATACAGACAATCAGATATCCATCTAACTGGGAATTATCTTCAGCAAGAGCTAATACAGTTTTAAAACTTCTTCTTGATCTTGGTTTTCCACCAAATAGATTAGCATCGGCAGGATATGGAGAGTTTTTTCCTATAAGTGATGGAGAAACCGAGAGCGATCTACAGCAAAATAGAAGGATTGAATTAAAACTCACTTCACGCTAATTTGCCTTAAATTTAACATAAACTGATCTTAAAAAATCGATATGAGATTCTTAATTTTATTTGTATTCAGTTTATTTAGCTCTTACTCTCTATTTGCTGCTTGTAGTGATCAACCTGCAAATGAGGTAGACTGGACTAATTGTAATTTTGTAGAAAATCTCGATCTATCTGGTACTGGCTTGGCAAATTCTCAAATGTCAGGAGTTAATTTATCTTTATCTAATTTTGAAAAATCTCAACTTAATAATTCAAATTTATCTATTGGTAATTTTATCTTCTCAAATTTCAGTAATTCAAATTTATATGCATCAAATTTACAGGGAGCTAATTGTAATAATGCTAACTTTGATAATGCAAACCTTGCAAAAGTAAACTTTGAAGGATCTAATCTCTTTGGAGCGACTTTTAAAGGTGCAAATCTATATGAGGCAAATCTACTTGGTGCTAATATTTCAGGTGCAATGTTTGATGAAGCAAATTTGTCAAACGCTATATGGATAGATGGTAAAAAATGTGCTCTTGGTTCTATAGGCAGTTGCCAATAATTATTTTATTTCTTTTTATTGTCAGTTGCAAAATGTCAGACGTATCTGAAATACAAAAAAATGATGATAATAAAGTTAATTTTAAGATCTCAGGAACTAAAGAAACTGGTATTCAAATAAATAACTAAAATATTAATTTACTTTTATCAAATTTAATGATTTGACCTTTAAATAATGAGTCAAAATTCTTATCTATATGCCTTTAGTGTAGTTTTTCTTGCTGGAATTTTTTGGAGTTTTGGAGCGTTGACTGTTAGATATATGGTGGATGGTCATCAATATGTTTTTCAATATTTATTTTATAGAGGCTTAACTATTTCTATTATACTTCTTATATATTTATTTTTTCGTGAAGGATTTGCTTTTTATAAAAATTTTCTCAAAATAGGAATACCATCTATACTTGGAGGTTTATTTCTAGCAACAGCTTTTACTGGATTCATTTTTTCTATTACTATGACTACGGCTGCCGTAACATTATTTATGTTAGCAGCGATGCCTTTTATTGCAGCCATTGTTGGTTATTTTGTTCTTGGCGAAATACTAAAAAGATCAACATTAATTGCAATGGTTGTAGCATTTATAGGTGTGTGCGTAATGATTATAAATGACAGTATTTCTGGAACTGCTTTAGGTGCAATAATAGGATTTATTTCTGCAACAGGTTTTGCATTATACACGGTAACAATAAGATGGAAACCTGAAACACCAAAATTCACAACTGTTGTTTTGGCGGGAATATTTTGTACAATATTTGCGTTCTTTATTTTGGGCTTCTCTTTTGAACCTTTTATTCTGATGCCTGAAATAAATAGTTATTTGAGTATACTTCATGGAATAATTGTTGCAGCCGGCTTAATACTTTACAGTCTTGGAGCTAAATACTTACCCTCAGCTGAGCTAGCACTTTTATCTTTAATGGAAGTTGTTGGAGGAGTTCTGTGGGTTTGGCTTCCTATTTTTGGAATTAATGAAGTACCAAGTACAACTGTAATTATTGGAGGTTTCATAATAACTTTAGCTGTAGTTTATTATGGTTTTGCTGCTAGGCAGATTGATATCAATATTAAAACTTAAATATTTGCTGAAAATTTATTAATATTTTTTCTTGGTAAATTATTTTTAGACCATACTACATCAAGAGCCTTAATCATTTTTTCGATATGCTCTTTTCTGTGTTTTGGGGTAACAGTTATTCTTAGTCTTTCTAAACCTTTTGGTACAGTTGGGTAAAAAATTGGTTGTGCATAAATACCATGATCATCAATTAAATCTTTAGACACTTTTTTGCATAAAAAAGGATCATTAATTAATACTGCTACAATATGAGAATTTGTATCCAAATAAGGGATTGCTAAGGAATCTAAATTTTCTCTTATTAAAGCTGCATTTTCTTTTATTCTTATTCTGAGTTGTTCCGCCAGAGAAACAATATCTATTGCTTTAGCTGCTCCTGCAGCAATTGATGGGCAGATTGAAGTTGTAAAAATAAAACCTGGGGCGAAACTTCTAATGTAATCAATTATTTCTGAACTAGCTGCAATATAACCTCCCATTTGACCATATGCTTTTGCTAAAGTTCCATTAATAATATCTATTTTATCTTCAACTCCCATTTCTACTGCAATACCTTTACCTTCTTCACCGTAAAGTCCAACTGAATGAACTTCATCCAGATATGTCATACAGTTATATTTTTTTGCTAACTCTACAATTTTAACTATAGGCGATCTTATACCTTCCATAGAGTATAAACTTTCAAAAACGATTAACTTAGGATTATCTACATTTGACTCTTTTAGTAACTGTTCTAAATGATCAATGTCATTGTGTTTAAATATATGACACTTAGCTCCACTATTCTTAATACCTTGTATTAAAGATGCGTGATTTAATTCATCAGAAAATATCTCAATATTTTTAATTTTTTTTCCTAAAGTCCATAAAGTAGATTGGTTTGCTGTATACGCAGAGGCAAAAACTAATGCTGCTTCTTTATTGTGAACATTTGCCAGTTTTTTTTCAAGTTCAGTATGATAGGTTGATGTACCAGAAATATTTCTTGTTCCACCTGAACCTGATCCATATTCAAGTAGTGTTTTTACAATTTCATTTACTACCTCTGGATGCTGACTCATGTTTAGATAGTCATTAGAGCACCAAACCTCAACTTCTCTTTCTTTGTTTTTAAAACTTTCATCTGCATTTGGAAAATTTTTTATAGGTCTGTCTATGTTTCTAAAGTCCCTATAAAGACCTTGTTCTTTGAGATTTTTTAATTCAGATTTAAAGAAATTTTTATATTGCATTTTTATTAGATAACTTAGACAATGTTTAATTGTAAGTCTTTAATTGAATGAATTGTCACACCTTATGTCTACTAAAAGACATTCTCTTCCAGACACCATATTTATCTTTAATCATGAATCGATGATACAATGCCGCTGCAATATGAAGTGAAAAAAGAGCTGTTAATATAAGTGCTGAGTAGTAGTGTATAGCTAGAGCTTGAGGGTATAGAAAAAAGTTCTCTTCGATTAAAGGTGGTATTTTAATTAATCCCAAGAGATGGACATCCTCTCCTCCAAGCCATGTCATAAAGGTACCTTGAATAGGAATAAGAATAACTAAGCCATAAAGTACAAAATGGACTAAATTCGAAACCAATTTATGAAATAAAGGAATATTTTCATATTTCGGATGAGTATTAAATATGTATTTCCACATTAATCTAAGTACAACTAAACTAAAGACTAAGGTGCCAAAAAATTTATGAGTAATAATAAAACCCATTTTAAGAGGAGAAAATTCCATATTATGAAGGCTAATCCCTGTTGCAACTTGCCAAAAAAGAAGAAGTGCTAATGACCAATGAAAAAGTTTTGCAACCAAGCCCCACGAAGATTTTGTACCTTTAAATTCAACCATTACTAATTTTATTATATAGTGCTATCTAAATAAATATAATCCATGAAAATTAAAATTTTATCGAGAAAAAGTGACTTAGCAATTATTCAAGCACGTGAGTTTTCCGATTATTTGCAATCAAAACATCCTTTTGTAGAAATAGAATTTTTAACGAGAAGTACCTCTGGAGATAAAGATTTAAAGACCCCTCTTTCTAAAATGCCAACAGAAGGTGTTTTTACTAATGATTTAAGAGATGAATTAATAAATAATAAATGTGATTTAATTGTCCACTCTTGGAAGGATCTTCCAATTGAAGTTGGTGAGAAAACTAAAATTGCTGCTACATTAAAACGTGCTGATAAACGAGATATATTATTCTTAAAAAAAAACATAACATTAGTTAGTAAGAAAATTACTATTCTTTGCTCATCGCCTCGAAGACAATATAATTTAGAAAATTTTATTGAAAATTATCTTCCACAAAAGTTTGATGAAGTTTGCTTTGAAAATATAAGAGGTAACATACCTACTAGATTTAAAAAATTTTTGGAAGATCCTAATAGTGATGGTTTCATTGTTGCTAAGGCAGCAATTGATAGATTACTTTTAAATAATTATTCTGAATTTAATGAATTAAAAACAACTCTAAAAAAATATATTAACGAATGTCTATGGTCTGTTTTACCATTGTCTATAAATCCTTGTTCTCCTGGACAAGGAGCTCTAGCGATTGAAACAAGAATTAAAGATAATAAACTTAACGAAATTTTAAATGATATTAATTTTTCCAAAGATTATTCAAATGTTATTCAAGAAAGAAATATTTTAAAAAATTATGGAGGAGGATGTCACCAAAAAATTGGAGTATCTTACATCTCACATAAATTAGGATTAGTTGTATCTAAAAGAGGTGAAGATGAAAATGGCAATCATTTTGAGAGCTGGGATTTTATTGATCCAAAAGATATAAGTTTTTCTAGTAATACAACAGATGAAATTTATCCTGAAAATTTAAAAAATTATAAAATATTTTCTAGAAAACAAATAAATGAAAATGTTGATGATATAAATAATTTACAAAATAAATGTATTTATGTTTCACGAATTAGCTCAATCCCAGATAAGTCAAAAATCCAATCAAATAATGTTATTTGGACTAGTGGTTTAAGAACATGGAAAAATTTATCTGAAAGAGGTATTTGGGTTAATGGAACTTCAGATGGTCTTGGTGAGGATTTTGATAAAGATATTAATTCACTTACAAATAATCCTTGGGTTAAGTTAACTCATTCTCAATCTCCTGAAAGTTCCATAAAAAATAAAATTGAAACGTATCAATTGGAGTCTATTGATTTTGAAATAGATATAGAAAAGAAAAAGTACTTTTATTGGATGAGCAGTTCAGCTTTTAAGGCGAGTATTGATAAATATCCTAAAATTATAGAAAAATATCATTTTTGTGGCCCAGGAAACACTTACAATGAGATTAGTAAAATATTAGGTAATGATAAAAATCTTTTTGTTGAGCTATCTTATGATAGTTGGAAGAAAAAATTACTAAAAGCCTAAAAATGACAAATATTTTATTCGTAAATGCTATCAAAAGAAATATTCAAAAAACACCACCCATTTGGTTCATGAGACAGGCTGGGAGGTACCATTCGCATTATCGCAAGCTAAAAGAAAAATATACTTTTGAAGAACTTTGTAAAACTCCGGATCTAGCCGCAGAAGTCGCTTTTGGTCCAATACAAGAGTTTGATTACGATATTGCAATTTTATTTAGTGATATTTTATTTATCTTGGAGGGACTTGGTTTAGAATTAAAGTTTGACCCAGGACCTAAATTTAATTCTTATATAAATTCAGAAAACATTAGTAATTATAGTAATATTGATCGTGGCATTGAGCATATGCAGTTTCAATTTGAAGCTATAAAAATAACAAAAGAGAAATTGCCTAATAATAAAAGTTTAATTGGATTTGTTGGTGGACCTTGGACATTATCAAAATATGCATTTGGAAATAATAACTCTGATTTAATCGACACTAAAATGAATTTAGAATTTATTTCAAAAATTCTTTTACCTCTTCTTAAGAAAAATATTCAATTACAATTAGATGCAGGTGTTGAACTTGTCATGATTTTTGATAGCTCCTTGTATGATTTAGATAAAATAAATTTTCATGAAATTTATTCAAAATTTTTGGAAGAGATTGCAATTTCTTTTCCAAATAAACTTGGCTATTATTCAAGAGGTAAGAGTTTAACAGATCTTAATTCTATCATCAGTTTTCCCTTTGCTGGTTTTGGCTATGATCACACAATAGATCTTAAATTTATGTTTGAAAATCAAAAACATGGATTTATTCAAGGAAATTTTAATGAACAATTAATGTTAAGCGAAACAGATATATTTCTTAATGATTTAAAAGATTTTATTAAAAAAATGAAATCAATTGAAAATCTTAATGGCTGGATTTGTGGCCTTGGACATGGAATTAATAAAAATACTCCAGAAAAAAATGTTCATTTATTTATAGAAAATATCAGAAAAGAATTTAGCTAATAGATATGGTTAAATATATAGGTGAAAAAGATTATGAGCACGGGAGTAAAGAAAAAATTGGTGTTTTAATTACTAACCTAGGCACTCCAGATGCTCCAAATAAAAAAGAACTAAAAGTTTATCTTAATCAATTTTTGTCAGACCCTAGAGTAATTGAATTACCTAAAATCTTATGGCAAATTATATTGAAGTTAGTAATTTTACAAATAAGACCATCAAAGTCAGCAGAAGCATATAAACAAATTTGGACTGACAAGGGTTCTCCACTTTTAGATATCGCAAATAGACAATTAAATAAAATCCAATCATCTTTTTCTTCAAAAAATGAAAATATAGTTTTTGAAGTTGGGATGCGTTATGGCAATCCATCTATTCCAGATGCTTTGTTAAAACTTCAAAAAAAACAAGTAAGAAGATTATTAGTTCTACCTATGTATCCACAATATTGTGCTGCAACAACAGGTAGTACATTTGATGAAGTAACAAATGTATTACAAAAATGGCGTTGGATACCTGAAATGCGTTTTATCAATCAGTACTTTGAAGAAAAAAATTATATTGAAGCATTGTCAAATTCAATAAAGTCATTTTGGAAAAAAACTTCAAAACCACAAAAAATTATTTTTAGTTATCATGGTATACCAAAACGCTATTTGACGAATGGTGATCCTTATCATTGCTTTTGTCTTAAAACCACAAGACTTGTTAAAGAATATATGGGATTATCCGATGATGAGATAATGACTACTTTCCAAAGTAGATTTGGAAGAGAGGAATGGTTAAAGCCATATACAAGTGAAACATTAAAAGAATTACCAAAACAAGGGATTAAAAATATACATATAATATCTCCCGGTTTCAGTAGTGATTGTCTTGAAACACTTGAAGAACTTGAAGAAGAAAATAAAGAATATTTTATGGAGTCAGGTGGAGAAAATTATCATTATATACCTTGCTTGAATGATCACGATGATCACATAGATGTTTTTGTAAATCTGATAAAAAAACATACTCAAGGTTGGCCATTATGATTGCTGATCCCAAATTTAATACTGCAAAAGAATGGTTTGAAAAATTACGAGATAACTTAGTTGAAACTATTCAAAACATTGATGAAAATCAATTTGAAATAAGTAACTGGGATCACAAAGGTGATGGTGGTGGTAAAATGAGTAAAATTAAGGGTAATATTATTGAAAAAGGTGGAGTAAATATTTCTACCGTCTCTGGGATATTTAACGAAAATATGAGAGATGCTATTCCGGGCGCTAAAGAAGATCCAAATTATAATGCAACTGGAATCAGTGTTGTCTTACATCCTGTTTCACCTAAAATCCCTTCTATGCATTTTAATACGAGATTTATTAAAACCACTCAGGAATGGTTTGGTGGAGGCATGGATATTACACCTTGTTTAATATTTGAGGATGAGAAAAAATATCATCGTGGTTTAGAAGTTTTGTGTAATAAATATGATAAATCATATTATCCTAAATTTAAAAAATGGTGTGATGACTATTTTTTTCTTAAACATAGAAACGAACCAAGAGGTGTTGGAGGAATATTTTTTGATTACCTTCAAACTGGCGATTGGGGAAAAGATTTTGAATTTGTCCAAGGCGTAGGTACTTATTTTCATCAGTTTATCAAAAATACTTTAATTGCACTTAAGGATGAGGAGTGGAATGAAGAGGAAAAAAAGATACAATTAGTTAAGCGTAGTCGCTATGCTGAATTTAACTTATTATATGATAGAGGTACAAAATTTGGTCTAGAGACTGGTGGGAATGTTGATGCTATATTAATGTCAATGCCTCCTCACGCGGTATGGGAATAAATAATGTTATTTAATACTCTGAAAGTTATTCATATTTTTAGTATCATAGCTTGGATGGCTGGACTGTTATATCTGCCACGTTTGTTTGTAAATCATGCTAATCCTGAAATTACAAAAGAAACCTCAGAAACATTCAAACTAATGGAAGGAAAATTGTACAGAATAATAATGTTTCCAGCTTTTATAGTGACGTGGATATCAGGTTTTACACTTACACATTATGTGGGTATTGATACTTGGTTGCTTTTAAAAATTTTATTTGTAATTTTATTATCTGGTTATCATTTTTTTTGTTTAAAATGTCTTAATGATTTTAAAAATGATAAAAATAAATACTCCACTAAGTTTTTTAGAATTACAAATGAAGCACCAGCAGTAATATTGATTTTTATACTTATACTTGTTGTATTTCAGCCTTTTTAATTACTACTTTTTTGTTTTAATAGGTGTTTTTCTTTTTGGATTACAAACCTTGCATATTTCACACTCCAAACCATAACAACTTCTTGCCTGACAAAATTCTCTTCCATAAAATATTATTTGTAAATGAAGTTTGTTCCAAGATTTTTTTGGAAAAAGATATTTTAAATCTTTTTCTGTTTGCACAACATTTTTACCACTTGTTAAACCCCAACGTTGAGCTAAACGATGAATGTGTGTATCAACTGGAAATGCTGGATGACCAAATCCTTGAGACATAACAACACTGGCTGTTTTGTGACCAACACCTGGCAATTTTTCTAATTCCTCAAAACTTTCTGGAACATTGCCTTTAAATTTTTTTACAAGAATTCTTGATAGTTCAAAAATTGCTTTTGATTTTTGAGGTGCCAAACCACAAGGGCGAATAATATTATAAATTGTTTTTTTTGGCACTTTTGTCATTTTTATAGCTGTGTTAGCTTTTTTAAATAGTATTGGTGTGACTTGATTAACTCTTTCATCTGTACATTGAGCACTAAGAAGTACAGCTACAACTAATTCAAATTTATTTTTGTGGTTAAGGGGAATAGGTACTTTTCTGTATATACGATTTAGTATTCTAGAGATCTCTTGTGCCTTCTCTATTTTTTTCACTATATCAAGCCTCCTTCAAGGTGTATGTTTAAATAAATACTAATAATTATGACAAAATATAGCACTAATTAATACTAATAATATTGAATATTTCCATTGAAGTTGTATGGGTCTACCATCAAATTTCTATGGAGGAAATAATATGAAAAAAACTTTAAGCATTGTTTTGTCTTTGCTTTTCATGGGTATTTTCTCACCAGCATTTGCAAACACTATTAAATGGTCAATGCCTGGTGACTCTTTAACTCTTGATCCGCATGCACAAAACGAAGGACCAACTCACATGGTTTCGCGTCAAGTATATGAAGGTTTAGTAACTCCAGGTATTAATATGGAAATACTTCCTCAGCTTGCTGAATCATGGAAAACAACTGCTGATGACACTTGGATATTTACAATTCGTAAAGGTGTAAAATTTCATGATGGATCAGATTTAACAGCTAGTGATATTGCTTTTAGTATCAATAGAGCAAAAACTGCTCCATCTGATATGGTAGATTTAATTAAAAGCATTAAATCAGCATCAGCATTAACTGATCACACAGTTCAGATTGTAACAGATGGACCAAATCCAATTCTTTTAAATCAATTAACTCAGATATTTGTAATGTCTGAAGATTGGGCAAAAGCAAATGGTTGTGAAGTTTCATACAACTGGGATGCAGGTGAAACATCTTATTGTGCTTCTAATGCAAACGGAACTGGACCTTTCAAAATTACTTTTAGAGAACAGGACGTAAGAACTGTTTTTGAAAAAAATAATGATTGGTGGGGTGATGATAGTACTTTCAATGTAGATACTATTGAATTACTTCCTATTGCAAATGATGCAACAAGAGTTGCAGCACTTCTATCTGGAGAAATTGACTACACAAACGTTGTTCCTGTTCAAGATATCGAGAGAATCAAATCTTCTGCTGGACATGGTGTAAAAATGACTCCTCAAAATAGAACAATATTTTTTGGAATGGATCAAGGTTCTGCTGAATTAAATTCATCTAATATCAAAGGTAAAAATCCTTTTGCAGATAAAAGAGTTCGTTTAGCTATGTACCATGCTTTAGATATGGAAGCTATTAAGGATAAGGTAATGAGAGGACAAAGTGTTCCTGCAGGAATTATCACTGCTCCTGGTGTAAATGGGCATACAGCCGCACGTGATGAAAGATTACCTTATGATCCAGAGCTATCAAAAAAACTATTAGCAGATGCTGGTTATCCAGATGGATTTGAAGTTACACTAGATTGTCCAAATGATCGTTACATAAACGATGAAGCAATCTGTGTTGCTGCAATTGGTATGTTTGCTAAAATTGGAGTTGATGTAACTCTTGATGCAAAAACTAAAAGTCAACACTTCTCAGAAGTTAAAGAAGGTGATGCAAACGGTATGACAAGTGACATGTACATGTTAGGTTGGGGTGTTCCAACTTTTGATAGTCATTACGTATACTCTTACTTATTTGATAGTGCTGGTAGCTGGAATAAAGTCAATTTCAGTAATGCTAGAGTTGATGAGTTAGTAGCGGCAATGGGTGTTGAAACAGATCAAGATAAAAGAAATGCTATGATTGCTGAAGCTTGGGATATTACTCAAGATGATGTAACATATCTTCCTTTACATCACCAAGTTGTCAACCAAGCATCAAAAAGTAATGTCGATGTTCCAATTAGAATGAACAACGAGCCATTATTTAGATTTGCAAACGTAAACTAATAATTTTTATATTTTCTGGCCAGTAATCTGGCCAGAAATTAAACCATGTTTAGCTATTTCTTTAAAAGACTCTTTCAATCTATTCTTGTAATGATTGTTGTAGCTTTTGTTTCATTTTCCTTATTTAATTTTGTTGGTGATCCAGTAAATAGTATGACTGGAGAAGATGCTTCAGATGAAAGACGTGCTGAGGTTAGAGAAGTATTGGGTTTAAATGATCCTGTTTACGTTCAATTTTCACGTTTTATAGGAAATGTAATTCAAGGTGATTTTGGAATATCATACCAATTAAAAAGAGAAGTTTCAGACTTAATTGCAGAAAGAATGCCTGCAACTTTAGAATTAGTTTTCGTCTCCGCTTTAATTGCAATCATCAGCGGTGTTATCTTGGGTGTATATACTGGTATTTACAGAGACAGTTTTATTTCTAATATTATTCTTGTGATTTCTCTAGCAGGGGTTTCTTTACCAACATTCATTATAGGAATAATGTTAATTTATTTGTTTTCAGTAATTTTAGGAGTTCTTCCATCATTTGGAAGAGGTGAAGTCACACAATTAGGTTTTTGGAGTACAGGATTTTTAACTATTTCTGGTTTAAAAGCACTGATACTCCCATCAGTTACGTTAAGTTTATTTCAAATGACCTATGTTATTAGATTAGTCCGCGCTGAAATGATGGAAATTTTACAAACAGATTATATTAAATTTGCAAAAGCAAGAGGTATAAAAAGGAGTGTTATTAATTATAAGCATGCTCTCAAAAATGGATTAATTCCAGTTATTACTATTACAGGTATTAACATTGGAACGTTAATTGCTTTTTCAATTATTACAGAAACAGTTTTTCAATGGCCAGGCATGGGGTCATTATTTATCAAAGCAGTATACTTTGTCGATATTCCAATAATGTCAGCATACATGATTATGGTAGCTTTTATATTTGTTATGATAAATTTTATTGTAGATATCACCTACTATTTTATTGATCCTAGAATTAGGCTGAAGGAAGAGGGTAGTTAAAATGCTACTTAAAACGTACAATAAAATATACGATACTGATATTGGATACAGTTTCTTTAATTCTAAATTAGCAGTAATTTCTTCAACAATATTTTTTATTATACTTTTTTGTTCTGTATTTGCTGGGATAGTTGCACCTTATAATCCTTTTGATCCAGCATCAGTTTCTTTAATGGATGCCTTTACCCCACCAGTATGGTCGGAGGGAGGAAGTTTTAGCTTCATATTAGGAACTGATCAGCAAGGAAGAGATATGTTTTCAACAATGATTTATGGTTCAAGAATTTCACTGATTGTTGGTTTTGCATCTATAATTTTTGCCATGATACTTGGAGTTTTTCTTGGAATAACAGCTGGATATATTGGTGGCAGGTATGAGATTATTGTAATGCGCCTTACAGATGTGCAGTTAACTATTCCAAGTATTTTAATGGCTTTACTTGTTGATGGTATTGCAAGGGCAATTATCTCACAATCAATGCATGACGAAATGGCAATTTATGTTTTGATTTTCGCCATTGGTATTTCAGAATGGCCTCAGTTTGCAAGAGTATCGAGAGCATCAACCTTAGTTGAAAAAAATAAAGAGTATGTCTCAGCTTCAAGAATTATTGGATTATCAAATATATTAATTATGTTTAAGCATATTTTACCAAATATACTTCGGCCCATCTTAGTAATTGCTACAATCGGATTAGCACTTGCAATTATTACAGAGTCCACCTTAAGTTTTTTAGGTGTTGGCGTTCCACCAACAACACCTTCTCTTGGGACTCTAATAAGGTTTGGAAATAATTTTTTATTTTCTGGAGAGTGGTGGATTACTTTTTTTCCAGCAATTTTCTTAATTGTTTTAGCATTATCAATTAATTTATTAGGGGATTGGATGAGAGATGCTTTAAATCCAAAATTAAAAAAGAGATGAGTTTTTTAGAAGTAAAAAATTTAAACATAAGTTATCCAACACGAAAGGAAACTATTGTTGCAAGTAAAAATGTAGAATTTTCTTTAGAAAGAGGCGAAATATTAGGAATTGTCGGTGAGTCTGGATCTGGAAAATCTACAATTGCAAATGCGATAATTAACTTGATTGATCCTCCAGGTGAAATCACAGATGGCTCAATCAAAATAGACAATATTGAATTAAGAAGTAATGAAGAAATAATTCAAAATATTAGAGGAAAAAAAATAGGATTTGTCTTTCAAGACCCTCAAACTTCATTAAACCCTCTATTTAAAATAAAAGATCAATTAATTGAAACTATACAGGCTCATTTAAATTTAAGTTATCAAGATTCACTTAAAAAATCAATTCAACTACTTAAAGAGGTTGGAATAGAGAACTCTGAAAAAAGAATTGAAGACTATCCACACCAATTTAGTGGCGGTATGCGTCAAAGAGTTGTCATAGCTTTAGCGATAAGTTGTGAACCTGACTTAATAATTGCAGATGAACCAACAACAGCTTTAGATGTAAGTATTCAATATCAAATATTAGAACTTCTTAAAGATCTTACAAAGAAAAGAAATCTTGGTGTTATAATTATTACGCATGATATGGGAGTCATAGCAGAGACGACTGATAAGGTTATTGTCATGAGATACGGACATATTGTTGAACAAGGTGAGACTAAAGAATTATTAACAAATCCAAAATCAACAGAAGCAAGAAGCTTAGTAATTTCAGTACCACCAACAAATAAGAAAATTGATAGATTTAAATTGATTAGCCCCGATGGTAAGGAAATAACATCTAGTTCCAAGGATTTGACTAAAAATATTATTAAAACTTGGGGCATAAGGGAAAATAAAAATCAAAAATTATTAAAACTTGAGGAAGTGACAAAAGTTTTTTATGATAATTCTTTAGGTAGTGGTTTTTCATTTATATTTAATAAAAGTTCGAATGATAAAATAGTTAAAGCTGTCGACAATGTATCTTTTGAATTATTCGAAGGTGAGACACTTGGATTAGTTGGAGAGTCTGGTTCAGGTAAATCAACTATTGCAAAAATTATTACTGGATTAATTGCTCCTAACAAAGGTGATTTAATTTATAATAATGAACCTCTATATAATTCAAATAAAAAATATCAAATTCATAATAGTAGAGGTCAAATTCAAATGATTTTTCAAGATCCTTACTCATCTCTAAATCCTCGTTTCAAAGTTAAGGATATTATTGCAGAACCAATTAAATTTTTTCAAAAAAATATTAGCAATAATGATCTTTTACAAAATGTTTATGACCTAATAGATATTGTGGGAATGACCAGACAATCTCTAGATCGATACCCGCACGAATTCTCAGGAGGGCAAAGGCAGAGAATATCTATTGCTCGTGCCTTGGCAACAAGACCAAGATTATTAATATGCGATGAACCAACTTCTGCATTGGATGTCAGTATACAAGCACAAATATTGAATTTATTAAAAGATATACAAGATGAACTTCATCTCACTATGCTATTTATTAGCCATGATCTTCCTGTAATTCGCCAAATGTGTAACCGAATAATTGTACTAAAAAATGGTGCTGTTTGTGAAACAAAAGATACAGAGGAATTGTTTAATAATCCTGAGCATGAATATACGAAGGAATTAATTAGACTTATGCCTAAAATTGAATCAATTATTTAACTAATTAATAATAGGTAAATTTTCAGGAGTTCTAGTACTTAAAAGTTTATAGGAATCTTTAGTTATCAATAAATTTTCTTCTTGTACTAATATTTTATTTTGGTCCATTTCAATTGATGGCTCAAGAGTTATAATCATATTTTCCTCAAGTAATGTTTTGTCATTTTTCATAATACTTGGCGGCTCAGTTAGTTGTAAGCCTAAACCATGACCCATCCTTCCAACTGATATGTTGTTAGCTGTTAAACTATAAGATAATTTAGAATATATTTCTGAACAACTAGTTCCAGGTTTTATAATTTCTAAAGTTCTCTCAGTTGCTTCCCACAATTTATTATATGCATCTAGAACTTGTTCGTTAATTTTTCCAAAGCCAAAATTTCTATCAAAATCTGAATAATAACCATTTAAAGTTGCACCGGTATCAATAATTAGAATATCACCATCTTTAGTTACCCTTTCTGTTGGGTTACAGATAATCTGATTATAACCATTAAGTCCCGAAGCACACGCCATATATTGAATATAATCTGCACCACCCTCAATTAATTCTTTTTTAAATATTGATGTAATTTGTTTTTCACTCATTCCTAAATTAATTTTTTCAGGAAAATTATCAAACACCTTACTTGTAATAGAACAAACTTCTTTAATATTACTGATCTCTATTTCAGATTTTATTTTTCTTATACTCCAAAGTATTTTACTAGCATCAACAAAATTATATTCTGATAAATTTTTTTGAATATCCTGATAATCGTTAATACTCATTCGCAAAAAAGTTTCATTTCCTATTTCAAAACCAATATTTGAATTTTTAGGAAAACTTTTGATGTTTTTTTTCAATAAAGATATTCCTTCATCTTTTGGATTTGGAGACTCCCAAGTTTCGATATCATTGACTAATGTGTTTTGCATAGCTGTAATACCAATAGATGGTATTATAGCTTTAATTGGATTTTTTTTTGAAATAATTAAATACCAAGGTCTTGTAGGACTTTCCCAAAAATTACTATCAAGTCCAGTGAAATATCTAAAATTTGACGGTGAAGTTATAATAACAGCATCAATATTTTCTTTTTCAATATGTATTTGTATTTTTTCAATTCTGGAAATAAATTCTTCTTTTGGAAAATCGTTCATAAATTGATAAGTAACATAACAATAACATAAATTAACAATAAGAAATACTTTGATCTATTCATCATTATTTATTTTTTGTTTGTCTTTAGGTACTTTTTTTCCTTTTGCTTCAGAGACATATTTATCAGCACTATTATTAGCTAATAAGTACAATCCATTTTTATTATTATTTTTTGCTTCAGCAGGTAATATTTTAGGATCTCTAATCAGTTGGATATGTGGTTACTTTGTAAATTTTCTTATTAAGAAACCTTGGTTTCCAGTAAATCAATACTTATTACAGAAAGCTACAGATATTTTCAAAAAGTATGGAAAATGGTCATTATTATTTTCATGGGTACCTATTATTGGAGATCCAATCGCATTTGCAGCAGGTACAGTAAAATATAATATTACTTTTTTTTTAATATTTGTATCTATTGGGAAAATTGCTAGATATTTGATAATATATTTATATCTTATCTAAATAGTGATGTTTGAAAATCTTATATTTGTTTTCATTATTGGTTTTTTATCTGGAGTTGGTTTTTTAGCAATTTTACTTTTTCTTCGCAAACCAAAAAGTTCTGAAATAAAAGATGATACTGATCTTACTTCCTTAAAAAATCACATGCAATCAATTCAGCAATCTTTACAAAATTTTAATTTAGCTCAAGATAGAATTGAAAATACATTAATTAGAGGTGGTGCACTTCAACAAGGTCCTTGGGGAGAATTTGTACTTAAAAATATTTTAGATAGTGTTGGTTTAAGAGAAGGAGAAGAGTACTCAACTCAAAAAACTTTTAGAGATGAAGATGGCAATTTACAAAAACCCGATGTAATTGTTCATATGCCAGGTAATAGACACATAATTATAGATTCAAAAGTGTCCTTAGATTCTTGGCATGATTATTCTAATACAAATGACAATCAACAAAAGAAGATATTTTTGAAAAAATTTTTGGATTCAACAAAAACTTCGATTAGAAGTTTGAGTAAAGATAATTATTCAAAAATATATGGAATCAATACAATTGATAATGTTTTAATGTTTGTTCCAATAGAGCCAGCGCTACTTACTTTATATAATGAGGCAAATAAACTTATCGAAGATTCATGGAACAATAAAATAATTATTGTTGGGCCATCAACTTTACCCTTTTTACTTAAAGCTGTAGAAAATATGTGGCGTGTTGATAAACAATCTAAAACAATAAAAGATATAGCATCAGCTGCATCAGATATTTATGATAAAACAGTCAGTGTATATGAGTCGTTTGTAAAAGCTAATCAGTCAATAGATTTAGCTAAATCAAAAATGGATGAAGCCAAACAAAGATTGCAAGATGGTTCAGGAAGTTTGACTAAAAAAGTAGAAAAGATGAAAAAATTAGGAAGATTAAGCACTAAAAAACAGTTGCCAGATATAAATGACGATGTAATAAACTAAATAAATGCCTAGTTTTGATATTGTAAACAAATTAGATCATCAAGAAATTGATAACGCACTAGGAAATGCTACAAGAGAAATTACTAATAGGTACGATTTTAAAGGATCAGATACTTCAATTGAAAAAAAAGAAAATATTATAGTTGTTATTACTGATGATGAAATGAAAGCTGGTCAAGTAAATGACATGCTCGTTACTCATTTTGTTAGACGAAAAGTTGATCCTTTGTGTTTAAAAAAAAATGATATGGAAAAAGCTGGGGGAAATAAAATTCGTCAGACGTATGAATTAGTAGAAGGAATTGAGCAATCCCTGTGTAAAAAAATTACTTCTGATGTCAAAAGTTCTAAATTAAAGGTTCAAGTAAAGATCAATGGGAATGAACTTCGTGTTGAAGGAAAGAAAAAAGATGATTTACAAAGTGTAATGAAGCTTATTGAGGATGCTAAGATAGGTATACCAGTCCAATTTGTAAATTTTAGAGATTAAAAAATGATTACATGGGAATTAATAGCTGCTTTAGCAGTGTATAATTTTATTATGTACGTAACTCCAGGTCCAAACAATAGTATTTTAACTGCATCAGGTATAAAATTTGGATTTATAAGATCTATACCTAATATTTTTGGCATTCCTTCTGGTCATGGTTTGCAATTAGCACTTGTATGTTTAGGTCTTGGATCTTTGTTTATTACCTATCCTATACTCTATGATATTTTAAGATATGTTGGAGCAGGCTACATTCTTTATTTAGCATATAAAATGTTTGGGTCTTTAAATATCTCAAAGACAGAAGATAGATCAAGACCATTAAAATATCATGAAGCAATTTTGTTTCAATTTGTAAATCCAAAAGCTTGGGTAATCTGTTCAACTGCAGTAACATTATATTATCCAAAAGATGAAAATATAATAATTGGAACACTATTTATGGTTATTATGTCTACAGTAGTTAATATTCCTTCCATTAGTATATGGGCATATGGAGGAAGTGTTATCAGACAATATCTTAATAATGAAAAATTAAAAAAAATTGTTGAATGGTTTTTAGCAATTCTTTTAATTATAACCGCAGGCTCAGTATTATTTTACAACACTTAAGGTTTAGGGATTTCATAAGTTTCGCCTACAGAATTATATCCTTTAATAACCGCAGGTCTTGTTGATATTTGTTTATACCATCTCAATACATTTGGATAATCATGCAAATTTATTTGATGTCTTTCATAACGAGCTGTCCAAGGCCAAATTGAAATATCAGCTATTGAATAGGTATCCGAAAAATATTCTTGTTTAGAAAGTCTTTTATCCAAAATTGAATATATATGTTTTGCATAGCCTTTTGTTTTATCTTCTGCAAATTTGCTTTTACCAGGATGATAAAATAAATATTGATGAGCCTGGCCTAGCATTGGTCCAACGTAAGCCATTTGAAAAAAAACCCATTGTATTATTTCCCAATACTTATCTTTATTTAGAAATTTATCATATTTTTTTGCCAGATAAAGAAGGATAGCCCCGGATTCGAATACTGTTTGGTTGTTATCATTATCTACAATTACAGGAATTTTATTTGCAGGAGATATTTTTGAAAACTCTTCACTAAACTGCTCTTTTTTATCTAAATTTATTAAAATAGGATTAAAATCCACACCTAATTCTTCAAGCATAATGCTAATTTTTCGACCATTAGGGGTGGGTGATGAATACAAATCAATCATTTTTTTTAGAATTTAATTAATAGAGAACTATATTCATAATATGCAGGAGAATATAGATAATATTATTAAATTAGCCTGGTGCGATAAAACCTCTTTTGAAAAAATAAAAAGAATTCACGGTGTAACCGAATCAGAGGTTATAAAAATAATGAGAACAAATCTTAAACCTAGATCATTTAAGTTATGGAGAACTAGAGTAACAGGGAGGACGAGAAAGCATGAAAAGAAAAGACATCTATCCGAAAAATCATTTAAATATGAGAGTTATCTTTAAAATATTAATTGTCAGTATAAGTCTTTTGTTTGCTAGTAAGATAGCATTAGCAGATCAAAATGATCCACGGTTAAATAATTTGTTTAAAAAATTAAATGAGACTGAAAATCAGGATGAGATAAGAGATTTAATATCTGACATTTGGAATATATGGTATGAAGTTGATGATCCAAAAGTAATTGAATATTTTGAGAAGGGTATTCAAGCTATGAATTTAAGAAATTATCCACTAGCAATTAGATTTTTTAATAATTTAATTGAAGAAGATCCTAATTTTGCTGAAGGTTGGAATAAAAGAGCTACAGTTCACTTTATGATGGGTAATTTTGATCAATCTATGCAAGACATCATTAAAACTCTTGAATTAGAACCAAGACATTTTGGTGCACTTGATGGAATGGGTTTAATTTTTATTCATCAGGGCCAGTTTCAACAGGCAATTGATGTATATGACAAGATGTTAGAGATTTTTCCTTTTAGCGTTAAAACTATTGATAAAAAAGAGAGAATACAATCGTTTATTTCTCAATCTACGTAATATCAAAAAATACTAATAATAAAGACAGTGTAAAAAAACTAACAAACGTACTTAATACTACATTTGAAGAAACTACACCTTTTAGTGAGTTATATCTGTATGCAAAATAATATGACTGAGATCCACTTGGTAAAGCTGCGGCCATAGTAACAATAATTATCAAGAGATTATCAAGCTCTAGTATAAAATTTGCTAAACAAAATGCAATTATAGGGTGAATAAAATTTTTTAAGATAGTTAATAGTATTGCGACATAAATATTTTCTCTAATTTTAAAATTTCCTAGTGCAAGACCTAAAGAAATGAGAACCATTGGAAGAGCAAGGTTTACAAAAATATCTAAGGGCTCTTTCATAATAGATGGAACAATAAGATTAAAGTAATTAAGAATGATACCAATTATCATTCCAAAAAGTACAATATTTTTAATTATACCCAATAATATTTGATAAAAAATTTCGACAATGCTTTTTTGTCTATTTCTATAAACTTCTATTATAATAACAGTATAGCTAAAATGAACAATACCATGAAAAAAAACTAATATCATATAAGGAATTGTATTTATTGGACCTAAAACTGCATACATAAGAGGTATTCCCATTGCTACTGTGTTACCAAAACAAGCAGCTAATCCAAAAAGTGCAGAGTCATCTGTTTTAAAATTTAAAAATTGTTTGCTAATTAAAAATCCAGTCATGGATATAAAAATTCCTGAAGCAAAAAATGAGATGATCAGGCCAATAGAATTAATTTGAGGAAATGAGACTTGCCAAAAATATATAATTAAAGCTAAGGGTAAAAGAATGTTAAAACCAGTAAAATCAAAATAATCAATATATTTTTTTGGAAGTATTTGTAATTTATTTACAAAAAATCCAAAAAGGATATACCCAAACACACTGCTAACTATATTTAATAAGTCAATCATTGAAATCAAAAAAATTATTTAAAAATTGAATTACACTTTCTTCAATTATATTATTTTCATTTGAGTTTGAATTTTGAAAAAATTTTGAATTTTTATCAAAACTTATATTAGGATTTTTTAAGTTTCCTTTTATCAAAGTAGTTAAATATATTTCATTATTTTGAGATAAGTTTAAAATAATATCTATAAAATTATTACTGTAATTGTATTCACCTTTAATAATAATTCTGTTTTTTTTATTGGTAATTTCAATTTTGCTAGTTTCTAAAATATTTTTATTTTTATTTATTGCGCCTTTAAAATTAGAACTTTCATTACCAAAAGCATTTATAAGTTCAGAAAATGCAAATTTTTGATTTTTTTGATTCTCTAATTTTTCAAAGAATAATTTTAAAAATGAAATAAGAAATTTTTCTTCATTTGTTGTTTCTAAAGTTATTTTTCCATTAATTTTATAAATTGAGTCAAATAAATTTTCTAAATTATCACTATATTTAAGATAATTTTCAATATAATTGACTTTTCCATTAATATTTACTTTACTGAGATTAATATTATTAATATTCAAATTATTAATTAGAATATTTAGATTTCCTGAAACTTGAAATATGGGCTGAGAAATATCAATTCTAATATTATCAAAGTATAAATTATTTTTGTAATCTTTAATTTCTAAATTTGTGTTAAGCTTCACAATTGGAAAAATATTTATTTTAGTTTTATTTTTTTCATTAATTTTAATTTCAAATTTCTTCTCGATATCACTAATTATTTTTTCTTTTTCAAAATTATTTAGAAAAATATAAATAAAGATAGATAAAATTATTAATATAATTACTACTATAGAAAAAAATAATCTAATTGTTTTCATATATTAGATCGTCAAAAACTATATTTTTGTAAAATTATTTTCAGGATCATGCAATGGATTAAATTGAACAGACATAACATATTTATTTTTAGCAACCTCAACTTCAAAATTATTTCCATTTAATTTTTTTAAATCTATTTCTGAATCTATATATCCAAAAACCATATTTTTATTATAACAAAATGAATAATTGCTAGAAGTTGTTTCTCCTACAATTTTATTTTTATAATAAATAGGCTCATCATGTAATAAGAGAGGGTTTCCTGGTGTAGATTTTTCTAAAACAAAATTTGTTAGTTGTTTCTTTTTAATTCTATTCTTTATTTTTAAAGCTTCTTTACCTATAAAATCTGTTTTTTTATTTAATTTAACAGTTAATTCTAATCCAGCTTCAAAAGGATTTTCAGCTGGAGAAATATCATGACCCCAATGTAAATATCCCTTTTCCATTCTCATGATATCTAGTGCATGGGCACCAGCGTGTGAAAGGTTATATTTTTCTCCAACCTTAACTAACTCCAAATAAATTTCTCTAGATATATTTATAGGAACATAAATTTCCCAACCAAGTTCACCGACAAAAGATAATCTTTGGAAGATTAATTTATTATTTTTCAATGATATTTCTTTAGCAGTTCCAAATTTAAACTTGTCGTTTGAAAAATGTTCTCCAAATATTTCTGTTAGAATTTCTCTACTTTTAGGACCAAAAATACCAAAGCAAGCGAAACTTTCAGTGATATCAATTAAAGTTGTGTTTTTACTTAAATTTTCTGAAATATGTTTTTTATCATGTTCTCTCACAGATGAACCCGTTACAATACGGAAAGAATTAGTATCAATACAAGTAACTGTTAAATCGGCAACAATGCCACCATTTGAATTAAGCATTTGCGTGTAAGTTGTATTACCGGGATAATTTTTAATATTATTACAGCATAATCGTTGAAGATCGTTGAAGGCAGTGTCTCCCTTAATTTCAAATTTTGCAAAGGCACTTAAGTCAAATAAACCAGCGTTTTTTCTTGTGTTTATTGTTTCATATTTTGCTGCATCATACCAATTTTGATAGCCATAACTATACTCATATTCTGGTTTCTTACCATTTAGAGCATACCACATTGGTCTTTCAAAACCAGCCACTTGACCAAAGCATGCACCTTCTTTTTTCAAATCATTATGAAAAGGAAGTAGTTTAATATTTCTCGAAGATTTATGTTGTTTGTATGGCCAGTGCATTGCATATAAATCTCCTAATGACTCAGTAACTCTTTCAGTTATAAATTTTGTCTCAGAGTGAAATTTTTCAAATCTTGAAATATCTAAGGAGTAAAGATCATCATTAACCTCACCGTTCATCATCCATTCTGCAGTTACCTTACCTGCACCACCAGCACTCTGAATACCAATACTATTAAATCCACAACAAACATAAAAGTTTTTTATTTCTGGTGTTTCTCCTAAAAGATAATTTGTATCTGGAGTAAAAGCTTCAGGACCGTTAAAGAATTTTCTTATACCTACGTTTTCAAGGGGTGGTATTCTTTTCATAGCATTTTTTAAATGCGGTTCAAAATGATCAAAATCTTCAGGTAGTTCTCCAAAAGAAAAATCATTGGGCACTTTATACGTATCAGTAAATGCAGGTTTAGCTTTAGGCTCAAAAATTCCTACTAAAATTTTTCCAGCATCCTCTTTTAGATATAAGCAATTATTATAATCTCTAAGAACTGGAAGTGATTTAGAAATTTCTTTTAATGGCTCACTTAATATATAGAAGTGTTCATTTGGATATAGCGGTATACTAACGTTAATATCATTTGCTATCTGCCTAGACCACATTCCAGATGCTAGAACAATATACTCACATTTAATTTTTCCATATTTTGTATCTACACCTTCTATTGATCCATTTTTAGTAAGGATTTTATTTACAGAACAATGTTCAAATATTTGAGCGCCATACATTTTTGCTGATTTAGCAAGAACATTTGTTATACCAACAGGATCTGCTTGACCATCTTTTGGAATAAATATTCCACCAACAACATCATCAGTATTTATAAGAGAATAAATATCCTTAATCTGATTTTTTTTTAATTCATTAACTTCTATATTAAATCTTTGAGCAAAAGTAGCTTGCCTTTTTAATTCTTCTAATCGATCATTAGTTGTTGCAATAGTTAAAGAGCCGTTTTGCTTTAAACCTGTTGCTAATCCTGTTTCTTTTTCCAGGTCTTTATATAAATTTAACGAATAATTTCTAAGTTTTGTAATGGTTGCTGATGCACCAATCTGACCAATCAGTCCTGCTGCATGCCAAGTAGTTCCAGAAGTTAATTGATCTCTTTCTAGCAAGATCACATCTTTCCATCCAAATTTTGCTAAATGATAAGCTACAGAACATCCAGCTATACCACCGCCTATTACAACTACTTTTGCAGAAGTAGGAATTTTATTACTCATTTGTAATATTATAGATAAAGATTTTCAGTATGAGTTTCAAAATAAAAATCTAGATCTTCTATATTTATTTGATCTATTTTTGATGGTTCCCAAATAGGATTATGATCTTTTGAAATTAGCACAGAATTTACACCATTATCAAAGTCACTACGGTATACTATTTTTTGACTTAATTGAAATTCAGTTTCTAAACATTCTTTTAACGGTTTACCTTTTGCATCATCTATAAGTTTAGTGCTTATCGCAAGACTCATTGGACATTTAACTAAAAGAATATCTAAAATTTTTTTTGAAAACTCTGCATTATGATTTTTTAAATTTGATATGATTGTCTGAATATTTCCATTGAATAGTTCATTTATTAAATTCATATTTTTAATTAGATATGTATCATTCTTTACTTCAAAATTATCGTGTGAAATTTCTCCTCTTGTAATAAATTTTTCTTTAACATCTTCTATTTTATTACTTTTAAAGTAGTGAGTTGCTAATCCAAAAAAAATTAATTCATTTAACCCTAAAACCTCACCCGTTAAACCAATATACTTTCCAATGTTACCTGGAAGATTTGATAAAAAATAACTTCCGCCAACATCTGGAAAAAAGCCAATTGCAGATTCTGGCATTGCAAATTTTGAATTGTCTGTTGCCAATCTGTGATCACCATAGATTGATAAACCAACCCCGCCTCCCATCACTACACCATTCCAAACTGAAAGAAATTCTTTACTAAATTGGCTTATTAAATAATTAAGTTTGTACTCAATTTTAAAAAAATCATGTTTTAAATAGTTTTCTTTTCCAGCAAGAACAAGGGATTTTACATCACCTCCTGCACAAAAATGTTTACCTTCTCCAACTAACAATACTCTTAAGATATTATCTTTTTCTTCCCATTCTAATAATTTGTCATGGAATTTTTTTGCCATTTCTAAATTGAGAGCATTTAAAGCTTTAGGACGATTTAGTTTAATGATTCCAGTTTGGTTAGTTTCTGAAAATACAATATCCATTAATTCTTTTTAAACTGCAAAACTTTATTAGAAAGACCCACTTCTTTTGCCTTTAATCTATTAATTTCATCTCGTAATCTTGCTGCATCTTCAAATTCAAGTTTTGAAGCAAATTCATTCATTTTTTTCTCTAAATTTTTAATATGTTTATTAAGATCCTTACCAACTAATTCTTTAGCATTATCAATTTCAACTGTAACATGATCTTGTTCAGCTGTGTTCTCAATTATTTCTTGAATATTCTTTTTAATACTGATTGGCGTAATTTTATTTATTTTGTTATATTCTAGTTGTTTTGTTCGTCTTCTATCTGTCTCTTCAATTGCTTCTTTCATACTAGTGGTAATGTTATCAGCATACATTAAGACTTTACTCTCAACATTTCTTGCAGCCCTACCAATAGTCTGAATTAAACTAGTTCTAGAACGAAGGTAACCTTCCTTATCAGCATCTAATATAGCCATTAAAGCACATTCAGGAATATCTAAACCTTCTCTAAGAAGATTTATTCCTACTAAAACATTAAAAACTCCTAGTCTTAGATCTCTAATAATTTCTATTCTTTCTAATGTATCGATATCAGAGTGAAGATACCTTACCTTTAATCCTTCTTCATTGATATATTCAGTAAGATCTTCGGCCATTTTTTTTGTAAGTGTTGTGATTAGAACACGATGACCTTTATCTATAGTTTTTTTACATTCATCAATTAAGTTATCAATTTGATGTTTAGTTGGCCTTATCTCAATAGGTGGATCAATTAAACCTGTTGGTCTAATTACTTGTTCAACAAAAGTACCACCTGTCTTTTCAAGTTCATAATCTCCTGGTGTTGCACTTACAAATATAGTTTGTGGACGCATTGCATCCCATTCTTCTCTTTTTAAAGGTCTGTTATCAACACAACTTGGTAGTCTAAAACCATATTGAGCTAAAGTTGATTTTCTAGAAAAATCACCTTTGTACATTCCTGCTATTTGACCACATGTCTGATGGCTTTCATCTATAAACAATAAAGAGTCTTCTGGAATATATTCATAAAGTGTAGGAGGAGGCTCTCCCGGCTGTCTTCCTGACAAATATCTAGAATAATTTTCAATACCACTACAACTTCCAGTAGTTTCCATCATTTCTAAGTCAAATGTAGTTCTCTCATCCAACCTTTGTCTTTCTAAGTATTTTTTTTCTTTTTCAAAAATCTCTAATTGTTTTTTTAGATCATTTTTAATCATCGTAATTGCTTTTTTTATTGTTGGCTTTGGGGTAACATAATGAGAGTTTGCAAAGATTCTTATTTGTTCAAGCTCTCCGAGCTTCTCTCCAGTAAGTGGGTCCACTTGTGTTATACTCTCTATATCATCTCCAAACATAGATATTTTCCAAGAAATATCTTCATAGTGAGAAGGGAAAATTTCTAAAATATCTCCCTTAGCCCTAAAGCTACCTCTTCTAAAGTCCATGTCACGACGTTTGTATAAAAGTTCTACCAACTTTCTGATAATTATCTCTCTACTTATTGATTGATTTTTATCTAAAGTAAAAGACATTGAAGAATAAGCATCAACTGATCCAATACCATAAATACAAGAAACTGATGCTACTATGATTGTATCTCTTCTTTCCACTAAAGATCTAGTAGCTGAATGTCTTAGACGATCAATTTGTTCGTTTATTGAAGATTCTTTTTCAATATATGTATCAGTCCTTGGTACATATGCTTCTGGTGTGTAATAATCATAATAACTGACAAAATATTCAACAGCATTATTTGGAAACAAATTTTTCATTTCTCCATAAAGTTGTGCTGCTAAAGTTTTGTTTGGTGCCATTATTAAAGTCGGTTTCTGTACTTTTTCAATTACTTTAGCCATAGTAAAGGTCTTACCTGATCCAGTGACACCTAAAAGAACTTGTTCTTGTTCTCCTTCATTTAGACTTTTAACAATACTTTTAATTGCATCAGGCTGATCACCACTTGGATTAAAATCACTTACAATTTTAAAAGGTGTTGTGACTTCGGAAGAGAGATGATGTTTTTTTTCTGCTTTATTCATTGATTCTAATATAATCATTTAGATAATTGTACTTTTCTAAAAAACTACCATCTGTTGTTATTGTTCCATTTAATATTCTTCCATCATCTTCTTTTAATAAAAAAGGAAGAACTTCTTTGATAATACCTTCACTAAATTCTGTACTTGAATCACGTGGTAATTCAGATGGTAAATTATCAACTGCCATAACAGCAATTCCATCATTATTTCCATCTATTTCTTTTAAAGTATATCTTTCAATCCAATAATTTGGCTCCTCAATTGTTGTTGATCGTATTGTAGTTGGAACAGAGCCATTAATATCACAAGTAATATCGCCAACAATTTTTAGATTTTGTAAAAATTTTAAGTCTTCATTCTCAAATATTTTTGGAGAAGATGGGTCCCAGTAATGTGCACTTATAAGTATATCAGTTTCTTTTAAATATTGTAATGCAGAACTAGAATAATCTTGAGGATTATCAATAAAATGTTCAATGTTAAAGTTGGTGGAAGAATTATTTGTAACATAATCTTTAGTTTCTAAATTACAAAAAATAGGTTGATCAAATTTTTTTTCCAAAAAGTCTTTTTTTGTTACTGCTTTAATATTTGTTAGATTTAAAAGTTCAATAACTCCTTTTGCAACTCTACCATCACCAGTAACTAGAATTTTAGTTTTAGGAAAATATAAATTTTTTAAATTTAATACTAATCTTTCATAATCATTAATTTTATAGGCACTAGCAAGAGATTGTTTTCCAAGCACTTTAAGCAATAAATTTAAGGTATTATAACAACCAACAATACCTGCAAATCTTCCAAAACCTAAACATCTTGTGCCATTTTTACCTCTGATATTTTCATAGTCAATCAATGTAATTTTTTTATTTAAAATTGATAAGAGTAGGTCTTTCTTATGTTTTTCAATATCTTTTTGTTGTTTATTAATTTTAAAAGTGTGAGAAAAAAAAAGATATGTCCTATTATTAATTAAAATATTTGGATCAATTTCTTTTACTCCGAATATGATTGAGCATTCATTTAAATTTTCATTAATTTTAGCACCACATAATTCATATTCTTCATCAGAAAAACATCTACTATTTGATGGCTGAATAATGAAATTAATATTTGGATTGCTTTCTTTGTATTTTTTAATATGTTCTGGGACTATAGGAGTTCTATTTTCATCATTTCTAGACTCTCTAATAATACCAATATTGGTTAATTGCTTATCCATTCTCTTGTTGGATATTAATTTTATAATCTTTTAGAATTTTAAAAAAATACATTATGTCTTCTGTTTTATGTGGTGCAGTTTTAACACCAGTCTCAATTTTATTATCCAAAATTAGATCAATCGCAGCTGATAAAGTAATCGATACAAGTTTGCCCATTGCAGTATTTTCACCACTTCCTTTTTCATCTAAAAAATAAGAACTATCAAAAATTTTATTATGATTTTCAAAAGCTTTAAGTTTTACAGAAAGTACAACGCGATCTTCTTCTTCAGGTAAATATTTATTATCTTTTAATAATTCTTCACTTTTTTCATTGATTTCAGCTTCTATATTATCAGATCTATTTTCAAGCATTGAAAAAATATCTTGCCATGCCTCTTTCCAACCATCAAGTCGTAAAGTTCCTCTTACGAACTCTTTGACTTTCCATTTCTTGTCAAACAAGTATTCACTTACATATGGTGTTGAATCTCTGTTTGGATAAGCTTCAAAATTTTCATCAGATATTGAATAAGAACTAATAGATTTGTAAGGAGTTACAGTATTTATTTTTCCTTTTGTTATATATTTTGCATCATTGTTTAAGGCTTTGATTACTCCAGCTGGAGACCAACTAAATTTATATTTGAAATCATTTGGAATTGCTGGAAAACCCCCACAATATGATTCATAAACCACTTCTGTTTTTTCAGTCGAGATTTTTTTAAGATCACTGACAAGTAAATGGGAAAAAAAATGATCGATACCTGGGTCTAAACCGATCTCATTGATAAATACTAAATTTTCTTTTTTTACATCTAGATTTAGCATATTTATTTCTGGATTAAGGTAACTAGTAGATGCAAAATGACATTTATGTTTTAAACAAAGTTTAGCTATTTCTAAATGTTTGTTTGCCGGCAGTTGAGAAATAACAATATCACCTGGATTTGTTGCGTTAAATAATAAATCAACATCAAACTGTTTTGCATTCACATTGTTTTTATCTACATGGTCAATACTCTTTATAGCCTTATCTAATGTTCTATTCCATACTGTAAAATTATCTAAATTTTTAGCTAATCTTCTAATTCCTGGTATAGAAGATAGTCCAGTTCCTATCCAATGTACATGTTTCATAGTCTTATTTACTTTTATATTAAATTGTTTACTACATTAATGAAACTTAAAATACGGAAATTTATTTGACTTCAATAGTATTTATTTTTTTATTAACAGGTCTAGTCTCTGGTTTTATTGCAGGATTATTAGGAGTTGGAGGTGGAATAATAATTGTACCTGTAACTTACTTTATTTTACTTAATCTTGGTTACAGCTCTGAAATTGTCATGCATGTTGCTGTAGCATCTTCTCTTGGTGTAATTTGTTTCACTTCAATTTCTTCTATAAGATCTCATGTTAAGCTTAAAAATACAAATTTGATAATTGTAAAAAAATGGGCCATAGGAATAATAATAGGATCAATTGTAGGTTCACTTGCAGCAAGTGCTATTTCAGGACAGAGTTTAGTTATTCTTTTTGTAATTCTGGCATTTTTGATTTCATTAAATATGCTGTTTCAACAACGCCCAATTATTGTAAGCATCGATATACCATCGTCTAATATAATTAATTTTTTAATAAGCTCTTCTATTGGTTTTTTATCTGCAACAATTGGTATAGGTGGTGGAAGTTTTAGTGTTCCAGCTTTAACAATGTTTTCAAAAAAGATTCATGAAGCAGTTGGTACTTCTGCTGTTTTTGGTTTTTTAATTGCTTTTCCAGGAACACTTACATTTATGTATACTGGGTCAAATATAAATGAACTTCCCATTTATTCTCTTGGTTACGTAAATATTATAATAGTTTTTTTTATATCGATAACTAGTATATTTACTGCTGGAATTGGTGCAAAAGTTTCATCAAATATAGATAAGTTAGTATTAAGAAAGATTTTTGCTATTTTTTTGTTGTTAACTTGTGCTAGTCTAATTATTGAACATTTTATAATTTAAATGAATTTTATTGCAGATAGACTAAGTAAAATAAAACCTTCAATGACTGTAGGTATAAATGTCAAAGCCAAGGCTTTGAAGGACGAGGGTAAAGATGTAATTGTTCTTGCAGCAGGTGAGCCAGATTTTAACACACCAAAAAATATAAGAGATGCTGCCAGTAAAGCGATGGAAGAGGGTAAAACAAAATATGTACCAGGTAAAGGTACACCAGAATTACAAAAAGCAATTCAGAAAAAATTTAGAGAAGATAATAATATTGATTATCAATTAGATGAAATCATATGCGGTGTCGGAGGTAAACACATTATCTATAATGCTATGATGGCAACAATTAATCCAGGAGATGAGGTCATTATAACAGCGCCTTTTTGGGTTAGTTATCCAGATATTGTTTTGTTAGCAGAAGGTAAGCCCTTGATAGTTAAGTGTCCTCAATCACAAAATTTTAAGATTACACCAGAACAACTAGAAAAAAATATAAACTCTAAAACAAAATGGTTAATGTTAAATAGTCCTAGTAATCCGACTGGCTCAGTTTATTCAAAAAAAGAGTTAGAAGACTTAGCTCTTATCTTAAAAAAATATCCTAATGTTCTTATAATGTGTGATGATATATATGAAAAAATTGTTTACGATGGCATAGAATTTCATACTCTTGCTTCTATTGAACCTTCACTGAAAGACAGATGTTTGACACTAAATGGTGTTTCAAAATCATATTGCATGACAGGATGGAGGCTTGGATATTGTGGAGCTCCAAAAGAGATTATTGCTGCTATGAACAAAATACAATCACAAAGCACAACATCAACTTCTTCAATTACAATGGCTGCTGCAGTTGAAGCAATTAGTGGTCCGCAGGATTTTATAAACGAGCATAATAAAAAATTTTTGATACGTAGAGATTTAGTATTGAATAAATTAAATGATATTGATGGAATTACATGTCAAAAACCAGAAGGAGCTTTTTACGTTTATCCAAATTGTGAGGGTATAATCGGAAAAAAGACACCAAATGGAAAACATATCTCCAATGATGAAGATTTCATGACATACCTTTTAGAAGATCAAGGCGTAGCAGGAGTGCATGGTGCAGCATTTGGATTATCTCCTTATTTTAGATTATCTTATGCAACTAGTGATGCAATTCTAGAAGATGCGTGCAACAGAATTAAAGAAGCTTGTAATAAGCTTACTTAAGATCTTCATCAGCAATTATTTCAGCTAATCTAAGCAGATTAGTAGTACCAGCACTTCCAAATGGAACACCAGCCGAGATAACTACGTTATCTCCTGGTTTTACTAATTTTTTATTTTTTGCAATTGAACATGCAATATTAACCATATCTTGTGCATTTTGAGCATCTTCTTGAGTATGACAGGAGTTTACACCCCAGTATAATTGCATTTTTCTTGTAGTATTAATATTTGGAGATAAACCAACAATTTGAACTGGCGCTCTTTCTCTAGCCATTCTAGTCGTTGTTCTTCCACTTACAGAAAATGTGATTATTGCTTTTGCATCTGATTTTTTTGCAATTGAGTAAGCTGCTAAAGTTATTGCATCTGTATTATCAACATCATCAATATTTTCTTGAGTAATTTGTAAATCATAATTATTTTTATCATTCTCAACATTTTCTATTATTTTATTCATAGTTATTACTACTTCTATTGGATGGGCTCCAACAGCAGACTCACCAGATAACATTACAGCATCTGTTCCGTCGTAAATAGCATTAGCAACATCAGATGCTTCAGCTCTCGTTGGCACAAGATTTTCAATCATACTTTCAAGCATTTGTGTAGCAACAACAACTGGCTTACCAAAGTGCCTACATCTTTTAATAATATTTTTTTGAACTATCGGAACTTGCTCTGTTGGCATTTCAACACCCAAATCACCTCTAGCTATCATAATTCCATCTGCAGCATTTATAATCTCATCAATATTTTTTACTGCTGAAGGCTTTTCAATTTTTGCCATCACGAGTGCTTTATTGTTAATTATTTTTTTTAGTTTGTGTATATCTTCTGCTTGTTGCACGAAAGAAAGAGCAACCCAATCAACTCCCATATCTAATGCCTTCATTAGATCAGATTTATCTTTTTTGGTAAGAGCGTCTATTGGAAGAATAACATCTGGAATATTTACACCTTTATTATTTGAGATTTCAGCATCATTTAAAACTTCTGTAATTAAACTATCTTTTTTTTGTTCAACAACTTGTAATCTAATCCTTCCATCATTTACTAATAAAATAGAATTAGGTGTTAAAAAATCATATATTTCTTCATGGGGAAAGTTAACCCTATTATTATCTCCGGGTTCAGTTGAAAGATCTAGTATAAAATTTTGACCTTTAACTAAATTTTCTTTTGTATTCTTAAATGTACCCACTCTTAACTTGGGCCCTTGTAAGTCAGCTAATATGCATGATGCATGATTATGTTTTTCTTCAAGAGATCTAATAGTTTCATAATTTTTTCTATGAGTTTCTAAATCACCATGTGAAAAATTTAATCTAAAAACATCACATCCAGCCACAAATAAATCTTCTATTATTTTTTTATCTGATGATGCAGGTCCTAAGGTAGCTAAAATTTTAGCTTTTCTGTTACGTTTCATTGATTATTATATATATATCACAAAAAAAGATTTATATAATTTATTTACGTAATATGACCAAAAACTTTGATAGAGATTTACTTGCAGATGTTGCAGAAAGATTGATTCATCATCTAAAAAATAGAACAGATGTACAAAATATTGATTTAATGAATTTGTCAGGTTTTTGCAGAAACTGTCTTTCAAAATGGTATGTTAGTGCTGCAGAGAAGAAAAATATTTCTATTTCATACGATGAAGCTCGAGAAATGATCTATGGTATGCCATACTTAGAGTGGAAAACAAAATTTCAAAAAGAAATCACTCCTGAACAAAAAGAAAAGTTTGATAAAGGAAAAACTTAATATAGTTTTTCTAAATTCTCTCCATACATCTCTTTTACTTTAAACCTTCTTACTTTCATGGAGGGAGTCATCATATTGTTTTCAATTGTAAACTCGTGATCAATGAGAATAAATTTTCTTATTTGTTCAATACTAGAGAGGCTTTTATTGACTTTATCTACAACTTCCTTCATCTTTTTATTAAATGAAGAATCTTGAATTATTTTATTTAAATCACCCTCAACATTATTTTCTTTTGCCCATTCTAAAGCTAAATCTTTATTAGGAACCAGGATTGCTACTAAGTAATTTTTAAAATCTCCATATAACATTGATTGAGCAATTTCAGGTTCAATATCTAGTTTTGCCTCTATTCTTGAAGGAGAAATATTATCTCCACCAGCATTTACAATAATATCTTTTTTCCTATCCGTTATTTTTAAATAATCTTCTTCATCAAATTCACCAATATCACCTGTATGAACCCACCCATCAATTATAGTTTTATTAGTTGACTCAGGATCATTCCAATAACCATTCATAATTAGTTCACCACGAGCTAAAATTTCTCCATCTTCAGAAATTTTTACTTCATTTCCTTGAAGAACTTTTCCAACAGTATCTAATTTAATTTTTTCAGGAGGGTTTGCAGAAATAACAGGAGCAGTTTCAGTTTGTCCGTAACCTTGAAGTAGTGGAAGGCCGAGGGCGCTTAGATATAATCCAACTTCAAAATTTAGTGCTGCGCCTCCTGATATCAATGCTCTGAGACTTCCGCCAAATCTTTTCTTAACTTTTTTTCTTACTATCCTATCCATCAATCCATTCATAAATCTTTCAGAGAAGCTCATTTGCTCACCAAAATATTTTTTCTTTCCTAGATTTAATGTAATTGCAAAGAAGCGTTGACTTAATTTACTTTGGTTTTTTAGACCTTGTGAAATACGTGTGTGTAAAGAATCATAAAACCTTGGAACAGCTGTCATAAAATGTGGTGCTGCCTCAGCCATATTTATTAATAATTTATCTATACTTTCAGCGTAATAGATTTGTGCGCCTTGCCCCATTTCTAAAAATTGTAAAGTATGCTCATATGAATGAGATAATGGTAACCATGATAAATATCTAATTTCTTTTGTTAAATCACTGGTAAGACTCTCAAGTAATTTATCACAGGAAGCACAGTTTCTTAGCATTGCTCCATGACTTAACATCACTCCCTTAGGATTACCTCCAGTACCTGATGTATAAATAATACATGCTGTATCTTTTCTTTTAAAATTTTTTGATAACTCTTCTATTTCATTAGAATTTTTACTTTTTTCTAAATTGTCATTTATAATTTTATTGTATGATAAAATATTTACAACTTCGGTATAAGTTTCGTTATCATCATTAATTTTTATTACATTTTGACAATGTGAAATTTTTTCTATTGCAGGTAGAACTTTTTTCATTAACTCGTGTGATGATACGATTGCACATCTAGCACCAGAATGCTCAATAATATATTTATAGTCATTAGTTGTGCTTGTTGTATAAGCAGGCACTGAAATTGCTCCGATGGACATTATTGCTAAATCAGTGATTTGCCATTCAGGTCTATTTTCAGATAAAATTAATACTCTATCTCCTTCTAAAATACCTAGATCTTTTAAGTATGTTGCTAAACTTTCGACTTGTTCTTTTACTTGTGACCAACTTAAAGAAACATATTTATCATTCTCTTTCTTCCATAAATATGGTTCATCTTTTAAATTATTTGCTTGATGATAAAATATACCCGGTATGCTATTAAACTCGTCAAAATTAACAATCATGCTGTCTGCCCTCCCTACAAAGCTTAGATATTAGACCTATATCGAAATAGTAAAATATGAAACAAAAAAATTATCAAAATTCAACAAAAAATTCCCTTGGTAAACTACCAATTTGGAATTTAAAGGATTTGTATGAATCGCCAAAAGCGAAGAAGCTCAATAATGATTTAAATAAGCTCAGAATATTGACTAAGAAATTTGAGAAAAA
>CACMKZ010000004.1 GCA_902614375.1 uncultured Alphaproteobacteria bacterium
ATTTTTTAAAAAAACTGGAATTACAACACTAATATTAGTTTCTAAATTTCTGCAAATGTTTTCAAGTGAATAATTATTATTAGTTTGATCTTCGTACTTAACTAATAAATTTGATATAATTGAATTGCTTACTTTATTTTCATAAATTTTGTAATCTTCAAATTTATTTTCCTTTATTATTAATTCGATAAGTGTTTCGTAGTTTAAAATATCGTCAATCAAAAAATTATTTTTTGCCTGATTACTACTATAGATTAAAGCTCCAATATTAGTTTTTAAATTTGAAATTTCAATTTTACGACTTTTTGAAACTTTTGTTATAAAATCAGTATAAACATCATCAACTATATTTTGTAAGTGTTTGATTTCATCACTTTTAGGTCGTCTAAATGGATTAAACAAATCTTTTCCTTCTCCGGCATTCTGGTTAAAAACTTCTATTCCTTCTTTAGTTTCAATTGTCTGACCGAAAATTCCTGAAGATAGACTTGTCGGTGTATTATAGTAAAACCAACTTGGCCCACTGACTCCTATGCTACCAATAATAGATCCATATGACGCAAATATCTTATCAGCCGTAGTTGCAACCCAATATCCACCAGATGCTAAAATTTCTTTTGTAAAAAAATATACTTTAGTGTTTGTACTTTTCTTAAATTCATAAATCATTTGTTCTAATTCAGCAGTAGCGCTTACTGTTCCACCTGGAGAATTAATGTTTATAATTAAAACCTTGATTTGAAGTTCTTTTAATTCTTCTAAATAAGATTTTACCTGTGAAGGATTGATATAATCGTAAAGATTATTTCCTAAAACATTACTGTTATTATTAAATATAGGTCCATTTAAATTAATATTAGCTATAATATTATTTGAGCTAGGTATGCCATCAGTCATTACAAACTGTTTTTTTTCCAGCTCATTAGAAAAATAAAGTACAAAATTAATAATTATTAAAAAAATTAATAACGCACTCAAAAAACCAAGAGTTCTAAAAAAAACACTGAAAAATACCATTTTTTTCAAAATATCATAACTTTGACTAATTCGAATTTTTTTTTGTTTTCTTCTTGAATAGACTTCAATAATGCTTAAATAACTAGCACTCTCATAATGAGAGTGCTAATAAAAAATTATTTAATTTCAATTAGTTAACAAAAGAGGAAATATGAAATTTAGACCTTTACATGATAGAGTTTTAGTCAAAAGAGTAGACTCTGATCAAAAAACAGCAGGGGGAATAATTATCCCTGATACTGCCCAAGAAAAACCAATGGAAGGTGAAGTATTAGAAGTTGGTTCTGGAGCAAGAGATGAAACAGGAAAACTAGTACCTTTGGATGTCAAAAAAGGTGATAAAATACTTTTTGGAAAATGGTCTGGTACTGAAGTAAAAATGAATGGTGACGACTTTCTGATAATGAAAGAGTCTGACATCATGGGAATTATAACTTCAGGTAAGAAAAAGAAATAGTAATTAAGAGAGGATAAAAAAATGTCTGCAAAAAATATATTTTTTGGATCTGATGCTAGATCAAAAATGTTAACTGGTGTTAACAAGCTAGCTGATGCTGTAAAGGTTACATTAGGACCTAAAGGTAGAAATGTAGTTATGGATAAATCTTTTGGAGCACCAAGAATTACCAAGGATGGTGTAAGTGTTGCTAAAGAAATAGAATTAAAAGATAAATTTGAAAATATGGGCGCTCAAATGGTTAGAGACGTTGCTAGTAAAACTAATGATATTGCTGGTGATGGAACAACTACTGCTACCGTATTAACACAAGCAATTGCAACTGAAGGAATGAAAGCTGTTGCAGCTGGAATGAATCCAATGGATTTAAAAAGAGGAGTTGATTTAGCTGTAGATGCTGTAGTTAACGAAATTAGAAAAAAATCTAAAGTAATTAAAACTGATAAGGAAGTTGCGCAAGTAGGCACTATCGCTTCAAATGGTGATGCTGAAGTAGGTAAAATGATTTCAAGTGCAATGCAAAAAGTTGGTAAAGAAGGTGTTATAACCGTAGAGGAAGCAAAGAGCTTAGATACTGAACTTGATGTTGTTGAAGGTATGATGTTCGATAGAGGTTATCTTTCACCATATTTTGTAACTAATGCAGAAAAAATGATCACCGAACTTGGTGATTGCTATGTATTACTTCATGAGAAAAAATTATCAAGTTTACAACCAATGCTGCCTTTACTTGAATCTATAGTTCAATCTACTAAGCCTCTATTAATTATAGCTGAAGATATTGAAGGTGAAGCTTTAGCAACTTTAGTTGTAAACAAACTAAGAGGTGGCTTAAAAATAGCTGCAGTTAAAGCTCCAGGTTTTGGAGATAGAAGAAAAGCTATGTTAGAGGACATTGCAATTTTAACTGGCGGCCAAGTAATAAGCGAAGATCTTGGTATAAAGTTAGAAAATGTTAATCTTGAAATGCTTGGAACCGCTAAACGAGTAGTCGTTGACAAGGAAAATACTACTATAGTTCAAGGAGCTGGTAAAAAGAAAGACATTGAAGGTAGATGTAATCAAATCAGAGCACAAATTGAAGAAACAACTTCTGACTATGATAGAGAAAAACTTCAAGAAAGGCTTGCAAAATTAGCAGGTGGTGTAGCAGTTATCAGAGTTGGTGGAGCTACAGAAGTTGAAGTTAAAGAGAAAAAAGACAGAGTCGAAGATGCAATGCATGCAACAAGAGCGGCTGTTGAAGAAGGTATAGTACCTGGCGGTGGTTCAGCTCTAGCATATGCTACAAATTCATTGAAATCAGTTAAAACTGCTAATGATGATCAAAAGATTGGTGTTGATATAGTAAGAAGAGCGCTCTTTAATCCAATGAGACAAATTGCAGAAAATGCTGGTGTCGATGGAGCAGTAGTAGCTGGTAAAATTCGTGAAAGTAAAGATCATAATATTGGCTATGATGCTCAAATGGATAAATACACTAACATGGTAAATGCTGGTATAATTGATCCAACTAAAGTTGTTAGAACTGCATTACAAGATGCAGCATCAGTAGCTGGTTTATTAATTACTACTGAAGCTATGGTAGCTGATGCACCTGAAGATAAATCTGCAGCACCTGCTATGCCTGATATGGGCGGCGGCATGGGCGGCATGGGCGGCATGGGCGGCATGGGCGGCATGATGTAATTATAAAATAAATTTTTAAAGAAAGGGGCAATTTATTTGCCCTTTTTTTTTAGATTAAACGATCAATCTGATTAGTAATTTTCGAACTGTCTGGCTTTGTCATAGAAGACCAAGATTTAATAAGATGTCCATTTCTATCAAATAAATATTTGTAAAAATTCCACTTAGGTTTTTCGTTATACTCCTCCTCAATCCATGCATAAATTGGATGAGCATTGCTTCCTTTCACATTCATTGGTGAAGAAGTAACAAAACCTACCCCATAATTAACTAAACAAATTTGTTTAATATCCTCGGTGTCTAAGTACTCTTGATTGAAGGAATTGCTTGTTGTAGCTATTATTGTTAAATCACTATTTTTATAGTTCAAAAATAAATTTTGGAGATCAGCATACTGAGGAGTGAAACCACACCTAGAAGCCGTGTTCACTATTAAAATTGGCTTACCATCAAACTTATCTAAATTTACTTGATTGCCGTCTATATCTTCAAATGAAAAGTCGTATAAATTCACTGTTTCATTAGCTAATAATGTATTCTTTAGGTTAAGCATAATCAAAAAAACAAGTAAAAATTTAAATTTCATGTTAGTGAGTAATAAATATATCGCTTATGGAAACATTCAATAGCTTTACAGACCTTTTTTTTGATGTTTGGAATAACGGTGTTTTTGGCATAAATGCTACTGATATCATAGTAAGCCTTGTAATTTTCCTACTTTTTTATTTACTCAGAAGGCTTATAGCTAGATTTATTCTTAATCGATTATCAAGAATCGTATCAAGGACATCTAATCAAATCGATGATGCTGTAATTGAAGTACTTGATGGACCATTAAAATTTCTACCTGTAGTTTTAGGTTTCTTTATAGCTTCTTCGTACTTGGATGTTTCTGATAATAATCAAGATTTTTTAGATTTACTAAACAGATCTTTGATAACAATTTTTATATTCTGGCTACTGCATCAATTGATTATTCCATTTTCATTTGTAATAAAAAACTTTGAGTCAAAAATTTCAAAACCTTTAGTTGATTGGACACTTAAAGGTTTAAAAATACTTGTTATTGTTCTTGGTGCTGTAGCAATTTTAGAATTATGGGGCATAAGAGTCGGGCCAGTAATTGCAGGATTAGGATTATTTGGTGTAGCGGTTGCATTGGGTGCTCAAGATTTATTTAAAAATTTAATTAGTGGCATTATGATCCTTATGGAAAAAAGATTTACAGTTGGGGATGTAATACTAGTTTCTGGTGAAGTTGAAGGAGTTGTTGAGCAAATTGGATTTAGGTCTACTCTTGTTAGAAGATTTGATTCAACACCAGTAATGGTGCCAAACTATAAATTTGCTGAACAGTCTGTTACTAATTATACCAGAAGACATCATAGACGCATAAGATGGTTAATTGGATTAGAATACAGAACAACAATTGATCAATTAAAAAAAATTAGAGATGAGATAAATTCTTTAATTGAGAAAGATGATAACTTTGCAAAAAATCAAAATGCAGGTTTCTATGTTCGAATAGATAGTTTTTCTGATAGTTCTATTGATATGTTAGTACAAACATTTACAGTTACGAATGATTGGGCTGAATTTTTGAAAATTAAAGAAACTCTTGCTGTAAAAATAATTGAAATTGTTGAAAATAACGAAGCAGGTTTTGCATTTCCAAGCCAATCACTTTATGTTGAAAAATTATCTGACGAAAAAACTGAGATTTTTAATCCTCAATCTACTAAAAAATAATGAACGAAAGTAATCGTGTAATTTCTGGATCTCTTTTTATATTAGCTAGTATTGCTGTGGCATTTATTTTAAATTTTTCTCAACCTATAATGGTTCCATTTGTTTTAGCACTGCTTTTAAGGATATTAATTGATCCAATAATTGATTTTCAGACTATAAATCTTCGCGTTCATAGATTTATTGCAGTTTTTATAAGTATTTGTTTAATTGTACTATTATTTTCAATTATTGTACCTTTTATTGTTTCTTCAGTCGCAACATTTTTAGAGTCTGCGGATGATTATAATCAAAAGGTAATAATTCTAATAGAGGCAGTCATAATACAGCTTCAACAATTTGAAATCGATATTGATAGAGAAACAATCAGAAACACAATTGCAGACTTACCCATTACTAATTGGGCTGCAACCATATTAAGTAATAGTGCGAATTTTATTTCTAAGTTTCTTCTAGTCGTAATCATCACCCTTTTTTTATTACTTGGCACTCCTCCTAAGAATACCTCTGATGAGTGGAACGATATTATTAGATTAGTAAAAAAATATATATTTACAAAATTTTTAACATCAGCTTTTACAGGTATTGCAGCAGGATTAATTTATTGGCTATTAGGTTTAGAATTAGCTTTCATATTTGGAAGCTTGACATTTATTTTAAATTTTATTCCAGTTATTGGTTCTGTAATAGCTGTTTTACTTCCATTACCAATAGCTTTCCTTCAATATAGCGATCCAACAATAGTTGTACTAATTATAATTTTACCTACTATTATTCATCAAATTGTCGGAAATTTTGTAGAACCAAAAATATTTGGTGAGAGTTTTGGATTACATCCAATTACGATTATATTATCATTAATTTTCTGGGGAATGATTTGGGGGTTCATTGGAGTTCTTCTTGCAGCACCTTTAACTGCAATTATCAGAATTTCATTTGAAAGATTTGAAACAACTAAGCAAATTGCTAGGTTACTGGAAGGTAAGATTCATATTAAAGAAAGTTAACCTAATATTTTTTTACATATATCATAACTAAAACCAGCTCTTGCCATTTTTGCTAATTTTTTTTCATAACTTTCATTTTTTTCTAACAATTTTTTTTTCTTTACAAATATTTTTGCTGACTGTAATTCCCAATCATCGTTATCTTTTTTCATTAAATTTAAATTATTTTGAATTTGCAATTTATTCACGCCTTTTTTTATTAAGTAATTGAAAATAAAATTTTTAGATCTTCCAGAATTAGATAAAGAAAGAATTTTTGTGGAGCTATATCTATCATCATCAATAAATTTATTTTTTTCTAATTTTAAAATTATACTTTCAATAATATCTATGAGTTTTTTTTTCTCAAAATTTGTTACATTTAATCTTAAAACTTTTCTTTTAAGTACATTAACTAAATTATTCTTTGAGGAATCGTATTTGCTTAAGTAATCAACCGCGTATTTTAAGAGTTTTTGTTCGTCCACTAAATTAATATACAAATAATTTAAATATATTAAAAGAAAACTCCTAATATGATTGAGTATAATTATCTTTGTTTTCTTACATTAGTAAAAAAAGAAGTCTTTAGGTTCTTAAAAGTTGGAATACAAACTGTGATTGGTCCAGCTATTAGCTCTTTGTTATTTCTAGCTGTTTTTAGTCTTGCTTTAGGTAGATCAGTTAATTCAATAAATGGTATTGATCTTCCTTATTTTATTGCACCTGGTTTGATAATGATGACCATGCTTCAAAACTCTTTTGCTAATTCAGCATCAAGTATTGGTCAATCAAAATTTCAAGGAAATATTGTAGACATATTAATGGCCCCATTAAATAATGTTGAGTTAGCATTTGGTTTTATTATCGGTTCTGTTTGTAGAGGAATTGTATGTGGTATAGTTACTACCTTTGGAGTTATGATATTTGTTCCTCTAGCTGTTCACTCTTACATTGCTTTATTATTTTTTACGTTAATGGGATGCACAATGATGGGTACTTTGGGAACAATTGTTGGCATTTGGGCAGACAAATGGGATCAACAACAAGGTATAACTAATTTTATTGTTTTACCTCTTACTTTTTTATCAGGAACATTCTACTCAATTTCGAGACTTCCTGAATTTTGGCAGACAGTTTCCTCATTCAATCCATTCTTCTATAATATTGATGGTTTCAGATATGCTTTTACAGGTATTTCTGATAGCTCATTAATTCAAGGATCAATCTTCTTAATAATTATTAATATTATATTAATTTTATTATGCTATTTTATGTTTCGCAAAGGATATAAAATTAAATTTTAAATATGGTTAGTAAACTTTTATCAAACGTGATGCCAACTTATGGGAACAAATCTCTTGAATTTGTAAAAGGCAAAGGATGTTATTTATACTCTAGTAAAAATACAAAATATTTAGATTTTGCAAGTGGAATAGCTGTAAATTCTCTTGGTCATTGTCATCCTAAGCTTATAGAGGCACTTAATAAGCAATCGAAACAACTTTGGCATGTTTCAAACTTATATAAAATTAAAAAACAGGAACAATTTGCAAAATTACTTTGTAAAAATTCTTTTGCAGACAAAGTCTTTTTTACTAATTCAGGAGCTGAATCTATTGAATGTGGAATTAAAATAATCAGAGGATATCATTCATATTACAAGACTAACAAAACAGAGATTATTACTTTTGATGGTGCTTTTCATGGAAGAACTTATGGAGCACTTTCTGCACAAAAAAACAAAAAATACTCTAATGGTTTTGGCCCTATGCTTAGAGGGTTTAAACAAATCGAATTTAATAATGAAAAAAAATTAATATCGGCAATAAACAAAAAAACAGCTGGTATTATTATCGAACCAATTCAAGGGGAAGGAGGTATTCGTCCTGCCAATCTAAGTTTTTTAAAATTACTAAGAAAAATCTGTAACGAAAAGAAAATCTTACTTTTTTTTGATGAGGTTCAGTGTGGATTTGGAAGATCAGGTAAATTATTTTCACATGAATGGGCAAAAATAAAACCTGATATTATGTCTGTCGCAAAAGGTATTGGATCGGGTTTTCCACTTGGTGCTTGTATGTCAACAAACAAAGCATGTGTTGCAATGACTAAAGGTAGTCATGGATCAACTTATGGTGGTAATCCGTTAGCCATGAGTGTAGGTTTAGAAGTCTTAAAAATTATCTCTAGTAAAACATTTCTTAACAAAGTTGATAAAACAGCGAGATATTTCTGGAAAAATTTAAAAAAATTAGAGAATTCATCAAATATTATTTCAGAGGTTAGAGGTGCAGGACTTTTATTAGGAATTAAAACAAATATTAGCAATATAGATTTTTCTGAACAACTTAAAAAAAATAAATTACTAAATGTACCTGCTGCAGATAATACAGTAAGATTAGCCCCACCACTTATTGTATCTTATAAAGAGATTGATAAATCATTAACAATAATTAAAAAAAGTTTAAAAGAACTATCAAGATGAAGCATTTTATTGATATCAATAGTTTTAAAAAAAAAGAAATTGATGAAATAATTTCTCTTGCTAAGAAAATCAAAAAAAACCCAAAAAAATATACTTCTTCTTGCAAAGATAAAACTCTCGGTTTAATTTTCGAAAAACAATCACTAAGAACCAGATTAAGCTTTAATGTAGGTATGCAAAAATTAGGAGGTTCTGTTTTAGAATTGAAAAGTAAAGATATTGGCTTTGATAATAAAAGAGAAAAAGCTGAAGATGTTCTTAATGTATTAAGTCAATATATTGATTGCATAATGATAAGAAATAATAATCACAAACAAATAGTAAATTTAAGCAAAGAAAATATTTTGCCGATTATAAATGGTTTAACTGAATATAGTCATCCATGCCAAATACTTGGTGATTTTTTAACTCTACAAGAGTATCTTAAAAGTATAAAAAATGTTAATATTGCTTGGATAGGTGATTATAATAATGTCTTACGCTCTCTTATTCATCTGCAAAATATTTATAATTTCAAACTAAATTTAATCATTCCAAAAGAAATTCTTAAAAATCATAAAAAAGAGTTTCAACAATATAAAAATAAAAATTTAAACCATTTTTTTGATCCTATATTAGGTACAAAAAATTCAAATTGTATAATGACTGATGTTTGGGTTTCTATGGGTGAAAAAAATAAAAATAAAGAAAAATATTTCAAAAATTATACTGTAGATAAAAAAATTATTAGCAATGCTAAAAATAATGTAATATTTATGCACTGTTTACCTGCAAAAAGAGGACAAGAAGTGACCTCAGAAGTTCTTGATGGAAAAAATTCTGTTGTATTAATGCAAGCAAAAAATAGAATGTACGTTCAACAAGCTATATTAATTTATGTACTTAAAAAGTAGTTTTACCTTAATTTTATTTTTGGTGTTATCATGTCAACCAGTTGAAATATTAAGACCAATTGAAATTGATACTTCAAATCTTGATACTATTTCAATTTATTCAAAAAATATTGAAATTAATAAAAAATATAATTCTGTTTTTTCTCAAAATAATATTGAAGAACAAATCCAAAAATCACCGATTGATGTAATTGTGGAATGGCATAACAAAAACATATTAATAATTGGAAATGAAAATAAATTAGTTATTAATATTTTAGATGCATCTATTACAAAAAATGAAATTGAGAATGTTGATGCAAAAAAGTATGAAGAAAAAACTATATATAAATATGAATTATTTTTTTTAGTTGAATATGAACTCTACGATGACAGTGGTTTTTTAAAGGCAAATACCACTGTTCAAACTTCTAGATCTACAACATCTCAAAAATATATTTCATTAAATGAAGTTGAAATAATTATTAATGAATTATTATTAACAACAATGAAAGATTATATTAACGAAACAAAAAACCAATTATCTATTTATATGGGAGATTATCTAAGTATTTAAGCTCTCCAAAAATTAATAGATAATAAAACTAGTACTGTAAAAATTTCTAGTCTTCCGATAATCATTGTTAGAGACAATATCCATTTAGCTCCATTATCTAATAAAAAATAATTTCCACTAGGCCCTATCATTTCGCCTAAACCAGGGCCAACATTTGAAATTGCAGAAGCAGCAGCTGAAAAGGCAGTTAAAAAATCTAAATTGAATAAGCTTAAACTTACTGCTGATAAAATAAATAAAAATATATACATAAAGAAAAAGCCCATAATGGAGTTATAAGTGTTTTCATTAACTGATTTCCCATTAAATCTCATCATCAATACTGCATGAGGTTGAGTCAGTTTCCTTATTTGGGTAATTGCTCCTCTAAAAAGTATTTGCAATCTAAATATTTTAATTCCTCCTGTGGTTGATCCTGCACACCCACCAATAAACATAATTATCATCATTATTACAATGCCAAAACTTCCCCAATTAGAAAAGTTACTACTAGTATAGCCGGTGCCAGTTAAAATTGATGTAATATTAAATATAGCAATTCTAAAAGCAGAAATTGCATCTATAGATTGATTAGTAATTAGCCAAATTGTCGTTAATAAAATAATTATAAATAAAATTAGAAAGAATAATTTTATTTGATCATCTTTAAAAATAAATTTTTTTTGATTATGTAAAAATTGCAAATACAAGACAAATGGTAAACTTCCTACCAACATAAAAATAATACTTATACTTTCAATTTTAAATGAATTAAAATATGAAAATGATTCATCATAATTAGAAAATCCACCAGTTGAGATAGTAGTCATTGCATGAATAATTGAATCAAAACCTTGCATTCCATTTACAAAATACAAAAAGGCACAAATAATTGACAATGATACGTAAAGTAGAAATAATTCAATTACAAATCGATTAACTTTAGGAATTGTTTTTTCATAAGGATCATCATGTTCCATGTGTAGGAGTTGCATTCCTCCAATTTGTAACGTTGGCAAAATAGCCATTGCAAGAACAATTATTCCTATACCACCAAACCATTGGAGAAGAGATCTCCAAATTAATATACCCTCTGATAAGTTTTCTAAATTATTAATTACAGTTGCACCAGTTGTAGTAATTCCACTTACTGACTCAAAAAAAGCATCTGTATATGAAAGGGAAGATGATGAATACACAAATGGAATTGCACCAAAAAGAGATATTACTAACCAAGATGAAATTGTTAACAAAAATGCTTGCCTTATTCCAAGCTTAATATCTTTTTTTCTAAATGAAAAATATAAAATTATACCAATAAAAAATGTTATTAAGCTTGAGTAAAAAAATTGTAACCAATCATAATTACCATAATAAAGATCAAAGAACATTGGTATCAGCATTGCTACTGCTTCAATACATATCAGCATTCCAATTATGTTTAATATCGACCTGAAGTCTCTCATTGTATTTGTGAATTAATTTAATTTATTATTTTCAAATGGTGTATCTAATGAAAACTGAGGTATTTGAACATCAAAAGAATTTCCATCATCGCCTTGCATCTCATAACTTCCTTCCATGAAACCTGAAGAAGTAGTTAAAGGTGTGCCACTAGTATACTCAAACTTTTCACCTGGATTTAATATAGGTTGTTCGCCTACAACACCTTTACCTCGTACTTCTTGAAGAGTACCATTAGCATCAATAATCTTCCAATGTCTGTTTACAAGTTGTACTTTTTCATTACCTTGGTTATCAATTGTAACCTTATACGCCCATACATAATGCTGATCTTCAGGCTCAGATTGGTCTTCAAGATAATAAGGCTTAACAGTAATATTTATTTTTTTTGTAGTTTTGGAATACATTGAAAGAAGCTCAATATACCAAAATATTTATAAACAAAAGTTAATTTGTTTTTTTTATTTCCACTCTTCTATTTGCGGGCTGTTTAGTGTCATCTGGAGTATCTACAGCTAAAGATTCTTCACCTTTGCCTAAAATTTTAATACTACTTTGATTAATTCCATAATTAATTAAAATTTCTTTTACAACCTCTGCTCTTTTGATTGATAATGATAAATTATATTTATTTGTTCCTTTAGTATCAGTATGTCCAACGACGAGATATTCATTAATATCACTTCCATAATTATTTAAAAATTTTTTTATTTTATCTTTACTAACTTCAGATAAATTGAATTGATCAAAATCAAAATAAATTATTTGCATTAATTCTTTATTTTCATTTTTAGTCACAATTGTTACTTCATTTTTTGTTTCATTTTCTAAATTATTATCTTTGTTATCTGAAGTTTCCTGCTCATTTTCCTGAGTAGATATTTTTTCATAAATATTATGCATGGCTTTTAAGAAATCATTCTTGCAACTATTAATATCCCATGTTTGCCAATTTTCCTCCTGTTGCTCTGACCAGCAATCTAATGACGAAATAGCTCTTGCCAAATTAATAGGATCAATATTTTTAGCATCTTTATAAATTGTCATTAGGTTTTCATATGCAATTTTTATTTCATTAATATTTTCTTCTGGAATTTTCCAATATGAAATTTCTTCTGGATATATTTCATCAGTTTCTAAACTCTTGAGAGCTTTTTCAGAATATAATTTTGCGGAATTCCAATCGTGCATTTCTTCTGCCTCGAAACTAGCTCTTTTTTTGTATTCGGATAGTAAGTGTTCTTGAAAGTTTTTTGGTTCTTTATTTTCCATTTTAGAGAGTTGTTTATAGCTAGCCGAACAACCGCCTAAAAAAATTAGTAAAGAGATAATAGGTAGTAATAATTTAAAATTCATAGAGTATAAATATCAAAATTTGCTGTCAAAACTAAGACGAAATTTTGACCTAATTAAGGTCCACCATTTTTTTTACATCACCTACATTTTATCATTGCAGAGTATTTAAAGATTAAATACAGAAATAGCATATTTATTTAAGGAGTTTATAATGATTAAACATTCTACGTCGGTGGATCAATCGGACAGAAAGGTTCCCTACAATTTAAGACAAAGTGGTCCTACACCAGTCCAAATGCTTATTTCAACCAGAGTGAGAAAATCACCATATTGGCATTTGTCAATGGAGGCGGGATGTTGGAGAGCAACAGTTTATAATAGAATTTATCATCCAAGAGGTTACGTAAAACCTGAAGATGGTGGAGCAATGGTTGAGTATGAGGCAATTAAAAACCACGTTACTATGTGGAATGTTGCTGTTGAAAGACAAATTCAGGTTAAAGGTCCTGATGCTGAAGCATTTGTTGATTATGTCATAACAAGAGATGCTACTAAAATATCTCCAATGAGAGGAAGATATGTTATTCTTTGTAATCAATATGGCGGTGTTTTAAATGATCCTATTCTTTTAAGAATTTCAAAGGACGAGTTTTGGTTTTCATTATCTGATTCAGATATTGGTTTGTATTTACAGGGTGTAAATCATGATAATAGATTCAATGTTCATATTGATGAAATTGATGTAAGCCCAGTTCAAATTCAAGGCCCTAAAGCGCATGCTTTGATGAATGATTTAATAGGTGATCAAGTCAAAGTTGATGAAATGCCATTCTATGGACTTGCTGCTGCAAAAGTAGGGGGAAGAGATTGTATAATTTCTCAAACAGGTTTTTCTGGAGAGGCTGGATTTGAAATTTATTTATATGAGTCTACTAAGTATGCTGATGATATGTGGAATGCTGTTTTAGAAGCAGGAAAAAAACATAATCTTATGGTTATAGCTCCGGCTCATCATCGAAGAATCCAAGCAGGAATTCTATCTTGGGGTCAAGATATGGATAATCAGCATAATCCTTTTCAATGTAATTTAGGCTATCAAGTATCTCTATCTGGTAAAGGTGAGTGGAATAAAACTTCAGACTATGTTGGTAAGACTGTTCTTGAAAAGATGAAGGCAGATTTAAAAGATGGAAAAAAACCATATAAGCTTCAGTTAGTTGGTTTAAGCTTAGGTGGAAAACCTATCGAAGAATATGCTCCTGATTTTTGGCTTGTTTCAGAAGATGGTAATGAACCTTGTGGATTCATAACATCTCCTTGGTATCATCCTGAGCAAGGAAGGAACATTGCTATGGGCTATGTGCCATTTGATGGAACTCTAAATAAAAATGGTTTTCCTATTGGAAATTTTGGTCGTAAATTCAAGGTTCATCTACCTGATCAATATGCAGACTCATCTGGTGTGCCAGTAGACGCAGAAGTTGTGCCAATTCCATTTACTGAATCACATAACGCTAATACTAGAGAAGTAGTAGATAAATAAAATATTTAAGGAGCTCTATTTAATTAATAGAGCTTCTTTATTTTAATAAAGCTTTAATTCTATCAATAGAGATATAACCAACAACAAGTTCTTCATTAACAAAAAAAGTAGGAGTGCCACGTGCACCTGATCCATTAGCTAAAAAAGAACTCAGTCTTACAATATTATTAACACTTTCTTTTGTCATATCGATATTTAATTTAGCATCATTTAACTCAAGGTTTTCAATTATCTGTTTTAGTTTTGCATTATTTAAATTTCCTTCAACTTCAAACAATGCATTATGAAAATCGATACCTTTGTTCTGCATGTTTGCAGCTATAACCATATTTGCTAGTAATTTAGAAGACTCACTTAAAATTGGATGTTGTAAGAATACTATTCGTGTATCTTTTCTTTCACTTGCAATCTGAAGCAATTCAGGATGGACTTTTTTACAGTATCCACAAAAATAATCCATAAATTCAATAATGGTATTGTTCGCATTTTCATCACCAATTTGAACAATTCCCTCTTCAGGAATAACATCTAATATTTTTAAATGAAAAGGCTTAGACTCATCAAAAAACAATTCTTTAAGAGTCATTTCAGCCTTTATAGGAAGACAAATAAACGCACTAATTATAACCACCAAAATTATTTTTTTGAAGTATCTCATGATTGACCCACCTTATTTAATATGATTAATGAAGTACAGTATTAAATAGTAATAATGAAATCAAAGTCAAAAGCAGTTGTCATCGGTGGAGGCGCAGTAGGCGTTAGCACTCTCTATCATTTAGCCAAAAAGGGTTGGTCAGATGTAGTTCTGGTTGAAAGAAAGGAATTAACTTCAGGATCAACATGGCATGCAGCAGGGTTACTTCCATTATTCAATATGAGTTATTCGGTAGGTCAATTGCATAAATACGCAGTCAAACTTTACAAAACTCTTGAAGAAGAAACAGGACAAAAAGTTGGTTTTAGTGTGGTTTCTAATATCCGTTTAGCAACTACTCAAGATAGAATGGATGAGTATTATCAATATTCAGGAGTCGCAAAAACGATAGGTGTAGATGTTAAATTTTTAACACCTGAACAAGTAAAAGAAATTTGGCCACTTTGTAATACAGATGGATTGATAGGTGCAATTCAGCATCCTGAAGATGGATACATTCAACCAGCCGATCTAACTCAAGCTCTTGCAAAAGGAGCAAGAGATAAAGGTGCAGAAATTTATAGAAATACTTCTGTAATAGGGATTAAAAAAAATAAAGATGACTTATGGATTGTAGAAACCGATAAAGGTTCGATTGAATGTGAGCATGTAGTTTCATGTAGTGGTAATTTTGCTCGACAGACTGGAAAGATGGTCGGACTTGATATTCCAGTTATACCTGTTGAACACCAATACATAGTGACTGACGATCATCCTGAGATATTAAAAAGAAAAGAACAAGGACTTCCTGAAATGGGGGTCTTACGAGATTCTGATAGTTCTTGGTACATGCGTGAAGAAAGAGGAGGGTTAATATTAGGGCCTTATGAAAAAGGAGCTCCAGTTTGCTATGTTGACGGACCTGACAAAGAATCTGAATTCGAATTATTTCAAGAAGATCTAGAACGTTTAGAACCTCACATTGAATCAGCAATGCATCGTGTTCCTATTTTTGGAGAAGTTGGAGTTAAGAAAGTTTACAATGGTGCTATTTGTTATACACCGGATGGAAGTCCAATTGTTGGACCGGCATGGGGACTTAAAAATTTCTGGTTAAATGAAGGTCATAGTTTTGGAATTACCGCAGCTGGCGGAGCTGGATGGCAAATTGCTGAATGGATAGTAGACGGCGAACCTACAATTGATATGTTAGGTGTAGATCCAAGAAGATTTGGTGATTATGCTACAGAGGCATATTTGATTAAAAAGAATGAAGAAGCTTACGCGAATGTCTTTACAGTACACTATCCTGATGAAGAAAGAGAAGAGGGACGTCCATTAAGACAAGCACCTTGTTATGATAGATTAAAAAATCTTGGTGCAGTTTTTGGTCAAAAGTTTGGTTGGGAGCGCGCTAACTGGTTTGCGCCTTCAAAAGAATCACAAAAAGATGATTGGTCATTTAGAAGATCAAAATGGTTTGAGCATGTTGGCAACGAGTGCTTAAATGTTCAGGAAAATGCCGGCCTTCTAGATATGACTGCATTTGCTAAATGCCGGATTTCAGGACCTGGTGCAGAAGAGTTTCTAGACTACTTGGTTGCAAATAAAATTCCAAAAAAAATTGGAAGAGTTAATCTTTGTCATGCGTTAAACACTGCTGGAGGAGTTCACTCAGAATTCACAATTGCAAAAGAAAAAGAAAATTCCTTTTATTTAGTTTCAGCAGGAGCATTTCAAAGATTAGATCATGATTGGATTCATAAATGGATACCAAAAGATGGATCAGTGATTTATGAAAATTTAACTAATAGTATGGGTGTACTTGTTTTAGCAGGACCCAAATCAAGAGATATTCTCTCTAAAATTTCCAAGACTGATTTATCTAATGAAAATTTCCCTTGGCTATCATCAAAAAAAATTAATGTTGGTTTAGCTCCTAGTATCGCAATGCGTATGAATTTTGTTGGTGAACTCGGATGGGAATTACATCATCCAATTGAATATCAAAACCATATTTTTGATAAATTGATGGAAGCAGGAAAAGATCATGGACTTAAACCATTTGGAATAAGAGCGATGGAAAGCTTACGTGTTGAAAAAACATATAAATTGGTTGGTACAGAAATGTCTATAGAATACGCAGCTTTTGAGTCTGGGTTAGATAGATTTGTACATTTAAACAAAGGGAATTTTATTGGAAGAGATTCTCTCGTTAAATGGCAGCAAAATGGTTTTAAAAACAAAATGGTAACTTTAGAGGTTCATGATGTTGAAGATGCAGATGCATTGGGAAATAATCCAATTTATAATAATGGAAGAGTTATAGGTCGTGCGACAGGAGGTAACTATGGTTTTAGAGTGAAAAAATCATTAGCTATTGGTATGGTAGAACCTCAATTTGCTGACATTGGTCAAAAATTAGAAATGGATATATTAGATAAAAAATACAATGTAACTGTTATAGAGGATAGTCCTTATGATCCTAGAAATGAAAAACTAAAACAATAGTATGAAGTTACTTGTTACCGTAAAAAGAGTCATAGATTATAATGTTCAAATCAGGGTTAAAGCTGATGGTTCTGGAGTTGAAAAAGATAATGTAAAAATGTCTATGAATCCCCCTGATGAAAACGCAGTAGAAGAAGCTCTACGAATAAAAGAAGCTGGTAAAGCAGATGAGATTATAATTCTTTCTATAGGTAATGATAAAGCGCAAGAAACTATACGAACTGCATTAGCAATGGGAGCTGATAGGGGTATTCATATTAAAACAGACAATGATTTAGAACCCCTAGCTATTTCTAAAATAATTTCTAAAGTAGCTGAAGAAGAAAAACCCTCAATTATTTTAATGGGAAAACAAGCAATAGATGATGACTCTAATCAAACCGGTCAAATGACATCTGCTTTACTTAGTTGGCCTCAGGCTACATTTGCATCTAAAATTGAAATTGATGGGCAAAATGCAATCGTTACTAGAGAAATAGATGAAGGGTTAGAAAGAATAAAAGTGTCTATACCATTTGTAGCATCATGTGATCTTCGACTGAATGAACCTAGGTATGCTTCTTTACCAAATATAATGAAAGCAAAGAAAAAACCAATTGATACAAAAGAAGCATCTTCACTTGGTATAAATATAGAACCTAGAATTGAACAAATAAAAGTAGAAGAGCCGCCTGTCAGACAAAAAGGAATTATGGTAAGTGATGTTGCTGAATTGGTTCAAAAACTTAAACATGAGGCAAAAGTTATATGACAATATTAGTATTAGCAGAGCATAATAATATAGATATCAAATCATCAACCTTAAATACTATATCTGCAGCATCACAAATAGACCAAGATATCCATGTTTTGGTAACAGGCCATGAATGTGAAGAGTTAGCTAAAAATATCTCTAAATGTGAAAAAGTTGCAAAAGTATATTTAGCAAATAATGAAAAACTTAAAAACCCAATTGCTGAAAATATCGAGCCTATCGTAGTATCTTTGGCTAATAATTATTCCCACATAATGGCACCCGCAACAACTTTTGGAAAAAATATTTTTCCTAGAATTGCCGTTAAACTAGATATTGCACAAGTTAGTGATGTTATAAAAATTATAAGTTCTGATACTTTTATGAGACCAATTTATGCTGGTAACGCTATTGCTACAGTTAAATCAAATGACAAAATTAAAGTAGTAACGGTAAGACCAACATCTTTTGATCCTGTAGAAACTAGCGGTGGAAAAGAACAGGTCGAAAATATTTCTTTTGATAATGATAGTGGCAGTGTTGAATTTATAGATAGAGAAGAATCTCAATCTGAAAGACCAGAGCTAAGTACTGCTCGAGTTGTGATATCCGGTGGCAGAGGATTACAAAGTGCCGAAAATTTTAAACTTTTAAATGAAATAGCAGATAAGCTTAATGCGGCAGTTGGAGCATCTCGTGCTGCTGTAGATGCTGGTTATGTTTCTAATGATTATCAAGTTGGGCAAACTGGCAAAGTAGTTGTCCCAGATTTGTATATTGCCGTCGGAATTTCTGGTGCAATACAGCACTTAGCGGGTATGAAAGAAAGTAAGGTAATTGTTGCAATCAATAAAGATGAAGAAGCACCAATATTTAATGTCGCTGACTATGGATTAAACGCTGATTTATTTGAGGCATTGCCTCAATTATCTTCTGAACTAGATAAATTAAATACTATTCAACAATAAATTAATTTATTACAATAAATAAAATGGAAGTAGAACGCGAGTTAATGGACTATGATGTTGTAGTGGTAGGTGCTGGTCCATCAGGCCTTTCAACTGCAATTAAACTAAAACAGCTAAACCCAGAAATTAATGTTTGTGTATTAGAAAAGGGATCAGAGGTAGGAGCCCATATTTTAAGTGGTAATGTGTTTGAAACAAGAGCACTCGATGAATTAATACCTGATTGGAGAGGTAAAGACTCACCAATTAAAACTAAAGTAACAAAAGAAAAGTTTTTATTCTTATCTAAGAAAGGCTCGTTAAATTGGCCTACATGGCTTCTTCCTAGTGTACAAAAAAATCATAAGAATTATATCATTAGTCTTGCAAATTTATGTAGATGGCTAGCAAGTGAAGCTGAAAGTTTAGGAGTAGAAATTTTTCCAGGATTTGCAGCATCTAAAATATTATATTCAGATGATGATCATGTAATTGGTGTTCAAACAGGTGATATGGGTATTGATAAAGATGGTAACAAAAAAGATAGTTTTGAACCAGGTATTAATATTAAGGCTAAAGTAACAGTCTTTGCTGAGGGTTGTAGAGGTCATTTAGGAAAAGAATTAATTAAAAAATATAATTTATCAAAAGATAAGTCACCACAACAATACGGAATTGGGTTTAAAGAAATTTGGGAAGTAGATGAAAGTCAGCATGAGGAAGGTCTTGTCATGCATACTGCGGGATGGCCATTAGATAATGCAACTTATGGTGGCAGTTTTTGTTATCATGCTGAAAATAAACAAATATTTTTAGGATACGTAATCGGTCTTGATTATAAAAATCCATATTTATCCCCTTATGATGAATTTCAAAAATTTAAAACTCACCCAGTAATTAAGAAAATTCTCACTAATGGAAAACGTATTGCTTATGGAGCAAGAGCACTTATTGAAGGTGGTATTCAAAGTTTACCTAAAATGTATATGCCGGGCGCATTACTAGTTGGGTGTGACGCAGGCACTTTAAATATGCCAAAGATTAAAGGTTCACATACTGCAATGAAAAGTGGAATTATAGCTGCTGAAACGATTAATGATTATTTAAGTAAATCTTTACCTCTTGCAGCATATGAAGGTAAATTTAAACGTTCATGGCTTTATAAAGAATTGTTTGCAGCAAGGAATGTAAAACCTAGTTTTAATTGGGGGCTAATACCTGCAATAATATTTACAGGTATTGATCAAATAATATTTAGAGGCAAGCTTCCTTTTACACTAAAACACAAACATGCTGATCATGAATCTTTACAATTAGCAAAAGATTCAAAAAAAATAGATTATCCAAAATATGATGGAATATTTACTTTTGATAAAACTAGTTCTGTTTATTTGACTGGAACTAACCATGAAGCTGATCAGCCAGTTCATTTACAATTAAAGGATAAGGAATTACCAATAAAATTTACTTTAAATGCTTATGATGAGCCATCTCAAAGATATTGTCCTGCTGGTGTATATGAAATTGATAATACAGATAGTCAAAATCCTAAATTTGTAATTAATGCGCAAAACTGTATTCATTGTAAAACATGCGATATTAAAGAACCATCCCAAAACATAAATTGGGTTGTACCAGAAGGTAGTGGGGGGCCAAATTATGCAAATATGTAATATATTTGAAAAATACTTATTTTATTTAAATTGATTCATTTTCATTATGAATAAAAATAAAATTGTATTTACTTTTGCAACAGCGGAAGTAAATTTTATTGGCCAAATATTTATTAAGATTACCGAATTATTAACAGGAAAATTAAAATTAAAAAAATTATATGATGAATATTTATCTGAAAATAGACCTCCCGAGCTTTTCTGGGATGATGCAGTAGATAAATTAAATTTTAATTTAATAACTAATTTTCAGGATGGCAGTTACATTCCAAAAAAAGGCAAATTAATTGTTATAGCAAATCATGCTTTTGGAGTTGCTGATGGCGTATCCATATGTTCAGCAATTTCAAAAGTAAGACAAGATTATAAAATGGTTACACATAAAGTCTTAAGGCAAGCAGAGGCAGTAAAAGATAAAATATTACCAATTGATTTTAATGAAAATAGAGAAGCTCTAATAACTAATATTAATACACGTAAAGAAGCTGAAAAAGTTTTGCATAATGAAGGTGTTTTAGTTCTTTTTCCTTCTGGAACGATAGCAACTAAACAAAACTTAAAAAAAAATACAAAAGCTGACGATGGTGAGTGGAAACAATGGGTATCGAAACTAGTTCTTAAAACTAAAAGCCCTGTCTTACCAATTTTTTTTGACGGTCAAAATAGCCAACTTTATCACATTGCTAATAAAATAGGACAAACATTTAGATATTCTTTGTGTATGTATGAACTGAAAAGAAAGATAGGTGATGATATCTATATGTACTTTGGTTCACTTATACCTTACGAAAATCTTGTAAAAATTGGAGATATCAAAAAAATTACACAGTACTTAAGGTCAACCACATATTCTTTAAATCCACAATTTAATAATAATTAAATATTTATTTTTTACACTTGCCGTTTATAGAGTTCATATGGTAGGTTTTGTTGGTTTACAAGCAAGAAGAAGAAGAAGAAACAGAATCTTATTAGTAATTTCAATTATAGTTATCTTTGGTATTTTTTTCTATTTACCTTCTATAGATTTTTCAACTGATCAAACTGAGCCACCTATTGAAATAATTCCTAGTAGTGTTGTTGATGAATCAAGTTTACGATCTGAAATACAAGAACTTAAACTTGAGATATTCCAAAAAGATCAGCGATTAAAATTTAGAGATGATCAAATAAAAAACTTACGTGAAGAAATACTTGATTTAAATGAATCATTCGATTCAATTAAAAATGATTATGAACAATCTCTTAACAATATATCAGATCTAGAAAATAACACATTAGAAAATAATTCAGAGAGTATTGAGAAACTTAATACACTTGAAAATAAAATAACTGAATTAAGTAAGCAATTGTCAAAATATGAAAATCTTGTTCAAAAATTAGAAATAGAATTAGAAAGTTCTGTATCAACTGAAGATATGGAAGAAGTAAATATTCAAAATTCAATACTAAAATCAGAACTTAGACAAATTGAACAAAAAAATCGTAGTTTTGAAAATGAATTAAATGAGCTAAAAAAAATAATTAAAAATAAAGATAAAGAAATAGAAGATCTAATTTATTTAAAAGATTCCCAACATCATGGTTAATTATTTATTTTTCTTTCTGAATAAATAGGGTTCTTCAAAATCCCCAATCCATATACCCTTTTTATCTCGTTTTGCTTCTTCTTCTTCTTCAATATAATCTTTTGAATAATAGCGATAAGCTATCGCCCATCCATTCAGAACCATTGCACTATTTAAATCTAAATTATCTTTATAGCAGATTCCAATATATCTATTATATCGATCCTTACCCTTTGTGATGCATTCAATTTTATTATTTCCAATTAATTCCTTTAAGAACTTTGTTGATTCCACACCACAATTCCAGAGTTTACTATTTTTATTACATGTTTGATTTGTCTCAGGGGCATCAATAGCATGCAGTCTTATTTTATTTTTATTAATATGTATAGTATCACCATCAATTACTTTTGCTTTTCCAAATATAGTTTTGCCAGATGATACTGTGCTTAATGAAATTAAGATAAAAAATAAATTAAATATTAAGATTTTTACTACCATCAACTAATAAATCATAAACATATTTTGCATGTGATCTGTTTAAATGTAAATCTAATGAAGTTTCTTCTTTATCAGTATTATTTCTAATAAAAAGTATTGGAATTTTTATAAATATAGTTTGAGCTACAGAAAAATTAGTTTCCAAAATTTTTTCTAAGTTCGCGACAAGAAATTTAGAAAGTAAAATAAATACCCTTTCCCCTTCAAGCCGTAAAACAGTTTTATTAAATGAAACATCAGTTATTGCCGTTTTTTCTGGATTAAGTTTAGATTCTAATAAAGAAATAATTTCATCTTTCTCATTTTCTGGTGTTTCTACTAACCATTCATTTGGACCAAGCCACATAATACTAATATTATTATTAAAAATTCTTACATTTGGCTCAATTGGTAAAACCAGGTTTAATACTGAACCTATATTTTTCATAAATTCTTTATCTGAACTTTTACCTCGTATATTTATTTTACCTGATAAAGCTTTTTCTTCTATTGTTACTCCATTGTAATTTTTTTTATTTATATTCAAAACATTACTGTAAGATAAACTCATTGATTAACCCTTTGATTCTCAGGATCAATAAATATTGGACTAGTTATTTCTACTTCAATATTTTCATTTTCCATTGGAGCAATTAAAACACTTCCTTTTTTTTCAAGACCACCTTTGATTAAAGCTAAAGCAAAAGAGCTTTTTAAATTAGGTGAATAGTAACTAGAGGTCACGTGGCCGACCATTTTCATAGGTAGGGCAGTTATTTCTTCAACCAGTTGAGCTCCTTCTTCAAGAACCTTATTTGGATCTTTAGTTCTTAATCCAACTAATTGTTTCCTATCTTTTTTAATAGTATCACTTCTATATAATGCCCTTTTACCAATAAAATCATATTTCTTCTTACTAACTATCCAGTCCATATCTAGATCTATTGGTGTCACTGACCCATCTGTTTCTTGACCAACAATAATAAATCCTTTTTCAGCACGAAGTACATGCATCGCTTCAGTACCATATGGCGTAATATTAAATTCCTTGCCTTTATCTATACAAAGTTCCCAAAGATTTTTAGCATAGCCTGAAGGCACATTTATTTCATAACACATTTCCCCAGTAAAACTTATACGCATTACTCTACATTTTATTCTGTTAATATTAATACTCTTAAAACTCATATGAGGAAAATTTTCTTTTGAAAAATCAAAATCTGGAACTAGTTTTTGCATTAATTTTTTTGAATTTGGGCCATTTAAGCTTATCGTTCCATAATTTTCTGTTACGGATGTTAAATATACTTCTAACTCTGGCCATTCTGTTTGTAACCAATCTTCTAATTTTGACATTACTGATGCCGCATTTCCTGTAGTTGTTGACATAAGATAGTGATACTTATCTATTCTAGTTGTTACACCATCATCAATAACCATTCCGTCGTCACCTAACATTACACCATATCGACATTTTCCTATTTCTAATTTTGACCATGAGTTTGTGTAAACTCTATTTAAAAATTCACTTACATCTCTACCCTTAATATCTATTTTACCAAGAGTTGATGCATCTAATATTCCTAGACTATCTCTAGTTGCTTTTACCTCTCTATTTAAAGCAGATTGAAAACTTTCATTCTTTTGAGGATAATACCAGGCTCTTTTCCATTGGCCTACGTCCTCAAATAAAGCTTTATTATCAATATGCCATTGATGCATTGGGCTTGTTCTCTCTAAATCAAAAAATTCTTTAATATGACGCCCAGCAATTGCTCCAAATGTTACTGGTTTATAGGGTAAACGAAATGTTGTTGTACCTAATTCAGAGATTTCAGTGTTTGTTAATTCTGAGATTATTCCAAGTGTATTAACATTACTGGTCTTGCCTTGATCAGTTGCCATTCCTGTAGTTGTATATCGTTTGACATGTTCAATGGATTGAAAACCCTCTTTTAAAGCTAGTTTAATATCTTTTGCTGTTACATCGTTTTGAAAATCTACAAACATTTTTGTTCTTGAGATACTGTTCTTTGATGTAATCCAAACATTTTCGTGTTTGCCATGCTTTACATTATCTGATTTGTAATTTACTTCACCAATTTCATTTTGCTGATTATCGTTTAAATATTTATATGTATCTACTTCAGTTTTTATTAATATTTCATTTAAATTATAGTCACCATTGCAACTTCCAACACACAATGTATCTTGATAAACTTCATTAGGAATAAAACTTCCATCTACATCTCTAAATTTGAGTTTTCCTTTTGATTGAGTAAATAAATGAACAGTAGGAGTCCAACCACCAGCAATTGCTAAAAGATCGCATTTAATATTAATAGAAGATTTTTCATTATTGTTTTCAGTTTTTATTTTTCTTAATTTAACTTCTCTAATTTTTAATCTTCCAACGGTATCACTAATTTCATAACCTTTTAGTATAGTAATACCTAATTTATTTGCTTTTTTAGGGTAATATCCATCACTATCATCTCTTGTATCGACAATAGCCTCTACTTTTATACCTTGTTCAAAAAAATCTATTGCGGTTTCATAGGCACTATCATTGTTTGTAAAAAAAACTAAATTTTTTCCAGGTGCAACTCCATACTTATTTAAGTATTTTTTCGCACTGTTTGAAAGCATAATACCAGGCCTATCATTATTGTTAAAAATTATTGGTCTTTCTATTGTACCTGTTGCTAAAATAACTTTCTTTGATCTAATTTTCCAAATTCTTTCTTTAATATCGTTTTTTTTATATAATCCTTTTTCTGGATCAATTTCTTGGACAGCTAATAATAAATTATAATTTAAATAAGCAAAACAAGTTGTATTTTTTACTATTTTTATATTTGAATTTTTAGAAAGTTTATCAACGATTTTATTTTTCCATTCATTAATTGGAAAGTTATCTATTTTAATATTTTGATTTCTTGTAGATAAAATTTCACCTCCGAGATCGTCTTCTTGCTCAATAAGTAATACTTTATAATTATTATTCGCTGCAATTTCTGCTGAAATTAATCCACTCACTCCTGCTCCAACAACTAGAACATCACAATGATAATGAAAATGTTCGTATTTGTGGGGATCATCTTTTTTAGGAGATTTACCAAGTCCTGCAGCATGTCTTATAAAAAACTCATATGCCTTCCAAAACTTTGGTGGCCACATAAAGGTCTTGTAATAGAACCCTGCAGGAAAAAATGGTGATAGTAAATCATTTATAGCGCCTGCATCAAATTTCACTGACGGCCAATTATTTTGACTAAAGGCTTTTAACCCCTCATATATCTGGACTTCAGTCACTCTTCTATTAGGTTCGGTATATTCTTTAGTCTCAAGCTGAACTATTCCATTAGGTTCTTCACTACCTGCGGTATAAATACCCCGCGGTCGATGATATTTAAAACTTCTTCCTACTAAGTGAACATCATTTGCAAGAAGTGCTGAAGCTAAGGTGTCACCTTCAAATCCAAAATATTCTTTATTATCAAAATAAAATCTAACAGACTTATTATTTTCGAGATTTTTATTATTTTTGTATCGCATCTTTATTTTTAAAATCTATCTTTTTTTGATGTTGATAAATTCCCTGATCCAATACTTGGCTCACCTGAAGGAGTAGCTGGAATATTTGCTTTTAATTTAGGAGGAGCTTCTCCCATCTTATATACTGCTAGAATTTCATCGGTTGAAGTATTTCTAGCTAAATTAAACCATTGTCTGCATCCATATTCATGGTTCCATCTTTCATAATGAATACCTTTTTCGTTCTTTCGCAAGAATAAATATTCTGCCCATTGATCATCAGAGAGTTCAGGAGGATTTTTTGGTCTTGCAATATGAGCCTCACCTCCACAAGAAAATTCAGCTTGATCTCTTTCTCCACAGTATGGGCAATTTATTAAAAACATGATTTAATGTGCTACGGCAGCTGCACCATGTTCATCAACTAATTCACCGCTAGAAAATCTATTTATTGTAAAAGGAGCATTTAATTCATGGGCTTGATCATTAGCTATAGTGTGAGCAAATACCCAACCAGAACCTGGTGTCGCTTTGAAACCACCTGTTCCCCAACCACAATTAAAATATAGTCCGTTTATGTGAGTTTTACTGATAATGGGGCTTGCATCAGGACATATATCTACAATCCCTCCCCAATGACGAAGCATTTTCATTCTAGAAAATATTGGAAACAATTCAACTATCGCCATTAAAGTATCTTCAACAATGTTAAAGCCACCTCTTTGAGTATATGATGTATATCCATCTGTTCCAGCACCAATAACTAATTCTCCTTTATCTGATTGAGATACATACGCATGAATTGTATTGGACATTACTACAGTATCAATAACTGGTTTTACTGGTTCTGAAACTAGAGCTTGCAATGGCTTACTCTCTAAAGGTAATTTAATTCCGGCCATATTGGCAATAACACTGGTATGACCTGCAGCTGCTATTCCAATTTTATTTGAATTAATAGTTCCTTTTGTTGTCTCAATACCAGTTACATTTCCATTTTTTACATTAATACCAGTTACTTCACAATTTTGAATTATATCAACCCCCATCTCATCAGCTCCTCTTGCATAACCCCATGCAACAGCATCATGTCTTGCAGTTCCTGCTCTTCTTTGTAGTGTTGCTCCTAAAACAGGATATCTAATATTTGGTGAAGTATTTATTATTGGACAAAATTCTTTAACTTTCTTTGTATCAAGCCATTCACAATCAATATCATTTAGTCTGTTTGCATGCCAACGTCTTTTTAATTCTCTTACATCATGAAGATTATGAGCAACATTCAAAACTCCTCTTTGAGAAAACATTACGTTGTAATTTAATTCTTGAGACATGCCTTCCCAAAGTTTTAATGCATGCTCGTATAAAGCTGCACTTTGATCCCATAAATAGTTTGATCGAATTATAGTGGTATTTCGCCCTGTATTCCCTCCGCCTATCCAACCTTTTTCAATTACTGCAATATTTTTAATTCCATGGTTTTTTGCTAAATAGTAAGCAGTAGTTAAACCGTGACCACCACCACCGACTATTATTGCATCATAACTTTTTTTTGGTTCAGGACTATTCCACGTCTTTTGCCAATTCTCATGATGATTTAAAGCGTTTCTAGCAATAGAAAGAAATGAGTATTTATTATTATTAAACATTATAACTCTTTATAGCAGTTTTAAAAAAGACCTTCAATTTCTCCATGGTCATTTAGCTTTATCGAATTTGCCGCAGGAACACTTGGTAGACCCGGCATGGTCATAATATCACCGCAAACAACTACTATAAATTCTGCTCCTGATGACAATCTTACCTCTCTAATAGGTAAAACGTGGCCAGTAGGGGCACCTTTTAAATTAGGGTCAGTTGAAAAACTATATTGAGTCTTTGCAATGCAAACAGGTAATTTGCCAAATCCTTTAGTTTCAAAATCCTTCAATTGTTGACGTACTTTCGTATCTGCAACAACTTCACTTGCGTGATAAATCTCTTGTGCAATTTTTTCTATTTTTTTGAATAGAGTTAAATCATCTTCATATAAAAATTTAAATGTATTCTTATTATCTTCACAAATATCTATCACATTTTGAGCTAATTCAGTTGCACCATCACCACCATCGGACCAGTGAGTACACATAGAAGCCTTGACTCCTTGAGTTGTACAAAAACTTAGAACGGCATCAACTTCAGCTTTAGAATCAGTGACAAAATGATTAATAGCAACAGTTACTGGTAATCCAAATTTTCTAACATTATTAATATGTCTTTCTAGATTTACTAAACCTTTTTTAAGAGCATTTACATTTTCATTTTTTAAATCTTCTTTTGAAACATCGCCATGCATTTTTAGTGCTCTAATTGTAGCTACCAAAACCACACAATCAGGTTTTAAATTTGATTTTCTACATTTTATATCAAGGAATTTTTCTGCTCCTAGATCAGCACCAAAGCCTGCTTCAGTTACAACGTAATCACTTAATTTTAAACTAGCTTTAGTTGCAATTACAGAATTGCAACCATGAGCAATATTTGCAAATGGCCCACCATGAATTATAGCAGGATTATTTTCTAACGTTTGTGTTATGTTGGGTCTAATGGCATCTTTTAATAATACTGTCATTGGACCTTCTGCCTTTAAATCTTTTGCATAAATAGCTTTTTTGTCTCGTGTATAAGCAATAGTTATATTTCCAATTCTCTCTTCAAGATCTTTTAAATCTTTTGCTAAGCAGAAGATTGCCATTATCTCCGATGCAACGGTAATATCAAAACCATCTTGTCTAGGATATCCATTTGCAACTCCTCCTAAATCAACAACAATAGATCTAAGTGATCTATCATTCATATCCATTACTCTCTTCCAAACAACCCTTCTAACATCAATATTTAATTTATTTCCCCAGTAGATATGATTATCAATTAATGCAGAAAGTAAATTATGAGCGGATGTAATTGCATGAAAATCTCCTGTAAAATGTAAATTAATTTGCTCCATTGGTACTACTTGAGCATAGCCTCCACCCGCTGCACCACCTTTCATACCGAATGATGGTCCAAGACTCGGCTCTCTTAAACAAACTATTGATTTCTTTCCTAGTTTATTAAGACCATCACTTAATCCAACAGAAGTTGTTGTTTTACCTTCTCCTGCTGGTGTTGGAGTTATTGCTGAGACTAGAACAAGTCTACCATCTTTATTTTTATTAAGTGACTCTATGTACTCCAAGTTTATTTTTGCTATATGACGACCCATAGGACTGAAGGCTTCAGGTGTGTCTGGTACATCAAGCCCTTTTAGAATTTCACTAATAGGCTTCATTTTAGCTTTTCTTGCTATTTCAATATCTGACATGAGACTCCTTAATTATTAGATTCTTAATCTATAAATTAACTTAAATATCAAACAACTTTTGTTTCATTAAAAGATAAAAAAATTGTGAAGAAGCTAATTTAACTCGAATTTCTGTTTATTATTATAAGAAAAATCTGAGTTATTAAATTGATTTAACCACTCTGATGTTTTTTTCATACCACCAAACGCATAGAAGTGTATTTTTTCAAGTTTAGAGTCTTTGTTTATTTCGCTATGTTCAGCAAGATCATAAATTAATTTGTCAGGAGTGCTCAATGTTGCAAGTTTAGTTAAGTTAAAAGCCTGTTTTGTAATAAATCTTAAAGAATTTCCAATACCGCAAGACCTTGCATAATTTACTAATGTTTTAATAGAGGCAGGACCTGGTATCCCAGCGTGGATTGGTAATTTATTTCCAATTTTTACTAAGTGTTTTTCCCAGTCGATTAAAGATTTAGCTTCAAAAAAAAATTGTGTTGCTAAATACATTTTAAAATCAACATTTTTTGCAAAATCATTCTTCTGTTTAATTGCTAAATCTAAATTTTCATTTGAAATATCTGGGCTTCCTTCAGGATGTCCAGCCACACCTACAAATTGATAATTATATTTTGAAAGAAAATCTGTTTTTAAAACATCAATTGAGGAAGAGATTTCGCCAGCTTGATTTCCACCACCACCAATAATTAAAATTTTTGAACACCCAGATTCATTTGCAAGTTCACCAATATATTTTTCTAAGTCATTTTTATTTACAATAGTTCTCGCAGGCAAATGAGGTATAACATCATAACCTTCTAATTTTAATTTTTTTGCCGTTCTAATAACATTTTTTGAATTTTCATCTGGTAAATAAGTTATATAAACGTCATGATTTTTATTAAGAAATTCAGAAAAGCCCCCATATTTTTCATAAACATTTGGAGTTGTTTCTATAGAATAACTATTGAGAAAATTTTTAACAATATTAATGGTTTCTTTAGACATAAATTTTAAAAGTTTTTTATATTAATTAGATAAATGAACAACAAGTACTTTACTATAATTACTTTTTATCAATTCAAAATAATTAAAGATAAAAATGATATCATTACTAAACTTAAAGATTTTTGCAAATTTAATAAAATAAAAGGTACAATATTGATTGCTGATGAAGGCATTAATGGAACAATAGCTGGCTTAGAAAAAAATATAAATTCTTTCATTCTATATCTTGAAAATTTTAGTTTTGAGAAACTTAATCTTAAACGATCAAAATATAAATATATGCCTTTTCAAAAACTAAAAATTAGAGATAAAAATGAAATAGTCACACTCAGAACCAAATTTGCTGATCCTACAAAAATATCTGGAAAAAAAGTTAAATACAATGAATGGAATCAAGTAATTAAAGACAAAGACACTATTGTGATTGATGTAAGAAATGAATTTGAGGTTAAAATAGGATCTTTTGAAGGGGCAATTAATCCAAAAACTAAAAGTTTCACTGACTTTAAATCTTTTGTTCAAAAAAAACTAAATAAGTCAAAAGACAAAAAAATTGCAATGTTTTGCACTGGAGGTATCAGGTGTGAAAAGGCTTCATCATATATGATGATGAAGGGTTTTAAAAATGTTGTTCAGTTAGACGGAGGTATACTAAAGTATTTAGAAAAAACTTCAAAAAAAGATTCAATGTGGAATGGTGAATGTTTCGTATTTGATGGAAGAGTATCTTTGAAAAATGAATTAAAAGATGGAACTTATAAACTTTGTCATGCTTGTCGGTTACCCATTAGTATTAAAGATACTTATAATAAATATTATAAACCAGGTGTATCTTGTCATAATTGTTTTAATAAAACATCTGAAGAAAAGAAAAAAAACTTACTTGAAAGAAATAAACAAATTAAACTTGATAAAAAAAGAGGAAATTTTAACCGTTTTATTAAGCAGTCAATTTCTGATTATGAATAAATAATACTTTATTTCATATAATTATTCTGTATAGACACCTCATGGCAAAAAAAACTTCATTCGCTCTTAAACAACTAGTACCTGAAGAAAATCCAAAAACAGGAACTAAGTATATTGTAAGAAAACCGACAAAAGGATTGAAAGTTGCTGAAAAGCTTCGAATGAAAAAATATGATCCTGTGTTAAAAAAACACGTTTGGTTCATAGAGAAAAAAATGCCTCCTCATAGTAAATAATAGCTTTACCTCTTTAATTTATTCTAAATTAACATAATTTAAACTTATGGTAGCTACTTATGGAATTCATTGGTTTAGAAAAGATTTGCGATTACAAGAAAATCCATCTTTATTGTCACTTTCAAAAAAAGTTGATCAGATAATTCCAATTTACATTTTAGATTTAAATCAAAGAATTGGATCCACATCCAAATGGTGGTTAGAAAAATCCTTAATTAGTTTATATGACTCAATACAAAAACATAATGGGAAACTAAATATATTTGCTGGTGACCCAGAGAAAATTATATCTTCAATACTAAAGAATTCAAATGTTAAATATGTATCCTGGAATAGACTATATGATCTATATTCAATTAAAAGAGATACTAAAATTAAATCTATAGTTACCTCATCTAAAATAGGATGCGACTCGCACAATGGATATCTTTTAAATGAACCTTGGAATATTAAAAATAAAAGTGGAACCTTTTTTAAAGTATTTACCCCTTACTGGCGACATTGTGATGAACTACTAAAACTAAAAGATCTTAAATTTAAAAATACAAAAATAAGCTACGCCAATTCAAAATTTAAAAATGAAATAACTATACAAGATTTAAATCTAACAAACAAAAAAGAGAAATGGATCAAAAAAATTGAAAAATATTGGATACCTGGTGAAAGTAATGCAAAATTACAATTAAAAAAATATATTTCGCAAAAAGCAAATAACTATTCAGTTGGAAGAGATAGACCCGATAAAGATTTAACTTCAAAATTATCACCTTATCTTCATTTTGGAGAAATATCCGCTTTGAAAGTTTATGATACCGTAAATATTGAAAAAAAAATTGATCCTGAAAATAAAAAAAAATTTCTTGCTGAACTTGGCTGGAGAGATTTTTCTTATAATCTTTTATTTCATTATCCAGATATGAGTCATAAACCTATACAAAGTAAATTTAATAAATTTCCATGGATTAAAAATGCTAAAAATTTATCATTATGGCATAATGGTAAAACTGGTATTCCAATTGTTGATGCTGGAATGAGACAACTATATCAAACAGGCTGGATGCATAATAGAGTAAGAATGATTGTAGGCTCGTTTCTAACAAAAAATTTATTGTTACACTGGAAAAATGGAGAAGAGTGGTTTTTTGATACTTTAGTTGATGCTGACGTTGGGTCTAATTCTGCAGGTTGGCAATGGATATCTGGTTGTGGTGCTGATGCAAGTCCATATTTTAGAATTTTTAATCCTATATTGCAGGGTCAAAAATTTGATCCAGATGGTGATTATGTAAAAGAATTTGTTCCTGAGTTGAATAATATTCCAAAAAAATATATTCATCATCCTTGGGACATGTCTATGGAGGATCAAAAGAAATATAATTTTGAGATTGGTACTTCATATCCAGCACCAATTGTAGATTTAAAAGAAACAAGAAATAGAGCATTATCAGCGTTTAAAACTATTAGTTGATGTGAGAGAAAAAATAGCAATTATTGGTTCTGGTATTTCAGGAATAAGTGCAGCTTACCTTTTGTCTTCTAAATATGATGTTTATTTATTTGAAAAAAATAATAGATTGGGCGGACATACAAGAACTATCTATGTTGAGGAATCAACAAAGACAATCCCAGTCGATACAGGGTTTATTGTATTCAATGAAAATAATTATCCAGATTTAACAAATTTTTTTAAATTACTTGATGTGAAATGCAAAAATTCAGATATGTCTTTTGCTGTCTCAAATCAAGATCCTCTAATTGAATATAGTGGCAAAAATATATTTTCTCTTTTTGCTAATTTTAGAAATGTGTTTTCATTTAATTTTTTTAAAATGTTATTTGAAATAAGAAAACTTTATTTATTATGTAATAGCTTGAATGTTAGTGATTTAGAGCAAACTAAAACCTTAAATGATTTTTTAAAAACTAATAATTTTTCAACATACCTAATAAATTATCATATTTTACCTATGATATCATCTATATGGTCAAGCAATATAAGTGATGTAAAAAATTTTCCTCTCCTAACATTCATTAATTTTTTTAAAAATCATGCTTTATTTAACTTAAAAAAAAGACCTCAATGGAGATACGTAGAAGGGGGAAGTAACGAATATATAAAAAAAATTATTAATAAAAATGTTTTTGAGTATGAAACAAATTTCAAAATTAAAAAAATTATTAGAGAAAATAGTAAAATTAAAATAGAAGATGAGAAAAATAATATATTAGAATTTCATAAGGTAATATTCGCAACCCATGCAAATCAAGTATTGGATATTTTGGAAAAACCAACAGAAGAAGAAGTAAAAATATTTTCACAATTTAAATATTCAACTAACTCAGCAATACTTCACTCCGACCACTCTTTAATGCCTAAATCAAAAATTGCTTGGTCAAGTTGGAATTTTTTAAATAAGCCATCATCTTCTAAATTTACTTTAACTTATTGGATGAATTTCTTGCAAAAATTACCAACTAAACAAAATTATTTTGTAACTGTTAATCCATATAAAAAGCCTAAAAATATAATTAATGAAACAACATTTAATCATCCAATATATACTACTGATACTATTTTAGCTCAAAAAAATGTTATGGAAATTCAAGGAAAGAATAATACATTTTTCTGTGGAGCTTACCTTGGATATGGTTTTCATGAAGACGGCATTCAATCATCTTCTTATATTTGTAAATTATTAAATTGTGATTTACCTTGGAAGAGAGAGAAAAATTTTTATAATAGATTGCAAATTAATTTTAAATGATTTCTCAAATACTACTATCTAGCATTATTCATAAAAGATTTATTCCATTTAAACACACATTGAAATATGAGGTACCAAGTCTTTTTATTAATTTGGATAATCTTGATCAATTAAGTAAAAATTATAAACTTTTTTCATTAAATTCTTTTAATCTTTTTTCTATTTATGAAAAAGATCATGGATATAGAGACAAAAGGTCAATAAAGAAATTCGTTAAAGATTCCCTCTCTAAATTTAATATTAAATATAAACATCTTAATATAATGATACTATGTTTTCCAAGAATTTTGGGATATGTATTTGATCCCTTATCAATTATATATTGTTATGATGATAAAAAATTAATATCTATTTTCTATGAAGTCAAAAATACGACTAATGAACAACATACCTATATTTTTAAAGGAAATGTAAATTTTGAAGATTTTAAATTATCTCATGAATGTGCAAAGCAGTTTTATGTATCTCCATTCATAGAAATGGAGGCAAATTATAAATTTTTTAACCGAATGCAAAAAGATAAAATAAATATTAACATTGATCTTTATGATAAAAATAATAAAAAAATTCTAACAGCTACTCAGCATGGCAAATTTATAGATTTTAACTCAAAAAATATGTTTAAATTTTTATATCATAATCCACTTTTAGGTTTCAAGGTAATGGCTGGAATTCTTTATGAGGCTTTAAAAATAATTTATAAAGGTGGTAAATATTATGTACGAAAAAAGAAGGCAAATGATACAGTAAGTTTTGAAGGTAATTTTTAAATGAATTTTTTTAAAACAAATTTTGATAAAACTGTCGAAAAATTATTAGTAAACTTTTTATCTAAAATTCGATATGGAAAATTAACAGTTAAATTTCCAACTGGCGAGGAGAGAGTTTTTGTTGGAAAAGAAGAGGATATATCTGCAAATATAAAAATTCATAATTATAATTTTTTAAATTTAATTTTTAAAAAAGGTTCTGTAGGTTTTGCAGAAGCCTATATGAATGGTTACTTTTCAAGCACCGATTTAACTAATTTATTACTACTTTCTCACAAAAATGAGAGTTATTTTTTAAAAAGTATAAATACTAATCTTTTTTTTGCTACTTTTGCCAAATTAAAGCATTTTTTAAATAACAATTCAAAATCACAGAGTAAAAAAAATATTAAATATCATTATGATTTAGGAAATAATTTTTACGAAAAGTGGTTAGATAAAACCATGACCTATTCTTCTGCTCTTTTTGATAATAAGAATACCAATTTATCGGATGCACAATATAACAAATATAGAAAAATTGCTGAAACTTTATCATTAGACTCAAATTCTAAAACTTTAGAAATTGGATGTGGATGGGGAGGTTTTTCATCATTTGTAGCAAAAAATTACAATTGTTCAGTTGATGCTATAACTATTTCTAAGGAACAATACGATTATGCTTCTGAAAAAATTCAAAATGAAGGTTTGTCTGAAAAAGTATCAGTTATATTCAGAGATTATAGGGATATCAAAAAAAAATATTCAAATATTGTTTCAATTGAAATGTTTGAAGCAGTTGGGAAGAAATACTGGCATAATTACTTTGATACAATTCGTAATTCTCTCAACGATGGCGGTATGGCTGCACTACAAGTCATAACGATTGATGAAAAAAAGGCTAAAGATTACCAAAACAGACCAGATTTTATTCAACAATATATTTTTCCAGGTGGAATGCTTCCAACTAAAAAACAATTTGAATATTCGGCAAAACACGTTGGATTAAAATGTATTGAAAATCTAAGTTTTGGTGGTTCTTATGCAAAAACACTTAAAATGTGGAATAAACAATTTCAAAAATCTTGGAATGATTTATCTCAGTTTGGTTTTGATATTAAATTTAAAAGAATGTGGGAATTTTATCTATCTTATTGTGAAACAGGTTTTGCAAATAGTTCAACCGATGTTTCTCATTTCTTAATTCAAAAATAGAAATGCAAAAACTAAAAGTATTTTTAGTCTTAACTGGCTATCAACTAACTTGGTTAGCCTGTGTATTTGGTGAAACAAAATTTTCTAATTCTATGTTGGGCATTTGGGTTGGAATTATTTTCTTACTAACTTATTTTTATTTTAATCATAATAAACAAAAATTTATTAAGATTTCAATTTTGATCTCAGTTCCAGGATATTTTTTTGATACTTTATTAGTTTATTTCCAAATTTACGATTTTGAAACTATTGCTAAACTTGGTACTCTGCCATTATGGATGATTGTTTTATGGTTTAGTTTTAGTACTCTTTTTGATGAAATTCTTACTTTTTTTAAAAGTTATAAAATCTTAGGAATTATTTTAAGTGGAGTTTTAGGACCTTTAACCTATTATCTTGGTGAGCCTATCGGAGTTATAAAAATATATAACTTTCAGATTTTTATTATTTCAATGGTATTATTTTGGATGATCTTGATGTTCTATTATCTAAATTACGTTATAAAAAATGATTAATTTTCTTGATCTACTTTTTTTGTTCTAGTTCTATTTAAAGTTCTTTCGAGATCCTTATAAGTACATAAACCAACATCCATTGGACTCTTTGTCTCAAGAACTGCTTCTCTGTATGTACCATTTCTTATAGCCTCTACTGTATTTTTTGTTGAGCCGGTAAGTTTTGCAATTTGAGAACTACTTAATTCAGTTGGATATCTTTTTATAAGCCACAAAATAGCATATGGCTTTTCTTGTCTTAAAGAAAGAGGTGTATATTTAGAATCTTTTTTTCTTGGTGGTAAATCTTCAATTACATCTGACTTAATAAGACTTAAACGAGCTGCATTATCTTTTTCACATCTTTCAATTTCTTCTTTTGTTAATTGATTATTATCAATTGGATCATAACCTCTCATACCGACAGCAACTTCTCCATCAGCTATTCCTTGAACCTCTAATTCATGTAATCCACAGAATTCAGCTATTTGATCAAACGTTAAAGCTGTATTTTCAACTAACCATATCGCTGTTGCTTTAGGCATTAATGGATATTTCATAATTGGCTCATATAATATAATCAAAAAATAATATATAACAAAATATGACTATGACAGATTTTTTTGAAGTTGATGAAAAACAAAAGACGGTTAAAATATTAAATTTGGATGATTTCAGTGTTGAGGATTTACAAAATTATATTTCTGAACTTCAAACTGAAATACTAAGAGTTCAAGATGAGATAAAAAAGAAGCAAAATTTAAAACTTAATGCTGAAAAGTTTTTTAAATAACTATTTATTAATTTTGAGACCTTTAAATCTTTTTTGGAATCTAGCTACCTGTCCTTCAGTTTCATTCAGACCAGCTTTACCACCGGTCCACGCAGGGTGAGATTTAGAATCAATTTCTAATTTAAGAGTATCACCTTCTTTACCCCAAGTAGATCTAGTTTTAAAAGTAGATCCATCAGTCATAACAACGTTTATTTCATGATATTTAGGATGTATATCTTTTTTCATGTCTGTCTTATATTTATATAGACTTCAAAGTAAAGTAAGTTTTTTAACTAATTCATTATGAATTTTATTATTTGAAGCAACTAAATCACGCGAATTTATCTCCCATGCATTTCCATCTATTTTAGAAATTGTACCTCCAGCTTCTTTAACTAAAAGAGTGCCCGTTGAAACATCCCATAAATTTAGATCTTTTTCCCAAAAACCATCCAATTTACCAGAGGCAACATAAGCAAGATCAAGGCCTGCAGAACCGAGCCTTCTTATTCCTGCAGATGATTTTAGGATTTCATCAATCTCACTTAAATAGTTTTTATAAATTCTTTCTCCAAATGGAAGACCAGTGCCTATCAAGCAGTCTGAAAAAATTTGCCTGTTTGATACTCTAAGTCTACTATTATTACACCACGCACCTTTACCCTTAGAACTCCAAAAAAATTCGTTTAAAATTGGATTATAAATCACACCGTCTGTTATTTCACCATTTGTCATTTTAGAAACGATTATTCCAACATGAGGTATCCCATGTATAAAATTTGAGGTTCCATCAATTGGATCAATAATAATTGTGTTTTCATCACCTTTTATTTCACCAGTTTCTTCAGTTATGTAAGTATAATCTGGATAATAATATTTTAGAGTTTCTAAAAGTGTTTTTTCTACTTTAATATCTGCATTTGTTACAAAATCTCCAACTGATTTAGATTGTATTTGTAAATTTTCTAATTCTCCAAAATCTCTTAATAATATTTTACCAGCTTTTTTTACTGACTTTTCAAAGATATTAATTACAGCAGGCTGCATTAATTTTTTGATTTTTCGATATAACTACCGTCAATTGTACTTATTACTATTCTATCATTTACTGCAATAAATTGAGGTACAGATGTTTTAATATTCTTTTCTAAAGTAGCTGGTTTATATGATGAAGCAGCTGTTTGACCTTTAACAACACCTTCAGTTTCTACAACAGTTAATTCTACAGTATCAGGCAAGTCAATTCCAACTGGTTTTTCATTATAAAAATTAATAATTACATCACTATTCTCAACTAAAAATTTTGATTGATCCTCAGTTAATATGTCTGAGCCAAGTTCTATTTGTTCATAAGTTTGTTTATCCATGAATATAAAATTATTATTATCATCATAAAGATATTGAAATTCTTTTTCATCAAGGATAGCTCTTTCTACTGTTTCTGATGATCTAAACCTACTATTCATTTTAGTGCCTTCTCTTATTTCTTTAAGTTCAGCCTGTAAGTAGGCACCACCCTTTCCTGGTTGAGTATGCTGGGTTTTCAAAACTTTCCAAAGTTTGTTATTAATCTCTAAAATATTTCCAACTTTAATTTCATTTCCATCTATTTTCATTGTTTTATCTTAAGTTTTTTTTGTATATTTTTAATTTTCGTAAGATCTACTACATCAAAAGTTGGATTTAATAAAACTTTATTTTTTTTAGCAATTTGATTAATTTTATTTAAGATGATTTTATTATTTTTTAATTTTAAATAATCAATATTTTCGTGAGTTAATAATATACTGAGACCTTGATCATACCCTGAGTCAATAAAAAACTTAATATTGTGTGTCTTATATTTATTTTGAATATGGTTTATTAACGTTCTAAGCCACTCTATCCCAAAACCTTTAATTAAAAAATATTTTATAAATATGATCGAAGTTTTGAACTTTGATTTTCGAAATTCTATTAAATTTTCAATTTGTGTTAGTGTCGATACTGCAAAACAAATTTTTTTAGCCACTAAATAAATTTTTTAAGATCAACCATAGTGTCTACCATTCTATTTGAGAATCCCCATTCATTATCATACCAAGATAAAACTCTACAGAATTTATCTTTGACAACTTGTGTTTGACTCATATCAAATACAGAACTGCTTGAATTATGATTAAAATCAATTGAAACTAGAGGTAATGAGTTTGTTGTTAGAATTCCATTTAATTTTTTAGTTTTTGAAGCTTGAAGAACTATAGAATTAATTTTTTCTGAGCTAGTTTTTTTCTTACTTACAAATGTAAGATCTATAAGTGAGACATTAGGAGTAGGTACTCGAATAGCTGTTCCATCAAGTTTACCTTTTAATTTCGGTAAGACTAGACTCAAAGCCTTTGCCGCTCCTGTAGAAGTCGGAATCATTGACTCAGCTGCCGCCCTTGCTCTTCTAAAGTCAGAATGGGTTTGATCAACAGTTCTTTGATCACCCGTGTAACTATGAATTGTTGTCATGAAACCACTTTCAATTCCTAATTTTTCATCAAGAACCATAGCTAAAGGAGCAAGGCAGTTAGTAGTACAAGATCCATTTGAAATTACGTTATGATTTTTTTTAATGGTATCGTTATTTACACCTTGAACAATTGTGGCATCTACATTTGAAGCTGGTGCTGAAATAATAACTTTTTTTGCTCCTGCATTTAAATGAGAAATAGCCTTTTCTTTTGAAGTAAAAACACCACTACATTCAAGAACAACATCTACCTTGAGTGATTTCCAGGGAAGGTTAATTGGATCTCTTTCTGAATAAAAATTAATTTTATGTTTACCAATTTTTAATCCATTTTTGATTGAACTAATCTCATCTTTAAGAATACCGTGAACACTGTCATATTTAAGTAAGTGAGCACTGCTCTCAACACTTCCTAGTTCATTAATAGCTACAATATTAATATCTTTAGGATTTTTTTCTAATAAAGCTCTAAAAACAAGTTTTCCAATTCTTCCAAATCCATTTATTGCAACTTTCATATTTCTCCTTTTTATAAACTTTTAGTTATTTTTTCAATTAAGTAATCATCTGTTATCTTAAAGTGCTTATATAAATCTTTGTATGGACCACTTTCACCAAAAGTTGACATGCCAACAAAATTTTCATTTTTAATATATTTTTCCCAACCATTTATTACTCCAGCCTCAATAGCAAAAATAGGTTTATTTCCTAAAATTTCATTTTTATAACCATCATCATTTTTCTCAAACAATTCAAATGAAGACATGCTTACAACTCTTATCTTTAAATTATTATTTTCAAAAAGTTTATTTGATGCAGAGCAAGCAATCTCAACTTCAGAACCAGACGATAAAATTGTTGCATCATATTCTTTAAAATCTCTTATTTTATAAGCACCTTTATTTACAAGATTTTCTTTGCGATTATCTTTTTGTAACATAGGTAGATTTTGTCTTGTTAAAACTAAGATTGTTGGTCCAGTATTGTTGATTGCACATTCCCATGCTTCTATAGTTTCAATAATATCACAAGGCCTAATGACTGTTAAATTTGGTATAGATCTTAAAGATGCAAGATGTTCAACAGGTTGATGGGTTGGTCCATCTTCTCCTAATCCTATTGAGTCATGCGTCATTACATAAATAACTGGTATATTCATAATAGCTGATAACCTAATTGAAGGTCTGCAATAATCGGTAAATACCAAAAACGTTCCTCCATATGGAATTAAACCTTTATGTAAAGCAATGCCATTCATTACTCCAGCCATTCCATGTTCTCTGATGCCGTAATGAATATAATTTCCATTAAAATTATTAGATGTAATTACATTCATATCTTTTGCCTTAGTGTTATTTGATCCAGTAAGATCAGCAGAACCACCAATAAGATTTTTTTGATAGTTTGAAATTAAATTTAGCGTTATCTCACTCGATTTTCTTGAAGCACAATTTGTTTTGTCATTAAAATGCTCAGATTTTAATTCACTAAGTTTTTCTGGAATTTGATGATCAATTTTTTGATAAAAACTATCTTTAAAATTTTTACTTTCAATTAATTCTTTGTTTTTTGATAACCATGAATTTCTTGATTCTTCATTTCTTTTATAGAAACTTCTCCACTCACGTAATAAATCATCTGGAATTTCAAACGGCGAATAATTCCATTCTAATTTTTTTCTTGTTAAACTAATTTCATCTTCACCAAGAGGTGAACCATGTGATGAAGCTGAACCCTCTTTGTTTGGAGAGCCAAAACCAATTTTAGTTTTACAAGATATAATTGTTGGCGCATCATTTTTTTTTGCTTGAATTATAGCTTGATCAATTTCCTCATATTTATGACCATCTATTTCAATTATATTCCAATTATAAGCTTCAAATCTTTTTTTCACATTGTCTGAAACTGAAAGATCTGTTGATCCATCTATAGAAATAGAATTATTATCAAAAAACATAATAAGCTTATTTAATTTTAAATGTCCTGCGAGACTACACGCTTCATGACTTAAACCTTCCATTAAGCATCCATCTCCAGCAAAAACATAAGTGTAATGATCGAATAATTCGTCTCCATAATTATTTGATAATTTTTTTTCCGCTAGCGCCATTCCAACTGCGTTTGCTAAACCTTGAGACAAAGGCCCAGTAGTTGTTTCTATTCCTTCTGCACTTCTGTATTCTGGGTGACCTGCAGTTTTATTATGTAATTGTCTAAAATTTTTAATTTGATTTATGTCAATGTCTTTATACCCTGTTAGATACAAACAAGAGTATAAAAGCATTGAGCCATGACCATTTGAAATAATTAATCTATCTCTATCAATCCACTCTGGATCATTCGGATTAAACTTTAAATGATTTTTATAAAGAATTGTTGCGATGTCTGCCATACCCATAGGCATACCAGGATGACCAGATTTTGCCTTTTCCACTGCATCCATTGATAAAAATCTAATACAATTTGATAATTGTCTTAGATTGTTGATATTATTTAAATTATTCAAATACTTACCTTTATGGTTGATATAAAATTATTTAATATGGGTTCATTACAGTGACAATTATAAAATTACAAACTATAAAATTATAATGGAAATACAAAAAAAAATTACAGTTCTAAGCGAAAACTTAAATAATCTAAGATTAGCTTTAGAAGATTTTAGGGATCATCATATTTCTAAAAAAGAAAAAATTAAAAATCTTGAAGATGAAATTAAAAATTTACGAAAACAAATGTCCGAGTATATTGATGAATTGGAACTTCTAATTAAGAAATAACTATGCCTTTTTATAAGACAAAAATTTTAAATAGAGAAATATCATTAGAATATGAAAAAAAAGATGAAAAAAAAATAATAGATTCAATAAATTTAATTAATAAAAAAATTGATGATAAATTACAAAATCCAAAATATTCTAATGGAAAAATAAGTGATACTATATTGTTATCACTTCTCTCTATTGAGCTTCAAGCAGAGCTTTCAGAAAAATTAAATATAGAAAGAAGTTCAGAAGTAAATGATACCAAGAAACAAGAATATCTAAAGAACAATTTAGAACTTAAAGACAAAATACTAAAACTACAAAATGAAAAAAAAATTTTAGAAGATGAAAAATTGAAATTAGATCAAGAATTTGATGAAATAAATAAAAAGGTAGAAGGTTTAATTAATATAATTAAGAATTCTTATTATGAATAATATTAAAGATGAAAAATCAATTATCAGAAAAAAACAAAAAATTATAAGAGATAAGATTTTTAATAATAAACCATCTCATTTTGCTTTAACTTTGTTTAATGAGCTTTTTGAAAAAATTAACTTTCAAGAAATTAATATAGTTTCTAGTTTTATTTCTATACATTCTGAGATAAATACAACAGAACTTAACAATCTTATCTTTATTAAAAATAAAATTTTATGCCTCCCTGTAATTGAAAAAAAAAATAGTCATTTAATCTTTAAGCAATTTAAGAGTGAAGAGAATTTTGTAAAAGGATATATGAATATATCAGAGCCTCAAAATAAAAATAAAATTTTAAATCCTGAATTAATTTTTGTACCTTGTTTAGCTTTTGATAAGAAGGGAAATAGATTAGGTTATGGTGGAGGTTATTATGACAGGACATTTGCTTATTTAAATAAAATTAATCACAGATTCATCTCTGTAGCCTATGCATATGAAGAACAAAAGTTAGATTACATACCCATAGACAAATTTGATTTTAAAGTGGATTATGTTATTACTGAAAAAAATTTATATAGTTTTCTATGAAAATTCTTTTTATAGGTGATATTGTCGGTAAGGCGTCACGAAAAAAAATTAAAAAAATTATACCAACACTCAAATCTAAATATAATACAGACATGATTATTGCTAATGGTGAGAATGCTACTTCTGGTTATGGACTTTCAAAAAAAGATGCAGAAGAATTATTTTCTAGTGGAATTGATCTACTTACACTTGGGAATCATGCATGGGATCAAAGAGATATGCTTTCTTATATTGAAGAAAATCCAAAAATAATCAGAGCTTTGAATTATCCTGATGGGGTTCCTGGAAAAGGATATTATAAGCTTGAACTTTTAAATGGAAAAAAAATTATAGTAGTACAAGTAATGCTCAGATTATTTATGAATTTATCATTAGATGATCCCTTTAAAGGCATAATTGAATTTCTTCAAAAAGAGAAGTTAGGCAGTACATGTGATGTGATAATTATTGATATGCATGGTGAAGCAACTTCTGAAAAAAAGGCATTTGGATATTATGTTGATGGACAAGTTACGGCAGTTTTAGGCACACATACTCATGTGCCAACGGCAGACAGTGTTATTTTACCTAAAGGTACAGCCTATCAAACAGACGTGGGGATGTCAGGTGATTATAATTCAATAATTGGTTTTGATATAAATAATCCAATACATGGATTTGTTAAGGGGTACAGGGCAGAAGGTAGATTTACACCTGCTACTGAAAACATAACAGTATGCGGGGCTTTAATAGAGATTGATACTAATACTGGTTTAGCTAAAAATATCACACCAATTCAAGAGACATAATTTACATATATTAGACACATTTATCTAATATTTTATATCTTTACTAACATCGGATTAAATATTTATAAAACTACTCGTAATGGCAGGGCACTCAAAATTTAAAAATATTATGCATCGTAAAGGTGCTCAAGATAAAAAAAGAGCAAAAGTTTTCTCAAGACTTGGAAGAGAAATTTCTGTTGCTGTCAAAGTAGGAGGTGAAGATATTGAGAGTAATATTAGATTAAGATCTGCAATTTCATCGGCCAAGTCACTTAATATGCCAAAAGATAATATTGAGAGAGCAATAAAAAAAGGTCAAGGAAATGATCCTGATAGCAATTATGAAGAAGTAAGATATGAAGGATATGGCCCTGAAGGTATCGCAATAATAGTTGAGGCACTTACAAATAATAAAAATAGAACAGCTGCTGAGATTAGGTCCTCTTTTAGTAAATATGGAGGTAATTTGGGTGAAACAGGAAGTGTTAGTTTTGGTTTTGACAGATTTGGAAATATCACTCTCGATAAAAACTTAGTAAAAGAGGATCAACTCATAGAATTTCTTATTGAAAATAATAGTGAAGATTATGAAATTAATGAGACAGAATATTCAATATACTGTGATCAAAACAATTTACATGAACTTAATGATAAATTAATTAAACAGTATGGTCAGACTAACTCTGCAAATTTAATTTGGAAAAGTAAAAATAATATAAATATTGGAAAAGAAACAGCGGACAAACTATTTAAATTACTTGAAGTTTTAGAAGACAATGACGACGTTCAAGTTGTATCATCAAATTTTGAAGTTGATGATAATGTTCTATCTTCACTCACAGCCTAATGAAAGGAATATAGATGCCTGATAAAGCCTGGAAAAAAAGAGAAAGAGATGTTGCAAACTATTTCAATGGGAAAAGGACACCTTTGAGTGGCGGTAATGGTAAAGTTACAAGAGCTGATGTAATCCATGAAGAATTATTTATAGAATGTAAACTAAGAGCAAAACATACAGCAATTAGTTTATGGGATGATACTGCAAAACTTGCAAAAGAGGAGGGTAAGACACCAGTAATAGCATTATGTGAAAAAAATAGACCAGGGTTTTGGGTTATGGTTCATAGTAGCGATCTTGAAAAAATTAAAAAATAATAATTATGGCAGATATTAATAGTACAAATTTATCGACAGAAGCACCAGATTTTTCAATGCTTGCTTTATTCATGCAGGCTGACATTGTTGTCAAATCTGTAATTATAATATTAATCTTAGCCTCTCTTTATTCTTGGAATGTAATAATTTCAAAAATTTTAAGAATTAGACAATTAAAAAAACTTGAAAAAGAATTTGAAGATATTTTTTGGTCTGGAAATTCATTTGAAGATTTATATGAAACTTTAAACTTTAATCAGACAGACCCAAAATCAAAATTATTTTGTGCTGCAATCTTAGAGTGGAAAAAAAGTAAAGCTCAGTTTGAAAATGATACATCTGATATTAATTCTTTAAAAGATAGAATGATGAGATCAATGACAGTTGTTTTCAATAAAGAAAGTGAAAATGTTGAGAGAAATTTAACATTTCTCGCAACTGCTGGATCAACTGCACCTTTTATTGGGTTATTTGGAACAGTCTGGGGTATAATGAATAGTTTTAAATCTATTGCAATAGCTCAAAATACAAATTTAGCAGTAGTTGCACCAGGAATTGCTGAAGCCCTTTTTGCAACTGCATTAGGTCTTTTTGTGGCTATACCTGCCGTAGTTGCTTACAATAAAATTTCAAACGATTTATCAAAATATTTTATATCCTTGGAAACATTTATGGATGAATTCTCAACAATTTTTTTTAGACAATTAGAGAAAAAATAAATTGATTACTTCAAATAATTTAAACAAACGAAAAAAGCAAAGGTACACTCAAATGAGTGAAATTAACGTTACACCTTTTGTAGATGTTATGCTTGTTTTACTAATTGTTTTTATGGTTACCGCACCTCTTCTAACGGTTGGAATTAAAGTTGATTTACCAAAGGTTAAAGCTACTGCATTAACTGATATTAAAGATCCAATTGAGATAACCGTTAAGTTAGACGGAGAAGTCTACATTGGAGAATCAAAGGTTGAAGTAGAAAATTTAATTCCTCGACTAAACGCTATTACTGAACAAAACACAGAAGCAAGAATTTATATACGAGGTGATAGAGTGGTAGCTTATGGAAGGATTATGGAAATTATGTCCATAATAAATTCAGCAGGATATATTAAGGTTGCATTAATTACTCAAAATCTTGAGCAATAGATGGATCGTATAAGCTATAATAGTTTAAAAATTCTAAACTTTTTTGAAAATTTAAATCCTAAAACATCAGGAGTTATTTTTTCAACACTAATACATTTAATTATTCTTTTGTTTATGATCGGCTTACCTAATTTTTTTTCTCCAAAAGAAATCTATGTTCCAAACGTAATACCTATTGAAATACTTAATGTTGATGAAAATACAAATTTGAAAAAATCTGATACTGAAAAACCAGAAAATAAAAATAAGGAAACAATTACTAAGCAAAAAAAATTTAATTCATCAGATCAATTAGAAGTAAAAAAAAATGTTGAAATAAACAAAACTGAAATTGAAGAAAAAACTAATCCAAATCAACCAGTTTTGGAAATGAAACAAACTCCAAATTTAGAAGTTAAGGAAACAAAAAAAGTAGTTATCAAAGAAAAGGAAATTTTAGAGGTTAAAAAAAAAGTAGAAACAATTAAAACTGATATAATTAAACCAAAACTCAAGCCAAAGCCAAAAATTATAAATAATGAAAATGTTAAATCGGATTTAGATGTTGAAACAAACATAAAGGATAAACCAAAGTTGGAAAATGATAAAACCGTATCTAAACCAAAGCCGAAACCTGAGAAAGATTTTAGCATAGCATCCATGCTTAAAGATTTAAGAAATGAAAAAACAAATAGAGTTCAAAATGAAGTTAAGGAAGAGGTTGAAGAGGTTGATAATAAAAGTACAGATGATATTGATGACAATGTTATGCTATCAATATCTGAAATAGACATGTTGAGGCAGCAATTATCTTCTTGTTGGAATGCTCCAGCAGGTGCAGTTATAGAAAGAGGAGACAAAGTAACAATTTCAGCAAAAATATTACAAAATATGAAAGTTTCACCAAGTAGTATCCGCATTGTTGACACAAATATAGCTAAAACTAATCCATTTTATGGACCAATCACAGATAGCGCAATGAGAACTCTTTTAAACCCAGAATGTACACCGTTAAAACTTCCAAAAGATAAATATAATCTATGGAAAAATCTTACAATTACTTTTGATTATAGTATTATGAAAGGATATTGATGAAAAAAGTTTTCTTAATAACCCTTTTTTTATTTTCGAGTTTAAAAGTCCATTCATTAGAAGTGACTCTAACACAAGGTAGTGTGAAGCCAACTCCGATAGCTGTGACAGAATTATATTCAAAAAATTCGCAATTAACAAAAGTAGGCAAAAATATTTCATCTGTAATCTCTGATAACTTAGAAAGGTCTGGTCTTTTTTTACCAATAGATAAAAGATCATTTATTCAAGATAATCAATCTCTATCTAATAAACCTAGATTTGAAGATTGGAAGTTAATTAAAGCACAACATTTAGTTTCAGGAAAAATTTCATCTAATAATGGAAAAATATCTGTAGAATTTAGATTGTTTGATGTCTTTCAACAAAAGCAAATAGTTGGAAAAAAGTACGAAACAAATGAGAAAAATTGGAGAAGAGTTGCACATATTATTTCAGATTCTATTTTTAAAAATATAACAGGTGAAGGTGGTTACTTTGATACAAGAATAGTTTATGTTGCTGAAACTGGTCCAAAAGAAAATAAACAAAAAAGATTAGCAATCATGGATCAAGATCAATCAAATCATCGTTTTTTAACGGACGGATCATATCTAGTTTTAACTCCAAGGTTCTCTCCAAATTCGCAAAAAATTACATACATGTCTTACGTAAACAGAAATAATCCTAGGGTTTATATTTTTGATATAGAAACTGGTAAACAAGAAATAGTTGGTGAGTTTCCAGGAATGACATTTGCGCCACGTTTTTCACCTGATGGTAATCAAATCGTTATGTCATACACTGATCCAGAAATTGGTAATTCTGAAATTTATATTCTTGATTTAAAAACAAGAATATCAAAAAGAGTTACTAATAATTCTTCAATAGATGTGTCTGCAAGTTTTTCACCTGATGGCAAAAAAATAGTTTTTAATTCAGATAGAAGTGGAAGAAGGCACTTGTATGTATGTGATAATAATGGAAAAAATATTAAGAGAATTAGCAGGGAAGCAGGAAGTTACTACACACCAGTTTGGTCTCCAAGAGGTGATATGATTGCATTCACTAAACAAGAGGGAGGTCAATTTTATATAGGTGTTATGGAGGTTGATGGCTCAAATGAAAGAATGATTGCAAAATCATTTCATGTTGAGGGGCCAACATGGGCACCAAATGGTAGATTTTTAATGTATTTTAAAGAAGAGAGAACTGCTGAAGATGGATCCGGAGGTGAATCCAGTCTATATTCTATTGATTTAACTGGTTTTAATGAAAGAAAGGTAATAACCCCGCTAGGTGGATCTGATCCAGCATGGTCGCCATTGATGCACTAATCCAATATAATACAAAAAAATATACGAAATTTTGAAAAAAATGTTAAGGATCTGCAAATAATTTAGTATATCTACTCAAAGTATTAAGGGAGCATTATTTATGTTTTACAAGTTTTTTATCTCTATATTTATGGTTTTATTTGTTGCAGCTTGTGCAACAACTCCAAAAGACTCAGCTGATTCCTCAGGTTCAGGATCAAGTAGTTCTGGAAGTGATGTTTCTTCAGAAGGAACTATTACTGAAACTACAGGAAGTGGCATAGTTTCTGGATCACAGGAAGATTTAATCGTTAACGTTGGTGACAGAGTATTCTTTGGATATGACAGTTCAGATTTAGACTCTGACGCTCTAGAGTTACTTCAAGATCAAGTTGCATGGCTTAAACAGAATAGCGATGTTACTGTAACCATCGAAGGTCACTGTGACGAAAGAGGGACTAGGGAGTACAACTTAGCTCTTGGTGAAAAAAGAGCTCAGGCTGTAAAAAATTATCTCATAGGATTAGGAATAAATCCTGACAGAGTTTCAACTATTAGTTATGGTAAAGAAAGACCTGCTGTTGTCGGCTCAAATGATGGAGCATGGGCTCAAAACAGAAGATCAGTAACTTTAGTTAATTAATTATTATTCCTTAATACTTTGGCGCTATAGAAATATAGCGCCACATTTTTATCTCAATTAGAAATTAAAATGTGCTAATGTTTAAATACATACTCACAGTTTTAATTTTATTTTTTTCAAGCTATTCTTTTTCTAATGAAAGTGATCTAACAGTCTCACAACAATTAGAAAGATTACAAAGAGAAGTTTCAGATCTTTCTAAAGAAGTATTTTCAAATTCACCGAATCAATCAAATGGAACAAATAATGATTTTGTTAAAAATCTTTCTGCTATCGATTTGCGAATATATGATATTGAAAACGATATAAAAAATTTAACATCTAATTTAGAAGAATTGTATTTTCAATTAGACGATATCTTTAATAAATTAGAAAATTTAGAATCAGTTATTAATAATTTCCAATCAGTTCCATTAAATAATGTTGAAGTAAATACTGATGAAACTTCACAAGATAGTTCTGAAGTTAAAAGCAATACTTTAAGTGATACTGAAACTGAAAATACACTTGGAACATTAAATATTTCAAAAAACACAAATGATACAAATGAAGAAGTCATATCTAAAGATCAGGAAATAAATTCTAATGAAAAAGAAGAGGTCTTATCACCTGAAGATCAATTCCAGGAAGCATTTGATAACATTAGAGATAAAAAATGGCAGGATGCCAAAACTTCATTCGAACAGTTTATTTCAGACAATCCTGATAATCAACTATCAGGTTCAGCACATTATTGGCTCGGAGAATTATATATTTTAGAAAAAAATTATAGAGAAGCAGCACTTATATTTGCAGAAGGTTTTCAAAAATTTCCAGATAGTATTAAAGCTGCAGAAATGCTTTTCAAACTTTCTCAGTCTTTATACCAAGTTGAAAAAACTGTTGAGGCTTGTAAAACTATGGAAAAATTAATTATTGATTTTCCAAAAAATAAAATAATTTCTCAAACTAAAAAACAAATTGTTGAGTATAATTGTTTAGAAAATAATGAATGAAGCTCACAAATAAAGAATTTATTAAAAACATAGAAAAAAAATATACTTTTGAAAAAAATCCTACTGTCGCTGTGGCAGTTTCTGGTGGTCCAGATAGTATGTCCTTATTATTCCTAGCAAATACTTTTATAAAATACAAAAAAGGTAATTTGATGGCTTTAATTGTAGATCATCGTATTAGAAAAAATTCTAAAGAGGAAGCTAAGTTTATTTCTACCTACTTGAATAAAAACAACATTAACTCTCAAATTCTAACTGCAAACAAAGATAAAGTGATTAAGAAAAGTATGAATGAGGCTAGAGATAATCGTTATAATTTACTTACAGATTATTGTATTAAAAATAATATTTTGCATTTATTTATTGCTCATCACAAAGATGATAATTTAGAAACCTTTTTGAGTAGAAAGATTGCTGGCAGTGATTTTTATGGTTTAAAATCAATGTCTGAGCTGTCATTGTACAACAGAGTCAATATAATAAGGCCACTTTTAAATTTCTCCAAAGAAATGTTATTAGACTACAATAAGAAAAATAAAATAGAGTATATTAAAGATCCATCAAATTTTAATTTAGATTATACTCGTCCTACAATAAGAAATTTTCTTAAAAAATCTGACAAAAAAATAATTAAAGAAATAAATAAAGATTTTGAGAATATACTTTTTTATTCACCATATTTCATTCAAATGATACTTGAGATACTTCTTAAAAATATTGTTCATGTTGACACTAAACAAATTGTTATTAACCCTCATAATATAAAAAATTTAAATGAAATTACTTCTGAAAATATTATACGAAGAATATATCAGTTTTTATTTTATCAATCTAACGCTCCTCGATCAAAAAAAACTAGAATCTTAATAAGTGAAATGAAGAAATCAAATTTTAATATTTTTAATCTCAAAGGTATGATTGTTAAAAAAAATGATGATTTTCTTACATTTTTAAGAAAATCTGTTTAATTTTCTACAAAACTATTGTGTTTTTATAATAAATTCCTATGTATTAAGTAGATGAAAAACATCAGTAAAAACGTTGTATTATGGATTATAATTGGATTGCTCTTAATTGTGCTTTTCAATCTTTTTCAAGGAAGTTCTAACAATAGAAATACTTCAAAAATATCCTTTTCTGACTTCATTGCTGCAACAGAAAGTGGAAATGTTTCTGAGGTTAATATAAATGGAAGCAACGTTACAGGATTTCTAAACGACGGACGATCATTTAGCACATATGTCCCTAATTATCCTAATTTGGTAGATAAATTAAATGAAAGTGGCGTGAAAATCACTGCCGAGCCCTCCGAAAGATCAATGCATCCACTTTTGAGTGTATTGCTGTCGTGGTTTCCAATGCTTCTATTAATTGGAGTTTGGATTTTCTTTATGCGCCAGATGCAAGGCGGTGGTGGAAAAGCAATGGGCTTTGGTAAATCTAAAGCTAAATTATTAAATGAAGCAGTTGGTAAAGTTACATTTGATGATGTAGCAGGTATTGATGAAGCTAAACAAGAATTAGAAGAAGTTGTTGAATTTTTAAAAGATCCTTCAAAGTTTTCCAGATTAGGCGGTAAAATTCCAAGAGGTGCACTTCTAGTTGGTCCTCCAGGTACTGGAAAAACTTTACTTGCAAGAGCAATTGCAGGCGAAGCAAATGTTCCCTTCTTTTCTATTTCAGGATCAGATTTTGTTGAAATGTTTGTAGGGGTCGGAGCTAGTAGAGTTAGAGATATGTTTGACCAAGGTAAAAAAAATGCACCTTGTATAGTTTTTATTGACGAAATTGACGCTGTTGGAAGGCACCGTGGTGCTGGTCTTGGTGGTGGTAATGATGAAAGAGAACAAACTCTAAATCAACTTCTTGTGGAAATGGATGGGTTTGAAGCTAATGCAGGTGTAATCATTATTGCTGCAACAAATAGGCCTGATGTTCTTGATCCAGCTTTGCTTAGACCAGGAAGATTTGACCGTCAAATAACAGTTAATAATCCTGATGTAATGGGTAGAGACAAAATACTTAAAGTTCATATTAAAAAAATTAAAGTTTCACCAAAATTTGACTCAAAAATTATTGCAAGGGGAACTCCAGGCTTTTCTGGAGCTGATTTAGCAAATCTAGTTAATGAAGCAGCATTACTAGCTGCTAGAAAAAATAAAAGAATGGTTACACTTGAGGATTTTGAAAGTGCCAAAGATAAAGTGATGATGGGTGCTGAAAAACGATCTATGGTCATGTCAGAAGATGAAAAAAAACTTACAGCTTATCATGAAGCTGGTCATGCAGTAGCAACCCTTCACTCACCAGCCTCTGATCCAATACATAAAGCAACTATAATTCCGAGAGGCAGAGCCTTAGGTATGGTTATGAGACTCCCAGAAAAAGATCAGCTGTCTATGCGAAAAGATCAAATGAAAGCTCATTTATTAATAGCTACTGGGGGCAGAATTGCTGAAGAAATGATTTTTGGTAAGGATAAAATTACAAATGGTGCGGCTAGCGATATACAAATGGTGACAAATCTATCAAAAAAAATGATTACTGAATGGGGTATGAGTGAAAAATTAGGCCGCCTTAGATATAATAGTGATAGTGAGGAAGTTTTCCTTGGGCATTCTGTTGCGCAATCAAAAAATTTATCTGACTCCACAGCAAAATTAATTGACGAAGAAGTTAGATCTCTTGCAGAAGAGGCTGAAAATAATTGTAGAAAAATTCTTCAAGATAATATTGAAGAATTGCATATAGTTGCTAAGGGGCTTTTAGAGTATGAAACATTATCAGGTGATGAAATTAAAGATTTAATCAAAGGTATAAAGCCAACCCGAGATGATTTTGATAATGATATAAACACACCAAAAAAACCAGCCACATCTGTTCCAAAAACAGGCGGATCCGCTACGGCACCGGCAAACTAATTTAATTACTTCACTTTATTTATATTTTTGAATAAAAGACACAAATGTCTAAAATATTTGGTACCGATGGTATACGGTGCTTAGTTAATGAGGAGCCCCTTTCTGCAGAAACCTGTCTAAAAATATCAAAGACAGTAGCATTTCTTCTCAAAAAGAAAAATTCTAAAAATAGTAGGGTTGTAATCTGTAAAGATACAAGATTATCTGGTTATTTATACGAGCCTCTTGTTACAGCTGGATTTATTTCTATGGGCATGGATGTAATTTTAGTTGGTCCACTTCCAACACCTGCTGTACCATTGATGATTAAAACTTTAAGAGCTGAGATTGGTGTAATGATTACAGCTTCTCATAATACATATGAATATAACGGACTTAAATTTTTTGACAGTACTGGAACAAAATTAAGTTCATCAATAGAACAAAAGGTTGAAAATATAGTTTTAAATAATAAAAAATATTCTAAAGTAACAAACAATACATTTGTATCTGGAAATGCAAAAAGACTAGAAGATGCTTCAGGCAGGTACTCAGAATTTTTAAAGAGTACTTTAAATAAAACGTCATCCAAGAAAAAATTAAAAATTGTTTTAGATTGTGCGAATGGAGCCACATACAATATAGCCCCAAATTTATTTTGGGAATTAGGTCATAATATAATAGCCATAAATAATAATCCCGATGGTTTGAATATTAATAAAAATTGTGGCGCAGTTGACGTTAAATCACTTTCACAAAATGTTATAAAAGAAAAGGCAGATATTGGATTTGCATTTGATGGTGATGGAGATAGGTTAATAGTTGTAGATGAAGAAGGAAAAGAAGTTGATGGTGATAAGATTATAGGATTGCTATGTAAAAGTTATGTAAAACCTAAGAAAATATCTAATCAACATGATGTCATTATAACAGTTATGTCTAACATGGGATTAGAAAATTATCTTACAAATAAACTAAAATTAAATATTAAACGAACAGCTGTTGGAGATATAAACGTTATAAATCAAATGAAAAAATCCAAATCTATGATTGGTGGCGAACAATCAGGACATATAATCTTGTCAGAACACTCTAATACTGGAGATGGAATTTTAGCAGCTCTAAAAATTACTGAAATTTTGATATCAAATAAAAATAAGGCAAGTAAACTTTTTGATTTGTATAATGATTTTCCTCAAGATAAAATTAACTTAAGGTATAAAAAAAAGAATTCCAAACTGTTAAAAATTCTTGGTAAGTTAAAAAATGATAAACTGTATAATAATAAAAAAATAAGATCTCTTGTTAGGTTATCTGGAACTGAACCATTAGTAAGAATACTAGTTGAAGGGCAAGAAATTACCGAGGTTAAAAAGAAATCTTTAGAAATAAAAAGATTAGTAAGGCCCTATCTTGGTTAATAAATTTTTAGTACCTGTAGGTTTTAAAGATAGTCTAAATTTCGATGCATCTATTGAGCATAAATACAAAAATAGCATAATAAATTATTTTAGAGATAATGGTTTTACTTTAATTAAGACTCCACTAATTGAATTTAGTAAAAATTTAGACAACAATACTTTAAGTTTAAAAACTAACAAAAAAAAAGATCAATTAAGTATTCGAAACGATATAACTCCACAAATAATTAGAATTGCTTCATCTAGATTAGCTAATAAAATACGACCTCTTAAATTATGTTACTATGGTGAAGTTGTTAGAAAAGTGGGAACTATTTTAAGACCTGAAAGGCAATTTCAGCAAGTTGGTGCTGAGATTATTGGATCTGAAAGCTATAAGGCAGATGTAGAAATTATTAATCTTGCTTACGAAACTTTAAAAAAAATTGGAGTTAAAAACATTGTTATCGAAATTACAGCGCCATTTTTTCTTGATAGTTTGTTAAAAAAAATAATTGATAAAGATTTAAAAAATCAATTAAAAAAATTTATTAAGCTTAAAGATATTAAAAATTGTTTAAAATTATTAAAAAAAAATGAATTATATAATTCATTTAAAACTTTACATTTATGTTCTGGGGCAATTCAAAATAAAAAAAAATATATTTCAAAGTTAAATAAAATAATAGGCTATAACAATGAAGTAGAAAGACTAATAAAAATATCTAATCTAATTAAAACTTCAAAGAATGATTCTTTAAATATAGATTTTTTTGATTTACAAAAAAACAAAAATTACTACAAGGGTATAAAATTCACATTTTTTGCTAAAGATGTAAGAGGTGAAATTGCTGGAGGAGGTCGATATAACTTAAAATATGGCTCTAATTCTGAGACTGCAATAGGATATACGTGTTATATGGATACAATTTTAAGATCTTCATCGTTGATTAATCAAAATAAAAGAATTTTAATTGCATTCAATACGAGTGATAAAACAAAAAAAAAATTAATAAATAAAGGTTATAGTTTATTTAAAACTTTTGAAGATAATAGTGATATAAAAAAAGAGGCAAAAAAATTTGGAATCAAGTATTATTTGATGAATAAGATAGTTAAGCAGATCTAATGTTTTATACAATAGTTGGAACCCAGTGGGGAGATGAAGGAAAAGGTAAAATTGTTGATTGGATTTCTTCCAAAGCCGACTTAATAGTCAGATACCAAGGTGGAAATAATGCAGGTCATACAATTAAAGTAGATAATAATATTTACAAACTTAATCTATTACCTTCAGGAATAATTAATAATAAAAAATGTGCTATTGGAAATGGCGTTGTGTTAGATCCGTGGGCACTAATTAATGAAATTAATAATCTTAAAGAACAAGGAATAGAAGTAAACGAAGACAATTTATATATTGCTGATAATATTTGTTTAATCTTACCTATTCATAAACTTCTTGATGAAATAAATGAAACTACTAGAGGAAAAAAAGAACTAGGAACAACTAAGAAAGGCATTGGTCCAGCATACGAGGATAAAGTAGGCAGAAGAGCAATAAGAATTTGTGATTTAAAAGATCCAATATTTTTAAAACAAAAAATTGATAACCTTTATGAATTTCATAAAGATAAAATTTCAAAACATATTCATAAAATTAAATATAATTACTATGAAGAACTTTTGTCCATGTCTAATTATCTTAACTCTTTTAGTGTTCCATTATGGAAAATAATAAATGAATTAGGTCAAAAAAATAAAAACATTGTTTTTGAAGGGGCGCAAGGATCAATGTTAGACATTGATTTTGGAACATATCCTTATGTTACATCATCAAATACAATATCAGGTCAGATATTCTCTGGCACAGGTTTTAGTGATAGAAAAAATCATAAAATTTTAGGAATTACAAAAGCATATACTACTAGAGTTGGATCAGGCCCATTTCCAACTGAGTTAATGGACGAAATTGGAGAACATCTTGGTAAAAAAGGTCAAGAATTTGGAACAGTCACAAAAAGAAAAAGAAGGTGTGGTTGGTTTGATAGTGTACTTTTGAAACAATCAATTAAACTTAATGGTATTACAGACATTGTACTTACTAAACTTGACGTCTTAGATGAATTAAAAGAAATTAATGTATGTACTGGATACTTGATTGATAACAAACACTACGATTATTTGCCTAGTGAAGAATTTTTATTTGATAAGATGAAACCTGTTTATAAAAAAGTTGCTGGCTGGGAAAAATCAACTGCAGGAATTAACAAATTTAATGATCTTCCAGAAAATGCTAAAAAATATATTCAAATACTCGAGGATCTTATGGAAACTAATATTTCAATTGTTTCAACAGGACCTGACAGAAAAGAGACAATTGATATAAATGGAACTTTATCTAATATTTGAAATTTCTTTTTGAAGTTTTTCTAATGCTTTCTCTTCAATTTGTCTTACTCTTTCTCTGCTAATTTTATATTTTTTACTCAAGTCTTCTAACTTTAATGGATTTTCACTTAGTTTTCGAAGTTTAATAATTTCTTTTTCTCTTTCGTTCAGGATTTCAAAAACCTTTGAAAATAAACTTCTTCTATAATTAAGTTCATCTTTATTTGCAATTATTCTGTCATGAGTTTCTTGTTTATCTTCTATTAAGTCCTGCCATTCAGTATCATGTTCTTCTCCAAGTTTAACATTTAAAGATTGATCTGATGTAAAAAGTCTATTTTCCATTTCGACTACTTCACCTTCTTTTACATCTAATCGAGTTGCAATCTCTCTAACATTTTCTGGTGACAAATTACCTGAGTCAATTGAGGTTAGTTGATTTTTAATTTTACGTAAATTAAAAAAAAGTTTTTTCTGAGCTGCGGTAGTTCCAATTTTTACTAAAGACCAACTATGTAAAACATATTCTTGTATTTGAGCTCTTATCCACCACATCGCATATGTTGCTAATCTAAAACCTTTTTCTGGATCAAATCTTTTAACTGCTTGCATGATTCCAACATTACCTTCTGAAATTAAGTCTGTAACAGGTAAGCCATATCCTCTATACCCCATTGCTATTTTGGCAACTAATCGAAGGTGACTTGTAACTAGTTTATGCGCAGCGTCTGAATCTCCATGTTCCTTATAACGTTTAGCTAACATGTACTCCTCTTCAGCAGTGAGCATCGGAAATTTTTTAATTTCCTGCAAGTATACTGCTAAATTTCCTTCACTTGATAATACTGGTAAATTCATAATACGCCTATATCATAAATAAAATATAATTTAATATTTAAGCAATAATTCAATTAAATTCTTAAAATCTTCAGGAATTTCAATATCAAAATCCATCCTTTTTTTTGATGTAGGATGATCAAAACCAAGATGATAAGCATGCAATGCTTGTCTTTCAAAATTTTTTAAAATCATGAATTTATTAAATGTATTTTTATCTTTTCCAAATTGGTTAATTTTACTTTTTCCATAAATCTTATCACCAATGATTGGAGAATTTTTAGAAGTTAAATGAAGTCTAATTTGATGCGTTCTTCCAGTATGTAGATGACAGTCAACTAAACTAGCAATACCAAAAGTTTTATCTAATTTAATATCGGTTTTAGAATATTTTCCAAAACCCTTATTATTTAAACTCATTTTTTTTCTATTTTTTCTATTTCTCTCTATGTACCCTTCAATTGATTGATTATCAGGAGTTCCCCAAACTATTGCTTTATATCTACGAGATATTGTATGTTTTTTGAATTGTTCGGCTAAATTAATATGAACATTATTATTTTTCGCAACAACAAGAATTCCACTCGTATCCTTATCTAAACGATGGACTATTCCTGGTCTAGAATTATCATCTAAATTACTTAGTTGCTTATTAGTGTAATGCATAAGAGCATTCACAAGAGTGCCGCTTTCATTTCCAGGAGCTGGATGCATTACTAAATTTGGAGGTTTATTTATAACAATTAAATCTTCATCTTCAAAAATAATGTTTAAGTCTATATTTTCAGCTGAATGTTTTGTTTCTTGCTTTAAGATAATATTTATAAAGTAATTTTCATTTTCTTTAGTTATGTAAGATGGATCTTTTATTTCCTTTTCATCAAGACATACATTGCCATTTAATATTAAAGTTTTAATTTGTGTTCTTGAATATCCTTCCAATTTTGAAACGAGCACTTTATCTAATCTTTGTGAACTTAATTGTTTATTTATAGTTAATTTAAGATTATAGAATTCGTTCATGTCTCAAAAAATCCTTAAATTTATTGTAATATTTTTAGGTATATTAATTGTTATTTGTTTTTTTGCTCTAGTTTATGGTTTGTATATAAAAACAACAAAAAAACAAAGTAATTTAGAAACAAACTTAATTGAATATAATTTAAATTTAGAAAAAGGGCACAAAATTACAGATATAGATATGATTGATAATAATCGGATTTTGTTTACAATAAAAAGTAATGATAAAGTTTATGCTTTAATATATGATATAGAAACATCAAATATTACAAAAATAGATACATCTAATGAATAAAGATAATAATTTTGAAAATAATTTAAAAAAACTTGAGTCTATTGTAGAGAAATTAGAAAATGGTGAAGTTGATTTAGAAGAATCTGTAAAACTTTACGAAGAAGGAATGAATTTAAAAAAAGCATGTGAGGAAAAATTAAAAAGTATTGAAAGCCAAATTAAAAAAATTAAGCAAGAAAACAATAAAGTTACAAAAGAAGATTTTAAGTAATTTTCAAATTTGAGTAAAAATCTAAAAATAAGACTTGATCAGCTTTTAATAGATAAAAACTTAGCTGATACTAAATCAAAGGCCCAATCTATGATTATGGCCGGTCAAGTTTATGTAAACGATAAAATTATTACCAAAAGTGGTAACAGTTTTAATGAAAACTCAAAAATAAAAATTAAACAACTAAATCCTACATGGGTATCAAGAGGTGCATTCAAATTACTCAAAGCGATTGATCATTTTAAGATTGATATTGAAAATAAAATTTGTCTAGATATCGGTTCATCAACTGGTGGATTCACAGAAGTTCTTTTAAAAAAAAATGCTAAAAAAATATATTCTATTGATGTTGGTACAAATCAACTTCATGAAAAATTAAAAAAAGAAAAAAAAATTATTAGTATAGAAAATTTTAATGCTAAATATTTAGATAACTCAATAATTCATGAAAAAATTAATTTAGTAGTCTGTGATGTTAGTTTCATTAGTCTAACAAAGGTTATAGAACCTAGCCTGAAGCTTTTATCAAGTAAAGCTGAGATTATATCACTAATTAAGCCACAATTTGAAACTAATAAAATGAATTTGAAAAAAGGTATTGTGAAAGATCCATTGATTCATGAACAAGTATGTAATGATATATCTAATTGGTTTAAAAAAACAATTAACGCTGAAGTTGTAGGTTTAGTCGAAAGTCCAATAACTGGACCAAAAGGAAATAAAGAATTTTTAATTTATAGTATTTTAAAGAAATCTTAAACAATGATCAGCTATAGTTGTGGCAACCATTGCTTCACCGACAGGAACAGCTCTTATACCAACACATGGATCATGACGACCTTTAGTAGATATTGTTGTTTCTTTTAATTTTGTATTAATTGTTTTTTTTGGGGATAATATTGAGCTTGTAGGTTTTACTACAAATCTAGCAATTAATTCTTGGCCTGTTGTAATACCCCCAAGAACTCCACCATTATTATTTGAAAGAAATAAAGGTTTTTTATTTTTTATTCTCATTTCATCAACATTAGAAATTCCAGTTTCATAAACACTGCTAAATCCATTTCCCATTTCTACTCCCTTAACAGCATTAATAGACATCAATGCTTTAGCAATATCAGAGTCTATTTTTTCATAAATAGGTTCTCCTAATCCAGCTGGCAAACCTTTTACTCTAATTTCAATTATTGCACCTAAAGAGGAACCAGATTTTCTTGCAATTTGTATTTCGTTTTCCCATATTTTAATAATTTCTTTATCAGGACTCCAAAAATTATTTTTTGGAATAAAATTATTATTCCAATTATCATAATTAATTTTATGATTACCTACTTGAATTAATGCACCTGTTATTACAACTTGATTTTTAATTTTATTTTTTATGATTTTTCTTGCTATTGCCCCTGCTGCTACTCTCATTGCAGTTTCTCTAGCACTAGATCTACCACCACCCCTATAATCTCTTATGCCATATTTTTTCCAATATGTATAATCTGCATGACCTGGTCTAAATTTACTTTTGATATCACCATAATCTTTTGATCTCTGATCTTGATTGTAGATAATTAGAGAAATAGGATGACCTGTTGTTTTCCCCTCAAAAGTTCCAGATAGTATTTCAACTTTATCCTCTTCTTTTCTTTGAGTTGTAAATTTTGACTGACCAGGTTTTCTTTTATCTAAATAGGGTTGAATATCTTTTTCAGTTAAATTTATGTTTGATGGCACTCCATCAACAACACAACCAATAGCTTTGCCATGGCTTTCTCCCCATGTAGTAAAGTTAAAGATTTTTCCTATTGAATTAGAAGTCATTTTTTAGAATTTGTAAATTCACCCAATAATTCTGAAACACTTTCACTCTCATCAACTGCAACCATTCCTACAGTATGATAGCCACAATCGACATGTTGTATCTCGCCAGTAACAGCACTCCCAAGATCACTTAAGAGATACAAAGCAGAATTTCCAACATCTTGCTGATTTACATTTCTTTTAAGTGGAGCATTAAGCTCGTTCCATTTTAAAATAAATCTAAAATCACCTATTCCTGATGCTGCCAAAGTTTTAATTGGCCCAGCACTAATAGCATTAACTCTTATATTTTTTTCTCCCAAATCAACTGCTAAATATCTAACACTTGCCTCTAAAGCTGCTTTTGCAACTCCCATAACATTATAATGAGGCATAACTTGTTCTGATCCATAATATGTTAAAGTTAAAATTGATCCACCATTATTCATTAAAGGTTCTGCTAGCCTACAAGCCTCTGTAAAAGAATAACATGATATATGCATAGTTTGTTTAAAATTATCAGAAGATGTATTGTAGTATTTACCTCTTAATTCATCTTTGTTGGAAAAACCAATTCCATGAACAAGAAAATCTAATTCACCCCATTTATTTTTAAGTGTTTCAAAAACGTTATTCATACTTTGTGAGTCTGAAACATCACAAGGAATAATAGTGTTAGACCCTATTTCTTCTGCAAGTGGTTGAACTCTTTTCTTAAGAGCTTCTCCTTGATAAGTAAGTGCAATTTCTGCTCCCTGTTCTGCTAATTTTTTCGCAATACCCCAAGCAATAGATCTGTCATTTGCCACTCCCATAATCAGACCTTTTTTATTTTGCATCAACATATTGTAAATCAGTGTTTTTTTATAAATATAGATATATATACTTATAAAATAATATTCATATCTATAATATGCAATCAAATCAAAAATTAATAAATTCTGATAAAAAACCAATTGAACTTTTTCAAGAATGGTTTGAAGAGGCAAAGAAAAGTGAAATCAATGATCCAAATGCTATGAACCTTGCTACTATATCTTCTGATGGCAAACCCAGCTCGCGAATTGTTTTACTTAAATCATATGATGATAAAGGGTTTGTTTTTTACACAAATTCAAATAGCAAAAAAGGTAGAGCAATTAAAAACAACGATAGTGTAGCTTTAAATTTTCATTGGAAAACACTTCAAAGACAAATAAGAATAGAAGGTAATGTTTCACAAATTTCAAACGCTGAAGCTGATGAATATTATAATTCAAGACCACTAGGAAGTAGAATAGGAGCTTGGGCTTCATTACAGTCAGAAGAACTAGATGATAGATCGACATTAACTAAAAGAGTAGAAGAGTTTGAAAAAAAATTTTCAGATAATGATGTACCAAGACCTTCACATTGGAATGGTTACTTAGTAGCACCTATATTAATTGAATTTTGGCAAGATATGCCATTTAGATTGCATGACAGACTTGAATTCCGTAGGGAAAATGATGGTTGGGTTACAAGAAAATTATATCCTTAATTATCTTCTTTCCATTTTTGTAAAATCCATGAACTAGAATTTGATTTATTGTCACCACCTATACCCCAAAGTAACTTAATATTATTTTTTTCACAGAATATTGATTCTGGTGTTGTACTATTATTTCTATCACCTCCATTTGCAAATTTAATAATCGATTTTGGATATTTATTTTTTACTTTTTTAAGACCATCGATGCACGTCTTATCCCCGTCATCAAATTCTATAACATCAATAACATTTTTTAACTCATTCATAATTATAGTTCTTTCAATAAAAGGAAGAAATTCCTTACCTTTCTTTTTTTGAAGCCATAAATCAGAATTTAGCAAAACTACAACTTCGCCATGTTTAGCAGCTTCTTTAATTAATTTTATATGACCACTGTGAATTGGGTCAAAACCTCCACTGACAACAACTATTTCACGCATACTTGCCTCTCCATTTTTCTGGATCTTCTAAAAATTCTTTTAAGTTTGAAACCTTATCTTCAGAATATATTTTTTCACTTTCAATATAATTTATTATATCTTTCCAAGTACACAGTGAGTGCATATTTACATTTAATTTAAATAATTCTGATTCTTTGAAATTAAAAATATCATAATAAAATATTACAAATATATCTTTAACTTTTAATCCAGCTTCACGCATTGCGTTAATAAAAATTATTTTACTACCTCCATCAGTGGCTAGATCTTCAACTAAAAGAGCTTTTTGATTATTTTCAAATTCACCTTCAATTTGTTTGTTTTTTCCAAAACCTTTTGTTTTTTTTCTAATGTAAATCATTTGTTTATCTAATTTTTGAGAAATAAAAGCAGCATATGGAATTCCAGCGGTCTCTCCACCAGCAATAATTTCTGTATCAATATTATTTTTAGTTAAATAATCTATGGCTTTATCAATTATAAAATTTCTTTCTTTTGTAAAAGAAATAATTTTTCTACAATCAACATAAACAGGACTAGCCAAGCCTGATGTAAGAGTAAAATATTTATCAAATGAAAAATTAATAGACTTTATATCTACTAATATTTTAGCTATCTCTTTAGACATTTTTTTAAGTTATTTGCGCAATATGTTCAAATGATAAATTTCCAGGCACAATCATTATTGGTATTCTTAGGTTTGTTATTTCATTACTCACCAGAGAAGTTATTATTGGACCAGGGTTTTTACTATTTGGATCAGTATTGGCAGCTAAAACAAGAACATTAATATTTTTTTCTTCATCTAATAATTGTTTTAATTCAGATATAGTATCCCCCTCTCTTAAAGAGAGAGCAGGATAGTCACCTGTTCTTTCTTGGACAAATGAGGCAGCTTTTTTAAGGATTGTTTCTGCTTCTTCTCTAGCTTCTTCTTTCATAATGTCTGTAACACCCTTGGTTGTTAGAACATCCAATGGCTCTATGAATGTTGCAATTATGATTTTTCTTCCCGTTTTTTTTGATCTTGCACAAGCATATTCAAGAGCTGTGTTCATTTCTTCTGAATTATCTGCAACAACTAGAATATATCTATCATCACTCATTTACTTCTCCTAAATAAAGCAGCAGCAATAAAACCCGAAAATATTGAAAAGATAATTACAAAAACTCCATATGTAGCCGCATTTTCATTAGCAAAGTCAAATATTTGACTTCCTATACCAGTTTTTTTTATAACTATATTTTTTTGATCTGTACTCATAATTGTATTGTTTCTTATATAGTAAATATCAACATTATAAATCCCTGGTATTGTATTTGTTGGAAAAAAAACGCTAGTTTGAAATAACTTATCTTTGACCTTTTTCATTTTAAAACTTTTATAAAATGATTGTTCTTTTTTTATTCTAACAAAATTTTCATTCCAATTTTTTTGGTCATTTTTGAAAATAAAATTTTGATTAAAAGTCTTATTATTTAAAATTTTTTCAAAACTTAGATCCTCATTAATTAATATCGATTCAGGCAAGATTTCGTTTATTTCTTTTGAGGAGGATAAAAAGAACAAAGATGGAATGTTGCTATAGGTAACGTATTGATTATTTATCCATATTCCAAAATACCTTTCTTTTTTTTGTATTCTCATTTTTGATGGCGGCCCTTTTATTGTCAAAAGTGTTTCATGATCATTTTTTAGTAATCCAAAAATAATAATTTCTTTTCCATTAAAATCTGTTTTTAATTCAATACTATCCTCAGATAAGTCAAAGTAAATCTCTTCAGCATTAAGAAAGTTATAAAAAAAAATCACAGTCAATAAAATTGTTAGATTAAAAGCAAACTTAATATATAAATTTTTAATCATCTATTTTTGTCACTTCTAAAATATAAAATTCTAAATAAAATGCAATTAATGCAAAAATTGATACTAATAAAAAAGATGCTTTCTCAATCAATTTATCAACTACTAAAATATCTTTTTGCATAAGCATATAAATTGGAATTACAGTGGATAAAATAATAATACTTAGTTTTGCAAATGAATCATTAAATAATATGTCTTTAAATATTTTATTAAGATCTTTTTTAATAAATACTTTGAAATTTGACCAAATATAAATTTTGCTAAATGAATTTATAACAATAATTAGAATTAAAAAATATTCAATATTCTCCAGATTAAAATCAATAGTTGTAAAAATAAAATATATGAAGAGACAAACTACAATCAATAAATTAATTGAAAAATTAAATATTGATATCATATCATTACCAATGAAAATAAATCATTAGGTCTTAAAACTAGATCTGTAAAAATTTTACCGCAAACACCCAGTACTAATATAGCCAAAATACCCCTCAAATATTCTGCTTTTAATTTAGATCCAAAGATTACACCTATTTGTGCACCAATTACTCCTCCAAATATCATTAGTGCAGACAGCACAATATCTACATTATAATTTATGTAGGATTGAAAGAATGTTGCATTAGCGGTAACAAATATGATTTGAAATAAAGATGTCCCAACTACTATACTTGTCGGCATTCCAAGTATGTATACCATTGCAGGTATCATTATAAATCCTCCTCCAACTCCCATCATTGCGGACATTACTCCAACTGCGAATCCTATCAGTACAGGTGGTATCGCACTTATATAAAGTTTTGATCTATGAAAACGCACTTTGAATGGAAGTCCATGAAACCAAGAATGTTGATGCAGTTTTGTTCTTTTAGTATTTCTTGCTCTATATTGTTTAATTGTAGTTCTTGCGCTTTCAAAAGCCATACTAAAACCAATAAAACCTAAAAAGAAAAGAAATAATAACTGAATAACTAAATCTATTTGCCCAAAGTTTTTTAGATAATTGAAAATATTTACACCAACTGTAGACCCAATTAAACCTCCTATCAAAAGGAATATACCCATCTTTATATCAACATTTCTTTTTCTCCAGTGAGCAATAAAACCAGAAACTGAAGTTGCTAAAACGTGCGGAGCTTCAGAACCAACAGCTACAACTGGAGGTATACCTAAAAAAATTAATAGTGGTGTCATTAAAAATCCACCACCAACACCAAAAATTCCTGAAAGTATTCCTATACTCATTCCAATAAAGATAATGAGAAAAATATTGACGTTCATTTCAGCTATTGGAAGGTAAATTGACATGTTTTTTTATAAATTTTATATAATTATTACTTAATAAGTACAAATTATATTTATTTTAGAAAATTATATAAAATTATTTAATACTACGATTCCGATATAACTAACAATTCCAACACAACAAGCTGCAGAAAAACCAACATAAAATGGTCTTATACCTAAGCTTTTTAAAGAAACTAAATTTGTACTTATACCAACAGCTGCCATTGCTATTGCTAAAGAATACTCAGCGATAGATTTAATAATATTGATGATTAATTGCCAATTATTATTCGTTAATATTTCAAAAGCTAAATTACTATTTTGAATTCCATAATCTCCAATTGATCTTAAAAGACCCATAAGAATAAAACCAATTATGAAAATTGGAAACATAGATATTATTGATGGTTTGGTATTATTTTCACCAATATTATTTCTTAGATACATATAGCTTATTGTAGGAATGACGATTATCATGCTGATATTTCTTACTAATTTTGTAATCGTTGCTATATCCATAGTTTTTGGTGAATTGAATTGCTCCGCATATATCAATCCTGCACCAGCAACTTGAGCTGTTTCATGTATTGAAGTTCCGAGAAATAATCCTGATGCTAACTCATCTCCACTAAAAAGATAATAGGCCATAAATGGATAGAGGAACATTGCAATTATTCCAAATATTGTAATATTAGCTATGGCATAAGCAACTTCCTCTTTATCAGCATTAATTGCAGGACTAGTTGCTACAATTGCGGATGCTCCGCAAATACTTGTTCCAACTGCAATTAATGATCCCATTTTTGAAGAAACATTTAATAACCTGCACAAATAATTTACAACCAAGATTGATATAATAATACAAGCAACAATTAGAGGTATTCCAACTATTCCAACTTTAAAAATATCTAAAAGTCCAAGTCTAATACCAAGACATATTATTCCTAATCTTAGAATAAATTTTAAAGAAAACTTAATTCCTTCTAATAAAAAATTATTAATATGAAATATATTTCCTATCAAAAGACCAAATATTATTGATAGCATTATTGGTGATATTGGACTTTTTTTTAAATTTAGAATTTCTTTTCCGATAAAATCACTTAAGTATATGCCTGAATAAGCAATTACAAAACAAAAGATAATTCCTGGGAATATTTTATATATTGAGCTAACCATTTAAAATATTCTTTATACAAAAAAAATATTTTTTATATATTTATATTAAAGTTAGATATTTTTTGCAGTATTCCATTCTTCTTGAGTATTAACATTGAAAAAATTCTTTTCTTGGCTTTTATCGAATTCAACAAATTTATATTTGTGTTTTTTAACCCAAAACATAATTTTACTATTTTTTAATTTTAATTCATTTTCTAAACTAGTTATTAACGATATATGCCACATTGCTATTACAGGATGATGTCTACTATTTGACCTTGCAATCAATATTTTTATATTTTCATCATATGCCTCTAAAAATTTGTCTAAAAGATTATCTGGTAAAAATGGGGTGTCACTTGGAACAGTAAAAACCCATTCTTTGTTTGTGTAATTTTCTTTAGCCCATAACATAGATGTGTGAATTCCTGCTAAAGGTCCCACAAAACCTTTGAATCTATCTTCAATTATTGGGTAATTAATTTTCTTAAAATTTTTCAAGTCATTAGCATTTATTATTATTTCATTATTATATTTTTTAAGCTTGTTTATTATTTTGTCTAAGATTGTAATTCCATTGATTTTAGCAAAAGCTTTAAATCCACCTCCAAATCTTTTTGATTGACCTCCAGCAAGTATGGCAAACAAAATTTTTTTGTTATTTATGGTCAATTCTATGTTCTCCAGAAAGTGTTAAATATTTTTTTCCCTTTGCTCGTCCAATAAGTGTTAAATTCGAGCCTCTCGCCAACTCTACACCCCATGCTGTGAATCCTGATCTAGAAATTAATATTGGAATACCCATTTTTATAGTTTTAATAACCATTTCACTAGTTAGTCTTCCTGTAGTGTAAAAAATTTTATTTGAAGAGCTAATTTTTTTTATAAACATAAAACCGGCAATTTTATCTACAGCATTATGTCTTCCTACGTCTTCCATATAAATTAATGGTTTATTATTATGAATAATGGCACAACCATGTATTGCTCCTGTTTCTAAATATAAGCTCGGTGTTAATGTAATTTTTTTTGAAATCTCATAAATCCATTTATGTTTAATTTTCTTTTTGGATTTTAATTTTGATTTTTTTATTTCCGCATATATATCTCCAAATACCGTACCTATTGCACAACCACTAGTTGTTATTTTCTTTCTTAATTTATTTTCATAATTTGTTTTACGTTTTGTTCTTACAACAACCACACCTAAATCTTTATCAATTTCAACTTTTGTAATTATATCATTTTTTTTAAGCATATTTTGATTTAATAAATACCCAACTGCAAGATATTTTGGATGATCACTTATAGACATTAGCGTTACTATCTCTTGATTATTAAGAAAAATTGTAAGAGCTTTTTCATTAATAACTTTAGAAATTATTTTATTCCCTTTCTCATCAAAACCATTTAGTTTTGTAATTAAGGACTTATTATTAATATCAGGTGAGACTAAATATTTCTCTTTTTTTGCCATATGTTGTAATTAAACTAATAATTTAAATGAACATATTAGAAATTTTCACAAATTCCATACTATTAATTATTACTTTAGATAATGAACTATGGGATATAATACTTTTATCATTATTTGTAAGTTTTACTGCCCTAATTATTGCATCATTATTTGGATTTATAGTAGGGTATTATTTTGCAATTTATAATTTTTATTTCAAAAAATTTATTTTAATAATTATAAACTCATTGATGGGGATTCCTCCAGTTGTAGTTGGTTTAATTGTTTATTTTATTTTTGCTTCTGGTGGACCTTTGGGTATCTTACAGCTTCTATACACACCTTCTGCGATGATTATTGCTCAAACTATAATAATTTTTCCAATAATTGCTTCATTATCTCATGAGATATTTTCTAAAAATTGGTTTGAATTTAAAGATCAGATAAGATCCTTAAATATTCCTTTTTGGGGTTCTGTAAAACTATTATTTAACCATAGTTATTTTTTATTGATAACAACATTATTATCTGCTTTTGGAAGAGCAATTTCAGAAGTTGGTGCAGTTATGATTGTGGGGGGTAATATTGATCATTATACTCGAGTAATGACAACTGCTATATCTTTAGAAACTAGAATGGGAAATTTAGAATACGCTATGGCATTAGGTTTAGTTTTAATATCAATAACAATAATTATTTACTCCCTTGTATATTTATTAAATAATAGATCTATTAAATGAAAATAATAGGAATTGTTGGTTGGAAGGACTCAGGGAAAACAACTATTGCAACTAAAATTATTAATAAACTTAGCTCTAAAAATTTTCGTGTTGCTTCAATTAAACATGCACATCACGAATTTGATATAGATCATGAGAATACAGATAGCTTTAAGCATAGATTAGCGGGATCTTCTCAAGTAATAGTTAGTTCATCGAAGCGATGGGTTAAAATATCAGAACTAAATAATTCAAAAGAAAAAACATTACATGAATTAATTAATCAACTTTCAGAAGTTGATATTGTAATAGTGGAAGGGTTTAAAAATGAAAATCACCCAAAAATTGAAATAATTAAAAATGATAATGATAGTTACTTATTTAGAAAAATTAAAAATATAAAAGCTATTATTACAAATAATAAAATTGAAACTAACTTAAGAATTTTTAAGAATGATGAAATTGATAATATAGTTGATTTTATTTTAAGAGAATTTTAATGAATAAATTACCACTAACCAAAAAACAAATTATCAATTTATTTAAAAAACAAAAGGTTGTAATTTATAATTCTGAAAAAATTAATTTAGAAAATTCAGAGGATAGATTTCTTTATGAAAATATAAAAAGTAAAATTAATTTACCTCCTTTTAATAATTCTGCTGTAGACGGTTATGCTATTTTAAAAGCAGATTTAAAAACAAAAAAAATTTTTTTTTGTAACAGAAGAATCGCTGCTGGAGATAACAAAAATATAAAAGTAAAACCTGGTGAAGCAGTAAGAATTTTTACTGGTGCAAAAATGCCCATGAATTCATCAACTATAGTTATGCAGGAAAATACATACAAGAGAGGAAATAAAATTCATTTAATTAAAATTCCAAAATTTGGAGATAATTATAGATTAAAGGGTGAAGATATAAAAAAAAACCAAAAAATATTGGAAAAGGGGTCTAAATTAAATCAACAAAATATAAATTTAATTGCTGCTACTGGTATTAGTAAAATAAAAGTATTTAAAAAAATTAAAATTGGTTTCTTTACAAGTGGTAATGAATTACGAAAACCAACTAAAAATTTAAAAAATTCTGAAATTAATAATTCAAATTATTATAGTTTAAATAATTTACTTGATAAGAATTATATAGAAAAAAAATATTGTGGAAATCTCAAAGATAATTTTAAATCTATTAAAAATAAAATTTTTAATACTTCAAAAAAATTTAATGTAATAATAACTGCTGGTGGTGCATCTGTTGGTGATGAAGATCATTTAATTAAAGTTTTATCTGAATTAGGTAAGATATATTTTTGGAGAGCAGCAATAAAACCAGGAAGACCAATTGCAGTTGGAAAAATAAATAAGTGCTACATAATTTGTCTACCAGGTAATCCAGTTTCTGTTCAATTATTATATGCAATGTTAGTAAAACCATTAATAGAAAAACTATCTGGTGGAAATTTTAAGCTCCCATCTTCAAGTAAAGTTACAGCAAATTTTTCTATGAAGAAAAAAACAAAAAGAATGGAGTGGTTACGCGTAAATAAAGAAACTAGAAACAATAAAAATATAGCAAATAAATTTCCTAAACAAGGTTCTGGTATGATTAGTTCTATATCCTATTCAGATGGTATAATTGAAATTGACGAAAATGTTTCTCAAGTAAACAAAGGAGATATATTTGATTTTTATAATTATGAAAGTCTATTTTAATTTTTAATTTTAATTCTATAACGAATTACAATTTTATCTTTTATTTTTTCACAACTTAAATATTCATAGTTAGACTGATCACAATAATGTTCAAAGTCTGCTTCAGCCAAAGGATCAGTTGCAATAATTTTAATAATTGTATCTTTGTTTAATTCTGAAGCAAGTTTTCTAGCCTTAAGCACTGGTATAGGACATTCTGTACCACTAGTATCAAGAACTAATTCTTCATTTTCAACTGAATCTTTCATAGTTTTCTGATACTTAATATATAGTATAATATTAATTGGAATGGATAAATTTGTTTCTCAAACAGAAACTTCTTTAAAAAAGAAGAAAAGACGTTGGACTCCAAAAGGAAGACAAGTCGAAGATAAATATTTAGGTGAAGTTTCTAAATTGTTTTCAGGATTAAAATTTAAGAGAGATGAATTAATTGAATATTTACATATATTGCAAGATAAATTTGGTGTTTTGTACGATAAGCATCTGGTAGCTTTATCAACTATTATTAACTTACCACTTTCTGAAATTTATGAAGTTGCAACTTTTTATGCTCATTTTAATATTGTCAAAGATAGTAAAGATTATAACCCAGTAAATGTCGTAAGGGTTTGTGAAAGTTTAACTTGTGAATTATTTGGTGCACACAAATTACTTCAAGATATAAAAAAATTAGAAAATAAAAATATAAAAGTTGTACCTGGTCCATGCATGGGAAGATGCAATGTTGCTCCTACTGTCTGCGTAGGAAAAAATTATGTTGATGTGGCTAATTTTGATAAAGTAAAAAAAACAATCGATGAAAAAAATTTTGACCCCTTCATTCCCGATTATATAAACTTATCTTCTTATAAAAAAAATGGTGGTTATGAAATTGCGAACAAAATAAAAAATGGTGTGATCTCAAAAAAACAAGTTTTGGATTCATTAAATGAAAGCGGATTGAAAGGTAAGGGTGGCGCTGGATTTCCTACAGGAAAAAAATGGGAAATTGTTTCAAATTACAATGGTAAAAAATATGTTGCAGTTAATGGTGATGAAGGTGAACCAGGAACATTTAAAGATAGGTCATATTTAGAAAGTGATCCACATAGATTTTTAGAAGGAGCTTTAATTGCCTCCTATTTTATAAATGCTCAAAAAGTTTATATTTATATGAGAGATGAATATCCAACAGTCATAAAAATTTTACTTGATGAAATATATAAAATGGAAGATGAAGAAATAATTCCAAAAGACTTTTTCATAGTAAGAAGAGGGGCAGGAGCTTATATTTGTGGAGAAGAGTCAGCAATGATAGAAAGTATTGAAGGTAAGAGAGGATTGCCAAGACATAGACCGCCTTATGTGGCTGAAATTGGTTTATTTGGATGTCCTACTTTAACAAATAATTTAGAAACTCTTTTTTGGGTCAGAGATATAATTGAAAAAGGAGCAAAGTGGTTTGCTGAAAAGGGGTCCAATGGAAATAAGGGTTTTCATAGTTTTTCAGTATCTGGAAGAGTAAAGAACCCAGGAGTAAAAGTTGCCCCAGCCGGTATAACAATTCAACAATTAATTGATGAGTATTGTGATGGTATGGCAGATGGACATACTTTTAAAGGATATCTTCCGGGAGGTGCATCTGGCGGTATTCTACCTGCTACTATGAATAATATTCCACTTGATTATGGATCGAAAGAATTAATGGATGCCGGATGCTTTTTGGGCTCAGCGGCAGTAGTTGTATTATCGGATCATGATAATATGAAGGATGTTGCACTCAATTTACTAAAATTTTTTGAAGAGGAAAGTTGTGGTCAATGTACACCATGCCGTTCCGGTACGGAGAAAACTGTAAAATTAATGCAAGAAAAAAATTGGAATAAGGAAAAATTAAAAGATTTAAGTGAAGTTATGGGGCAAGCATCGATATGTGGTTTAGGACAAGCTGCAACAAACCCATTAAATTCTGTTTTAAAATATTTTAGCAATGAAATAACTTATGACTAATGAGAAAACAAAATTTTATTTAAACGAAAAGTTAGTTGAAGCAAATGCTGATGAAACTATTTGGCAAGTTGCAAATAGACTTGGAACAGAAATCCCACATTTATGTTATTCTGATAAACCTGGTTATAGAGCAGATGGAAATTGTAGAGCATGTATGGTTGAAATTGAAGGAGAACGTGTGTTGGCAGCATCTTGTATTAGAAAACCAACTGATAGTATGAAAGTAAAAACTTCTTCAGAAAAGGCTAAAAAGTCTAGAGAGTTAGTTTTTGAATTACTTCTAGCAGACCAGCCAAAAAAAGAAATTGCTCATGATAATAATTCTGACTTTTGGAAATGGATAGACAAAGTTGAAGTTAAAGAAAGTAGATTTCCAAAAAAAACTTCATGTCAGGCAGATGTTTCTCATCCTAGTATGGCTGTAAATCTAGATGCATGCATTCAATGTAATCTTTGTGTAAGAGCATGTAGAGAAGTTCAGGTCAATGATGTCATCGGAATGGCATATCGAGGAGAAAATTCAAAAATTGTATTCGATTTTGATGATCCAATGGGTGATAGCACATGTGTGGCATGTGGTGAATGTGTACAAGCTTGTCCAACTGGAGCATTAATGCCAGCGTCTATTGTAGATCAAGATGGTGTTGGCCATAGTAAGGTAGATAAAAAAATTGATAGCGTTTGTCCTTATTGTGGTGTGGGCTGTCAGATAGAATACAATGTAAAAGATAATAAAATTAAATACGTTAATGGTGTTGATGGTCCCGCAAACAAGAACAGATTATGTGTTAAAGGAAGGTTTGGTTTTGATTATGTAAATAATCCAGAAAGACTTACAAGGCCATTGATTAGAATTAAAGATAAACCAAAAGACTTACACCCAAGTATTAATTTTTCGAATATTCATGAATATTTTAGAGAAGCATCTTGGGATGAAGCTCTAGATTATGCTGCACAAGGATTTTTAAAACTTAATAAACAAAGAAATGGTAAGAGTAATCTTGCAGGTTTTGGATCAGCTAAATGTTCAAATGAAGAAGCTTATTTATTTCAAAAATTAATCAGAACTGGTTTTAATACAAATAATGTTGATCATTGTACAAGGCTTTGTCATGCGTCTTCTGTAGCTGCTTTATTAGAAACTATTGGTTCAGGAGCTGTTACTGCTCCATTCTATGAAGTTGAAAATTCTGATGTGATAATAGTCATTGGAGCAAATCCTACTGAAAACCATCCTGTTGCAGCAACTTTTTTTAAGAATGCTGCTAAAAAGGGTTCTAAATTAATTGTGATGGATCCTAGAGGGCATTCCTTAAAAAAACACGCAACTCATATGTTGCAATTTAAACCAGGATCTGACGTTGCTCTCTTAAATTCAATAATGAATGTTATTGTCGAAGAAAATTTGTTTAATTCAGAATATATAAAAAAACAAACTGAAGGATTTGAAAAATTAAGAAAACATTTAATGAATTATTCACCTGATATAATGCAAAACGAAACAGGTATCGATCCAGAACTTATAAGAGAAGTAGCGCGCTTATATGCCAATACAAATAAAGGAATAATTTTTTGGGGGATGGGGATTTCTCAACACACACATGGTACCGACAATGCTAGATGTTTAATTTCTCTAGCTTTAATGACAGGGAATGTTGGAAAAAGAGGATCTGGTTTACATCCTTTAAGAGGACAAAATAATGTACAAGGAGCGTCTGATGCCGGTCTTATACCAATGATGTATCCTGATTATCAATTAGTTGATAAAGATAATAATAAAGATTTTTTTGAAAAACTTTGGAATACTCCTTTAGATGATAAAAAAGGTCTAACAGTTGTTGAAATTATGGATGCTATTCATGAGAATACAATCAAAGGGATGTATATACTTGGTGAAAATCCAGCAATGTCCGACCCTGATCTTAATCATGCAAGAGAAGCTCTACAAATGTTAGACCATTTAGTTGTGCAAGATATTTTTTTAACTGAAACAGCAACATATGCGGATGTTATTTTTCCAGCTTCGGCATGGCCTGAAAAAAATGGAACAGTTACTAATACTAATAGACAAGTACAGATGGGAAGAAAAGCTTTAGACTCACCAGGTGAAGCTAAAGAAGATTGGTGGATAACAAACGAACTTGGAAAAAGAATGGGTTTAAATTGGAAATATAAACATCCCAAAGAAATTTATGAAGAAATGTCACTAACAATGCCTTCATTAAACAACATCTCTTGGGAAAGATTAGAAAATGAAAACTCTGTAACTTATCCAAGTAAATCTCCAACAACCCCAGGAGATGAAATTGTTTTTGCTGATAAATTTCCAAACAAAAATGGTAAAGGTAAATTTGTTCCAGCTAGTGTGACTGCACCAGATGAAGTGCCGGATAAAGAATTTGCGATGATCCTAACTACCGGGAGGCAATTAGAGCATTGGCATACTGGAGCTATGACTAGAAAGGCATCAAATTTAGATGCCATTGAACCAGAACCTTCAGTTTCAATATCGCCTAAAGATATAATTAAAAATAATATGAAAGCTGGTGATAAAATAAAAGTCACAACTAGGAGAGGCTCAATAGATATTAGAGTAAGGCAAGACAGGGCGATTCCTGACGGAGTTATATTTATTCCATTTTGTTATAATGAGTCTGCAGCTAATCTTTTAACTAATCCAGCTTTAGATCCATATGGAAAAATTCCTGAATTTAAATATTGTGCAGCAAAAATTGAGAAGATATAAATATTTTATGATTAAAAAAGCATTGATAATTTTATTTCTTGTATTTAGTCCAATCACAGCATGCTCTACGCTAAGTGAATTAAACGAAAGAGTAAAGGGTGATGGAGTTCCTTATATTCCTGGAATTTAATTTATAAAATTCTTGTCGAATTTATAATTTAATATAAATGCAAAATTGATGCCGCGTTAGCTCATTTGGTAGAGCAGTTGATTTGTAATCATCAGGTAGTCAGTTCGATTCCGACACGCGGCACCACCTTAATAATATTTACGTTGAGTAAAATTGATATAAAGCAATAGACGTTGCATTGGAAACATTCAAACTATCAATTTCAAATTTTAAATTATATTTCATGTTTATCTGAACTATTTCGTCACATTCTTTTTTAACTAATTCTCTAATACCTTTTCCTTCAGAGCCAAAAACTAATACTGATTTTTGAGAAAATTTTAATTTTGAATTATTAATTTTTGAAGTGTCAAAGCCATAAATCCAATATTTATTTTTTTTTAAAAAAGAAATAGCTCTTCTTATATTTGTAACTCTGATATAATTTACAATTTCTGCAGCACCGGATGCAGATTTATAAATTGATGAAGTCAGTTCTGGTGAATTATCTTTGCCAACTATAATTCCTGCACAATCAAATAATGCACATGATCTCATTATTGATCCAATATTTTGAGGGTCAGTTACTTGATCTAAAATTAATATTACTGATTTTGATTTCTTACTTTCTACTTTTATAAATTCTTCTAAACCTGGCCTTGCAAAATCTTTTGTTTTTAGAACTAATCCCTGTGTTGTGTTCTCATTTCCAAATCTTCTTGTAAATTCATTTTGAGGAAGAATAGTAATTTTTTGTATTTTAGATTCATATTTTTTGGAAAAATTTACCTGATTTTTACTAATTATTAGCTCAATATGCTGTCTTTTATCATTTTGAAGAGCTGCTTTAACAGAATGTTGACCAAAAATTGTATGAATTCCTTGATTTTTATTAGATTTATTGTTTCTAAACTTAGTCATCATTTAATATCACAGATTTGTCTAATTAATACAATCTAGATATGTACAAAATAGCATTTTTTGTCTAAAAGGCCGTTGCTTTTACGAGTATACGTATTTTGCAAAGGTGAAGTTGCTGTTTTAGATTGACATATATACTAATTTATTAGTATTGGCCAATTTCTTCAAACGGAGGGGTGGTCGAGTGGTTAAAGGCAGCGGACTGTAAATCCGCCCGCGTGAGCGTACGTAGGTTCGAATCCTACCCCCTCCACCATTATGGAGGTAATGGGATTAAAGCATTAAAGTGAGTGTGTGAAGCAGTCAGTTTAGTTGCGGGTGTAGCTTAGTGGTAAAGCTCCAGCCTTCCAAGCTGGCTACGAGGGTTCGATTCCCTTCACCCGCTCCATAACAAAATATTATTGGGGTAATAAAATGGCTAAAGCAAAATTCGAAAGAAACAAACCGCATTGTAACATAGGTACCGTTGGTCACGTCGATCATGGTAAAACAACATTAACTGCTGCTATAACAAAAATATTAGCAGAGACAGGTGGAGCAGAATTTACTGATTATGCAAATATTGATAAAGCACCTGAAGAAAGAGAACGTGGTATTACAATATCTACTGCACACGTAGAATATGAAACTGAAGCAAGACATTATGCTCACGTAGATTGTCCTGGACACGCAGATTATGTTAAGAACATGATTACTGGCGCAGCTCAAATGGATGGTGGTATCTTAGTTGTTAATGCCGCTGACGGACCAATGCCTCAAACAAGAGAACATATACTTTTAGCTAGACAGGTAGGTGTACCTGCTCTTGTTGTATACATGAATAAAGTTGATCAAGTAGATGACAAAGAGTTAATTGATCTAGTTGAGATGGAAATTAGAGAACTTCTTACTTCATATGAATTCCCAGGTGATACTATCCCAATCATTAAGGGTTCAGCTTTAGCAGCTCTTGAAGGAAGAGATGATGAAATTGGAAAAAATTCAATTATGGAATTAATGAAAGCAGTTGATGAACATATACCACAACCTAGCCGACCTGTAGATCAGCCTTTCTTGATGCCAGTTGAGGATGTATTTTCAATTTCTGGTAGAGGTACAGTTGTAACTGGAAGAATTGAACAAGGTCAAGTTAAAGTTGGAGAGGAAATCGAGATCCTAGGAATAAGAGAACCTCAAAAAACTACTTGTACTGGAGTTGAGATGTTTAGAAAACTTTTAGATTCCGGTGAAGCCGGAGACAACGTTGGTGTTCTTCTTCGTGGAACTAAAAGAGAAGAAGTTGAACGTGGTCAAGTATTAGCGAAACCAGGCTCAATAAAACCACATACAAAATTTAAAGCAGAAGCATATGTATTAAAAAAAGAAGAGGGTGGAAGACATACTCCATTCTTTTCAAACTACAGACCTCAATTCTACTTTAGAACAACTGATGTGACTGGAACAATTAAATTACCAGAAGGAACCGAAATGGTAATGCCTGGTGATAATATTGCGATGGAAGTTACTCTTTTGTCTCCAATTGCAATGGATAAAGGTTTAAAATTTGCAATTAGAGAAGGTGGAAGAACAGTTGGCGCTGGAGTTGTTGCTGAAATTATTGAATAGTTTTAGGGACCGTTCTATCAGTTAGCCATTACTTATTAGGAGTGTAGCTCAACTGGTAGAGCACCGGTCTCCAAAACCGGGGGCTGCGGGTTCAAGTCCTGCCACTCCTGCCAAGAGGAATTAAAATATGAATATTGAAAAAAAGAAAACATCACCAGCTCTTTTTGTAAGACAAGTTAGACAAGAATTACAAAAAGTTACTTGGCCTCAAAGAAGAGATACTTTTATATCTTCTGCAATAGTCATATTATTAATAATATTATTCTCATTATTTTTTCTTTTAACTGATCAAATATGGTCTTTTTCAATAAGAAAAATAATTGAAATAGGTTCAGGTTTTTAATGAATAAAGCAAGATGGTACGTTCTTCATGCCTACTCAGGTTATGAAAAAAAAGTTGCTGATAGCATTCTAGATCAAGCAACTAAACTTGGCGTTAAAGAACATATCGAAGAAATATCTGTCCCCATTCAAAACATTGTTGAGGTAAAAAGAGGTGTAAGAGTTAATACAGAAAGAAAAATATTTCCTGGCTATATACTTATAAAAATGAATTTAAATGATGATACCTGGCATATTATTAAAACAACTCCAAAGTTAAGTGGTTTTTTAGGTAACAAAGGCCAGCCAGTTCCTATTAGTAACGCTGAAGCAAAAAGAATATCCGAACAAGTTATTGATGGTGTAGAAAAATCTAGACCTGCCATAATGTATGATGTTGGTGAACAAGTAAAAGTAATCGATGGACCTTTTGCATCATTTAATGGAGAAGTCGAACAAATAGATGAAGATAAAGCGAGATTAAGAGTAGCTGTTTCAATTTTTGGAAGATCAACTCCTGTTGATTTAGAATATTCTCAGGTAGAAAAGGTATAAACTATGGCTAAAGAAATTTTAGGTTTAATTAAATTACAAATTCCTGCTGGAGGAGCCAACCCTTCACCTCCCGTTGGTCCTGCCCTTGGACAAAGAGGATTGAATATAATGGATTTTTGTAAAGCATTTAATGATAAAACAAAAGATTTAGAAAAAGGTGCGCCAATTCCAGTTATTATAACAGCATACAAAGATAGAAGCTTCGATTTTACTACAAAATTACCACCGGTAAGTTTTTACCTTAAAAAAGCAGCAAAAATAAAAAAAGGAAACTCAACTCCTGGAAGATCATTAGTAGGTAAAGTCTCATTGCAAGATATTGAAAAAATTGCCAAAGAAAAAATGCAAGATTTAAATGCTATTGATCTAGATGGGGCAATGAACATGGTTAAAGGTTCTGCCGTTTCAATGGGTATGGAGGTAGTTGGTTAATGAAAATAACAAAAAATAGAAAACAAATGTTAAATAATTTTGACACTTCAAAGATTTACGAACCGCTAGAAGCCATTAAAATTTTAAAAGAAAAATCTTTCGTTAAGTTTAAAGAAACTATTGATATTTCTATCAATCTCGGAATTGATAGCAACAAAACTGATCAAAATATTAAGGGTGTCGTAAATCTTCCTAATGGAACAGGAAAAACTGTAAAAGTTGCAGTTATTGCAAATGATGACAAACAAAAAGATGCAAAAAGTAATGGTGCCGATTTGGTAGGGAGTGATGATTTGATTGAAACAATTTCTAAATCAAAAATAGAATTTGATGTTTTAATTGCTACTCCAGATATGATGCCTAAACTAGGTAAAGTAGCAAAAATACTTGGCCCAAAAGGATTAATGCCAAACCCTAAGCTCGGTACCGTAACAAATGAAATTTCTCAATCAGTAAAAGATGCTAAATCAGGTCAAGTCAAATTCAAAAATGATAAGTCTGGTATCGTTCATGCTGGTGTTGGCAAACTAGATTTTAGCGAAGAAGATTTGTTAGAAAATATTAAAACATTTTATTCTTCAGTGAGTAAAAGTAAACCTGATGCTGTTAAGGGTTCTTTTATAAAAAAGGTTACCATAGCTTCAACTATGGGAGTTGGATTAAATATTAACCAAGCAAGCTTGCGTTAATTAATCCAATAGATGATCTATGATCATCACCTGTCAAAGACTGCAGGGGCATAAAGCTTAATTTCCTGCATAGACTGAAGCGAGTCATCGATTTGCTTCTTGACAGGCTTTAAATTAGTTTGGTGGGCAAACTAATTTTAGCTAATATTGGATCTTTTGGGTCCAATTAAAACCGAGGTTGACGTGAAACGTTCTGAAAAAAAAGATTTTGTAAGTAATCTCAAGGAAGACTTTTCAAATGCTACTTCTGTTATTGTGGCTGAATATTCTGGGCTAACAGTTAATGAAACAGAGCAACTTAGAAAAGAAATGAGGGATAATGGAGCAAAATTTAAAGTAACTAAGAACAGACTCACTAAACTTGCTATATCTGAAACTCAATTTAAAGATATTTCTGAGCTTTTCAAAGGCCCAACAGCAATTGCTTACTCTGATGATGCAGTAGCACCAGCAAAAGTAGCAGTTAGCTTTGAGAAAAAATTTGAAAATTTTAAAATTATTGGTGGAGGTTATAATGGAGAGAAAATTGATAAAGAAAAAATTGATTTTCTTGCAAAATTACCTTCTTTAGATGAGTTAAGAGGAAAAATATTAGGACTAATTTCAGCGCCTGCTCAAAAGATAGCTTCAATTACAGCTGAACCTGGAGCACAAATCGCAAGATTAATTAGTTCTAACAGTAGCAATAAACAAGAGTCGAACTAGGTAAATAAGGAGAAATAAATGGCTGATTTAAATAAAATTGTTGAAGATCTATCTTCTCTTACCGTTCTTGAGGCAGCTGAATTAAGTAAGTTGCTTGAAGATAAATGGGGAGTATCTGCTGCTGCACCAGTAGCAGTTGCTGCAGCTCCAGCTGCAGGCGGTGGAGAATCTGCTGCAGAAGAGAAGACAGAATTTGATATTGAATTATCTGAATCTGGATCAAATAAAATTGCTGTTATTAAAGAGGTAAGAACTATTACTGGTCTTGGACTAAAAGAAGCAAAAGATCTAGTTGAAGGTGCGCCTAAACCACTTAAACAAGGGGTTAAAAAGGAAGAAGCTGAAGAAATGAAAAAAGCATTAGAAGCAGCTGGTGCTAAAGTTACATTAAAATAAATTGTAGGCCTTAACAGGCCTACAATATCTAAAATACAGATGAAGGAGAAAAAGTGAGCTTAGATCATATAAATTCAAAAAAAATTAGAAAATCTTTTGGGAAAATACCTCTTGTCACATCCTTACCAAATTTAGTTGAGGTTCAAAAAAGATCATTCGATAGTTTTTTACAGCTTAAAATAGATCCTGAAAAAAGAGAGAGTATTGGGCTCCACGCAGTATTTAAATCAGTATTTCCAATTCATGATTATACTGAAAGAGCCACTGTTGATTACGTAAGCTATAACTTGGGTGTACCTAAATACGATGTTGAAGAATGCACACAAAGAGGAATGACATACGGCACCCCGCTTCTAGTTAACTTCAGACTTATCATTTGGGATATAGACGAGATAGCTGGAACAAAATCTGTAAGAGATATAAAAGAACAAGAAGTTTACATGGGAGACATCCCTTTAATGACAAAAAATGCAACCTTTGTTGTTAACGGAACAGAAAGAGTGGTAGTTAGTCAAATGCACCGTTCACCAGGTGTTTTCTTTGATCACGATTATGGAAAAACTCATACTAGTGGTAAATATCTATTTAATGCTAGAATTATTCCTTATCGAGGTTCATGGTTAGATTTTGAACATGATGCAAAAAATAATATACATGCAAGAATTGATAGAAAAAGAAAATTTCCAGTAACAACACTTTTTAAGTGTTTACTAAGTAGTATTTCAGAGAATTATTTAAAGGAATGTGAAGAAAATAAAATTGAACCTGATCCTAAAAGAATTTTAGGGATGACAGGTGAAGAAATACTTTCTTTATTCTATGATAATGTTCAATATAAAAAAAATGAATATGGGTGGTCATTTAAAGAAGATCTAGCGTTTTTTAAAGGTAAAATTTTAAATTTCGATTTATTAGATTCAAAAAATGGTAAAATCATTTTATCTAAAGGAACAAAAGTAAATCAAAAAATAATTAATGATATTAAAAAGAAAAATATCTCAAACTTTACTATCAACCAAGAGTCTTTGTTCGGCCTTTTCTTATCATCAGATTTGATAGATGAAAAGACTGGTAAGATATATTTTGAAGCAGGATATGAAATAGATGAAACATTTCTAGAATTTATAAATGAAATTAAAATAAATAAACTTGATATTTTAAAAGCTGATAATATTGAAATCGGTTCATATATTAGAAATACTCTTCAATTAGATAAAGCTAGATCAAGGGAGGAAGCACTCTTTGAAATTTTCAAAATATTAAGACCAGGTGAACCTCCTACAATCGAAACAGCTGAAAATCTTTTTAAAAATTTATTTTTTAACGCAGATAGATATGATCTATCATCAGTTGGTAGATTAAAAATAAATGCAAAATTTAAAAAGGATACATCAATAGAACAAAGAGTACTTGATAAAGGAGATATTTTGGATGTTGTAAAGCATATGCATAACTTAATCGACGGTAAGGGTGAAATAGATGATATTGATCATCTTGCAAACAGAAGAGTGAGATCAGTTGGTGAGCTCTTAGAAAATCAATACAGAATAGGTTTGTTAAAAATGGATAGAGCCATAAAAGAACGACTAAGTTCTCTTGAAGTTGATAATATTATGCCACAAGATATTGTTAATGCTAAACCAGTTGTAGCATCAATAAAAGAATTTTTTGGACTAAGTCAATTAAGTCAATTTATGGATCAGACTAATCCTCTAAGTGAAATCACTCACAAAAGAAGGGTTTCAGCATTGGGTCCAGGAGGACTAAATAGAGAAAGAGCAGGTTTTGAGGTAAGAGATGTACATCAGACACATTACGGAAGAATATGTCCAATTGAGACCCCTGAGGGAGCCAACATTGGCTTAATAAATAGTCTAGCTTCTTATTCTAGAATTAATAAATATGGTTTTATAGAAACTCCTTATCGTATAGTTAACTCTGGAAAAGTTACTGAAAAAGTAATTTATTTAAGTGCTATAGATGAGGAAGATTTTGTAATAGCACAAGCTAATGCTGAAATTGATGCCAAGGGTAAATTCACAAACCAAATTGTTAGTTGTAGAAAAAATGGTGAATTTATAAACGTAGATATCGATACTATTGACTTAATGGATGTTTCACCTCAACAATTAGTATCAGTTGCTTCTTCTTTAATACCATTTTTGGAAAATGACGATGCTAATAGGGCGCTTATGGGTTCTAATATGATGAGACAGGCAGTTCCATTAATAAAACCAAAAGCACCACTTGTTGGAACGGGTATGGAATATACAGTAGCAAATGATAGTGGTTCTACAATTGTTGCTAAAAGAGAAGGAATTGTTGATCAATTAGATGCAAATAGAATTGTCATTAGAATTACCAATAAAAATGACAAAACTCTTAATAAAATAGACATTTATAATCTATCTAAATTTCAAAGATCTAATCAAAATACCTGCATTACACAAAGACCACTTGTAAATGTTGGTGACAAAGTATTAAAAAATCAAGTTATTGCTGATGGTCCAGCTACTGATTTGGGAGAGTTGGCACTAGGAAGAAATGTTCTTGCAGCCTTCATGCCTTGGAACGGTTATAATTTTGAGGACTCTATTTTAATTTCAGAAAAAGTTGTTCAAGATGATGTGTTTACTTCAATTCATGTTGAAGAATTTGAGGTTATGTCAAGGGATACAAAATTAGGACCTGAAGAAATAACAAGAGATATTCCAAATGCCAGTGAAGAAATGTTGGTAAATTTGGATGAAACTGGAATTGTTTACGTAGGTGCAGAAGTTAATTCTGGAGATATTTTAGTTGGAAAAGTTACTCCAAAAGGAGAATCTCCAATGACACCAGAAGAAAAGTTATTAAGAGCTATTTTTGGTGAAAAAGCTGCTGATGTAAAAGACACTAGTCTAAGAGTACCTCCTGGAGTTAAAGGAACAATTGTTGAAATAAGAGTTTTCTCTAGAAGAGGAATTGAAAAAGATGAACGCGCTATAAGTATTGAGAATAATCAAATCGAGGCTATAGCTAGAGATAGAGATGATGAACTTAAAATACTTGAAAAAAGTTTTGGTAATCATCTTAGAGATCTTTTAAGTAATCAAACCTTCGTTTCTGGGAGTGATGTATTAACAAAAAATACAGAGATAAAATATGAACTAATTGAAAAATTGAACTTAAATGAACTTCTTAAAATTAATATTTCTGATCAGAAAAAAACTGATCAAATAGATTCTTTAGTAAAAAACTATGAAAATCAACTAGGCAACATCAATCAAAAGTTTGAGAATAAAATTGATAAAATTCAAAGTGGTGATGAATTATTGCCTGGAGTATTAAAGTTAATAAAAGTCTTCATTTCTGTTAAACGTAAACTTCAACCAGGAGATAAAATGGCTGGTAGACATGGTAACAAAGGTGTTATTTCCAAAATTTGTCCTGTTGAAGATATGCCTTATCTCGAAGATGGAACGCCAGTGGATATAGTTTTAAACCCTTTAGGCGTACCTAGTAGAATGAATATAGGTCAAATTTTAGAAACACACCTTGGCTGGGCTTCTGCATCATTAGGGAGACAAGTAAATCATATGATAAAAAAAATTCAGTCTGAAGGTCAAACTAATGATCTAAGAAATAAACTTTTGGATATCTATGATTTAAATGATCATCAGAAAATTATCAAAAGTATGAATGATGATGAAATTTTAGAACTTGGAAACAATTTAAAAGATGGTATACCTTTTTCGACTCCAGTATTTGATGGTGCAAAAGAAAAAGATATTACAAACCTATTAGAGCAATCAGGTGTCTCTAATACGGGACAAGAAATATTATACGATGGAATAACTGGTCAAAAATTTGAAAGACCTGTAACAGTTGGATACATGTACATGCTGAAATTACATCATTTAGTAGATGAAAAAATCCATGCTAGATCAATAGGACCTTACAGTTTAGTAACGCAACAACCTCTAGGTGGAAAGGCTCAATTCGGCGGCCAAAGATTTGGTGAAATGGAAGTATGGGCTCTAGAAGCTTATGGTGCAGCGTATACGCTTCAAGAAATGTTAACTATTAAATCTGATGATGTTGCAGGAAGAACTAAAGTTTATGAATCAATTGTAAAAGGAGACAATAACTTTGAATCTGGTACCCCTGAGTCATTCAACGTAATGGTAAAAGAATTAAGATCACTTGGTCTAAATTTAGATTTTAAAGAAAATCTAAAAGAAAATAATGTAACTAACTTAATAGGTTCCAATGAATAAAGAATTAACAAATATATTTAATCAAAATCTTGGTGTTCAAAATTTTAATAGTCTTAAAATTTCTATAGCAAGTCCTGAAGATATAAGGTCTTGGTCTTTTGGAGAGATTAAAAAACCTGAGACAATAAATTATAGAACTTTCAAACCGGAAAAAGATGGACTTTTTTGTTCAAGAATTTTTGGCCCTGTAAAAGATTATGAATGTTTATGTGGAAAATATAAAAGAATGAAATTTAGAGGCATAATATGTGAGAAATGTGGTGTTGAAGTCACCCTTTCAAAAGTAAGAAGAGATAGAATGGGTCATATAGAGTTAGCTGCACCTGTATCTCATATTTGGTTCATGAAATCATTACCAAGTAGAATTGCAACACTATTAGATATGACAATAAAAAATCTTGAAAAAGTTTTGTACTTTGAACAATTCATTGTTGTTGAGCCTGGATTAACCGACCTTAATAAAGGTGATATTATTTCTGAAGAACAATACATAGACTATCAAGATGAATATGGCGAAGACTCTTTTAGTGCTGCTATAGGAGCAGAAGCTATAGAGCAAATGCTTTTAAGTATTGATTTACAAGCTGATTACAATCAACTTAAAATAGATTTAACCGAAACTAAATCAGAACTTAAGAAAACTAAAATAACTAAAAGATTAAAGTTAATTGAATCCTTTTTAGTTTCTAAGAATAAACCTGAATGGATGATCATGAGGGTACTTCCAGTCATACCGCCTGAGTTAAGACCTTTAGTTCCACTTGACGGTGGAAGATTTGCTACCAGTGATTTGAATGATTTATATAGAAGAGTTATAAATAGAAATAATAGGTTAAAAAGATTAATAGATCTTAGAGCACCTGATATCATTATTAGAAATGAAAAAAGAATGCTCCAAGAATCAGTTGACGCTCTCTTTGATAACGGAAGAAGAGGAAGAGTTATTACTTCAACAAATAAAAGACCTCTTAAATCGTTATCAGATATGTTAAAAGGTAAACAAGGAAGATTTAGGCAAAACTTACTTGGTAAAAGAGTAGATTATTCTGGAAGATCTGTAATTGTTGTAGGGCCTAATCTCAAATTACATCAGTGCGGCATACCGAAGAAAATGGCACTAGAATTATTTAAACCATTTATATTTCATAAACTTGATATTTATGGTTGGGCAAATACAATAAAAGCTGCCAAAAAACTTGTAGAAAAAGAAGATCCAAGGGTATGGGATATTCTAGAAGAAGTTATCAGAGAACATCCTATTCTACTTAACAGAGCGCCAACTTTACATAGGTTAGGTATTCAAGCCTTTGAACCAATTTTAGTCGAAGGTAAATCAATCCAATTACATCCATTGGTGTGCACAGCTTTTAATGCTGACTTTGATGGTGATCAAATGGCAGTTCATGTTCCATTAAGTCTTGAAGCTCAGCTTGAAGCAAGAGTACTGATGATGAGTACAAATAACATTTTACATCCTGCAAGCGGGAAACCAATTATTGTTCCTTCTCAAGATATTATTTTAGGAATTTACTATTTATCAATAATTAGAGAAAAACAAATTGGAGAGGGACGAAATTTTCTTGATTTAAATGAAATATTAAAAGCATTAGAAAACAATGACATTACACTTCATTCAAAAATTATAGCAAGAGTAGAAACATCTGAAGGAAACTTGTTAAAAATTGAAACCACTCCAGGAAGAATGATATTAGGAAATATTTTACCAAAGAATAAAAATATAAATTATGAAATGATAAATAAAGTTCTTACAAAAAAGGAAGTTAGTAACATTATTGATACAGTCTATAGATTTTGTGGACAGAAAGAAACTGTCCTCTTTGCCGATCATATTATGCAAATTGGATTTAAATATGCTGCAATAGCTGGTATTTCATTTGGTAAAGATGATCTTATAATTCCATCTGATAAAAACGAACTTTTAAATACTACACAGTTAAAAGTTCAAGAATATGAAGACCAATATCAAGATGGACTTATTACTCAAGGTGAGAAATATAATAAAGTAGTTGATGCCTGGTCAGAGTGTACCAATAGAGTTGCTGATAAAATGTTAGATGTAATTTCAACCCCTTCGGATGATCAACCTGTTAATTCTGTTTATATGATGGCACATTCTGGTGCTAGAGGCTCTGCAGCTCAATTAAAGCAATTATCTGGTATGAGAGGATTAATGGCAAAGCCATCTGGAGAAATTATTGAAAACCCAATAAAATCAAATTTTAAAGAAGGGTTATCTGTTCTCGAATACTTTACATCTACTCACGGAGCACGAAAAGGATTAGCTGATACAGCTCTAAAAACTGCAAGTAGTGGTTATTTGACTAGACGATTAGTTGACGTAGCACAGGATGCAGTTATCAGAGAACACGATTGTGGTACTAAAAAGGGAGTAGTTGTAGAAGAGATCGTTGAATCTGGAAATATAACATCACCCCTCACAGAGAGAGTTTTAGGAAGAACACCGGTTGAAGATGTTTTAGATGAAAATAACCAAATAGTTGTCAAAGCTGGTGAAATTATAGCAGAAAAACATTTAGACCCAATATCTAAGATGGGTCTTAGATCTCTGAAAATAAGATCCGTACTAACCTGTGAGACAGAAGATGGTATTTGTTCAATATGTTATGGAAGAGATTTGGCAAGGGGTACTGCAGTAAATATTGGAGAAGCTGTAGGAATAATTGCAGCTCAATCAATTGGAGAACCCGGCACTCAACTTACAATGAGAACTTTTCATATAGGGGGAGCAGCTAGCTCTTCAGTAGAACAGTCCAATGCTACCGCGCCTTTACCTGGTATAGTTAAACTAGAAAATATAAAAATTATTGAAGACCGCTTTAAGAATAAGATAGTTTTAAGTAGAAATGGTAAAATTATTATAACTGATGATAGTACTGAAAAATATTCATCAAATATTCCATTTGGTTCGAAACTTTTAGTTACTGATGGAGATAAAGTTGAAGGTAATCAAACTCTTGCTGAATGGGATCCATATACTTTACCAATAATAGCCGAAAGAAACGGATATGTTAAATATTTAGACTTGAAGCAAGGTATTTCTTTTAGAGAATCAATCGATGATACAACAGGTATTTCAAGTAAAATAGTTATAGATTGGAGTCAAAATCTTAAAAGTAAAAACTTCAAACCAGCAATAAATATTTCAGAACAGTTATCTGACGATGATATAGATAAAGAAAATTTTAGTAACTATCCTATGTCTATTGACTCAATCTTAAGTGTTGAAGATGGTCAAGAAGTTACAGCCGGCCAAGTCATTGCAAGGATACCTAAAGAGTCATCAAAAACTAAGGATATAACCGGAGGTTTGCCAAGAGTTGCGGAACTTTTTGAGGCAAGAAAACCAAAAGACCCAGCAATAATGTGTGAGATAGATGGAAAAATATCGTTTGGTAAAGATTACAAAAATAAAAGAAGAGTGATAATCACTTCATTGGATGAAAAAGATACTTTTGAGATATTAATCCCAAGATCAAAATATTTAAATGTTCAAGAAGATGATTTTGTCAAGAAAGGTGATATACTTGTTGAAGGTACACCAGTACCTCACGATATTTTAAGGATTTTAGGTATCGAAGAACTTGCTAGATATTTGGTTAGAGAAGTTCAATCAGTTTATAAGCTTCAGGGTGTTTATATAAATGACAAACATATTGAGACAATTGCCAGACAAATGCTTCAAAAGGTTACCATCAAAGAACCAGGTGATTCTAACCTTATAACTGGTGAACAACAACAGAGAAGAGACATTATAAAACTGAACAAGTTACTTAATAAAGAAGGTAAAAAAGAAGTTTCATATGAACCAATTTTACTTGGAATTACTAAAGCCAGTCTTCAAACTAGTTCATTCATCTCCGCGGCTTCTTTTCAGGAAACGACAAAAGTTTTAACTGATGCAGCTACGCTTGGAAAAATTGATACTCTAAATGGTCTTAAAGAAAATGTAATAGTTGGTAGGTTAATACCAGCAGGTACAGGTAAAATGACTACAGATTATGAAAATATAGCTTTTGAGAGAGATAATGAAATAATTGAGAAAAATCAGTCAGAAATTACAGAAAATTAGTAAATTTTGCTTATATCTGCTTGACTTTATTCCAATCAATTAATAAAGACCCCTACGATTTGTTAGAGGTCGTGGATTAACTTCCAAACACTTAACTAAAGGACTATATGCCAACTATTAACCAGCTTGTTAGAAAAGGTAGATCAACAGTAAAAAAAAGGAACAAAGTTCCTGCCTTAGAAAAAAGTCCTCAAAAAAGAGGAGTTTGTACAAGAGTTTACACAACTACACCAAAGAAACCTAACTCAGCACTAAGAAAAGTAGCTAGAGTAAAGTTAACAAATGGACAAGAAGTATCTGCATATATTCCTGGGGAGGGACACAATCTTCAAGAGCACTCAGTTGTATTAATAAGAGGTGGTAGAGTTAAGGATCTTCCGGGTGTAAGATACCATATATTAAGAGGAACTCTCGATACACAAGGAGTTTCATCAAGAAAACAAAGAAGATCTCTTTATGGAGCAAAACGTCCTAAATAATTATGTCAAGAAGAAGAGCAGCAGAAAAGAGAACAATTTTACCTGATCATAAATATAAAGATCTAGTACTAGCTAAATTTATGAACAGAATTATGCTTGATGGCAAAAAATCAACTTCTGAAAAAATTGTTTATGGTGCCTTTGATATAGTTTCAAACAAAACAGATAAAGCACCTATTGAATTTTTTCATGAAGCATTAAACAATGTAAAACCTGCATTAGAAGTAAGATCTAGAAGAGTAGGAGGAGCAACCTACCAAGTACCTATGGAGGTCCGTCCAAAAAGAGCTCAAACACTTGCTATGAAATGGATAGTTGATTCTGCAGTTAAAAGAAATGAAAAAACCATGAAAGAAAGAGTAGCAAATGAAATAATAGACGCATTTAATAACAAAGGAAATGCAGTAAAAAAAAGAGAAGAGACACACAAGATGGCTGATGCCAACCGCGCCTTCTCTCATTTTAGATGGTAAAATAACTATGACAAGATCTCATCAATTAACTAAATATAGAAATATCGGTATCATGGCCCATATAGATGCTGGTAAAACCACAACTACAGAAAGAATATTATACTATACAGGTAAATCTCACAAAATAGGAGAGGTTCACGACGGTGCTGCAACAATGGATTGGATGGAGCAAGAACAAGAAAGAGGCATTACAATAACTTCTGCTGCAACAACTTGTTTCTGGAAAGATCATCGCATAAATATAATTGATACTCCTGGTCACGTAGATTTCACGATTGAAGTCGAGAGATCATTAAAAGTATTAGACGGGGCAGTTGCTGTTTTTGATGGAGTTGCTGGTGTTGAACCACAGTCAGAAACTGTTTGGCGACAAGCTGATAAATACAAAGTTCCTCGTATGTGTTTTGTAAATAAACTTGATAGAACTGGAGCTAACTTCTTTATGTGCGTTGACATGATTTCAGATCGTTTGGGATCATATCCACTTGTTACACAGTTACCAATAGGAATTGAAAGTAGTCTAAAAGGAGTAGTAGATTTAGTAAATAATAAAGCAATAATTTGGCAAGATGAAAGCCTAGGAGCTAAATTTGACATTGTCGACATACCATCAGAGTTGAAAGAACAATCTGACGAATACAGATTAAAACTCATTGAAAAAGCTGTTGAAGAAGATGACTCGATAATGGAAAAATATCTTGAAGGTAACGAACCTACTGCCGAAGAACTGAAATTCTGCATTAGAAAAGGAACTTTAAAAGGTTCATTTGTACCAGTGCTTACTGGTTCAGCATTCAAAAATAAAGGGGTACAACCTCTCTTAGATGCTGTCATTGATTATATGCCATCTCCTACTGATGTAGCAAGTGTAAAGGGAGTAGATGTTGATGATGATACTAAAGAGTTAACTAGGAAATGTGAAGATAATGAGCCATTCAGTGCATTAGCTTTTAAAATTATGACTGACCCTTTTGTTGGAAGCTTAACTTTTGCAAGGATATACTCGGGCTCAATTAACACTAAAGATTCAGTTTTAAATTCAAATTCAGGCAAAAAAGAAAATATAGGCAGAATGTTATTGATGCATGCAAACAATAGAGAAGAAATAAAAACTGCAAACGCTGGTGATATTGTAGCTTTAGTAGGGTTAAAGGACGTAACAACAGGAGAAACTTTGTGCGCTTCAGATAATCCAATAGTTTTAGAAAAAATGGACTTTCCTGATCCAGTAATAGAGGTTGCAGTTGAACCTAAGACTAAAGTTGATCATGAAAAGATGGGTCAGGCTCTTGGAAGACTTGCTCAGGAAGACCCTAGTTTTAGAGTTACAACTGATCATGAAAGTGGACAAACAATTATTAAAGGTATGGGTGAGCTACATTTAGAAATACTTGTTGATCGAATGAAAAGAGAGTTTAAAGTTGAAGCAAATGTTGGTGCTCCACAAGTTGCATACAGAGAAACAATTTCAAATTCTTACGACGTAGATTATACTCACAAAAAACAATCAGGTGGAGCTGGTCAGTTTGCAAGAGTAAAAATAAAATTTGAACCAGGTAAACCAGGTAGTGGTTATGAATTTATAAATCAAATTAAAGGTGGAAACATTCCTACAGAACACATTCCTGGTGTTGAAAAAGGTTTAGTAGCCCAGCAGCAAACTGGTGTTATAGCTGGCTTTCCTTGTATAGACTTTAAAGCTACCTTATATGATGGTGCTTATCACGATGTTGATTCTAGTGTTTTAGCATTTGAGATCGCTGCAAGAGCAGCATTTAGAGAGGGTATATCAAAAGCAAGTCCAGTCTTACTAGAGCCCATGATGAAAGTTGAAGTTGTTACCCCTGAGGAGTATATGGGTGATGTGATTGGTGATCTCAATAGTAGAAGGGGCCAAGTACAAGAAATGTCCACCAGAGGTAACGCTAATGTAGTTGATGCAATGGTCCCGCTTGCAAATATGTTTGGTTATGTAAATAATTTGAGATCACTATCTCAAGGTAGAGCAAACTACACTATGCAATTTGATCACTATGAAGAAGTTCCATCAAACGTTGCCGAAGAAGTAAAGGCGAAATTGGCATAATGGACAATCAAAATATAAGAATTAGACTTAGGGGTTATGATAATTCACTTTTGGACACTAGTACACAAGATATAATTAATACCGCAAAAAGAACAGGAGCAAAAGTTAAAGGACCTATCCCTTTACCTACAAGATTCGAAAGATTTACTGTTAACAAATCACCACATATCGATAAAAAAAGTAGAGATCAACTTGAGATAAGAACTCATAATAGACTATTAGACATAATTGACCCAACTCCTCAGACTGTTGATGCATTGATGAAACTAGACCTATCCGCAGGTGTAGAAGTGGATATTAAGATTTAATATGTCTAGATCAGGATTAATAGCAACTAAAGTAGGTAATAGTTCATACTTTCTTGAAGATGGTACAAATACTCAGGTTACTGTTTTAAAAGTTGATGAATGTATAGTTGCCAATGTTAAAACATCTGAAAAAGATGGATATAATGCCGTACAGCTTGCATCAATAGATACATCAAAAGATATTTCTTATATTAGTAAGCCTCAAAGAAAAATATTTTCTAGTATTAATATAAATCCAAAAAAAGTAATAAAAGAATTTAGAGTAGATAATGAAAATATTCTAGAAGTTGGAACAAAATTAAATGTTGATCACTTTAAGGTCAATCAATTCATAGATGCAAGCAGTATATCTATTGGTAAAGGTTTCGCTGGGGTAATGAAAAGACATAACTTCGGTGGTTTAAGAGCATCTCATGGAGTATCTATTTCTCATCGTTCTCATGGCTCAACAGGACAAAACCAAGATCCAGGAAGAGTTTTTAAAGGAAAAAAAATGGCTGGTAGAATGGGTAATCGCAAAGTGACTAAACAAAACTTAAAAATAATTGAAATTGATAATATTAATAATCTTCTTGTAATAAAAGGTTCAGTTCCAGGAAAAAAAAATTCAATTATTTATTTAAAAGATGCAGTTAAAAGGTCTTAAATGAAGAAATCAGTTCTAAATCTTAAAAATAAAACTGTTGGTGATATTGACTTAGACAGCAATATTTTTGAAGTTAAATATCTTCCTGATTTAATCCATCAATATATTAGGTATCAAAACGCAAAGTCTAGACAAGGATCACATAAAACTAAATCAAGATCAGAGGTAAGTGGTCGAAGTAAAAAACCATTCTCACAGAAAGGTACTGGTAATGCAAGACAAGGAAGTAATAAGCCTCCTAATTTTAGAGGTGGATCTGTGTCAATGGGCCCAATAAACAGAGACCATTCTTTCATTTTGAATAAAAAGGAAAAAAAACTTGCTTTAAAGTCTGCTTTATCAATAAAAACTTTAGAAGATAAAATTGTAATCATTGATACCTTTGTAATTAAAAGTTTTAAAACAAAAGAATTACATTCAGATCTGAAAAAATTTAAATATGATTCAGCACTATTTATTTATTCTGAAAATGGGCTTGATAAAAATTTCAAAATGGCATCTTCTAACATACCTAAGGTTTCAATTTTAAATCAAAAAGGTATTAACGTGAAAGATCTAATTACCTATGACAAAATATTTATTGAAAAAAATTCAATAACTGAAATTACAAAGAGGCTCTCATGAAAAACAAAAATAAAAATATATCTGTTGAAAGAGCTTACGATATTATTAAAAAACCAATTACAACAGAAAAGTCAACAAATTTACAACAATTTAATCAATATTCTTTTATCGTCTCAAAAAATTCTAATTCATTTGAAATTAAAAGTGCTATTGAAACAATTTTTAAAGTTAAAGTTAACAAAGTTAATACCTCAATATTAAGAGGAAAGGGAAAAACTTTCAAAGGTCAATTTGGGTTTCGTAAAGACACTAAAAGAGCAATAGTTACTTTAGATGAAGGAAATACTATTGATTCCTCACTGGAGATTAAATAATGTTAATCAAGTTCAAACCAACCACACCAGGCTTAAGAGGAACTGTTTTAGTTTCAAAAAAGGAATTATCAAAAGAAAAACCTCATAAAAAACTTGTAACAAAATTAAATTCAACTGGTGGACGAAATAATCAGGGAAGAATAACTTCAAGAAGAATGGGTGGAGGTGTTAAAAGAAAATATAGGTTAATTGATTTCAAAAGATCCAAGACAGATTTATCAGCAGAAATAATAAGAAATGAATATGATCCAAATAGATCAGCTTTTATTTCTTTGGTAAAGTATGAAGATGGTGAACATCAATATATTATTTCACCAAAAAATATTAAAGTTGGTGAGAAAATAATTTCTGGTAATAATGTTCCAATTAAAAATGGTAATTGTTTACCAATCTACAATATTCCTGTTGGAACTAATATTCATAATATTGAATTAAAACCTGGCGCAGGAGCTCAATTAATTAGATCAGCGGGCGCCTCTGCCCAAATAGTATCTAAGGAGCAGACTTATGTTCAAATTAAATTAATATCTGGTGAAATCAGACATATTAATAAAAACTGTAGAGCAACTATTGGTGAGGTATCTAATGCTGATCAAAAAAATATTAAGTTAGGTAAGGCTGGGAGAAAAAGATATTTAGGATTTAGACCAAAAGTTCGAGGTGTTGTAATGAATCCTGTTGATCATCCACATGGTGGAGGAGAAGGCAGGACATCTGGAGGTAGAGATCCTGTAACGCCTTGGGGTGTTTCTACTAAAGGAAAAAAAACAAGGAATAATAAAAAAACAAATATATTCATAATTAGAAGGAAGAAGAAATAATGACAAGATCTGTTTGGAAAGGCCCATTTGTAGATATTACCTTAATAAAAAAAGCAGAAAAAATATCACAGTCTGGCAGAAAAGAAGTTTTAAAAACTTGGTCAAGAAGATCAACAATACTTCCTCAGTTTGTTGGTTTAACATTTGGTGTATATAACGGACAAAAATTTGTTCCTGTAACAGTTAATGAACAAATGGTTGGACATAAACTCGGGGAATTTTCTCCAACAAGAAACTTTAAAGGGCACACAGCAGCTGATAAGAAAGCAGAGCAAAAATAATGAATCAAAATCTTACAGCTATAGCAAAAGATAACATGGTTAGAATTAGTCCAACTAAACTATCTATATTAGTAAATAGTATAGTTAATTTAAAAGTAAGCTCAGCGATAAATCAACTTAAGTTTTCATCTAAGAGAGTTTCAAAAACAATTCTTAAAGTTCTAAACGCAGCAGTTGCTAATGCCGAAAATAATAAGCAACTTGATATTGACAAACTTTTTGTAAAAGAAGTTTTTGTTGGTAAAAGTCTAAGAATGAAGAGATGGAGACCAAGAGCAAAAGGTAGAGCTGCCTCAATAATAAAACCTTTTAGCAAGGTTACCATTATTGTTGAGGAAAGATCTGAATTTAAAAAGGAAGAAAAATAATGGGACAGAAAGTTAATCCTTACGGTATTAGGCTAGGAATTAATAAAACCTGGTCATCTAGGTGGTTTTCTAAAAATGAATACACAAAGTTATTACATGAAGATTTACAAATCAAAAGATACGTAGAAAAAAAATTAAAAAATGCAAGTATTTCTAGAATTAACATAGAAAGAGCTGCAAAGAAATTAAGACTTTCAATATACAGTTCTAGACCTGGTATAATAATTGGAAAAAAAGGTGCTGATATTGAAACTTTAAAAAATGATCTTTCAAGACTTTCAAATCTTGAAGTTTTTCTCGATATAAAAGAAGTTAGAAAACCAGAAGTTGAAGCAAAATTAGTAGCAGAAAATATTGCCTCCCAACTTGAAAAAAGAATTTCTTTTAGAAGAGCAATGAAAAAAGCTGTTCAATCAGCTATGAGATTGGGAGCAAAAGGTGTTAAGGTGGTTTGTAGCGGAAGATTGGGTGGAGCAGAGATTGCTAGAACAGAAAAATATCATGAGGGGAGCGTCCCACTTCATACATTAAGAGGTGATATAGATTATGCAACTGCTGAGGCTGAAACAACATACGGAATATGCGGTATTAAAGTTTGGATCAATAAAGGCGAAATACTCTCAAAAGATCCGTTTGCAAGTGAAAAAAAACAAATAGAACAAGGCAGTGTAAGATAATGAACATGTTATCGCCAAAAAAAACCAAATTCAGAAAACAATTCAAGGGCAGAATCCATGGATCATCTAAAGGTAATTATGCATTAAATTATGGGAGCTTTGGGTTAAAAGCTATGGAGCCTGAAAGAGTAACATCTAGACAAATAGAAGCAGCAAGGAAAGCAATAACTAGATACCTTAAAAGAGCTGGCAGAATGTGGATTAGAATTTTTCCTGATGTGCCAGTATCAAAAAAACCTGCTGAAGTAAGAATGGGTAAAGGAAAAGGTTCAGTAGAATACTGGGCTTGCAGAGTTAAGCCTGGAAGAATAATGTTTGAAGTTGATGGAGTAAATGTGGATGATGCAAGAAAAGCAATGACTTTAGCAGCAGCTAAGTTACCAATTAAATGTAAATTTGTTGAAAGAAATATATAATGATTAAAAAAAACAATTTAGATAATAAAAAAATTAAAGCTGATATATTAAACTTAAAGAAACTACTTTTAAATTTAAATTTTCAAAAAACCTCTGGTCAACTCGAAAAGACGTCTCAAATAAAAAATGCTAAAAAAGATATTGCGAGGCTTAAAACTAAACTATCAAATTTAAATGGAGTTAAAGATGCCTAAAAGAATTCTATCAGGTATAGTAGTTTCCTCTAATTCAAATAAAACTATCACAGTAGATGTTGTCAGAAGAATTAAACACAAGCTTTATAAAAAAATTATTAGACAGACAAAAAAATATCATGCTCATGACGAAAACAATGAATTTAATGTTGGTGATACAGTATCAATAATAGAGTCTAAACCTATTTCTAAATTAAAAAAATGGAAAGTTATATCTAACACTGGAGAGAAATCATGATACAAATGCAATCTCAACTTTTTGTAGCTGATAACTCAGGTGCTAGAAAAATTCAGTGTATTAAAGTTTTAGGAGGCTCTAAGAGAAGATCAGCATCCATAGGTGATATAATTGTTGTATCAATTAAAGATGCACTCCCTAGAGCTAAAGTAAAAAAAGGTGATGTTTATAAAGCTGTTGTTGTGAGAACTTCAAAGGATTTTAAAAGATCTGATGGTACAGCAATTAGATTTGACAAAAATGCAGCAGTATTATTGGATAAGCAAGAGGAACCTATTGCTACAAGAATATTTGGACCTGTCACTAGAGAGCTCAGAAGTAAGAAATTTATGAAAATTATCAGTTTAGCTCCAGAGGTTATCTAATGAGAAAAAAAATTAAACTAAAAAAAGGAGACGATGTAATAGTTTTAACTGGAAAAGATAAAGGCAAAACTGGAAAAATAGTAAAAATATTACCAAAAAAAATGAAAGCAATAGTATCAGAAATAAATAAAGTTAAGAAAAACCAAAAACCAGACAACAATCAACCTGGTGGAATTACTGAAAAAGAAATGCCTATGCACATTTCTAACCTTTCATTTTATGATCCTGAGATAAAAAAAGGGGTTAAAATTGGCTATAAAATTAATAATAACAAAAAAATCAGATTTAATAAATCATCTGGAAAAGAGATATAAATGAGCAGGCTTTTAGAAGAGTATAATAATCAAATTAAAGAAAATTTAAAAACTAAACTAGGTTTAAAAAATATTTTTGAGGTTCCAAAAATTAAAAAAATAGTATTAAACATGGGAGTTGGTGAAGGTAAAGAGGATTCAAAGTTAATAGATAAAGCTGTTGAAGATCTAACACTTATAACTGGACAAAAAGCTGTTAAAACTAAGTCTAAAAAAGCAATATCTGGATTTAAAATTAGAGCTGGTATGCCTTTGGGAGCTAAAGTAACTCTGAGAAATAAAATAATGTATGAATTCCTTGATAGATTAGTAAATATTGCAATTCCAAGAATCAGAGATTTTAGAGGTTTAAATATAAAAAGCTTTGATGGTAATGGAAATTTTTCTATGGGAATTAAAGAGCATGTTATTTTTCCAGAAATAAATTTTGACAAAGTAGATAAGATGAGAGGAATGGATATTATAATTTGTACTTCAGCAAAGAATAACCATGATGCATTGGAATTATTAAAAAGTTTCAATATGCCCTTCAAAGATAACAAGATAAATTAAGGAGTAAAATGGCAAAACTAAGTTCAATTCAAAAAAATTTATTTAGAAAAAAATTGATTAAAAAATTCAAATCTAAAAGAGAATTGCTTAAATCTAAAATTAAAAATAAGAATCTTTCCTTGGAGGAAAGAATTAATTTGCAAAATAAACTCAATGATCTTCCAAGAAATGGATCAGCTATTAGACATAGAAATAGATGTGAATTAACAGGTAGACCAAGGGGAAATTATAGAAAATTTGGACTATCAAGAATTAAACTTAGAGAACTTTCAATGACTGGTGATTTACCGGGAGTTGTAAAGTCGAGTTGGTAGGAGGATACTATGGCTTTTAATGACTCACTTTCTGATATGCTTGCTAGAATTAAGAATGCTCATCAAGCAAATAAAGTATCAACTTTATGTCTAAAATCAAAATTAAACATTAATGTACTCAGTGTACTTAAGAACGAAGGATATATTAGAGATTTCAAAAATATAGAAGAAAGAAAAGGCGTGAACTCCATAAAGATTGATTTAAAATATTATAATGGTAGTCCAGTAATTAAAAAAATTAAAAGAATTTCAAAACCTGGAATAAGAAAATATTCAAAAATTAGCGAGTTAAGCAAACCTTATGGTGGATTAGGTATATCAATTCTTTCAACTCCTAAAGGTGTAATGTCAGATAACCAAGCAAAGAAGAACAATGTTGGTGGTGAAATTTTATGTGAGGTTTTTTAATGTCAAGAATAGCAAAAAATCCAATTAAAATATCAAAGGATGTTGAGTGTTCTTTTACAAATGGTATTTTTTCAGCTAAAGGTAAGTTAGGTCAAATTGCAATAAATGTACATCCCAATTTTAATGTAAACATTAACGGTGATGAAGTTAAAGTCCTTCCAATTGATGAAGTTAATATTGATCCAAAATGGGGCACTACTAGAGCCTTAATTGCTAATTCTATTAATGGTGTTACAAATGGTTTTACAAAGACATTAGAATTAAATGGAACTGGCTATAGAGCAAGCGTCTCTGGATCAAAATTAAAGTTAGAGCTTGGATATAGTCATGATATCAACTTTGATATTCCTAGTGATGTTAAAATTGAATGCCCTAAACAAAATATAATAAAGCTATCTAGCATTAATAAAGAAAAATTAGGTGCAGCTGCAGCAAAAATTAGATCATATAGAAAACCAGAGCCTTTTAAGGGTAAAGGAATAAAATATGTAGATGAATTTATTTACAGAAAAGAGGGTAAAAAGAAATAAACATGAAAGACAGAAAACAAAGAGTTAGATACAAAACAAAAAAAGTATCAAAAAGAAATAGATTAACTGTGTTTAGGTCCAACAATCATATTTATGCTCAATTAATTGATGATATGAAAGGATTAACATTAGCAAGTTCTTCTTCAACTGAGAAATCTATAATGGAAAAAAAGCTTTCAAGAAAAGAAACTGCTGAACTAATTGGAAAAAATATTGCAAAAAAAATAATTTCTAAAGGAATTGTCAAAGTAGCTTTTGATAGAGGAAAATATAAATATCATGGATTAATTAAAATTCTTGCAGAAGCGGCAAGGGTTGAAGGATTAGATTTTTAGGGGTTAAAATATGTTTGAAAATGATAAAAATGATTTCAGTGAACATCTGGTTACGATAAATAGGGTAGCTAAAGTTGTTAAGGGTGGAAGAAGATTTGGTTTTGCAGCAATTATGATTGTTGGTGATAATAAAGGAAGAGTTGGAATTGGAACAGGAAAGGCAAAAGAAGTGCCTGAAGCAGTTAGAAAAGCTACAGAGAATGCTAAAAGTAAAATGGTCAGAGTTCATTTAAAAGAAAATAGAACAATTCATCATGACACAATTGGTCGTTTTGGTGCAGGAAAAGTAATACTTAGAACTGCTGCTCCGGGAACTGGAATTATAGCCGGAGGTCCAATGAGAGCATTATTTGAATCTCTTGGAATTAAAGACGTTGTAGCTAAATCTACAGGAACCTCAAACCCACATAATATGCTTAAGGCTACACTTAATGCATTTAGGATGTCTGAATCTCCTAAATCTGTCGCAGCAAAAAGATCCAAAAAAATTAACGAAATAAACACAAATAATAGAAATTAAATATGAAAATTAATGAAATAAAATCTACATTAACCTCAAACAAAAAAAGTAAAAGGAGGGGAAGAGGATCAGGTTCAGGTCTAGGAAAAACCTCAGGAAGAGGTGTTAAAGGACAGAAATCTAGATCAGGTGTATCTATAAATGGTTTTGAGGGCGGACAAATGCCACTCTATAGGAAATTACCTAAAAAGGGCTTTAAAAATTATTTTAAAATAAAAACACAAAATATTAATTTTAGTATGATTAACAATATTATAAATAAATACAATTTAGATCCTCAAAGTATTAAAGAAGAGGAATTATTTAACAAAAAAATTTTTAAAAGATCTAAAGGTAGTTTAAAACTTCTTAATGTAGGTAAATTAGAAAAATCAGCTAATTTGGAAATTTCTTATGCTTCAAAAAAAGCAATAGAGGTTATAGAAAAATTAGGTGGAAAAATTAAATTAACTAAGAAATAAATGGCATCAGCTGCAGACAGACTAGCAAATAATCTAAACTTTGGAGCATTAGGTAAAGCTACTGAGTTAAGACAAAGACTTCTTTTTACTTTGGGAGCTTTGATTGTCTTTAGACTTGGAACTTTTCTGCCAATTCCAGGTATTAATCCGATAGCTCTTCAGCAGTTTTTTGAGCAACAATCCTCTGGTATTTTAGGTATATTTGATACTTTTTCAGGCGGTGCTTTAGGTAGAATGGGTATATTTGCACTAGGTGTAATGCCATATATTTCATCTTCAATTATTATGACACTAATGCAATCTGCAATTCCATATTTAAAATCTCTTAAAGAACAAGGATCAAAAGGAAGGAGACAATTGTTACAGTATACTAGATATTTCACCGTTATAATTGCAGCTGTGCAGGGATACGGAGTATCAATTGGCCTTGAGTCAATGCAAACTACTTATGGTAATATAGTTTTTGATCCAGGACTGTTTTTTAGATTGACAACGGTAATTACTCTTGTTGGAGGTACAATCTTTTTAATGTGGTTAGGCGAACAAATTTCCTCAAGAGGTGTTGGAAATGGTATTTCTTTGATAATTACTGCAGGAATAATTGCAAACTTACCTAGTGCTTTTGTGAGTACATTACAATTAGGAAGAACTGGCGAGCTTAGTATAGCTTTTATTTTAGGGATACTTATACTGATATTGCTATTAATAATTTTTATTGTTTTTGTTGAAAAAGCTCAAAGACGTTTACCTGTTCAATACCCTAAAAGACAAGTTGGAAATAAAATTTATGGAGGCCAAAGTTCTCACCTCCCTTTAAAGATCAATACTGCAGGTGTTATTCCAGTAATTTTTGCATCCTCTATTTTACTTCTTCCAAATACAATGTCTGGATTTGGTGCAGGATCTTCAAGTGATATTTTTATATTGATTTCTAGCTACTTGGGAAGAGGACAACCGCTTTATCTAATTTTTTATGCAGCGATGATTATTTTCTTTGGTTTCTTCTATACATCTATTGTTTTTAATCCAGATGAACAAGCTGAAAATTTAAGAAAATATGGTGGATTTATTCCTGGTATAAGGCCAGGTGAAAATACTGCTAAATACATAGAGTTTGTTTTAATAAGATTAACAACAATCGGAACTATTTATTTGACATTTGTTGCATTACTTCCGGAATTTTTATTATCAAGAACATCAATTCCTTTTTATTTAGGAGGTACCGCATTATTAATTGTTGTAGTTGTAATGATCGACTTTATAACGCAAGTACAATCACATCTCTTCCAACACCAATACGAGGGATTGCTCAAGAAAACAAAGCTCAAAGGTAGAAGATAATTTGAGTAAAATTATTTTTTTTGGACCGCCAGGTGCGGGTAAAGGTACTCAAGCTAAAATTATTTCTGATTTTTTGAAAGTACCCCATTTATCAACTGGCGATATATTAAGAAAAAAATTATCTGATAAAGACGAATTAGCTAACGAGCTCAAAAACATCATGTCTTCTGGTAATTTAGTATCTGATGACATCTTGAATTCTATTGTATCTACTAGATTAAAAAGTGAGGAAAATAATGGCTTTATATTAGATGGTTATCCAAGAACTCTTGAACAATCTAATTTTCTTAATGATTTTTTATTAAATACATCAAATTCAATAGAATTTATTTTCAATATTCAAATAAATTTTGAAATATTAAAAAGTAGAATACTAAAGAGGTCTACAGAGGAAAATAGAGAAGATGATAATGTAGATGTTATAGAAACAAGATATAACGAGTATCTTAACTCTACAGAAAAAGTTACTAATTTTTATAGAGTTAATTATACCAATATCTTTCACGAAATAGATGGATCATTGCAAATTCAAGAAATAACTGAAAAAATTAAACAAATTCTAAAAAAATCATGAAAAACAGCCAAAAATTCATATATCTATCCTTGACGACCTGTGCAATTATCATGTATTCACCCTCATTCATTTTTTTTGGATTTGTATATGGCTAGAATTTCTGGAGTTAATATTCCCACTAACAAAAAGGTAAACATAGCTCTTACCTATATTTTTGGAATTGGTAGAAAGATTGCAAAAGATATCTGTGATAATGCAGCAATAGATATTTCTAAGAGAGTTAGTGAGTTAAATGAAGATGAAATTAATAAAATTAGAGATTTAATTGATAAAGATTATTCAGTTGAAGGTGATTTAAGAAGAAAAATCTCTTTAGACATTAAAAGGTTAAATGATTTAGGTTGTTATAGGGGATTAAGACATCGTAAAAAATTACCAGTAAGGGGTCAAAGAACCCACACAAATGCAAGAACAAGAAAAGGAAAAGCAGTGGCAATTGCTGGTAAGAAAAAAGTAACTAAAGGATAAAATAATATGTCTGACAAAAAAAAATCTAAATTAAAAAAGAAAATGTCCTCTGGAATAGCACATATCATTTCATCATTTAACAATACTATCATTACTATTTCTGATGAAAAAGGAAACGCTTTAGCATGGTCATCAGCTGGCCATAAAGGTTTTAAGGGATCTAGAAAATCGACTCCATACGCAGCACAAATCGCAGCCGAGGATGTAGGTAATAAAGCAAAAGAATATGGTTTAAAAAATCTTAGAGTTGAAGTATCTGGCCCGGGTTCCGGAAGGGAGTCAGCTCTTAGATCATTGCAATCAATTGGATATGTAATTACATCAATAAAAGATGTAACACCAATACCTCATAATGGCTGCAGACCAAGAAAAAGAAGAAGAGTTTAAAAAGGAGCATTAAGTGTTACAAAAAAACTGGAGTGAATTAATTAAGCCTACTAAAATGGAGGTTAATGTAGAAGAAAGTAATGGTAAAATTGGAAAACTTACCGCAGAACCATTAGAGCGTGGTTTCGGTTTAACTTTAGGTAATTCCATAAGAAGAATTTTACTATCTTCTCTCCAAGGAGCGGCAATTACCTCCGTAAAAATAAAGGGTGTTGTTCATGAGTTCTCAACTATTCCTGGAGTAAAAGAAGATTTAACAGATATATTATTAAATCTTAAATCTATAGCAGTAAAAGTTCACTCTCCAGGTCTTAAAAAAATGTATATCAAATCATCTGGTTCAGGAGAATTGAGGGCAGGAAATTTTGAGACCGATTCAGAAACAGAAATTATGAATCCTGATCAACTTATAATGACTTTAGACTCAAACGCTGAAGTTGAGATTGAAGCAAATGTAGAAACTGGAAAGGGTTATGTTTCTGCAGAGGTTGCTGATGATGAAAATAAAATAATTGGTGAAATAAAATTAGACGCAATGTTTAGTCCTGTAGTTAGAGCCTCTTACAAAGTAGAGAATAGTAGAGTAGGACAGGTTACAGATTTTGATAAATTAATTTTTGAAGTTGAAACTAACGGAGCAATATCACCAGATGATGCAATAGCTTTAGCAGCTAGAATTTTACAGGATCAGCTTCAACCTTTTATTAATTTTGATGAACCAGAGGTTTTACCAGATCAATCTCAAGCTGAAGCACTTTCTTTCAACTCTAATTTGCTAAAAAAAGTAGAAGAATTAGAGCTCTCAGTCAGATCAGCAAATTGTTTAAAAAATGATAATATTATTTACATCGGAGATCTTGTTCAAAAATCAGAATCTGAAATGTTAAGGACACCAAATTTTGGAAGAAAATCATTAAATGAGATTAAAGAGGTTCTTCAACAAATGGAGCTTAACTTGGGTATGTCAGTTCCTGATTGGCCGCCTGAAAATATTGACGATTTAGCAAAAAAATATGAAGATCCATTTAACAAGTAACTAAATGAAACATAATATTAAAAATAAAAAACTAAACAAAAATAGCCCCCATAGGCAAGCTATGTTCATGAACTTGTCAAATGCTCTTATAAAGCATGAGCAAATTACTACTACTCTTTCAAAGGCAAAAGAGCTTAGAAGATTTGTAGAAAAAATTGTAACTCTTGGAAAAAAGGGTGATTTACTATCAAGAAGGAAAGCTATTGCTATATTACAAGATAAAGTGATGTCTAAAAAAGTATTCGATGTTCTCGCCGACAGATATAAAAATAGAAGTGGAGGATACACTCGCATTATAAAACTTGGAAATAGATTTGGTGACAATGCACCTACTGCAGTTATAGAATTTGTTGATAGGGATGAAAATGCAAAAGGACTCGATAGCGGTCCGCTCATTGAAAAAAAATCTACAGAAGAAGTAGATCAGCAACCTCAAATTTAGAAGCTATTGTTTAATATTATTCTTGTAGCTACAGGTGGAGCAATCGGAGCTGTATTAAGACTTATCTTAACTAATTTAAGCAAATATTTTTTTGCAACAAATGTTTATGGAACACTTTCAGTAAATATTTTGGGATCATTTTTAATTGGATATCTTATTACTTCTAATATCTTAAGAAATTTTTCTGAAGACTTTATTAAATTTTTTTTAATTGTTGGATTACTTGGATCTTTTACAACTTTCTCTACTTTTTCTTATGAAGTACTCAGTTTAATTATGGAAAAAAAAATCTTTGTGTCTCTTACTTATATTTTCTTTTCAATATCGGTTTGTATTTTATCTGCTTATTTAGGAATAATAATAAATAAGTAACAAATTGATAAAAAATATAAAAATAAAAGAAAATTATGAAGTAAGATTAGATAAGTATTTGAAAAATTTGTATACCTCTCTTACTCAAAGTTTTATTGAAAAAAATATAAGAAAAAAAAATATATTAATTAATAATAGTCGCACTTCTTCAAATTACCTTATTAAATATAATGATACTTTAAATATTTTAAACTTTCATGATCAATTATATAAAAATAGAATAATTATTAAAAAAAACATAAAAATTTCAAAAAAAGATTTAATAAAGTTTAATAAGTCAATAATATTTCAAAATAATAATTTTCTTGTTTTAAACAAATGGGATGGGATTGCTACTCAAGGCGGGAGTAAAATTAATCTATCTATTGATCATATAATTAAAAATATTAATTCAAAATATAGACTCGTACATAGACTTGATAAAGAAACCACAGGTTTACTACTAATTGCAAAAAATTTAAAATACGCAAAGTATTTTTCATTACTCTTTAAACAGAAAAAAATTAAAAAGTTTTATCTAGCTTTATGCGAAGGAGTCCCAAAAAATAAAACATCACAAGTAAATTTGAGTATAAAAAATAAAAAATTCAAAACTGAAAATAGTATAACTAATTATAAACTACTCAACACAAAAACTGGGATATCACAGTTATTGTATAACCCTAAAACTGGCAAAACACACCAATTAAGAATTGTTTCGAAAAATCTAGGTTGTCCAATTATAGGTGATAAAAAATATAATAGTTTATCTAAGTTAAGAAAGGAAAAATTAATGCTACATGCTTATAGTTTAAAATTTTCAATTAATAATAAAATACTGGAGTATGTAGCAGATCTACCCGATCATTTTATAACTTTTATTAAAAAAAATAATTTAACTTTAATTAAAAATTTCCAAACTCACTTAGATTCTTTTTAATTTATCTATAAATATATTTTTAAAACTTTCATCAAACTCACTTTGATCTAATTTAATACCTAATTCTTCCATAGAAGTATTTTCATATTCTTTTAAACCACATGAGTGAATATAATCATAATATCTCAGATCAGGATTAATATTAAAACTCATACCATGATAAGTAATCCATTTTTTTACTCTAAGACCAATAGCGCCAATTTTTTTTTCTTTATCAAAAGTTATTTTATTACTTTTAATTACCCAAATACCCACTCTATCTTTGAATGATCTAGCTTCAATATTGTAATTTTTTAAAAAGGTGATTAATGAATCTTCAATTATAGATATGAATTTTCGTATATCTTTTTTTTTATTATTTAAATTTAACATAAAATAAACAATTCTTTGACCTGGACCATGATACGTTGTTTTGCCTCCCCGATTTGTTTTAATTACATCAATAATACCAGAGTTTAATACCTCATCATTTTTAGCACTAGTTCCTTGAGTAAAAACATGATTATGATTTAAAAACCATAATAATTCTTTTGACAGATTGTTATGTATTTTTTCTACTTTTGACTCCATAAACACGACTGCCTGATCGTAATTTATTTCATTCATAGATATTTTAACTTCAATCTCTTTCATGTTGTCTATTTTACTTTATTGCTAGTTAATATTCTATCTGATATTTAATCTACTATATAGGCGGCTGTGGCGGAATTGGTATACGCGCAGCGTTGAGGTCGCTGTGGGATTTATCCTGTGGAAGTTCAAGTCTTCTCAGCCGCACCAATTTATATGGAAGAAATTATTATTAAGAAAGATCAGGATTTTTCAACTAAATCCGTTGAATTAGTAACTGAATATTTAGAAAATTATAAATATGATAACGTTTTATCTTATTTAAAAGATATTCATAATGCAGATATTGCAGATATTCTTCAAAATTTAGACCCAGTTTTAAGATTAAGCCTATTGAATATAATTGATAAAAATTTTGATCCTGAAATTTTAACTTATTTAAATGATAGTGTTAGAGAGGAAATAATAGAAACTTTGGATATAAAACAATTAGCTAATAATGCTAAAAGTTTAGATATTGATGATGCTGTCGACTTAGCCGAAGATTTAGAAGAAAAAGATCAGAGTGTATTCTTAGAGAATTTAGATAAAGAAGAACGAACTTTGGTTGAAGAAGGATTAAATTATCCTCAAGACTCAGCTGGAAGATTAATGCAAAGACAATTTGTTGCAGTCATTCAATCATGGAATGTTGGTCAAGCAATTGATTATTTACGAAACAATAAAGACAATCTACCTGAAGATTTTTATGATATTTATTTAATAAATAATAATAAAGAAGTAAAAGGTGTAGTCCCATTGGGAAGATTAATGGGTTCAAAAAGAGAAATAGAATTAAATTCAATAACAAATAAAGATTTAAGATTAATAGATGTAAATACAGATCAAGAGGATGTAGCTTTATTATTTAATAAATATGGATTAGTCAGTGCCCCAGTGATTAATAATCAAAAAAAAATTATTGGATCAATTACAGTTGATGATGTTGTAGAGGTTATAGAAGAAGAGAGAGAGGAAGATATTTTAAAGCTTGGAGGTGTAGATCATACAGATTTGTATGAGTCAGTTATTACTACAACAAAATCTAGAATTTCATGGTTAATTATAAATTTAATGACAGCTGTAGTCGCTTCTATAGTCATAGGTCTATTTGAAGTTGCCATAGAAAAAGTAGTAGCCTTAGCTATTTTAATGCCTATCGTAGCTTCAATGGGTGCCAATGCCGGCACTCAAACTTTAACAGTTGCAGTGAGAGCTATTGCTGTGAAAGAATTAACAGCTAGCAATGCTCTAAAAATTATAACTAAAGAGACTCTTATTGGTGGTATAAATGGCATTATATTCGCTATTATAATATCTTTAATTTCTATTTATTGGTTTGATAATCTGCTTTTGGGTTTAATAATAGGTCTTGCCATGATATTAAATTTAATTATTGCTGGTTTTTCAGGAATTGTAATTCCACTAATTTTAGATAAGTTGAAAATTGATCCTGCTTTAGCATCTGCTGTAATTTTGACTACAATAACAGATGTTTTTGGTTTTCTATCTTTTCTAGGATTAGCAACTTTATTTTTAATATAATCTGGCCTATTTAAGTTAAATCAATGCTAAAAAAAAATGATCTAATAGATTACTTTTATAAAGGAATTAAAGACAAGAATGACTTACGCATAGGAGTAGAACACGAGAAATTTGTTTTAAATAAAAACAATTTACACCAATTATCTTATGAAGAGTCAAACGGCATAAAAGATATTCTTTTAAAATTTGTAAATAAGGGATGGAAACCAAAGTATGATGATAAAAATACTGTAATAATTGCTCTAGAAAGATTTGGTGAAAGTATAACTTTAGAACCAGGCGGTCAGATTGAATTATCTGGAGCTCAATTAAAAAATATTCATCAAACCTGCACAGAAACGAATAGGCATTTAAAAGAATTAAAAGAAATTGGTGAAGAATTTAATTTTATATTACTGGGCTTAGGCGTGGAACCTAGTTTATCCCTTGATGAATTGCCTTGGATGCCAAAACAAAGATACTCCATAATGAAAAAATATATGCCTAAAGTCGGTACTCTGGGACATCATATGATGAAACGTACTTGCACAAACCAAGTAAATTTGGATTATCATTCTGAAGAAGATATGATTGCTAAGTATAGATTAATGTTAAATCTTGAAGGAATTGCAACTGCAATATTTGCTAACTCACCATTTGATCAAAAAAAAGTCTCTAAATATAAGAGTTTAAGATCTCATTTTTGGCATCACACAGATAAAAATAGAACAGGTTTATTACCATTTGTTTTTGATAAAGATTTTAATTTTGAAAAATATGCTGAATATGCTCTTGATGTGCCAATGTATTTTGTAATTAGAAATCACAAATATATAGATATGACCGATTATACTTTTAGAGATTTTATGAATAACAACATCTCTAAAGATTTGCACTTTGAAACCACTATTGAAGATTGGATAAACCATTTATCAACTTTATTTCCTCAAGTAAGATTAAAGCAATTCTTAGAAATTCGTTCCATGGATGCATGTTCATGGGATTTAATATGTTCCCAACCTGCTTTTTGGATTGGTATTTTATATAATGATGAATCTATTGATAAAACAAATGAAATAGTTGAGGGCTGGACTCAAAAAGATAGAAATTTGATTAATAGTTTAGTGCCAAAAGAAGGTCTGCAAACCAAATTCAAAAATGGCATTTTGTTAGATATTGCACAAAAATTATTTGAAATTTCAAAATCAGGTTTAGAAAAAAGAAATATTCTAGTCAAAAATGAAAAATATAATGAAACATTTTATCTTAAAGATTTAGAACAAAATCTATCAAATGGCCATTCACCGGCTGATTTATTAATTAGCAAATATAATGGTGAATGGAAAAAAAATATTAATAAAATATATGAGGAAGAAATATTCTAATGAAAAAAAATATAGCAATTCAAATGGATGATATTGAAAAAATTGATTATGAATTCGATACATCTTTTTTAATAGGTTATGAGGCGCAAGAAAGAGATTATGATATTTTTTATTACAATCCAAAAGATTTATTCATAAAAGAGAATACTATTCAAGCATCTGGATATTATTTAGAGTTATTGCTAGATGAAAAAAATTATTTCAATTTTAAATCTAATAAAATAATTGCCAAATTAGAAGATTTTCAATTTATCTTTTTAAGACAAGATCCTCCTTTTGATATGAATTATATCACATCGACTTATATTTTGGATTTACTTCCATCTTCAACAATTGTTGTAAATGATCCAACAGCAGTTAGAAATTCTACTGAAAAATTATTTACATTTAATTTTAAAGAATTTATGCCACCTACATTAGTAACAAAAGATTTAAAAATTATTGAAGAATTTTTAGATAAAGAAGAAGATATCATAACCAAACCTCTTTATGGTAATGGAGGGGATGGGATACATAGATTTGATAAAAGTAATTTCAATTCTAAAATATTAGAGGAATATCTACACTTGCCTATAATGGTCCAAAAATTTATCAATGAGATAGAGCACGGAGACAGGAGGATCGTTTTTTTTGATGGTGAATATTTTGGTTCAGTTGCTAGAATACCCCAAGAAGGTAATTTAAAGGCAAATTTTCATGCAGGTGGTAAAGCAAGCAAAACAGATCTCGTTTATAGAGATGAAGAAATCGTTGAAACTTTGGGGCCAAAATTAAAAGAACATAATCTTTTTTTTGTTGGAATTGATATAATTGGAAATTATCTGACTGAAATCAATGTAACTTCACCTACTGGATTGAAACAAATTAATGCATTAAATAATGTTAAATTAGAAAAAGATTTTTGGGATAAGCTTGAAGCTAAATATAAAATAGTCTAAACACAAACTATGAATAATACTTTACTAATTGATGCATTATTGGCTAATTTAAAAACTCAAAAACTTATTAGAAACATCTTTATAATTATTATTGGCAGCTTACTTTTAGCAATATCTGCCAGATTTCAAATTAATATACCACCTGTTCCAATAACAATGCAGACATTAGTAGTATTGGTTTTTGCTCTTACGGTTGGCTGGAAATTATCTGTTGTGACTTTCTCATTTTATTTATTTCAAGGTTTTGTAGGTCTACCTGTATTTGCATCACCGCCATTTGGAGGACCAGCTTATTTTATTGGACCAACTGCTGGTTATTTAATGGGTATGCTGTTATCAAGTTACTTTGTTGGTTTCATGGCAGAAAAAAATTATGATAAAAATTATTTTAAAACACTTTTAATACTATTCTTAGGCAGTGTTATTATTTTTATCCCTGGATTACTTTGGCTTGGTTTTTGGTATAATACATTGTGGGCAGATGCAGCTACAGTCGATGTTTATCAAAGTTATTCTAAAGCTATTAATAATGGTTTACTTTTATATAAGTTCACTGAGCCAGTAAAAATTGCCCTAGCTGCAACAATTACACCTTTAATTTGGCAGTTTATAAAAAATAAATAAAGTTAATGAAAATTGGTATTGATGTAGGTGGTACCAAGACTGAGGGTATTTTATTAGATGCCGAAGGAACAGAAATAGATAGAAAAAGAATTAATACTGAAAAAAGTTATGATGGTACAATTAAGGGAATACTATCCATAATAAATCATTTTGAAGATCAACATGGCAAATCAGAGACTGTCGGCATGGGAATGCCTGGAGCCATATCAAATGATACAGCTTTAATAAAAAATGCAAATTCAATATGGTTAAATGGCAAACCTTTTAAGCAAGATTTAGATAAAATTCTAAATAGAAACGTAAATTTAGAAAATGATGCTAATTGTTTTACTCTTTCTGAAGCGGTTGATGGGGCTGGCAAAGGTTATGAAGTTGTGTTTGGAGTAATTATAGGAACTGGTGTAGGTGGTGGTATTAGCATCAATCAAAAAGTCATAAGAGGTCGAAATAGTATAAGTGGAGAGTGGGGACATATAGTTTTGCCTAGCAGAACAGAAGATGAAAAAAAATATGTTAAAAAATGTTATTGTGGAAAAGATGGTTGCTTAGAGACCTATATATCTGGGCCAGGATTTTCATCTGTATATAATTTACGTTTCAATAAAAATTATAATTCACATCAAATATTAGAAGGTTTTAATAATAAAGAAGAAGATAGTATCTTTGCGCTAAATCAATATGTCGATCATTTAGCAAGAGGCTTATCTTTAGTTTGTAATATTTTAGATCCAGACGTAATAGTTTTGGGTGGAGGAATGTCAAATATCGATTTTATTTATGAAAACATAAATGATGCATTAAAAAAATATGTATTTACAGATACGCTTCACACTAAAGTTGTAAAAAATATTCATGGTGATTCTAGTGGTGTAAGAGGAGCAGCTTGGCTTTCTTAAATACCGCCCATTGAAATATATTTTATAGTTAAATAATCATCAAGGCCATATCGAGAACCCTCTCTTCCCATTCCCGATTCTTTTACACCTCCAAAAGGAACTTCTGCAATTGTTGGTAGTCCATTGTTAATAGATACAATTCCATATTCAAGTGCTTCGGCAACTCTCCAAATTCTTCCTATATCTCTTGAATAGAAATATGAAGCTAATCCATATGGAGTATCATTAGCCATTTTAATCACTTCATCATCACTGGAAAATTTATAAAGAGGAGCAACAGGTCCAAATGTTTCTTCAAAAGTTATTTTTGCCTTTGTAGATACATTAGAGAGAACAGTTGGTTGATAGAAATTCCCACCAAGCGAATGCACATCTCCACCAATTGCTATTTTAGCTCCTGTATTAACTGCGTCTTGTACATGATCAACTACTTTTGCTAAAGAGGATTGATCAATTAAAGGGCCAGATACAATTCCATCTTCAAGTCCATTGCCCACTGTTATTTTACTGACTTCATTTGTAAATTTTTCTAGGAATTCATCATAAATATTTTCATGCACAAATATTCTATTTGAACAAATACACGTTTGACCACTATTTCTAAATTTACTTTGAAGTGCTCCTGCAACAGCCTCATCCATATCTGCATCATCAAAAACAATAAATGGTGCGTGACCACCAAGTTCCATAGAAACTTTTTTTACTGTTGAAGCACTTTGTTCTAAAAGTATTTTTCCAACCTCTGTAGATCCTGTAAAAGAAATTTTTCTTACAATAGGGTTACTTGTTAGCTCTTTGCCAATTTCACTTGCCGATCCAGTTATGACATTAAATACACCGTCTGGAAAACCAGCTTCTTTAGCAAGCACTGCTACAGCTAATGCTGAATAGGGTGTTTGGCTTGCTGGTTTAACAACAGTAGTACAACCAACAGCTAGAGCGGCTGCACATTTTCTTGTGATCATTGAATTTGGAAAATTCCATGGAGTTATTGCTCCCACAACACCAACTGGTTGTTTAATTATTACAATTCTTTTACCAGGTCTAGGATCAGGAACTACATCACCATACACTCTTTTTGCTTCTTCAGCATAGAACTCAATATAAGAAGCACCCATTAGTATTTCGCCCTTTGCTTCAGCTAGAGGTTTACCTTGCTCAATAGTCATTATTTTAGCTAAATCATCTGCATTTTCTGTGATTAGTTCCCCCCATTTTTTAAGAATAACTGATCTTTCTTTAGCAGTAGTTTCTTTCCAAGTTTGGAAAGCAGTATTTGCATCATCTACAGCTTTTTTAGTTTCTGAAACTGAGCATTTTGGGACGTTGCCAATTATTTCAAGAGATGCTGGATTATTTACTTCAAGAGTTTCACCTGAAGAACTACCAACCCATTCCCCATTTATGAAACATTTTTGTTTAAAGAGTGATTTGTTATTTAATTCCATATGTTTTAATTATAATGCATAGTTTTAAATTAAGGAAAATATAATGACAATAGTTAATTCTTGGAATGAATGGGATCCATTAAAACATGTTATAGTTGGAGCAGTTGAAAATGCCAACATACCTCCAATGGAACCAGCACTTGAACCAAAAATTAGTAAAGATAGTGGTATGGCAGGATCTCATGGACCACGCTCAAAAGAGTCAATTGATAAAGCAAATATACAATTAGAAAACTTTGTTAAAATTTTAAATTCCCTAAATATAAAAGTTGATAGACCAACACCTATTGACTTTTCTCAGAGTATTGAGACACCCGATTGGTTTAATGATGGTATGTTTGGTTGCATGCCTCCAAGAGATGTTATTCTTACTGTAGGAAATGAAATGCTAGAGGCGCCCATGTCTTATAGATGTAGATGGTTTGAGTACCTTGCTTATAGACCACTACTTGAAAAATATTATACAGAAGATAAAAATATGAGATGGGAATCGGCACCTAAACCAAGATTAACTAATCAATCGTATAAGTCTAATTATCTTCCTGAAGGTATAACGGAAGAAGAACGTTATAAAAAAATCGAAAATAGAGACATGATATTGACAGAAAAAGAACCACTTTTTGATGCAGCAGAAATTTTACGCTTTGGAAAAGATCTTTTTTATCATAATAATTTTACATCAAATTTAAGTGGCTTAGATTGGTTAAGAAGACATTATCCCAATCATCGTGTTCATCAAATTAATTTACCAGGTGATTTAATTCCAACTCACATTGATGCATGTTTTACTCCTATTAAACCAGGAGTTATAATTATTAATCCGAATAGAAAAATATCATCAGAGCAAAGAAAAATTTTTGATGATAATAAATGGGAAATTCATGAGGCAGCACCTTCTATTCATAATAGTCCGCCACCTATGTGTTATTCATCAATCTGGTTATCAATGAACGTTTTGATAATTGATCCTAAAACTATATGCGTCGAGGCAACGGAAGAAAAAATGATTAAACAAATGGAAAGTTTTGGATTGGATGTTATTCCTGTTCCTTTTAGAGACGTTTATGCATTTGGTGGAAGCTTACATTGTGCCACAACTGATGTTTACAGAGAAGGTGAATGTGAGGATTATTTTCCTAATCAATAATGGCTAATTTTAATCAAAATAACGTTAAAGCCAATTTACATGATACAAACTTTTCTAGAATTGGTATAATTACATTATCAACTGATTTTACTATTGAGCAGGATTTTAGAAAAATTTGCCACAATTTACCAGTTGATCTATTTTTTAATAGGATACCTTTTTTAAATCCTCTAACTCATGAAAATTATTTAAAGATGGCTGATCATCTTACAGAAACAACAAATCAAATATTGCCCAACGAAAAAATACAAGTTGTAGCCTATGGATGCACTTCTGGTACTATAGAAATTGGTGAAAAAAGAATAAAATCTGAAATCTTTAAAGCTAAACCTGATGCTTTAATCACTACACCTATTACAGCAGCTATCAAAGCACTTAAATTGTTAAACCATAAAAAAATTGCTGTTCTTACACCGTATCCAAAGGATGTTAATGTTAAAGTTTACAACCATTTAATCGATTTTGGATTTGAAATTAAATCATTTAGTTCGTTTAATTTAAATTATGACTCAGAAATTGCCAAAGTTACTCATGACAGTTTAATGGAAACAATTTCCTCAATTGATTTAACAGATGTTGATAGCATTTTTGTTTCTTGTACTGCATTAAAAGTAATTGATATTATCGAAACATTAGAGTCAAAATTAAGCACAGATATCATTTCAAGCAATCAAGCTATGATTTGGGATTCATTAAGATTATCTAATATTAATCAAAAAATTGATGGTTTTGGAAATCTATTTAAATTACATTAAAAAGGGTTAAAATTGATTACACTTCAACAGATACAAGATGCACATAAGAAAATTTTACCTTATGTTAATTATACACCATTAATTAATTCTAATTTCCTATCAAAAAATAATACAGTAAAACTAAAATTAGAAAATTTTCAAATCACTGGTTCATTTAAGTTAAGAGGTGCTGTTAATAAGCTACTTTCTTTAAGTGAAGATGACAAAAACAAAGGAGTCATCGCAGTTTCTACAGGCAATCACGGCAAAGGTGTTGCTTATGCTTCAAAGGTATTGGGCATTCAATCAACAATATACATGTCTTCAATGGTTCCAGAATATAGAAAAGAGGCTATTGAAAAATTAGGAGCAAAAGTAGAAATTATTGGAAAGAATAGTGATGAAGCTGATTTGTATGCTAAACAAATTTCGAAAGAAAAAAATATCACATTAATTCACCCCTTTGATGATGAAGACATTATTATAGGCCAAGGTACAGTTGGGCTTGAAATGCTTACTGAATTTCCTGAAGTTGATACAGTAATTATACCAACATCTGGTGGCGGTCTTATATCTGGAATTGCTCAGGCTATTAAACTTCAAAAACCTGACACAAAAATTATTGCCGTATCTATGGAAAGAGGTCCTTCAATGTATGAAAGTCTAAAAGAAGGTAGACCTGTTGATGTAGAGGAAACTGAAACTTTAGCTGATTGTCTAGGGGGCAGTATTGGTTTAGATAATAAATTTACATTTAATATTGTACAACAATACGTTGATGACTTTGTTTTAGTAAGTGAAGAAAAAATAGCTGAGGGAATTAGAATAAATTTTTTAGAACATAAAATTGTATCTGAAGGTGCTGCAGCAACAAGTGTAATGGTTGTTAAAGAAAAACTAACATCGCACTTAGGAAAAAATATAATTTGCTTAATTTGTGGTGGAAATATTGACTCGGAACTATTTAACAAAGTTTTAAGCCATGCTCATCCTTAATAAAAATGATATTATTCAACATGTAGAGTTGAATAAAAATCTCATACCAATAATAGAAGAAGCATTTAAAAGTTTATCAAAGGGATTGGTAATGATGCCACCTATAATGAGAATTGATATTGAAAAATATCATGGTGAATCAGATGTTAAAGCTGCATACGTTGAGGGTCTTGATAGTTTTGCAATAAAAATCGCTTCAGGTTTTTTTGAAAATCCAAAACTTGGTTTGCCATCTAGTAATGGACTGATGGTTTTATTAGATTCAAAGACTGGTGTTGTAAAATCTGTTCTATTGGATGAAGGTTATCTTACAGATACTAGAACAGCTATAGCAGGAGCTATAGCTACAAAATATTTATCAAATCACAATGCTAAATCTGTTGGTATTATTGGAGCTGGAATTCAAGCCAAATTACAACTGCAAGCAATAATGTTAGTTAGAAAAATTAATAAAATAATAGTCTGGTCAAGAGATAAAATAAAAGCAAATCAATTTATAAAAAGTTTTAAAGATTTAGATTTAGATTTGCATGTAGCTTCTTCTTGCAAAGAATTGGCAAGCTTATCAGAAATAATCGTTACAACAACTCCTAGTAAAAAACCGCTTTTGGAATTTGATTGGATAAATAAAGGAACTCACATAACAGCAATGGGATCAGATGCTGAACAAAAAAATGAATTAGATCCTCATATGTTAAATTATTGCGATCAATATGTGCCTGACAATCAATTACAAACAAGTGTTTTGGGTGAATTACATCATGCTTTAAAACAAAATATAATTTCTTCTAAAGAAAAATTTAATGAACTTGGCGATATTATTAACGATCCAAGTATAGGAAGAAAAAATAAAGAAGATATAACAATATGTGATTTGACAGGAACTGGCGTACAAGATACTGCAATAGCAAGATTTGCTTATAATCTTTGTAAAACAAATAATTTAGGCATCAATATTTAATTTATGACTCAAGCAATAATAAAAAAAACGTCTGATTATTTCAAATCAAAAGGAGTTGTCTTGCCAAGTATTAGTGAACTTCAAGACCCTCAAATTATTAATGATGATATTAAAAATTCTCTAAAAAAAATAAATAATAATGATATCAATCCCCTTAACCTCTTTAGAGTTCATTGGTTTAATAAAAGAGATCAATCAGGTTTTGGAAATGAGCCTGAATATATTGTGCTACCAACAGAATTCACAGGTGTTAAGGCAAAGATAATTGTAAATATGGGACGATATTTTCCCTTAATAACAGCTCATAAAGTTTTGGCGGCTTATGGTTGTTTGCTTCCAAGAATATTAAATGGCACTTTTGATTATGAAAAACATAAAGCAGTTTGGCCTTCTACTGGAAATTATTGTAGGGGCGGAGTAGCAATATCTCGGATAATGGGTCTTAATAGTATTGCAATACTTCCTGAAGGAATGAGTAATGAGAGATTTGAATGGTTGAATAATTGGGTTGAAGATAAAAAAAATATCATAAAGACAAAAGGCACAGAAAGTAATGTTAAAGAAATTTACGATGCTTGTAATGAATTAAAAAAAGATAATCAGAATGATATTATAAATCAATTTGATGAGTATTATAATTACAGTATTCATCGTTCTATAACGGGTCCATCTTTTGAAAAATCATTTCTTAAAGTTAAAGGTGACAGTAATTTAACTCCTAGGTTTTACGTAAGTGCCTCAGGATCAAGTGGTACTCTAGCAGCAGGAGATTATCTTAAAGATAAATTACAGACGAAGATTGCAGTTGTTGAAGCTTTGGAGTGCCCAACTTTGCTTCATGGAGGTTATGGTGAACATAATATACAAGGAATTGGTGACAAACATGTTCCCCTTATTCATAATGTAATGAATACAGATTTTGTCGTAGATGTTTCTGATCAAGCTACAAATAATCTAAATATGATTTTCAATACTGAAATAGGAAAAAAGTTTTTAATTGAGAAAAAAAATTTTGAGCCTGATTTTGTTTCACGACTTCCTGAATTTGGCTTTTCAGCAATAGCAAATATATTGGCATCAATAAAACTAGCTAAATATATGGATTTAAATAGTGATGACGCAATTATAACCGTCGCTACAGATGGTGCAGATTTATACATGTCAGAGTTGAACAAGACCATTGCTGATTTTAAAAATAATTATGATGAAATAGTTTGTGCTGAACTATTTGGAAAATACTTATCAGGGATATCTACTGATAATATGTTAGAACTTTCTTACATGGATAAGAAAAGAATATTTAATTTAGGGTACTTTACATGGGTAGAGCAACAAGGTGTAAGTCTTGAAGAATTTGAAAAAAGAAAAGATCAAAAATTTTGGAATTCACATTATGAATATATGCTTTCTCTAGACAATAAGATTAAAGAATTTAATAATATGTAGGTTATGAAAACTCAGTCATTGCATAACCAATTAGTAGAATGGCGTCATGATCTTCATATGCACCCGCAATTAAGTTTTGAAGAAGAGTATGCTGCAGCAAAAGTGTCAACACTTCTAAAAGAGTTTGGAATAGAAGTTCATTCTGGTATTGCCAGAACTGGAGTAGTTGGAATTTTAAAAAAAGGAAATAGTTCAAAATCTATAGGTATAAGAGCCGACATGGATGCTCTTCCTATACATGAAACTAATAAGTTTAGTTATAAGTCCAAGTTTGATAACAGAATGCATGCATGTGGACATGATGGTCACACAACAATGTTATTAGGCGCAGCAAAATATTTATCAGAAAAAGGTAACTTTAACGGTACGGTATATTTTATTTTTCAACCTGATGAAGAGAATACATTCGGTGCAAGAACAATGATAGATGAAGGATTGTTTGATAAATTTAACATTGATGAAGTTTACGCTATGCACAATATTCCTAACATGGAAATTGGAACATTTGGTACAAGAAATGGAGCTATTACAGCCAGCGAAAATTTATTTGAAATTGAAATAAAAACTAAAGGTGGGCACGCTGCATTACCTCATATGGGGGTAGATGCAATAACTGTTGGTTCTCAAATAGCTGTAGCACTTCAATCGATAGTGTCTAGGAAATTAAATCCAGCAGACAATGGCATAGTGTCTATTACCGAATTTATAACCGATGGTAAAAAAAATGTTCTGCCAGGTATGGTAAAAATGACTGGTGACGCGAGAGCTTTATCAAAAGAAACAAATGAAAAAATCGCTTCAAAAATGTTACAAATTGTTGAAGGGATTTGCAATGCACATGGTGTTAATGGTAGTGTTAAATATGAAACAGCCTGTCCTGTAACTTTTAATTCAAAAATTCAAACTGAGTCTGCAACAAAAGCTGCAGTTACTTTACTTGGTAGTGATAAATGTAATGCTAATATAGAACCACGTTTATTCTCAGAAGATTTTTCTGTTATGGCAAATGAAAAACCTGGCTGCTTTGTTTTAATGGGTAACGGAACATCAGAGCAGCATTCCAGACCTTTACATGCTGATAATTATGATTTTAATGACGAATTATTAGTTATAGGCTCTTCATATTGGACTGAATTGGTAGAACAACAATTAAAATAAATGTTTTCTGAAAACTTAAATAAACTAAAGAAAAAAATGTCTGAGAACAATATTGATCTCTCAATTATAACTGATGATGACTCGATATATTATTTCACAGGATACCATGACTTCCTTCATATGGATTTTCATCGACCAACATTATTAGTTGTTTCAAATGATCATAAAACTTATTTAATTACACCTCTTCTTGATGTTTTATTAGTACCAGAATCTTGTCCTGTAGATATGGTTGAAACATGGAATGATGGTATTGGAAATGAATGGAGAGAATTATTACCTCAAATCATAAATCAGCATAAAAATATTTTTATTGAAAAATTTAAAATTAACCCAATGGTTAAGAGTTATTTAGACGAATTACTTGAAGACCATCCTGGGGATTTAACCAAATTAATAGATAATATAAGAATGATTAAATCTAATCATGAATTGAATATAGCTCGTCATGCCGGCGAAGTTGGCATGGCTATGATGGAGGCAGCAAAAAAAACAATTGGCCATAATGTTCCTGAGTATGAGGTTGCACTTGCACAATCACAAGCTGGAACAAGAAAAGCTGCAGATCTTTTAAAAGAATTTTATCCTGATAATATCAATATGTCTCCAAATATTCACTTTTTACCTGTTATGACATCGGGTCATGATTTACCTAAAACTCACCATCGTGCTTCAACCAAAATTATAAAAAAAGGTGATCCCGTATTCGTATGTTATTGTGGTTCTACAAATTTCCATAGGTTTAAATTAGGTTTTGACAGAATATTTTGGGTAGAAGAAATTCAATCCGATGAACAAATAAAAGCTTTTGAGACTGCAGTTAAATCTCAAAAAGCTGCTCTTGAAATTCTTGGCCCTGGAGTAACAGCTGAAGAAGTTCATGCTGCTTATGCAGATACTATACAGTCTGAGGGATACCCTTATCCTACATTTCGATGTGGAAGAGGTACAGGCTTTAGCTTTTTAGAGGAACCACAATTAGTAGTTGGTAATAAAACAGTACTGGAGCCTGGAATGGTATTTGCCGTTGATGGCGGGGCAAGTGCAAATAATTTTAGATCACAAGTTGGTGATAGTTTTATTATAACAAAAGATGGATATGAACAAATTACACATCACTCTAAAAATATTGATGACCTAATAATTCCACATGGATGAAATCACAGTATTTAATACACATTGTTGTGGTGAAATTGGGGATGTCGTAACTGGAATTAAAGGCTTGAAGTTTAATTCACCTGAGGAAGCTTCTAAAAAACTTTTTTTAGATAAAAAATGGAGAAATTTTTTTTTAAATGAACCTCGGGGAGGGGTCTTTAAGCATTGTAATATTATTTTAGAACCTTCAAATAAAAATGCAGATGCTGGATTTGTAATCATGGAGCCAGAAGATAATCCTCCAATGAGCGGATCAAATGCAATTTGTGTAACGACAGTCTTATTAGAAAAAAATATTGTTCAAATGAAATATCCTAAAACCATGCTTACACTTGAAGCTCCCGGTGGTTTAATAAAAGTTGTTGCTGATTGTGAAAATAAGAAAGTTAAAAGTGTTACTTTAACTAATCTTGCCTGCTTTGCAGATAAAATAGATATAGATTTAAAGACTAAAAATTATGGTACAATTAAAGTAAGTACTGCTTTTGGAGGTGACAGTTTTTTAATTTGTAATGCTAGTGATTTTAATCTTAAAATTGAACCAAAGAATGCAAATAAATTTGTAAATGTTGCTAAAGAATTATTGAAAGAAGCGAACGCATCTATAGGATTTGAACATCCTACTATTAAAGGATTAAACTATCTTTCTTTTTGCCAATTTATTGAACCCTTAAAAAAAAATAATCAATCATTACTTACAGGATTAAATACAGTTGTTATACGACCTGGGAAACTTGATCGTTCACCCTGTGGTACAGGCACTTCAGCAAGATTAGCAGTAATGAAAGAAAAAAATGAAATACAAATAAATGAAGAATTTATATCAAAGTCTATTATAGGATCTTCATTTAAAGCAAGTATTGAAAAGGAAATTAAAATTAATAACAAAAATTGTATTATTCCAAAAATAACAGGTAGTGCATTTATTACTGGAAAACAAAGTTTATATATCGATAAGGATGATCCTTTTCCAGAAGGTTATAGATTAAATGACACATGGCCAGATTTATCAAGTTAACTGTGATTAAATAACACTAGCATGGCAAGTTAATTCATTTTACTTTCATCAACTATTCTAATAATTAATAAAACAAATGACAAAATTTAATGCCTGGAATGTAATTAAAAACGGTTTAAATGGTCAGTCTTATTGGACTAGACAATGGCGTGATCCAGAACCAAAAAGTAGTTATGATGTTGTAATAATTGGTGGAGGTTTACACGGTCTTGCCACGGCATATTATTTAGCAAAGAATCATAATATAAAAAATGTAGCTGTTTTAGAAAAAGGCTGGATTGGTGGAGGAAACGCTGGACGTAATACAACTATTGTAAGATCAAATTATATGATGCCAGGCAACCACGAATTTTATGAGCATTCTTTAAAGTTATGGGAAAATTTAAGTCACGAATTAAATTATAATGTAATGTTTAGCCAACGAGCTCATGTCTCATTATTTCATAGCCCTGGTGCTAAAGATTCAGTTTCACGGATTTATAATATTATGCGACTCCACGGAACTGATGCAGAACTTTGGGATTTAAAAACTTTAAAGAAAAAAATTCCTCATTTAAATTATCATAATTCTAGATTTCCAATACTTGGAGCTGCAGTTCAAAAAAGAGCAGGCAATGCAAGACACGATGCAGTTGCATGGGGTTATGCAAGGGCTGCAGATACATTAGGTGTAGACATTCTGCAAAATTGTGAAGTTACAGGTTTTACAAGAAAGAATGGAAATATTGAAAGTATTCAAACTTCAAGAGGAATTATAAAAGGAAAGAAAATAGGATTTGCTGTTGCAGGCAATACCTCAGTATTATGGCAAATGGCAGAATTAGGCAACCTGCCAATTGAGTCTCATAAACTACAAGCATTTGTATCTGAGGCTGTTAAGCCACTTCTAGATCAGGTTGTTGTTTACGGTGTAGGTGGTGCACATTTCTATATATCGCAGTCAGATAAAGGAAGTATGGTGTTTGGCGGTGATCTTGACTGGTATAAATCATATGCCCAAAGAGGAAATCTTCCTATGGTTCAAGATGTTGCCGAAGCGGCCATGGCAATATTTCCTTCACTTGGAAGAATAAGATTACTTCGTCATTGGGCAGGTGTTATGGACATGACAATGGACGGATCATTTTTTATTTGTAAAACACCGATATCTAATCTCTATTTAAATGCTGGTTGGAACTATGGGGGTTTTAAAGCAAGTCCAGCATCAGGTTGGTATTTTGCCGACTTAATTGCAAATGAAAGCCCACATAACTACGTGCAAAATCATAATTTAGAAAGATTTGAAAAAGGTATCAATATAGATGAACGTGGTGCAGGACCTGATCCGAAATTGCACGGTTAAATGATTAGAATCAATTGTCCTTATTGTGGTGAAAGAGATCATAGTGAATTTAGTTATGGAGGTGATGCAACAATCAATTATCCTTCGTTAGATGCATCAGAGAAAGAATGGACTGAAGCTATATTTTTCAGAAAAAATATAAAAGGTTTTCAATTTGAAACATGGCATCATTCTAATGGATGTAGAATGTGGTTGGTAGTTGAACGTTCTACAGTCACTCATGAAATAAAAAGTGTCAAACCATGTCATCCGAATTTACAGAAGGTTGTAGAAAATAATAAATGAAAACAAGAAGATTAGATAATTATGGAAAAATTAATAGAGATAAAATTCTATCCTTTAGTTGGGATAAAAAGAATTACAAAGGTTTTGAAGGAGATACTCTAGCATCAGCATTACTTGCAAATAATATTGGTATAGTTGGTAGAAGTTTTAAATATCATAGACCAAGAGGAATATTTTCTAGTGGAGTCGAAGAATCCGGCGCCTTAGTTACTATTGGTTCAAAAGATAAAAGAGATCCAAATGTAAGAGCAACAACACAAGAATTATATAATGGTTTGGAAGCAAGTGGTCAAAACGCATTCCCAAATGTAAATTTTGATCTAGCGGGAATAAATAATTACTTAGGTAGATTTTTTGCAGCTGGCTTTTATTATAAAACTTTTATGGGAATACCTCCATTTGAATGGGGTAGAGGGACAGCTATATGGATGTTTTTCGAAAAGTTTATTAGAAAAGCGGCGGGAATGGGAAGTGCTTCTGAGTTACCTGATCCAGATTCTTATGAACATGCTCATGATTTTTGTGATTTAATTGTTGTAGGATCAGGACCTGCTGGTGTTGCAGCTGCAATAGAGGCAGCAGAAAAAAAATTAGATGTTATTTTAGTTGAGCAAGATAGTCTTGTTGGAGGAGATCAACTTGCAGAAAATAATTTTGATAACTCACGGATTAAAAATCAACTTGAAAATCTAGGCATAAAAATAATGACTAGAACTACTGCGTTCGGACTATATGATAATTGTGTTGTTGGTTTATTAGAGAGAGTAACAGATCATATATCAGCACCAAATGTAAACATTCCACGTCAAAGATTTTGGACTATTAGAGCAAAGCATATAATTGTTGGCGCTGGAGCAATTGAAAGACATATTGCATTTAATAATAATGATATTCCTGGTGTAATGACTGTAAATGCATCAAAGCATTATTTGAATAGATATGGTGTACTCACAGGAAAAAGAATTGCGATAGCTACAAATAATGATTCTGTTTATGAAACAGCACAACAATTATCGGAAGCTGGAGCCAATGTAACTGTTCTTGACTCACGAACTAATCTTGAAATTGAAACAAATAAAAGTTTTGAAATTAGAAAAGGGTATGTGCCTTATAATATTAATGGTTCAAAAAAAATTCATAGTTTAGATGTATCAAAAAGTGAAGATATAAATAAATCTGAAACTATAAATTGTGATCAGGTTCTATTATCAGGCGGTTGGTCGCCTGCTGTACATTTGTTATCTCACAGGGGTGTAAGGCCTAAATGGGATTATAGCAATGCTTGTTTTTTACCGAGTGACTCAAAAGAAAATATTACAATGGTAGGTTCTTCTAGAGGTTTATGGAATAAAAATGATTGTATTGCTTCTGGGATAGCAGGAACTACAGATGCGTTGAACCGTTTAGGTATTTCTAAAACAAATTATTTTTTCCCAAAACCTGGTGGATGGAAAAATCCCATACAACCACTTTATGAAGTAAAATATAAAAAATCTAGATCAAAAAGTTTTGTAGATTATCAACATGATGTAACGACAGATGACATAAGACTCGCACATCGTGAAGGTTTCATTTCTGTAGAGCATCTTAAAAGATACACAACTTTAGGTATGGCAAACGATCAAGGAAAAATGGGAAATATCATTGGATTATCTTTAATGGCTGAACTTTTAAATAAAGAAATTCCAGAAGTTGGAACTACTGTTTTCAGACCTCCTTATACTCCTGTATCTATAGGTGCCTTAAGCGGAAGAAATGTTGGAAAACATTTTAGGCCGTTAAGAGTAACACCAATGCATCAATGGAATATTGATCATGGTGCAAAAATGATTGAAGTTGGATTGTATCAAAGACCTTGGTATTATCCCAAAGAAAATGAAACTTTAAGTGACTCTTATATAAGAGAAGCATCAACAGTAAGAAAAACAGTTGGAATTTGTGATATAACATCATTAGGCAAAATTGCTATTCAAGGACCAGACTCTTCCGAATTTTTAAATAGAATTTATTCGAATGGTTTTTCAAAACTACAAGTTGGAAAAGCTAGATACGGTATCATGTTGCGTGATGACGGTATTGTAATGGATGATGGCACATCTTGGAGATTAGCAGAAAATGAATATTTTATGACGACGTCTACAGGTGAAGCTGCAAAAGTGATGTCATGGTTAGAAGAATTACTTCAAACTAGATGGACAGATCTTAATGTTAATGTGACTAGTGTTTCTGAACAATGGGCTGGCGTATCAATTGCAGGACCTAAATCTAGAGAAGTTCTCAATAATTGTGTCGATGATTCTTTGGTTGTAACTAATAATAACTTACCTTTTATGGGTGTTACTTCAACATTTCTTAAAGGTAATATTCCTTGTAGAATTGCAAGAATTAGTTTTTCTGGTGAATTAGCTTTTGAAGTTTATGTCAAATCAGATTTTGCCAATACAATGATGGACCTACTTTGGGAAAATGCAAAAAAATATGATGGATGTTTATATGGATTAGAAGCTTTAGGTGCACTTAGAGTTGAAAAAGGTCATGTAACAGCCGCTGAGCTTGATGGAAGGGTAACAATTGATGATGCAGGTTTAAGCAAAATGGCTTCTACAAAAAAATCATATATTGGAAGCGCAATGAGAAAACGAGGAGTATTAAAAAATAATGATCGAGAAATTCTAGTAGGTTTCTTTCCTACAAACTTAAAGGAAACTTTTAATGCTGGAACTATTGTCTGTGAAAAAAATAATATTAAAGGACAGGGTATCGGAAGAATTACCTCAGTTACTTATTCTCCTGAACTTGGACATTGGATTGGGTTAGGTTTTGTCAAAGGGGGTTTAGATAAATGGAAAGATACCAATTTAGTTGGGGCAGATCCTGTAAGAAATAAACAAATGAATTTAAAAGTTGTTTCACCACATATGATTGATCCTAATGGAGAAAGAATGTATGCATAGACATTCTGCACTAGAAACAATTTATAAGGTCGGAAAATATTCATCAAGTGAGAAACAATCTCTAACATTTAAAGAATTAAAAAGTTTAGAAATTTTGCAAATTGCTTGTTGGCCTGACAAAATTGATGAAATGAATAATTTACTATCAAAAGAACTAAAAATTAAAAATATTCCTAGTTTTAATAAAGGGATAATTTTTGAAAATAAATCATTATGGAGAATGGAACCTTTGAAATGGTGGTTATTTAATAAAGAAATTGAAATAAGTGAGCAAATCGCAACAATTTTAGACATGTCTCATGCTTTCACAGGTATTGAAATTACAGGAGATAATTCATCATTATTTTTAAATAGACATCTTCCAATTGATTTAAGAGC